>JBBCKI010000065.1:0-41272 GCA_037190965.1 Chthoniobacteraceae bacterium
CGGCATGCTGGGCGTCGAAGGTGGTGACCGCAGGATTGGCAGCCGCCGCCGATTTCAGGCGCTCCAGGTAGACATTCGACAGTTCCGGGTTGGTGTAGCAAAGCTGGGTATAGTACTGGCTTTTGCCTCTCTTGCCTCCCACCATCGCGAAGAACTCGGGCTTTTCCTTGAATTCATCGGGCTGCACGCCATGGGCGGTGTAGGCATAGAGGGTGCCGAAGCGATCCAGCTTCGCCCGGGCATCCGGCCGGCCGGGTAGATTGGTGCGGTTGCTCGTCAGCAGACGTGCGCCCCAGGCGGGATCGCCCTGAAGACCGCGCATGCGGAACGCCGGAATCTCCAGCAGATCGACATTGTCGGCCGAGAGATTCGGGTTCTTCGAGTAGATCGTGCCGATCCCTTCTTCTCCCTGCATGGGCCGTACGAAGACGATATCGCTGTTTCGGTCCAGGAATCGATAGACGCCATTGAGGACGCCCTTGGGCTCGGCGGCGAAGATGTAGATGTTGCTGCCCTGTCTGCGGATGGCAAAGCCATCGTTCCCCTTGAGCTTGGCGAGATCGGCGGCGTAGCTCTTTTCCACGACGGAGCGGATGGTCGGCGAAGTCTCTGGGGTGCCCAGGTGGATCTTTAACGGCTGCTGTCCGGCCTGCGCGAGGATCGGCAATTCCGCCCCGGAGATGCGCCCGGCCCACGTCTGCAATTCCTCGGCAGCGTATTTTACGGGAGCGGCATCTCCCTCGAAAATAATCTCCGCCCGAGGCGCCCCGTCACGGGCAATCGGCTCGGCCAATACCAAGGGGCTGACCGAAAATAGCGCACCAAAAAAGAGACGTTCGAACATTGGGCGTCTATAGCCGCAACGCCCCGGCAACACCAAACAATATGCGCTACGCCGCCCCCTAATTTGCGAGGGGAATGCCCGCTTATTTGTTCGAGAATCCTTGGTGTCCGGCAGGGGCGGAACTGGAAGACGACGAACGATAGCCCTCAACGAGCTTTATTCCCGCATAGAGAAAAGCAGCCGGTTTCAGAAGCAACAGGAACAGCCCCATCAATGCCGTCGCAAGAATCCGTAAGGGGAGCTGAGCCAGCACGATGCCGAGCCCAAACGCGCTCAGGGCGGATTGTTTCGGGTTTTCACGGATGAATTCAGCGCTCTTGCGGAGCCTTTTTTTGGCCTCCTCGCCCACCTCTTTCATCTGGCCCTTTGTTTTTTCGACCGCTTCTTCGGCCTTGGAGGCCGCCTTGTTCGCCACGTTGCTCGCTGTCGTCTCCATACCGTTAAATCGAAATGCGCCGCCGTGGTGAGCGGTTTCGAGTGGAGATTCTCCCGCAGTGTGACTTATCGTGGCCTCGTGAAACTTCTCCTCGTCGACGGCCACTACTACGTTTACCGCTCCTTTTTCGCCATCCGGGAGCTGTCGAACTCGCGCGGAGAACCGACCAACGCCATCTACGGTTTCATCAAAGTGCTCCGGAAAATGCTCCGCGATGTGAAGCCCGACCTCGCCGCCGTTCTTTGGGACGAGGGGCTGCCCCAGCGGCGCGTCGAACTGCAACCCGACTACAAGCAGCACCGCTCCGAAATGCCGGAGCTGATGCGCCCCCAGTTGAACCATATCCGCAGGCTCGTCCCGCTGCTTGGCCTTCAGAGCCTGGGCGTGCCGAACACCGAGGCGGACGATCTGATGGCCTCCTACGCCTGCGCCGCCGTGAGGCGAGGGGACGAGGTTGTCCTCGCCACCAACGACAAGGACCTTTTCCAACTCGTGGAGGACGGCGTGAAGATTTATACCACCAACAAGGCTGATCTGGCGACCCCCAAGGACGGTTTTGCCCTCCTTGGCAAGGATCACGTGAAGGCCAAATGGGGGGTCGAGCCGGGGCAGATCGGCGACATTCTCTGCCTTGTCGGCGATACCGCCGATAACATCCCGGGCGTTCCGGGCATGGGCCCAAAACGCGCCGTCGCCCTGATCAACGAATTTCACAGCATCGACGCCGTGCTGGCGCGGACGAACGAGATCAAGAACGAGGGGATTCGGGAAAAAATTGCCGGAGCGCGGGAGCAGATCCTGAGCAACCAGCAAATGGTCGCGCTTGACACCCATCTTCCGCTTCCCGAGCCGCTGGAGGCGTTGACCATCCGGCCCCGCTACAAGGAACTGGTGGAGGAACTCGAACTGTGCGAATTCAAATCGCTCACCCAGGAGATCCGCGACGAAGCTGCCCGGGGGGGCTCTTCTCAAGGGGAGTTGTTCTGAGCTTTCGCTGACCGGATGAGCTTCCCTCTATTTCCTGATCTTTCTTCGCTGGACGCAAAGGGCTTCTCTGCCCGGGCTGTAACAGCGCTCCCGTTGCGCGAAGACCTCGTTTTGCAGATTTTGTGCTCGCTTCGGTTCATTCTCGACCGGCAACACAGTTCATCGTCATTTCTTGACACCAAGGTGAATCTGGCGACCGGGGAAGATTTCCCCGCAAGCGACCCTGTGCGGGGTCCCAATACCATTTACTCCTGGATTCAGGGACGCGGCCTGGAAGCGTTAACAGAACACGCACGCTGGCTGGAGCATGAGCCCTCGGTCGGCGATGAACTGCGGGCAGAGTTTCTGGAGAAGATTCGGGCCGTAATTCCGTACGTCGTTGCCAGCATGGAAGCCGCGCGCGCGAGGAACGGCGGGCGGTTGCCCTTTATGATGAGCAGGGAAGGGGCTCCTCTCGAAGTCAATGAAAAGGGGGACGTCGAGCCATCGCCAATGACGCATTCCCATCATTCCATCGCCGATCTCTTTTACGCCCGGGGGTTGGCGGCGGCGGCGGCTTTCCTTGGAGATAAGGCATTGGTTTGCCAGGCGGAACAACTATTGGCCTCTGTTGTGGCCGACATCCGTGCGGGAACTTTTTGCCTTGGGCAGGTTGCGCTGGACCCCGGAAATCCCGTGCAGAATGTTGCTGGGCGCTTTACCCATGCGGGTCGGATGATCGGGATTGGTGCGGCGACCCTGTTTTACCGTTGTACCGGGGATTCCCGCTATGATGCATTGGGGCACGAGTTCATCGGGCATATTCTCGACCGGCACACGCAGGCCGGGGAAGGGCGCTTCGAGCCGGGAGAGTTTTGGGAGTTTATAGACGCCGAGGGGCAACCGTATGAGCGCGACGGGAAGGTCTGGTCCGATCCGGGACATGCTACGGAGTTTGCGGGGCTCGCTTTCATGCACCGGCGAGCGACTGGTGCTGTTGAGGATGAGGCCGTCGCGGTACGGTTGCGTGAAGTATTGAGGAGGAATTTTGCCAATGGCTTTACGGGCCTTGGGATCGTCAAAGCGTTCGACCTTAATTCCCGGCGGGCGCTCAATACTGACATGCCGTGGTGGTCGTTGCCGGAGACGATGAGAGCGGCTGCACTGGGAGCGTCGGAAGCCCTGACGCGGGGCGAAGGCGAATGCGCGGAACTGGAGTCGATTTTCGGGCATTGCTGGAATGCCTTTTCGTCACATTATGTGCGGCGGGATCGCGGCCTGATGGCTGTGCAGTGCCTCGATAAGCGTGGCGCTTTGGCAACCGCGATTCCCGCGACCCCCGATGCCGACCCTGGCTATCACACGGGCTTGAGTCTTATTGGCTGTCTGCCATGGAGCGGGCTCGACAAGAGCAGATAGTCTAAAACCCGAAAAAAGGGCTTGCCCCATGGCTACTCTCGTTCATCGTGGCCGCTCCATGTCGAATCAAGTTCCAACCCTACAGGCCTCCGTCATTTGCGAAGATGTGCGGCAGGAAGTCAACGGGATGCAGTCGCTGGTCGGAGTACTTAGTGTGATTCCGGCGGCGAGCGCTCCCATCGGAGTTCTCAAACTTTGCGTCTGGTCTCGTTGGACCAACGGTCTCGGCAAGTTCAAGCAGACGGCTCGTATCCTCGCCCCGGACGGCAAAACCGTGGTGGTGGAAGCGGCGGTTGATTTTGAATTGCAGAACACCAACGCCCAGGCCACCAATGTGCATTTCTTCGCCGGAGTCCAGTTCAAGGAATTCGGTCTTTATCACGTCGAGGTCTCGCTCGATGGCAAAGTCGCCATTCGTTACCCGGTCGCGATTGTGAAGGTCAATCAGCCCAACCAGCAGGCTGCCGCGGCAAAGTAAGTTGTTTTTTGTAAGAGAACCCCCGGCTCCGGCTGGGGGTTCTCTTTTTTTTGGCTGGTGGCTTTTCCCTCGCCCGGCCTCAGGGGGTACCTGAACGCGCCTGTTGACGGGTGGGAAAAAACCGCCATAAGTGAAGGGAGCGGTTTTTTCCGGGTGCCTGTCTGATCCGGGAAGCCTCCGCTTACCCTTTGACACATACCCACATGAAAAAGAGTCTGCTTTTTTGGCTCACTCCGCTGCTTGCGGCAGGAGCGCTGGCGCAAGAGCCTCTCCAGGTTCTGGAAGCCCCCGTTGATTCCGGTCAGGTCGCCCGGAGCGAACCGGCGGGCCAGCGCGAGATCACCGCGCGGATCCAGATCTTTCTCGATCAGCAGCACTTCGGCCCCGGCAAAATCGACGGACGTCCCGGGGAGTTCACCGCCAAGGCGCTGGCCCGTTACCAGAAGGCGAAAGGCCTTCCCGTCACCGGGAACCTGGAAGATGCCGCTCAACTCCCGGTCTCCTCAATCTATCCGATCTATACGTTCTACACGATCACCGCCGAGGACGTGCAGCGGATCGGGAACGTTCCCCGCAAGCCCGAGGAGCAGGCCAAGCTCAAGAAGATGCCGTATCCCTCCTTGCTGAAGTTCCTGGAGGAGCGCTTCCATAGCGACCCCGATTTTCTTCGCGCCCTCAATCCGGGGCTCGATCTTGAGAATCTGATTGCGGGTGACGAGGTCCGCGTCCCGAACATCACCCCCTTCAAGATTGAAGAGGTGCGCGCCGTCGGGAAGGTGCCGGTAGTCCCGGATTTCAAGCGCCGCCAGATCCAGATCGACACCAAGGAGCGCATTCTGGAGCTTTACGAGGGCGATACCCTGGTCGCCTCCTTCCCGATCACCCCCGGCTCAAGCCGCCTTCCAGCCCCTGCGGGCACCTGGCGGATTCTTGGCATCGCGACGCTGCCGTGGTTCCGTCACGATGAAGGGGTGCTCAACCATGGGGTGCGAACCTCCAATTTCCATAACATCCCCGCCGGGCCGAGCAACCCCGTTGGGGTCGTCTGGATCGGCCTGAACAAACCGGGAATCGGCATCCATGGCACCAACAACCCGCAGACCATCGGGCGTGCCGCAAGCCACGGCTGCATCCGCCTTGCCAACTGGGACGCCATCCGGCTCGTCGGGATGATCACCGAAGGGATGACCGTCGTTATCGATGGCGGAATTCCCCAGACCCCAGCGGTCGCAGACGCAGGTCGATAATTTGCACTTTTTAACCCGTTCTTGAAACGAGCCGTTGACAGGTCGCCCCGGCACGGCTAACAAGAACGCCCCGCAATTTCTGGCCGGGAGAGAACTATGCCAACCACCGAAGTTATCCTCACTGAAAAGATCGCCTCCTTGGGCGCTGAAGCGGACGTCGTCAAAGTCAAACGTGGCTACGCCCGTAACTTCCTCGTACCCTCGGGGAAAGCCCTCGAAGTGACGCCGGCCACGCTGCGGCGCCTCAACCAGCTCAAGGCGAAACGCGCCGAGCGCGAAGCTCGCGAACTCAACGAAGCCGAGGAGCTCGGCCGTCGCGTCAACAAGCTCAAGCTGACCTTCACGCTCGAAACCGGCGAAACCGGCAAGGCGTTCGGTTCGGTGACGGCCAAAGACATCGCCGACAGGCTCAAAGAAGAGCTGGGCGTCGAGATCGATCGTCATCGCATTGAACTGGAGCGCCCTCTCAAGGAAACCGGCGCTCACGAAGTGACCGTCCGCCTCCACTCCGAAGTTTCGGCCAAGCTCAACCTCACGGTCAAGTCGACTGTCGAAGAGGCTGCTCCGGCTTCCGAAGAGGAAGAATCCGCTGGCGGATTCAAAGCCAAGCCCAAGGCCAAGCACTCGAAGTAGGGTCTCATGCCCGAAGAGGCCGCCCAGCAGGTCGCAGACGCAAAGGGTCCGGGGAAAGCATCCGGATCCGGCAGGGATCGGTCGAACTTTCGGGATAAGGGGAATTATTCCCCGGATCTTCACAGACTTCTTCCACAGAGCCAGGACGCCGAACTCGGCGTCCTAGGCTCTGTTTTGCTGTGTCCGAAGGACGTCATGGGGGAGTGCATCGAAAAGAAGATCACCCCCGAGCATTTCTACGTCCCCGCGCACTCGACGCTCTTCGAGATCCTGCGGGAGCTTTACGACGCCGGAAAACCGATCGATTTCATTCTGCTCACGCAGATCCTTCGCGACCGGCAATTGCTCGACAAGGTGGGCGGCCCCGCGTTCGTCACCAGCCTTTTCACGTTCGTTCCGACCGCCGCGAACGCCGCGTTCTACATCGATATCCTCAAGGAGAAGCACACGCTCCGACAGGTCATCGTGACCTGCAACGAGTTCGCCCAGCGTTCCTACGAGGAGCAGGAGAACATCGACACCTTCCTCGATCAGGTCGAGACCAAGGTTTTCGCCATCGCCCAGAGCCGCCTGGGGGATCGCTCCTTCCGCATCAAGGACTCCGTTATGGACGCCCTCGAGTCGATCGAGAAACTTTACGAGCGGCGAGGGGAGATCACCGGCCTGCCGACAGGGTTTACCGATTTCGACCAGATGACCAACGGGCTCCACCCGGCGGAAATGATCATCGTCGCCGCGCGCCCCTCCATGGGCAAAACGGCGTTCGCCATGAACATCGCCGAAAACGTGGCGCTCGATTCGAAAAAGCCGGTCTTGATTTTTTCGCTGGAAATGAGCAGCCAGCAGCTCGTTCAGCGTCTCCTCTGCTCCCGCGCCAAGGTGAACCTCGCCAAGGTCCGCGACGGCTTTCTGGCGGATCGCGACTTTCACAACCTCACCGTGGCCGCCTCGAAGCTCGCCGAGAGCAAGATCTTCATCGATGACACGGCGGGGCTGAGCATTCTGGAGCTTCGTGCGAAAGCACGACGCCTCAAGGCGCAGCAGGATATTCAGCTCATCGTCATCGACTACCTCCAGCTCCTCAAATCGCCCTCCAAACGCGGTCAGGAGAACCGGCAGCTCGAAATTTCGGAAATCTCCAGCGGCCTCAAGGCGCTCGCCAAGGAGCTTTCCATCCCGATTATCGTCCTTGCCCAGCTCAACCGTAACCCGGAAGCCCGTGCCGGGGGCAAACCGCGTTTGAGCGATCTTCGTGAATCGGGCTCCATCGAACAGGACGCCGACCTCGTCGGTCTTCTCGTGCGGTCCGAGTATTACGCGGAGGATGAAGAGCAGCGGGAAGAGACGCGGGGTGAAGCCGAACTCATCATCGCCAAGCAGCGTAACGGCCCCGTGGGCGAAGTGCCGCTGACCTTCCTCAAAGAGTTCACCCGCTTCGAAGACCGCGCCCGCACCCCGGCGGCGGAGGGGTAGACCCGGTGGCTCCCCGTGAGCCGAAACTTTCCCGAACATGGCCGATCCGCTCAAACTCTACGTCAAAAAATGGTGTCCCTGGTGCATCCGGGCCAAGGAAGTGCTCGATTCCCGTGGCTACCAGTATGAGGAGATCGACGTGGAAGCCAGCCGCGAGGCCTATGACGAGATGATCCGGCTCTCAGGCCAGCGGCTTACCCCGACCCTGACGGTGGGGGATAAATTGCTGCCCGACTTCGGCCCCGAAGACTTGAAGGCCTTCCTCGCGGAGCACCAGATCGTCCCCTGATTTCCGCGCTGCTTCGGGAGCCTCCCACCAAACTTCTGCTGGCAATTTTTGCCATTTGATTTTTCACTGCTCTACCGGAAAATCCCCCCGTCTTCATCATGTCCAATCCCCTTCTTCTTGTCCTTGGGGTCGCATTGCTCAGCATGGCGCTGCGGAGTTTTTCGCACCCGCTTCTGCACAAGCTCGGTTCATTTTGCGTTCTCGTAACGTCGTTTCTGATTGGCTATTTCCTAACCGGTCTCTGGGAGGTTGGACTCCTCTGTGCCAGCACCTGGCTTCTGCTGCCGTGGCTTGAAATTCTTACCCGGGTTCGCCGTCTCCGCCTACCCACCGACAAGGCGCTCAGGAGCCGCAACCCGCCCTCGCGCGACGCCTTCCCTGCTTTGCGCGAACTGACGACGGAGCTGGAGGAAATCGGCTTCGAGCAGGTCGATGACGTCGGTTGGGAATGGGAGGAGCATCAGCAATTCTTTCGCCTTCTCTACAAGGAAGATGAACGCCTCCAGGCCGCCATCTGCATGATCGACCAGGGCGATATCGGTTTCTATTACCTCAGCTTCGCTTCCCGGGGCAAAGATGGAACCGTCTGGACAAGCTGGAACTATCCATTTTCCCATTCCATGAAGCTCGCCCCGACCAACCGGCTCAACCGCGTTCGAGGCGATCTGGCCGCTCCTGATATTCTGGAGAGTCACCGCGCCTTCCTGCGGGAGGCGGGTGTGGGCAACGAGCAACTGGTCGCCCTTGTTCCCGAGGAGATTCATGGGGAGATCCAGCGCGATCTGGAAGCGCAGATCGCCCACAATATCCGGGTGGGCCTGCTCCTTCCGGCCTCGGAGGGAAAAGTGCGCTATTCCTGGCGCGGTCTTTTATTCATCTGGGTCCAGTTCCTCAGGGAGTTTGTCCGGCTTTCATGAGGCAGGTACTCCGCTCTCGCCGCGAGCGCCCGGGACGTAACCCCGAGACGCGTTTGGCCTCCTTCTCCGCCGAACGAATGAGACCACTGCCAGGCCAGGATGGGTGCATGACGGCAAAGTTACCGACTTGGAGGACCGGCAAGGGTAGCCCGCTCGCGCCGCGAGCGCGGGATCGGTGAAGGAGTCGCATTTTGCGCTCATCCCCGCAGGACGGACTGCTGGCATTGGGATGTGGCCCCTCATAAAGCCACGGGAGCCGAACCCCGTGCTCGACGGCGCGAGCGGGCTACCGGTGCTGCCGCACCGCTTTTTCTTTTCGTGACTTTCTCGTTAGGCATCCAACCAGGATTCCGGCCAGAAAAAAGATTGATTCTCCATCACTCTTTTCGGACCATACCAACCGGTTTGTATTTCACCCGTCCATCAATCGTATGCGTATCCGTACCAGAATCATCCTCGCGGTCATCATGTTATTCGTCGGGATTGCCGTTGGCATTGCCATGCAGCCAGGGAATTTCCGAATCAGCCGTTCGGCCATCGTTTCAGCCCCTCCCGCCGTGGTCTTTGCCCAAGTGAATGATTTTCACCTTTGGGAAGCCTGGTCGCCATGGGCAAAGCTGGATCCTTCGGCGAAAAACTCCTTCGAGGGTCCGGCCTCCGGAAGCGGCGCGATCTTCCGATGGGCAGGGAACAGCGAGGTGGGTGAGGGGGCCATGACCATCATGGAAAGCGTTCCCAATGACCGGATCGACATCAAACTCGAATTCCTGAGGCCGTTTGCGGCCACCCACCGCGCGGAATTTACTTTCCGGCCCGAAGGGGATCAAACCCGCGTGACGTGGATCATGACCGGGCAGAACAATTTCATCGGCAAGGTGATCAGCCATTTTATCGACTGTGATAAAATGTTGGGCGAGTACTTCGAGAAAGGTTTGGCTCAGATGAAGACGGTGGCCGAGGCCTCCTCCAAGCAATGAAGCCTGCCGTGAAGGGAACCCGCAACCCCGCGGAGACACGCCAGCGGCTCCTCGACGCCACCGTCCGTCTGGTTTTGGGGCAGGGCTTCAACGCCACCACGGTGGAGCAGATTTGCGCCGAGGCGACGGTGACAAAAGGGAGTTTTTTCCATCACTTCAAGAGTAAGGAAGAGATCGGGCGCGAAGCCGTAGGGTGTTTCGCCGCGATGGGAACCCGTCTTTATTCCGAGGCGCGGAGCATCCCCGACGCCGACCCTTTGGAGCAGATTCATCATCTGTTTGATATCATGATCGGCTTTACCCAGCGGCCCGATGAACCCTGCGTCTGCATGGTTGGCATGATGTCCCAGGAAATGGCCGGCACCAACCCGGTCCTCCGCGAAGCCTGCTCAGGCCACCTAGCGGACTGGGCGGAAATGGTGCGGGGCCTGCTTGCCGATGCCTGGCAACGTCACGGTGCAGGGGGCGAGTTCGACCCAGCCCGGGTTGCCTGGTTTCTCAACAGCCTATGGCAGGGGTCGATGCTGATCGCAAAAACCCTTCAGGATCCATCGATCATCGTCGAGAACCTGCGCCTTGCACGCGCCTATGTGGACAGCCTTTTTCAACCTGAATTCCGAAGTTGATCGCGGCGGCCTTGCGCAGTTTTCTGGGCATAAACGGCTTCGTCGAAGGCTTGCCCTATCAAAAGATAGGGTTCGCTCTTTTCAATGGAATCCAAGGGTGTCAGCAATAGCAAGAATGGTGAGGTAGCACGCTCGCGCCGTCGAGCGCGGGTATCGGCTCCCGTAGCTTTATTGGTGCGCATCCCAATCACCCGGAGCCCGTCCTGCGGGGATGGATGCCGAACGCGACTCGAAAACCCATCCCCACTCTCGGCGAGAGCGTTGCTCTCCCACATCCCTCCGGACGTGCAAATCCACTGGAAACAGCGAAGAACACCGGAGTTCGAGGTTAATTTCGTCAAGAACCCAATAAAACCAACAAAAACAGGCTCCCCGAAAGAGGGAGCCTGTTTTGTTTTAAAGTTGATTGAGAAGAAACGCCTTCGCTTAGGCGTCAGGCTGCGTCTTGGGCAGACCGATGACCCGCTGGCCGGGCTTCCACTGGCCGCGCTTCTTGAGCACTTCCACGCGCTCGAAGCGCTTGAGGACGTTGCGTTTTACCGTGATGGTGCTGGCTCCTTTGAGGCTGCGATGTTGAGACATGATGATGAAATCGGTTAAAAACTTTCCCCGGACCAATTGGGAACGGAGAAACTAGAGAGGGTTACGACGGCGTGCAATGAAAAACTTCAGCTAGATCAGCCCAAGCTTCATCTTGCCGGCTTCGCTGATCATCGACTGGTTCCACGGCGGGTCCCAGACGAGTTCGACTTCCGCTTCGTCCACACCGGGAATTCCCTCCAGCTTGCCCTTGGCCTCGGCGGCAAGGGTGGGGCCCATGCCGCAGCCGGGGGCCGTCAGAGTCATCTTGACGAGAACTTTTGCACCGTGGGTCTGGTTCTCCACCGGGCGACTGATGGAGCAGTCGTAGACAAGGCCCAGATCGACGATGTTGACCGGGATTTCCGGATCGTAGCAGGTCTTGAGCTGGTCCCAAACCGCCTTGTCGTCCACCTCACCCGTGGCGTTCAAAACGGGCTCGGGGGCGGCGGGGCGCTCATATCCAAGCGCGTCGGCGTTCGTATCCGTAATCCGGACCAGGAAGCCTGTGTCGGTCGCCACGGTATAGCTGCCCCCCAGCGACTGGGTGATAACCACCCGGGAGCCTTTGGGAAGCGTGATCGTGTTGCCCTGCGGGATGCGAATGGCGTCGCAATCGCGGGTCAGTTCAATTTCCTCGTGCATGGTTTGTGAAAACTTGGGGGTTCAGTCAGCGGGGTTTGATGACCACTTTGACCTTGGGGGAGGCGTCAGAGGGTGCCGAAGTTCCCGCCTGAAGTTGCTCCAGCAAGGTGGGCGCTGCCGGAGCGGCGGCGGCCTTTTCTTGAGACGGAGCCTCAGGCGCCAGGGCGGAGCGGAGCGCCCCTTCCACCAACTGCGCGCAGTGGATCTTCATCGGCGGCAACGCGCCGAGAGGAGCCGCGAGTTCCTTGCCGGAGAGGGCAAGGGCTTCCTCGGCGGTCTTGCCCGAGATTAACTCTGTGGCAACGCTGGCGACGGCGATGGCGGTCTCGCAGCCGAACGTCTGGAAGGTGGCGCGATCGATGACTTTCCTGCCATCCTTTTCCTTGAATTTGACCCACATCCGGAGCATGTCGCCGCAGTCGGGGCTGCCCGCCGTGCCGACGGCATCCGCCTCCGTCATTTCGCCGAGGTTTTTGGGATGTGCGATCGCTTCCTGAATGCGTTGTTGCAAATCGTCGCTCATGTTCCTCAGCAAAATGAACCAGAAGCGCGTTGCGGGCAACTCCGGAAACGCAAATCTCAGGAGAGGGGCTGCGGGCGACTATGGCCATTGTCGTCCGCCCGGCCCGTGCCGGGGACGGGGACCGCGAATAAACCTGAAGATCAGGAGCAAAACGATGGCTCCAATGACGGAAGCAATAAACCCCGCGGGTTGATTCGGCCGGTACCAGCCGAGCCCTTGCCCGATCAGAGCCGCGACCAGGCTCCCCGCGATTCCAAGGAGCGTGGTGGCGATGCACCCGCCCGGGTCCTTCCCGGGCGTGATGAGCTTGGCGACCAGGCCGATGATAAATCCTATGCAAATTGCCCAGATCATATTCAAACCGGGTTCGCTTCTGGCGGCTTCTTTGTCTGTAAAGAGAGGCGAAAACGCATCACAGCCGCGTCCTGAGCGCGCTTCGAAGCGAGAGTGATGAAAACGTCACTGGAAACTCCGTCGCAGTTGGAATACGAAGAGGGCCCCATTACCGAAGCGCTTGAAAAGCAGACCATCGTGCCGACCGACGCCCTTCTTTGGGCGGCCTTCGGGTCGATCCTGGGATCGCTGACCCTTCGCGTTTTTGGGCGCAGACATGCGAGCCTGTTTGTGGGGCAGTGGGCTCCCACATTCCTGCTCATTGCCATTTATCACAAACTGGCAAAAGGCCTGAGGGCGGAAAAATCCGCGCACGAAATCGGCAGCGGAATCTAAATCACTCCAACTCGTAGCGGGGAACGCTTGGGTCGGCCTCTTCACTCCAGGCGTCCACCCCCCCGCGAAGCGCCTTGACGGCGGTAAAACCATGCCCCGCAAAAAACGCGGCGGCATCCATGCTCCGTTTCCCCTGGTGATCGACGACGACCAGCAGAGCCCCGCGGTCCCAGTTCCCGAGGATCTCCTGCATCAGCTCCTGGGTGAAAAGAACGGACCCTTCGATCCGGGCGGCGTCGAACTCTTCCCTCGTACGGATGTCGATCAGGCGCGGCAGTTCGCCGCGATCCCGTAGCGCCGCCAGTTCAGTGGGCTCGATCAGCATCTTGCGATCTTCCTCGTGGCTGTCGAGGAGGTAAGCGATGACTTCGTCGACGGGCAGCCCGTCATTGCGCTCGCAGACCCCCGCCAGCGTTTCATCCTGCGAGAATCCGCAGCTTGAGCACCCGCCGATGTGGTACTTGCGGAAGAGCGCCCGCTGGGCTCCGGGGAGCCGCTCAAGGAGTTCGCGCATGGTGATGGCCGGTTCGATCGTCGTCGTCATAGAAACCTGAGCCTACGACGGAAAATGCGTCGTTGCAGTGTTTTTTTCAGAGTGGAACGGCATGGGCTAGGGGCGGCTAAGGAAAAAATTTTGACGAACCCCGGTGCCGTTCTTCAAAATGGCGCGATGCAGAAGTTAATCGAAGGCGTCCACCGGTTTCAGTCCCAAGAGTTCGGCCACTATTGCGAGCTCTTCCAGAAACTCTCTCACGAGGGCCAGAAACCGCACACGCTTTTCATCACCTGTTCGGACTCCCGCATTCTTGCCGAACTGATTACGCAATCGCAGCCCGGCGATCTTTTCGTGGTCAAAAACGTCGGCAACATCGTCCCGCCCGCCACGGTGACCGGCAGCACCAACTCGACGGCTGCCGCCATCGAGTTTGCCGTGAGCGACCTCGGCGTCGCCGATATCGTCGTCTGCGGGCATTCCCAATGCGGGGCCATGAACGCCTTGGTCATGGAGAAATCGGTTGCTCCGGAGGCGTGGGAGAAGAAGCCGCATCTGCGTCGATGGCTTCAGCTGGCGGCCCCGGTCCGGGACGTCATTGATCGAAACTACGCCCATCTTCTCGACGATACCGACGCACTCCTCAACGCGGCGGCGGAGGAAAACGTCCTTTTCGCCGTGGAGAACCTCCGTAGTTACCCAGCGGTGCAGGAGCGGCTCGCGGATGGGACGCTTCATCTGCACGCCTGGTTTTTCCGGATCGCCACCGCCGAACTCTACGCCTACGACCCGGAACAAAAGCAATTTCTGCCCCTGACCGCCCCGGCAACGCGGGAGGAGTAGGGGGTCGGTGGTCGGCCCTTGCCGCGAGCCTCGTCCAATCCGCTTGGAACCGACCGCAAAAGCCGTTACATCTGCCGGATGTCTTTCCCCGAATCTCTGGATGCCATCTGGGCGCCGTGGCGCGTCGAGTATTTCTCCATCGACAAATCGCGCGATTTTTTGACGGAGGCGGCTCAAACCACGGATGACCGCGCGCATCTCGTCGTGCATCGGATGAAGGAGACGTTCTTGATTCTCAACCGCTTTCCCTACGCCGTCGGCCATATGATGGCAGTACCCTACAGGAAGGTTTCCGACATCGCCGACCTTACAGAGGGAGAACGGCTGGAACTCTGGGCGCAGGTCGCTCATGCGCAGAAACTGTTGCGGAAGGCGGTTCGTGCCGAGGCTTTCAACGTAGGCCTCAATCTTGGCAAAGCGGCCGGGGCGGGAGTGGCGGATCACCTCCACCTGCACATCGTTCCCCGTTGGGAAGGGGACAGCAACTTCATGCCGGTGCTCTCCGGGACACGGGTAATGGCGCAGTCCCTCGAAGCACTCTGGGATCTGCTCGCCAAAACGGAGGAATAAGCCTTTACCCCGAAAACCGTTGCTTACGGTCGATTGCAGAAATGGGGGAAAGCGATCGATTTGGAGGACGGCAGGTAGCCCGCTCTCGCCGAGAGCGCGGGATCGGTTTACGAGTCGCGTTCGACGCCCATCCCCGCAGGACAAGCCGTTGGCATCGGGATGCGGCCCTCATGAAGCCACGGGAGCCAACCCCGCGCTCGACGGCGCGAGCGGACTACCGGTGCTGCCGCATCACTCTTCATTTTGTAACTTCCCGTCTCGTACGGCTGCGCAATTCCGCTCGCTCCAACATTGGTTTTCAGGTTTACCTCTCGTCCTCGCCCGCAAGCGCCGCTTTCAGCGAGCGGACCGAGGGAAAGCCGCACCGCAGGGCCACCTCCCGGGCGGGGGCGGCATTGCTACCTTCCTGAGTCCGAATCATTTCACGCGCCGCCTTGACCCGGAGATCCCGCAGATGCCGGGCGGGAGATCGACCGGTGCGCGCGGTAAAGAGCCTTGTGAAATGCTCGCGGGTGAGTCCCGTAATCGCCGCCAACTCCTTGACACCCAGCGGCTCACGGAACCGGGAGGCACAAAGCGCGAGAGCGGTCTCCACCGGGTCGCCCTCCCGTTGCATGGGCCGCGTGAGTTGCCGCGCCCATTCCATCAGAAAGGTGTAGCAAGCTGCGCTCGTTTTATGAGGGTCGAGCGAGCTCCCTGGCTCCGGAAAGGCAAGGCGGCGATACAATCTGCCTGCCTCCGACCGCGCGGGGAGCGGCAGAACGGGACCGAAGGTGTTGCGAAACTCCCGGGTCAATGAGATCCCGAGGTTTCCGTAAAAGTTGATCCACGAAAAATGCCAGGGGATCTGCGCTTCTTTGGGGAAGTAGTAGACGCTTTGCTCGGGGACAATCGCGATGAAAGCGCTTTCCGGCGGTACCGGCCATGGTTTTCCGTCGATTTCGAAGATTCCGTAACCCGTTTGGGTTCGCTGGATAATCACAAATTGCTCATTTCCTCTCTGTGCGCTGTTCCAATAATACCGGCTGGAGTGGGCAATATTCTCTCTTTCCGCGAAAGGGAGGGAGATTAGAAGATCGTCTGGATTAGGTAGCATCGCGGTGGAAATATCACAAATTTACCGGCTTATATCACGCCTTCCTCCTTGGCGCAAAAGATTCGGGGGGGTAGATAAATACCCATGGCAAAAATTACCCTCGTCGGCGCGGGCAGCGTCGTTTTCTCCAAAAGTCTGATCTGCGATATTCTGCAGTTTCCAGCCCTCGCCGGCTCGACCATCTGTTTGATGGACATCGATCCGAGCCGACTGGCAGCAGCCGAAAAGCTTGCCCGGCGCATCGTCGCGCAACTGGGCGTCAAAGCTCGCATTGAGGCAACCACCGACCTTCGTAAAGCATGCGCCGGGGCCAAGTTTGCCATCACCGCGATCCAGGTGGGCGGGTACAAACCCTCCACCGTCGTTGATTTCGAGATCCCTGCAAAATACGGGGTGCAGCAGACCATCGCGGACACTCTTGGCGTGGGCGGCGTCTTTCGCGCGCTCCGTTCCATTCCGGAACTCGTCAAGGTAGCCCGGGCGCTTCAGGAAGTCGGCGCGGCCGACCCGGTGCTCCTCAACTACACCAACCCGATGGCGATGAACATGTGGGCCATCGACCGGCTCACCGGCATCTCTTCCGTCGGCCTTTGCCATAGCGTGCAGGGGACCTCGCGCCAGCTCTCAACCTACTGCGGCCTCGATTTCAAGGACGTCAGCTACCTGGTCGCGGGGATCAACCACATGGCGTTCTTCCTCAAATTCGAATACAAGGGCAAAGACGCCTATCCGCTTCTCTTCCGTGCGCTGGACAACCCGAGCGCCGTCGCGGCGGACCGGGTGCGCTTCGAAATGATGCGCCGGCTCGGCTATTTCGTCACGGAATCGAGCGAGCATCACAGCGAATATGTCCCTTACTTCATTCACCATGGCCGTGAGGTGATTGAGGAGTTCGGGATTCCCATCAACGAATACATCCGCCGTTGCGAATCGATGACGGGCCGATGGGACAAGGTTGAGAAGGATCTTCTCGACGAGAGCAAGCCCGTGCAGATTCACCGTAGCGTGGAGTACGGCTCCACGATCATCCACTCCATCGTCTCCGGTGAGCCGAGCGTCATCTACGGCAACGTGCCCAACCACGGCCTGATTACCAATTTGACCGAGGGGTGCTCCGTGGAGGTCCCGTGTCTGGTGGACAAACAGGGGATCCAGCCGACCCACATCGGCGCGTTGCCGCCGCAACTTGCCGCGATCATCCACACCAACCTCAACGTGCAGGAACTGACCGTGGAAGCTGCCGTCACCAACCAGCGTGAGTACATCTACCAGGCCGTGATGATGGACCCGCATACCGCCACCGTCCTGACGCTGGACAAGATCTGGGCCATGTGCGACGAGCTGATCGAAGCTCACCAGAAGGACGGCTACCTCGGCGAGTTCAAGCCGGTGGCCCGCAACACCGGCAAGCCGCTCAACGCCCTCTCCCGCGTTTTCCTCTCATTCCAGCCGGTGGGTGTTCCCTTCCTCGAAGATGGAAGCCGCAAGGCCGAGTTCCGTCTCGTGGCGGAGAACCAGACGGCGGCAGCCTTCGATCAGGAAGTGGAACTCGTCGCGGAAGGAGCCGAAGTCGCCTTCTCGCCGTCCGACCGGATTCGCGTGACGGTCGCCGCCGGCGAGAAGATCGAGATTCCGTTCTCCATCGAAATCGGAGCGGAAATCGCCGAAGACCTGAAGCTTTCCATCGTTTCACCCTCGCTGGAAACCGTCGAACTCGATTTCACCCTTCCCAAGCGCGCACAGCTCTCAGTTCCCGTGAGCGAGAGCGGTGCGGAGAAGCTGCCAATCCGGATCGAGTGGTCCGGCAACAAGGTAGCCGATTGCAACCTCTGGCTGACCTCCAGCGAACTGGTGCTGGAAGCGCATGTGGACGACACCGACATCAAAACCGACTCCAAAGCCTTCTGGGAAGCCAGCGCGGTGGAATTGGGCATCAAAGATCCGCTTCTGCCCGCTTCGCCCGTCACGCCGGTGGTCATTCTGCCCAACCCCGAAAAACCGGAAGTGGTTGCATGGAACCGTGGCTTCACGGGAGGGGACGCCGTTCGGGGAGCTTCCGCGACGGTCTGCCAGGACGCGAACGGCTATACGCTCGCCCTCCGGCTGAACCTTGCCGAGATCGGGATCAAACCGGGCAGTCCGTTGCTCTTTGAAATGGTCTTCTTCGTCAATGCGCTCGGCACCGCACACGGGCGGATCTCCGCCTCCTGGAAGGGGACGGCGGACTTCTTCTTCGGAGATCAATCGCGTTTTGCGTTGCTGACCCCGGCGAAATAGGCGGCGACAGATACAGAAATTGCAGGAAGGAGCGCCGGGTCATTTGCCCGGCGCTCTTTTCTTTTCCGTTTTCCGGCTTCTTTTCAGACGCGCCGGGTGCATATTGCGGGTCTCATGCTCGGATATTACGTTCATCACCTGAGTCCGTTCATCATCGAGTTCGGCAACGGGTTCGGAATTCGCTGGTACGGCATGGCTTACGTGCTCGGCTTTCTCGCGGGGTACGCGCTTCTCCACTGGTTTTCGAAGCACGGCTACTCCGAACTCTCGCCCGACAAGGTGGGCGACTTCATTTTCGGGACCGCCTTCTGGGGGGTGCTGGTGGGCGGGCGACTCGGTTATATCCTCTTTTACGACTTCAACGAGGTCCTGCACGATCCGTTGCGGCTTTTTCGGGTATGGGAAGGGGGGATGGCCAGTCACGGCGGCATTCTCGGGATCATCCTCTACACTTACTGGTACTCGCGCCGGCACCAAATCTCCTGGCTGGGGCTGGGGGACGATCTCGTGGTTGCCGCGCCGATCGGTCTGTTCTGCGGCCGCATCGCCAACTTCATCAATGGCGAGCTCTTCGGACGCATTACAACCGTCCCATGGGCGGTGCAGTTCCCCAAGGAGATCCTGGAAAATCGCGCCTTGGCGGACCGCGCCTCGATGGCGGTTGCTTCCAAGATCGATCCTTCGCTGCTCGAACCGCACGCCATCGTGGAGGCGTCGCAAACCAGCGAGCCGGTGAGGCAGGTCCTCTCTCACATCCTGAACCCGCGTCATCCCTCCCAGATTTACGAGGCATTGTTGGAAGGCGCGCTCCTTTTTGCGGCACTCTGGGTCTTGCGGACGAAGGTGCGGCCAATGCAAGGAGTCGTCACGGGTGTGTTCTTCATCCTTTACGCCCTTTTGCGGATTGTCGGCGAGATGTTCCGTGAGCCTGATACCGGGATCGCGTTGACCTGGGGCCTTTCACGTGGGCAGTTCCTCTCGCTTTTCATGATCGCCATCGGCGCGGTGTTTATCGTGATGGCGAAGAAACGGGGAAAGCCGTCGTATCATGGCGAAAGTCAGGAAGCTAAAGCTGCCTCGTGAATCCCATCGTAGTATGGCTTGCTGATGGAAGAGCGCTGTTTATAGGAAGCATCATGACGGCCGGTGCGTTTCTGGTAAAAGAGCGGCTGGGCCAGGGATTGTGGCGGTCGGTGCTTTCCATTGTCGGCGTGATCGGGGTCCTGGTGCTCGCTGCTTCGTCCGCTCCGCTTGCTCCCTTGATCTACGGTTGCTGGTTCGGCTTATGGGTCGCTGCCATTTTTGCTTCCAGACAAAGAACGTTGATCCGTTACAAGCTGGGCTCGATTGTCGCGTTTTGCCTCGCTTCCCTGGCGCTCTGCCTGGCGGAGCTTCCATACCTGCGCTCGCCGAGGATCGCGATTTCCGACAATGCTCGTATTTACGTTCTCGGTGATTCAATCAGTGCGGGCATGGGAACACCGGAGCGCACCTGGCCTTCGGTTTTGGGGGATATCTCGAAACTCGATATCACCAATTTGGCCCAACCCGGGGCAACAACGGCGTCCGCTTTGATTCAGGCCCAAGGTATCGCTTCATCGGGGGCGCTTGTCTTGATTGAAATTGGAGGGAACGACATGCTGGGCGGAACCTCCTCTGCGCGTTTCCGCGATGATCTTGAAAAATTGCTTATCCAATTGCAGGGGAATCGCCTCGTTATGTTCGAGCTTCCTCTTCTGCCGTTTCATGGCGAATTCGGCAGAGCGCAAAGAAGTCTGGCGATGAAGTACGGCGTCACACTGATTCCCAAACACTATCTGGCCGGTATCATCGGAGCCAAAGGAGCGACGCTCGACGGATTGCATTTATCCCAAGCCGGGCACAACGAGCTTGCCAAGCAGGTAAATGCGCTATTGAGGCGCGATTCGGCAATTATCCTTCCGCCAGACCAGCAGTGATCTTCTCGATCGCTTCCTCCAGCTTGGCAATGCTGATCGGTTTGGTGAGGTGCTCGGAGAAGCCCGCGTCGCGGCTGCGGCGGAGGTCGTCGTCCATGCCGAAACCGCTCATGGCAATGCCGGGTATCCGCGCGGTCTTCTGAAGCGCCTGCATCAACTCCAGCCCGCTGCCGTCGGGCAGGCCGATGTCGCTCAGGAGCAGGTCGTAGGAGAAGCGTTTTGCAAGCTCGAGCGCCGCCTCCATGGTGGCGCCGTAGTCGACCTGGTAGCCTCGCCGTTCGAGGATCTTGCAGAGAAGCGCGCCGGTTTCGCAATTATCTTCCACCAGCAGAATGCGGAGTTCGCGGGAGCGGCCTGTTTTCTGCGGCGTGTCCGAAGGGTTGTGCCGGGGGATGCCGCTCCATTCGGTAATGGTGAACTCGATGACAAATTTCGTACCGAGGTCGAGCCCCGGGCTATGAGCGCTGATCGTGCCGCCGTGGGCCTCAACAAGGTTCTTGGTGATGGCCAGCCCCAGCCCCAGCCCGCCGAACCGTCTGCCGCGCGATTTCTCGCCCTGCTCGAACGCGTTGAAAATCTTCGAGAGCAGGGCAGGCTCGATGCCGATACCGGTGTCTTCCACCTCGATCTGGATTCTGTCCTTTCCCGTATTGCGGGACCGGAAGATCAGGGAACCGCCCTGGGCGGTGAATTTGACGGCATTTTTGATCAGGTTCCAGAAAACCTGCTGGAGCCGGGCGGGATCGGCGTGGATATGGTGTTTCGCGGCGGAAAGGCCGAGAGAAACACAGAGATGCTTGCTGTCGATATCCGCGCGGCAGATGTCGATGGCGCTCTGCAACAGGGCGTGGGCGTCAGTGGGTGCTTTTTGGAGTTGAAGCTTGCCGCGCTGGATGCGGGTCAGGTCGAGCAGATCGTCGATCAGTCGCGCCTCCAGTTCGATATTACGCCGCGTCATCTCCATGACTTTGCGCATGGAGTCTGATATCGACGGGTCGCGGCTCAGTTCGTCCGCGGCGAGGAGTACCGGCGTCAGCGGGGTGCGCAGTTCATGGCTTAATACCGCCAGGAACTGGTCTTTGGCGGCATTGGCAGCTTCGGCCTCTACTTTCGTTGCGGTGATCTCCGCGAGCAGGCGGTTGTTGTCGAGAGCCAGCGCGGTGCGGCGGGCCACCTCCTCGGCAAGGGAGAGATCGCGGGTGGTGAACCGGCGGCCCGATTCCATCGTGCTGAAGGTGATGACGCCGAGGATCTCGCGATGCCCCCGCAGCGGCACGCTCATCGTGGAGCGCAGGCCGAGTTCGTGAAGAATCTTCCGATGGTGCTCATCGGCGGACAGCGCTTCCAGCAGCCAATCGTCGATCTCTGCGGCAAGCTCCGCCATGCCCGAGCGAATCACCTGGGTGATCCCCTTGGTTCGTTCCGGGGAAGGGGGGAAGCGGCGATCGATCTCCACCACCAGTTCCACCTTCCTCGGATCCATGTGCGAGACGGCTGCAAGCTGGAGTCCCATTTCGGAGACGAGGTGAACCGTGCAGAGATCGGCGATCTTCGGGACGGCCAGTTCGGCCACGCTTTGCAGCGTGCTGATCTCGTCAAGCGACGCGGAGAGAAGGGTGCTCGCGTCCGCGAGAAACCGCATCGCCTCTTCGGCCCGTTTCTGATCCTCAATATCCGTGGAAGTGCCAAACCATTTGTTGATGCGGCCGGCGCGGTCATGCACGGGCAGCGCGCGGATCAGGTGCCAACGGGAAACGCCGTCCTTGCGGACGATTCTGGCCTCCACCTCGTAACGGCTGCCGGAGGCGATTGACGTATGCCATTCCTCCGCGCAGCGCGCTTCGTCATCGGGATGAAAGGCCGACAGCCAGGCATGTCCGCGCGAGTTGTCGAAGGAGAACCCCGTGTAGTCGAACCATCGTTGGTTGAAGAAATCGACAAGGCCGTTGGCTCCCGCAGTCCAGACGATCTGGGGAATAGCCTCCGCCGCCTTGGCGTACTGGGCGGCCACCTCTTGTCGCATCTCGTCTGCCCGACGACGTTCGCTCACGTCGCGAAAGACCACGACACAGCCGACAATGGCAGCGCGGGAGTCGAGAATCGGCGCCGCCTTGTCTTCCACGGGAATCGCGGTGCCATCTCTCGCGATCAATGTCGCAAATGCGGAATGCCTCGTGATTCCTCCGTGGTTAAGCACCCGTTGTACGGGATTCTCCAGCGGAAGGTTGTTGCTGGTGTCGAGAAGGTGGAAAATCTTTGCGGCGGGGAGTCCCACCGCTTCCCGTTCCGGCCAGCCTGTGAGTTTTTCCGCCACGGGGTTGAGGAACTGCACATGTCCGGTTTCATCCGTGGCGATCACCGCGTCGGCAATGCTCGATAGCATGACTTGCAGCCATTCCCGATGTTGCTTGGCCGCCTTTATGGCTTGCTGTCGTTCCTTTTCGGAGAGGTCGATGGCGTGGGCGTTGACCCAGATCAGCCCCGTAATGAGAATAATGCTTCCAATGGTAAAGAGCGTATTGTGCAGGGCGCTGTCGTAGAGGCCGGAGCGTTGCCCCGCAATGGTCGCCGCGCCGATCGCTGTTAGCATCAGGATTCCTGCGGGAAGGATCCGGCGCGCCATTTGCCCCGCCGCGCTACTGCTGAGGAAAAGCTCCATGACGCCCGAGGCGGGCCGCGATAACAGGATTCCCGTTCCGAAGATCAGGAATGCCGTCGCCGCGAGAGGCGCCATGGAGCACTCTGCGGGAGGACGCAAATCCGGGGCGGCCACGGTGAAGACATAACGGAGAACCGTCCAGAGCCCGCTGATGATAACGACAATGGCCAGCCATTGCGAAGGCCGCCACTTCGATCGGCCCTGGTAATCGATCAAAAACACTGCCAGCGAAGAGGGAATGATGGCGAGATAAGTCGAGAGGTGAGGCGTGAACTCCAGGGTGGGAAAAAGCGCCGCGGAAACTCCCACCCATTTCCCGGAGAAAAACCCAAATTCGGAAAGCAGCCCCAATGTCAGGGCAATTGCCGAAAATACCCGAGCCGTGAAATTCAATAGCCTGGAGTCGCTTTGGAGAAAGCCAAGCGAGATTCCCAGTAAAAGAATGCAGGCGGCCTTCACCCCCCTCATGGGCGGAAGATCCAGGAGTAGCAGGTCCTGAAACACCGACAATTCCATCAGCCAGCCGGCGACGCCGAAAGCCCCTGTGGATACCACAAAAGCGCAAGCCATCCATGCCGCCCGCCGCCAGCTTTTCAGGAGGGCTTCGGGGTACGGGTTCGTGCTTTCAGTGGAAGGGGGAAGAGTCAAAATGGGAGGGGACGCCACTAAGTTTAACGATTCTCTTTCGAAAGCAAGTAAGATGCCGATGAGTTAAACATTGTTGGCCATTTTTATTTATCGCGAAACAAGGGCAATCGCTCCGGCCACCGCGAGAAGGCCACCGGCAATGGAGCGCACGGAGGGGCGCTCTCCATTCAGGTAAAAGGCCAGGGGCATGGCGAGAACAGGCGAGGTGGCGACAATCGGCAGCACCACGCCGCTGGCCGTGCTCGCCAGCGCATGCTGATAACACGCGATCCCCAACACCGGTCCGGCCACCGCGTTGAGAATCGTCCATGGCAAGGCTCCCTTCCATCGCGCCCGCGTGGAAAGGGGCTGCGGGGCGGGAGCCGTACCGCGAACTTGTCTCCAAGCCTTGGTGAACCCGTAAAAAACGGCCATCAAAGCGATGCCGCCGAGCATTCGCTGGTAGGCTGCCGTGCCGCCGTCGATGCCTATGCCTTCCGCGGCGGCGACATGATAAGCTTTCCGGCTGATCACGGCTCCCAGTCCCTGGCCCAAGGCTGCCGCAACGCCCAAAGCGGCCCCGGTTCGAATGGCCTTCAACGTCTTGCCTGTCTTCCGGGCGTCCGCTTTTTTGTCCGGGGCCAGCGCCAGGCAGACTCCTGAGAGAATGAGCAGACACCAAAGCAGTTCCGTGTCGCTCGGTTTGGTACCCAGCCAGAACCCTTCCGTCATCATGGCGACGGGCGCGGCGAGGCACTGGGTGAGCATGATGGCCAGGCGTGGGCCGATGCGGGGTAACGCTTGAAAGAATGCCAGATCACCCAAACCGAAGCCGATTGCACCGCTTGCCAGAAAATAAGGGAAGGAACCACCGCTCCATCCACCGCCCCATCCATGAGCCCAGAGGCTCAGGATCGCGAGAGCGATGATCATCCTGCTTAAATTGGCCGCCGAGCCGCCGATCCAATGGGCGGCCCTGGCGGCGAACATGGCGGAAAGCGCAAAAAAGAGAGCGGTGGCAAGAGCGGCAAACATGAGCGCTCTCCTGATAGCGCGGATTCCTGCAAACTGAAATCCGAAGTTGTCGCAGGTCTCCGGTAGAGCCTATTCTTGTTTTATGGAATCCCGTTCCCTTGCGCTCCACTGGAAGATTGTCATCGCCCTCGTTCTCGCCGTGATGGCGGGGCTGACGCTTCCTGAGCAGATCGGCGGATTGAAGACGACAGCCTGCCTCGAGTTCGCGGGTCAACTCTTTCTTCGCGCGCTGCAAATGCTGGTGACGCCGTTGATCGTTCTGGCTGTCGTCTCCGCTTTGGCGAAAATGGGGGAGGAGAAGGCATTCGGACGGCTGGGCATCAAGACGCTCACATTTTATGCCTCGACGACCCTCCTCGCCGTGCTCATCGGGCTGGTCTGCACGAACACGCTGCGGCCAGGCGAGGTGGCCCCGGAAGTTTCCGAGGCGATGATCGCCGCCGCGAATCGGGACGGTGAGAAACTGGCCGTCAAATGGGAAGGGCGCGGCGCGGGCGATGTCGTCGGCGTGTTTCAACGGATGATTCCCGAGAACGTCGTCGCGGCCGCAGCCCAGAATCGCGAAATGCTGGCTGTGATCTTCTTCAGTATTCTTTTCGGTTACTTCATTACCCAGTTGCCGGAGGAACGTCGCGAGCGGTACGCGCGTTGGTGGGAGGATGGTTACGAGGTGATGATCCGGATGACCAATTGGGTGATCGGCTTTACCCCCTACGGCGTCTTTGCCCTCGTGGCGGCCACCGTGGCGGAGACAGGGCTTGCCGCGTTCGCGCCGCTGGCGAAATTTTTCTTCACCGTTCTGCTCGGGCTGGTGCTGCATATGTTTGTCGCGCTTCCCTTGCTGATGAAGGCCTTCGGTTTGCCGGCCACCCGCCATTACCGCGCGATGGCCCCGGCATTGCTGACGGCGTTTTCGACCGCTTCCTCCGCCGCCGCGTTGCCGCTCAACCTGGAATGCGCGCAGAAGAATGCGGGGATTTCCAAGCGAGTCGCGAGTTTCACGCTTCCCCTGGGTGCCACCGTCAACATGGACGGCACGGCCCTCTACGAATGCGCGGTCGTGCTATTCATCGCGCAGATTTACGGCGTCGACCTTTCGTTTGCAACGCAGGTCACGGTGGTGGTGCTGTCATTGCTGACTTCCATCGGCGTGGCGGGAATCCCGGCCGCCAGTCTCGTCGCGATCGTCATCATTCTCGGTGCGGTCGGGCTGCCCAAGGAGGCCATTGGCATTGTGTTGGCCGTGGATCGCATCCTTGATATGTGCCGTACGACCGTGAACATCTTCGGCGACACCTGCTGCGCGGCCATCATCGCCAAGACGGAGGGGGAGACCCCTTACCAGCTTGCGCCGGTGCCGATGCCCTCTTCTGCCCCCGCGGAATCTACAAAGTTCTGAATCCGGCTGTCTCTCCGCCGCGCAGGCACTCTTCCAGACTCGGGATGCCATCGGAGGTTCCCGCCCCGCGCAGGCAGGCGGCAGCGGTGCAGACCCCATAGCGGAGGGCGCGCTCGATGGAGATCTCCTCGTGGAGTCCGTAGAGCAACCCGGCGGCAAAGGCATCTCCCGCGCCGACCGTGCTGACGATCGCTTCCTGAGGCACCACCACGCTGCCTTGAATCACCAGCCCGGCGTGATCGCGGCAGTCGCGCCCAAGAGCCGTCGCCCCTTCGGGGAAATGAACCACCACCCATTCACGGACGCCCGCTTCGAGCAACTTGCGCGAAGCGGCTTCCACGGCTCCGAGGTCAATCCGCCCGTCAGGCCGGGTCGTGATGCCGCTGGTGCGTTCCAGTTCGAATTCGTTGAGGATGGCGCAATCGACCTGACGGAGCGCGGGAAGAACGATCCCGGCGAAGCGCTGGCTGTCTTCGCTAACGACATCGAGAGTCGTCTTCAACCCCGCCTTCCGGGCATGATGCAGCACCCGCGCGGCGGCGGTGCCGAACTCGGCGTCAGGAAGATCGAGCCGGTCGAGCAGCAGCAGGTAGCCAAGATGAAAGATTTTCGCCCGGCTTCCGGTAAAGTCGAAAGCATCGCCGTCGAGAAACGCATTAGCCCCGCGTTGGTGGAAGAACGTGCGCCGTCCGGTCGATTGCACGGTCATCACATCGGTATACGAAGTATGCGCCTGGGGATGCACCCGCAATTGATTGCGCCCGACGCCATGCGCGTCGCACTGGCTTTCAATCCAACGCCCTTCGGCATCGTCACCCACCAGCCCGATTCCCTCCAACGGAAAGGGAGCGCCCATCCTGGCCAGATCGATCAGGATGTTGAAAGGGCTCCCCCCGTTGCCGATCGACTCGTCGAGAATATTGGCGAGCGCGTCCTGTTGTGGGTAGACATCGACACGTTTGAGCTTGTCGACGATCCAGTTTCCTCCCGCGAGAATTCCGTTGCGTTGCATATTCAGTTTAAGGCGGGAGCTTCGCTGACCAGGCGGAGAAGCGGCGTTTCATCTTCTTCGATCCCCGGGTAACGGCCAACCTCGGGGTCGACAAAGAAGTTATCATTGAGGTCATCGTTGGCGGTGGAGACTTCCCCGATGATGCACTCGTCAGTGACCGGGTAAAACGCATGATAGATGCCCGGAACGAGGGTGATCCGCGAGCCTGCGGGGAGTTCGATGATCTCTCCCGGGGTGGCTTTGTAAGGCTGGTGGTTGACTGGAACCTCGAAGGGCGCGTTTCCCGCGTCGGAGCCGGGAAGCCCTCCCCAGACCTGCACGGCGAGTCTGCCCCAGCGGCAGATGATGTCTTCCTTCTTCTTGCGATGACAATGGGCAGGCGTCGTCATTCCACGCTGTGCGTACATCAGCTTTTCGCAGTACTCCGGCTCCTCCGCCAGATTCACCAGCACCAACCCGAAACGCCGCCAGTCACCGAGACCGAAGTCGGTGAGATCCCATCGCGGTTGCGGTGGAAGAGCCCAGCCGTGATTGTGAAAACACTGTTGGGCCGAACGGATCAGGAAATTGATGTCGCTACGTTTCATGAGATGCGGTGAGGTAAGTTTGGAATCAGACCAGGGCGATCGCCCGCTTTTCCTCATGTGAACGGAGTGCCGCCTCGAAGAGTTCGTGGCTCTGCACGGCTTCCTCCGGCGTCACGCACCCGAAGCGGCCATTGAGTTCTCCCGCGCGTTCCGCGAGGAATGCGGCCCACATTTGCAGGAAGCAATCGGGGAAGCCCGGCTCGAAGATTCCCCCGGTGATGGTGGGGAAGGGGCCATGGAACCCGAGATCGGTCCGCTGCCAGAGTTGTTCCTTGCCGCGCTGGAACGTCCAGAGCGTCTTCGGCTCCTTGGTGCTGTAACGCACGCCGCCGTCGGTACCGAGAGCCTCGAAGAACCAGGTATTCGTCTCGCCGGGTGCGAGCCGCTTCATTTCGAAACGGAGCGGGACTTCTCCCTGGGCGGTGTCGATCTCCGTGTGCAGCGTGGCGTTGTCCCAGGTGTCGCAAGCGGTCATGCCGCCTTTGCCGTCCGGGCGCTCGTGGTAGATTTTTTGCAACTGGGCATAGACCCGCTTCGGCTTCCAGCCAAGGCGGAAGGGAACATGGACCGCGTGCATCCCGAGGTCGCCCATGACGCCGATTTCGCCGCAGGTGCGCACCTGCCGCTTCCAGTTGGCCGGTTTGGTCGGGTCGAGATCGCTGCTGTGATGAAACCCGGAGCGGATTTCGAGAAGCTTGCCCAGTTTCCCCTCGGCGGCGGTACGGGCCACCTCCCAGCCGCGCTGCGCGCCTGGCAGGAACGGGAACTCCGAACTGCACCGCACGAATTGCCCCGAGGCTTTCGCTGCCTCAGCAATGGTACGGGCGGCCTTCAGATCGATGCCGAAAGGCTTCTCCGCAAAGAGGTCTTTGCCCGCCTTGAGCACGTCGAGGTAGATCGCTTCATGCAGATGATGCGGCACGGCAACGTAGACGACATCGACGTCCGGAGACGCCAGCAATTCATGATGGCTGGCGGTGAGCAGGCCGACGCTCGGGATCTGCCGGAACCATTCGCGCTGGGGTTCGGCAAGATCGCAAACGGCGGTCAGTTCCGCTTTGACGGGGAAGCGGTCGAGCACCATCCAGCGACCAAGGGCGCTGGCGACTTCGCGGCCCATCAGGCCGCCGCCAATGATTCCGATTCTGACAGGAGAATTGTTCATCGTGAGTTTCTACTTGAGGAATTGCGCAGCCTGCGCGGCGGTGGCTCCGTCGTGGACGATTGCCATGAGCGCCTTGGTCATCCCGGCCGGGTTGCAATGCTGGATCACGTTACGGCCATAAACGATGCCCGCCGCGCCCTGCCCGATAAGCGCTTCGGTGCGCTCCAGGATTTCCTGGTCGGGCGCTTTGCCGCCGCCGCGAACGAGCACCGGGATGCGCCCCGCGATCTCGACGACGTTGTGGTAAACGCTCACGTCATCCGTGGGGTCGGCCTTGATGATGTCCGCGCCAAGCTCCACTGCCTGCCGCACCAGCGGGAGGATTTTCGCAAGATCGCCGTCCACCATGTAACCACCGGCCTTCGCGTTCGATTGGAAAACGAGCGGCTCGATCATCAGCGGCATGGCGTGACGGTCGCATTCCGGTTTGATCCGCAGGATGTTATCGATGCACTGCGCGGTGACTTCCGGCTCGTTGGGGATGAGGAAGAGATTGACGACGACGCAGGTGGCATCCAGGCGCAAAGCCTGTTCCACCGGGTTCTCGATCATCTTGCTGAAGAGCGTGCGCGGGAGTTCCTTGCCATAGACATTGGCCACATCGGTGCGGAGGACCAGCGAAGGCTTGTGCCGGCCGGGCAGACTCTGGAGCAGGGGGGCCTGGCCGACGGTAAGCTGGATGGCATCCGGAGCCGCCGCAACGAGCGTTCGCACCGCGGCATCGAGGTTTTCGATGCCCGCAAGGAAGCTGTGCTCATTAAAGAAGCCGTGGTCGATGGCGACATCGAAACAGCGCTGGGACTTGGGGTTGAAGAGTCGATTGAGGCGGTAGGTTTTCATGAAAGTGGGCAGGCAATGATGTCGAGACCTTCTTCGCGGAGACGGGCGCAGGTCGGTTCGGGGAGGTCGCCGCTGGTGATCCAGGTGTTGAAGTCTTTCCACGCGGCAAAACGGACCAGCGCGCTCTCATTCCATTTGGAGCCGTCCGCGGCGAGCGTGCGGCGGCCTCCCGTTTTGGCGACGGCCTGGAGAACCGCCGTCTTGATCGTGGCTTCGCTCAACTCCGTCGTGGCCGCGCCGTCTGGCCCAAGACCGGATGCGCCTAGAAAGGCGTGCCCAAGCCGCAGACGGGCCAGCCAATCGAGCGCGAGCAGGCCGGTGAGCGCCCCGCTGATAGGGCGTAGCTCGCCCCCAAGGGCCATGATGTCGGCTCCGGAACTGTACGCTTCATAAATAAGCGGCGCGGAATTGGTGACGACCTGCACGGAACTTCTCGCCAGCAGACGCCGTCCGATTTCCAGACAGGTGGTGCCGGAGTCCACAAACACCGTCGCCCCATCGGGCACGCTCTCCGCCGCCGTCTTCGCCATGACGCGCTTGGCCTCCACGGCCCGCCGGCTTTTGAGGGAAAACGACGGCTCACTCCGTAATGCCTGCGGATGGACGACACCGCCATGCACGCGCACCAGAAGCCCCGCCTTTTCCATCTCAGTCAAATCGCGACGCAACGTCGCGGGAGAAACTTGGACGCAGGCCTGGATCTCCTGGACGGTCATTCGCTGTTCCCGCGAAACAAGCTCGGCGATGATCCGATGGCGTTCATGAGTGAACATGGTTGTTTTGTATCGAATCGCTCACGCGGAGTCAATCGTCTTGAATTTGGTGCGGTAGCACCGGTAGCCCGCTCGCGCCGTCGAGCGCGGGTATCGGCTCCCGTGACTTCATGGGAGCCGCATCCCAGCACCAGCAGCCCGTCCCGGCGGGGATGAGTGTCAAACGCGTATCTTCGTCCTATCCCGCGCTCCCGGCGGGAGCGGGCTACCGATCCTCTAAAATCGGTCACTTTTCCGTCCTGAACCCGTTGTTGAACCCCTAAAGAAGGATTGGGAAATTCCGGGGTTGCAGAAACGGCGTGAGATCGGAGAACATCGCGCCCGGCGTTTTATCCCGCGCCCTGTTTATTTATGCATCCTCGGGTTCTTCAATTCACCAGTCTTCTTACCCTAAGCCTCTTTGCCGGTTGTGCTCTCGGTCCCAACTATCGACGGCCGGCTGTGGAGGCTCCGGCAAAGTTTCGCGGCCAGGGCGGCCCGACCAATGAATCGCTCGCCTGTCTGCCGTGGTGGAAGGTGTTCAAGGATCCGGTGCTTCAGGAATTGATCGGCGAGGCGCTGAAAAACAACTACGACCTGAAGATCGCCATCAGCCGGATCGAGCAATCGCGCGCCCGGAAGGTGCAGGCGCGTGCCGCGTTTTTCCCGCAGCTCGGTTATTCCGGCGGGGCGGAGCGAGCCCGGACAAGGGGGACGACGATCCCTGCCTCTTCCACCCCCGCCACGACGCTTGATATCGGCGGCACGGCGGTCACGATTCCCGGTTCGAGCACTCCGGAAATGGATGTCGCCGGTCCGACGATCAACACCTTTACCATTCAGGGCGCGGCGTCGTGGGAGATCGACCTCTGGGGCCGTATCCGCCGCTCCAACGAGGTCGCGCTGGCCAACCTCCTTGCCACCGAAGAGGCGCGGAGCGGGGTGGTGCAGACCCTCGTCTCCGAAGTGGCTCGCGCCTATTTTGAATTGCGGGCGCTCGATGAAGAACTGGAAATTTCCCGGCAGGCGGTAGCCTCCTTCAGCCAGACGCTTGAACTCTTTACCAAGCAGCAGGCTGGCGGGGTTGCCTCCGATCTTGAGGTCTCGCGCGGCACCGCTTCGTTGGCCGCCGCAGCCTCCGCAATCCCGAAGATTGAGCAGCGGATTGTCGTTGCCGAGAACCGTTTGAGCATCCTGCTTGGGCGCAACCCTGGCCCCATCAAGCGCGGAAACTCGCTGCTCGGCCAGAGGACGCCGCCAAGCGTCCCGGCGGGTATCCCGTGCGACTTGCTGGAGCGCAGGCCCGATCTGCGGCAGGCGGAGCAGAGGGTGGTTGCCGCGAACGCCGAGGTAGGCATTGCCATTACAAACTTCCTTCCCGCGGTCGACCTGACCGCAGGTGCCGGTGTCATCAGCCCCGCGCTCAGCAAGCTTACCAAGGGGACTTGGAGTGTGTGGAATGTCGGGGGCGGAATCAACGGGCCGATTTTCCAGGGGGGGCGTCTCGTCGGGATCTACAAGGAGACCAAGGCGCGCTGGCAGGAGACGGTATTCGACTATGAGCGAATCGCGCTAATCGCCTTCAGCGAAGTGGCCGACGCCTTGAGTTCACGCCAAAAATTCGCGCAGGCCCGGGTCCAGCAGGAAACGCAGGTCGACGCCCTCAAGCAATCGGTCAAGTTGGCCACGGACCGGTACACTATCGGCATTTCGACCTACTACGAGGTGCTTGAGGCGCAGCAGCAGCTTTTCCCGGCGGAAGTCTCCCTGGCGCAGACCCGGCTAAACCAATTGCTGGCCGTGGTCGATCTTTACAAGGCACTGGGCGGCGGCTGGATGGAGGAATGTGGGCCAAAGCCAAAGGCCAGGAGGGCGGCACGGTAAGAGAGTGTTGGTAAAGCTGGTATAAAAAATGCTATAAATCCCTTGTTTGTAGAGGGGCTGATCCATGCTGAAAGGCCCCTTTTTTCACCCCCTCATCTCGTAAATCGACGTAAACACGTGAATGATTTGAAGATCTATATTGGCCGAAGCGGAGAGGTGACCGCGACCTACTCCATCGCTCAACTGATCGAGGCTATTGAGGAAGGTACCATCCTGCACAGCGATCAGGCCTGGTATAAGGGGCTTCCCGATTGGATGCCGGTGAGCGAGGCGATTCCGCCGATTTTACCGCTCGTTCCGGGTCGCCCAACGGTAGCCTCTGTCCGGGTGGTGGAAGAGAGGCGACCGGAGGGGGAGTTGCCCTCGCTTGCGTCTTAGAGGATTTTAACTTACTTTGCGCGCTCTAAACCTTCACGGAATACGATCCCAAGTCGAAGGGAGAAACGATGAGCGAAGCACAATCGACACCGGATAACGCCGCAGGAAACGGACACGAAGACTGCGTCGTTGTTCAGGGAGGGGCGGTAGCCTATGCCCAGCAGATCCAGGCGGGACTTCACTGTCTGACCGCCGATGAACCAGTTTCACTGGGGGGAGGGGACACAGGGCCTTCGCCCTATCAACTTTTGCTGGGAGCGCTGGGTTCCTGCACTTCAATCACGCTGACGATGTACGCGCAGCGCAAGGGGTGGCCCTTGGAAAATGTCACCGTGCGCCTCCGGCATTCCAAGAAAAATTCAGCGGAAGGAGTCGCCATCGACGTGATCGAGCGCGACATCGAACTTGCAGGTCCGTTGAGCGACGACCAAAAAAACCGTTTGCTCGGAATTGCCGGGAAGTGCCCCGTCCATCGCACTTTGCTCTCGACCGTCGAGATTACGACCGAGGGAGCCTGATTATCGAGACCAGAAAGAATGCCCTGCTGGCTTCCCGTTCGGGTGCATGAGGTGGTGCGGTAGCACCGGTAGCCCGCTCGCGCCGTCGAGCGCGGGGTTCGACTTCGTGGCTTCATGAGAGCCACATCCCAATACTGGAAGCCCGTCCTGCGGAATCGAGCCCAAACGCGATTATTCATCGATCCCGCGCTCTCGGCGAGAGCGGGCTACCCCGCACGATCCTCGAAATCGATACTTTTCCGCCATGCATCCTTCCCGTTTCCGTTTTCCCCTTTAAACTCCCGCTCTGGCAAGGTAAGCGTTTGCACCCTCGGATTTTCCGTCAGCCCCATGTCCCGCACCATCAAGCGCATCGTTCTCAAGTTTGGAACCGGTATTTTGACCCAGCCGGAGGCAAGCACGCTCGACCGTGGCCAGATCAAACGCCTCTCGTCGGAGGTCGCCGCCGTGGTACAGGGCGGGGTGGAGTGCATCCTTGTTTCCAGCGGCGCGGTCGGGGCGGGCCTGATGACACTCGGGCTTTCCGAGCGTCCCGGTGACCTCGCAGGGGTGCAGGCTTGCGCAGCCGTCGGGCAGTGCAAGTTGATGCAACTTTACGAGACGGAATTTGCCGAGCACGGCCTCCATGTCGCGCAACTCCTCCTGACGCATGGTGACCTCGACAGCCGTATCCGGCGCGCCAATGCCACCAACACTCTGGATCGGCTTCTCTGCGACAGGCGGGTGGTGCCGGTGATCAACGAGAATGACTCCGTGGCGGTGGAAGAACTCCGGTTCGGGGATAACGACCGCCTCTCCGCTGAAGTGGCGATGCTGGCCGAAGCCGACATGCTCATCCTTCTGACCACCGCCGATGGGCTTCTGAACGGATCGGAGGTCGTCCCCGAGGTGCGGGATATCGACGCCGTGCTGGAATACGCCCAGCCCACCAAGGGCAAGCTTAGCATGGGGGGCATGGCCTCCAAGTTGCAGGCCGTGAAGTCCGCAGTCGGGGTGGGAATTCTCACCGTGATCGCGAGCGGACGGCAGCCCGGCGTGATCGAAGCCATCCTTGCCGGAAAAAACGTCGGAACACGCTTCTATCCCACCGTCTGATGGGCGATGGTTCCTTTATCGAGCTTATGGACATCAAAGAACAAATTCACGATCTTGGCCGCCGCGCCCGCGCCGCTTCGCGCGAGCTGGCCCGGCTTTCCGCTGTCCAGAAGAACGCCGGGTTGCTGGCCATGGCCGAGGAACTGCTCGCCTCGCAGGAGGAGCTTCTGACCGCCAACGCCAAGGATCTTGCCCGCGCCACCGGTCTCTCCGGCGCAATGATCGACCGGCTCACGCTCACCCCGAAGCGCATCGCCGCGATGGCTGAGGGGATCCGGCAGGTGGCCGCGCTCCCTGATCCCGTTGGGCAGAATATTTCCCAATGGAGCCGCCCCAACGGAATCCGGATCTCCAAAGTGCGGGTTCCCATCGGCGTCATCGGCATCATTTACGAATCCCGCCCCAACGTCACCAGCGACGCCGCCGTGCTTTGCACGAAGACCGGCAATGCCGCGATTCTGCGGGGGGGAAGCGAATCGATCGAGTCCAACCGTGCCATTGCCGCCGCACTCAGCCGGGGAGCCCTCCGTGCCGGATTGCCCGGCGACGCCATTCTCCTCGTGCCGACGACCGACCGCGAGGCCGTGAAGATCATGGCCGGGATGGACCAGTATATCGACATGATTGTCCCCCGGGGCGGTCATGCCTTGATCGAAGCCGTCGTCAGCGCCGCGCGGATGCCCGTCATCAAGCATTACCACGGGGTCTGCATGGTGTATGTCGACAAGGAGGCTGATCTCGCCATGGCGGAGAGCATCATTGTCAACGCCAAGACCCAGCGCCCCGGCGTCTGCAACGCCATCGAGACGATCCTCGTTCACAAGGAGGTCGCCGAGCGGTTTTTCGCCACCGCAGGCAAGACTCTTCTGGGTTGCGGGGTCGAGATTCGCGGCGACAGCGGCGTGTGCGCGATCCTGGGAGCAAACGCGAAGCCCGCGTCGGAGGAGGACTGGAGCACGGAGTTTCTCGATCTGATCCTTGCCGCGCGCATCGTGGAGAACGAAGACGACGCCATCGCTCATATCGAGCGGTATGGCTCGCACCACAGTGATTGTATCGTGACTGCCAACGGGCAGACGGCGGAGAAATTCCTGAACGAAGTCGATAGCGCCACCGTGTATTGGAACGCCAGCACCCGTTTCACCGACGGCGGCGAATTCGGCTTTGGAGCGGAGATCGGCATCAGCACCGATAAACTGCATGCCCGGGGCCCCATGGCTCTCGAGGAACTGACCACCTACAAGTATCAGATCCGCGGCGAGGGGCAGGTCAGAAGCTGAGAAAGGGATTGAGTCTTTCGCGGGGAGTTAAACGACGCTCCCCGAACAGATCATTCATGCTTGCCAGTGGGGCTGGTAATGTTAGAACAATAGGAACTCCGGAGGCAACGGAATCTGCCTCCAACACAAGGCAAGGAATAAGTGCCATCAACAATGACCGAAGGACCCGCCAGGAAAGAAATAGCGGTTACTACTCCAACATTTGCAGAATGCAAGAAGTTGGAACGCAACTCAATCGCCCCAAATCCTTCTGGGGATTACCTGCAAATCATTGATTCCGTCGTCGATGCGTTGCCCGATCTTGTGGTCGTTGTCGACGCCGCCGGTTGCGTTCTCGCGTCAAACAGCGCCTGGCGGGCTATGGAGCAGAGCTTGCGGGCGGGAGCCGTGTCCGACGTTGAAGCCGGAGCTTCTTTCGACAACTACTTCTCCCTGGCGGCTGGCGTTTTCGGCGGTCTTCCCGAGGAAAGAATCAGCCTGGTTACGGCGATTTCCGCCTTCATCCAGGGAATCGATTCGGTATGCGAGCGGGAGTTTTCGGTGCTCATCGAGGGAAGACGGGCATGGTTTCAGCTTCGAGCATCCCGATTGCCCGCGTTCGTTCAAGGCGCGGTTCTGCTGATTCATCGCCCTGTCACCGAACTTCGCAAGGCAGAGCTTGATCTACGGGAAAGCCATGCCCTCTTTCAGCATGCCATTGAAAGACTCCGCGAAGGGGTCTTTCTGTACGACAAGGAGGGGCGTTTCGTCATTGCCAATAGCGTATACGCCGAGGCGCTTGGGTATAATGCCGGCCAATTGGTGGGGCGGACGATATTCGAAGTCTTTAAGCCCGAATTGGCAAAGACGCTGCAAGAGCAGAATCTCCTCGTCCTGACGACAGAGCAGACCCTCCATTTCGAGTTGATGGTGGAAACACCCCGGGGCCTGCGCCACTTCAATGTCAGCAAAGGTGTCTACCGGAACCATCGCAATGAGATCGTGGGTGTCCTGGGTACCGCCAGCGATATTACCAATCATCGCCGTACCGAACACACTCTCGAGAAGAGCGAGCGCCATTTTCGCGCCTTGATCGAAAATAGCGCGGACCGCGTCGCATTGGTGGCAAAGGATGGAACAATCCGCTACGCAAGTCCCTCCACGAAGCGGATTCTTGGCTTTAATCTTGAAGAGATGGTGGGCACAGACTGCTTTCTTTGGGTGCATCCGGTGGATCTCCCGATCTTGCGCCGCCGTTTCAAGGAACTACTGGAACTTCCCGGGGCATCGATGACGGGGCAGTACCGCGAGTTGCGCAAGGATGGCAGATGGCTCTGGATGGAGGCAACCGCCACCAATCTCCTCGATGACCCGAGCGTCAACGCCATCGTTGTCAACGAGCGCGATATCTCGGAACGCAAGCAGACCGAAGTGGAACTGATGTGTTTCGCCGATATCGTCGAATCCTCCAATGACGCTATTATCAGCGCCAATCCCGAGGGGGTGATCATCAGTTGGAATCCCGCCGCCGAACGAATTTTTGGCTACCTCGAAAAAGAGATTTTGGGGAAATCGGTCAATGTTCTGGTTCCCTTTGAGTGGCGGGACACCTTTGGCCAGCTTCGGAATGCGGCATTGCGAAAGAAGGGAAGCAACGATATCGAGACGATGCTCCTTCACAAAAACGGGCGGAAGGTCAACGTCTCGCTGACGCTCTCGCCCATTCGGGATCGCGATGGCCAGACAACCGGCTTCTCCAAGATCGTTCGCGACATTACGGACCGTCGCCGCCTTGAGAAGGAAATCCTGGAAATCTCGGACCGCGAAAAACAACGCATCGGCCAGGATCTGCACGACGACCTTTGTCAGCATCTCGTCGGAATCTCACTTGTCAGCAACCTTCTTTATGAGGAGCTGGCGCATCTCGGGCTCAAGCAGGCCGAGGACGCCCGGCACGTCACGGAGCTCGTCCGCCATGCTGTCGATCACGCCCGGAGCCTGGCGCGCGGGCTTTCGCCGTTGAATCTCGTCGATACCGGCTTTCTTACCAACCTGGAGATGCTCGTCTCCAGCACCGAGCAACTCTTTCGGGTTCCATGCGCCTTCGAATGCCATGAACCCCTCTTCGTCAAAAACGGCGCCGTGGCGATCCACCTCTACAGGATCGCCCAGGAGGCGCTTCATAACGCCGTCAAACACAGTTGCGCCTCCAAGGTCATCGTCTCCGTGGAACTCCACGACAATCTCGTCGTCGTAACGATCAAGGACGACGGGGTCGGACTCCCGGAGAGCGAAGCGCGGATTCACGAATCGGAGTCAGGCGGGGGGCTGGGTATGCACACGATGCACTACCGTGCCAAGATCATCGGGGCAACGATCGAGTTCCAGACCGGCCCGGGCTGCGGCACCCGCGTCATCTGCCGGGTCCCGAAGAAAAAGCTGAGTAGGTGAGGGGGCAAGGTAGCCCGCTCGCGCCGCGAGCGCGGGATCGATGAAGAGCCGCATTTGGCTCCATCCCCGCAGGACCGGAACTATCGGTAGTGGGATGCGACCACGGGAACCGATACCCGCCCCGCGATCGGTCTCTTGGAGCTGCCGCACCGCCATGCACGCCCTCCCTTTCTTTCCCAAAAGTTCATTTGACGCTGTGCCAGAGAGGTCGTTAACCTCTCCAATCTTCAACCCGGTTTTCGGGGTAACCTACAACGAACACATTATTTATGGCAAAGTTTGGCATCAACGGCTTCGGACGCATCGGTCGCAACGTACTGCGCGCGATGTCCCAGGCTCAGGTGGAGAACGTGGTCGCCATTAACGACCTCACGGACACCAAGACCCTCGCGCACCTCCTGAAGTGGGACTCGGTCCATGGCAAGTTTGATGGTGAGATCAGCCACGACGAGGAGAACATCATCGTTCGCGGTCACAAGATCAAGATCCTCAAGGAGCGGGATCCCGGCGCGCTGCCGTGGAAGGATCTCGGCGTTGAGGTTGTCCTCGAATCGACCGGGTTCTTCACCAGCCGCGACAAAGCCGCGCTGCACATCGAAAAAGGCGGCGCCAAGCGCGTGCTCATCAGCGCTCCGGCCAAGAACCCCGACATCACCCTCGTTGTCGGCGTGAACGAAAACCTCTACGACCCGGCCAAGCACTTCATCGTCTCCAACGCGAGCTGCACGACCAACTGCCTCGCCCCGATGGTCAAGGTGCTCAATGACAACTTCGGCATCGTCAACGGGTTCATGAGCACGATCCACAGCTACACGAACGATCAGCGCATTCTCGACCTTCCGCACGAGGATCTCCGCCGCGCTCGTGCCGCCGCCGTGAACATCGTCCCGTCCAGCACCGGTGCCGCCAAGGCCATCGGCGAAGTGCTTCCCGAACTCAAGGGCAAGCTCAACGGCGGTTCCTTCCGCGTTCCCACGCCGGACGGCTCCGTGACCGACTTCACCGCCAACCTTGCCAAACCAGCCACCGTCGAAGAGATCAACGCTGCCTTCAAGGCCGCCGCCACCAGCGGTTCGCTCGCGGGCGTGCTTGAATACTCGGATGAACCGCTGGTTCTTCAGGACATCGTCGGCAACCGCCATTCGACCATCTTCGACAGCCAGCTCACGATGACCCTCGGGGATACCTTCGTGAAGATCGTCGGCTGGTACGACAACGAGTGGGGCTACAGCAACCGCTGCGTGCAGGTGCTGGAACTGCTCGGAAAATAAGCGGGATCAACCCGTATCAACGGCAACGCCGATTGCCGCAAACCTTGATTCGGCGGGGGCTCGGCGGCCCCCGCCGAAATTCGTTTACACCTAGAGCTGATGGCTAAACTTTCTCTCCACGACCTCGATGTTCAAGGCAAGCGCGTCCTTGTCCGTGTCGACTTTAACGTTCCCACCGAAGACGTCGATGGGCGTCAGCGTATCACCGACGATACCCGGATCGTCGAAAGCCTTCCCACCATCCAGTATCTCCGGGAGCACGGCGCAAAAGTCGTGCTGATGGCCCATTTTGGCCGGCCCAAAGGGCAGCCCAACCCGAAATATTCCCTTCGTGTCGTCGCCGAGCGTTTGCAGGAGCTGATCAATCACCCGGTCGTCTTCGCGACCGATTGCATCGGCCAGCCAGCCCGGGACGCAGTCGCCTCCCTCAAGGACGGCGATGTCGCCCTGCTGGAAAACCTCCGTTTCCACAAGGAAGAGGAAGGCAATGACCCTGCCTTTGCCAAAGAGCTGGCCAGCCTCGGCGATCTTTACGTCAACGACGCCTTCGGCGCCGCGCACCGCGCCCACGCCTCCACGGCGGGTGTCACCGCGTTCCTGCCGAAGGCAGCCGCCGGTTTCCTGATGGAGAAAGAGTTGAAGTATCTTGTGGATGAACTCGCCAACCCGGCCCGTCCCTTTGTCGTCATCCTTGGCGGTTCGAAAGTCTCCAGCAAGATCACGGTGATCAAATCGCTCATGGAAAAAGCCGACACCATTCTGATCGGTGGCGCCATGGCCTACACCTTCTTCCTCGCGCAGGGACTCCCGGTCGGCAAGAGCCTTGTCGAGCCCGATAAGGTCGACCTTGCCAAAGAGATCCTCGCTCTTGCCAAAGAGAAAGGCGTCAAGTTCCTCGTCCCGACGGATACCCTGGAAACCCAGGAGTTTAAGGCGGGAGCCATCACCCGCAACACCGTGCCCGGTTCGGGCGTCGATGAAGGCTGGGAAGGCATCGACATCGGCGCGGAGACGACCAAGACCTACGTCAACGAAATCGCAACCGCCGGGACCATCCTCTGGAACGGCCCTGTGGGAGTTTTCGAGATCCCCGAGTTCGCCAACGGCACTCGCGCGGTCGGCGAAGCCATTGCCGCGTCCAAGGCGAAATCGATCGTCGGCGGCGGCGACTCCGTAACCGCCGTCAAACAGTTCGGCCTGGCCGACAAGATGACCTTCATCTCCACCGGCGGCGGAGCGAGCCTCGAACTTCTCGAAGGCCGCGAATTGCCCGGGGTGGCTGCACTCACCAACAAGTAAAATTGCCATGCGTAAGAAAATCATCGCCGCCAATTGGAAGATGAACATGACCGTCGGGGAGACCGACGAGTATCTTAAGGATTTCGTGCGTGAAATCGGCGACGGGTCCGATGTCGACATCGTGCTTGTCCCGCCCTTCACCGCGCTTGCCACAGCGAACGATCGGCTCACCAACGTCGCCAACATCAAGCTTGGCGCGCAGAACATGCACTGGGAGAAGAGCGGAGCATTCACTGGGGAGATCAGCGCCGCCATGCTGCGCGATCTTTTCGTCCGCTACGTCGTTCTGGGCCACAGCGAGCGCCGTTCGCTCTTTGGGGAGACCGACGCCATCGTCAACAAGAAGGTCCACGCCGCGCACGAGGCGGGTCTCAAGCCGATCCTCTGTGTCGGCGAGACGCTCGAACAGCGCGACGCCGGGCAGGTGGAGACGGTGCTTGAAAGCCAGCTCCGGGGGAGCCTTGCCGATCTGCAACCCAAGGAAATCCAGGAAACCGTCATCGCTTACGAACCGGTCTGGGCCATCGGCACCGGCCGCACCGCCACGCCCGAGCAGGCCCAGGAGGCCCACGCCTTCATCCGCAAAACCATCGCCGCCATCGCGGGCGAGGGGACGGCGGAGAAAGTGCGCATCCAGTACGGCGGCAGCGTGAAGCCCGAGAACGCCAAGACCTTGCTGAGTCAGCCCGACATCGACGGCGCGCTCGTCGGCGGAGCTAGCCTCGACCCCCGCGCTTTTTCGGAGATCGTCAAGGCGGGGATTCAGGAATAGACAGACGGGCGAGAACTTGAACGAGTTTGTGAAATGCTCCCGGAGGGGAACCTCCCGGGAGCATTTTTTTACCCAGGGCTTCCCAAGAACACAGGCGCATGAAGCCTCGTGGTAGCGTCTTGGAGTGCGGCGGTCTCCGCCGCTTTCCGGTGGTTGCTTCTAAGAAGGGTGCGGCAGCACCGGTAGCCCGCTCGCGCCGTCGAGCGCGGGTATCGGTTCCCGTGGCTTCATGAAGACCACATCCCAAAATC
>JBBCKI010000066.1:0-63282 GCA_037190965.1 Chthoniobacteraceae bacterium
TGGTTTGAGAACTTGAAGCTTGGCATTTTCAGCGAACGAACGGGCCGGATCGCCCGATGCAAGAGATTGCCGAGCCCCCCAACTGATGGCCGAGCGAGCAATTCGGCGTTGCCTACGCCTCCGCTACGCTCCGGCTCCAGCCACGCCGATAGCTCGCAAAAACCTTGACAACGAACCAAAAAACCGATCAAAAAGTGTAACCTATCTGCTCGGGAGTATTTGTTACCCATGTGCTAAAACGCACAATTTCCGCCACCCTTCCAGGGTGGATGCTTTGCCCGGGGATTCCGGGGGCTCCGCTTCGCTCCACCCCCGGCTAATTTCCGTCCAGCCCTCCGGGCTGAAGAAATCGCTCTCTGACCGTAGGTCTATTTTATAAATAAACTTACCTGACACCACGCCAGATTCGCCGCCGGGAAACCGGCGGCGCATTTCCCACGTGCGCTACTCTTTGCGCTCCAGGAATGCCTTGAGGTGCCGGAGAATCACGGGCCATCCTCCGACGATGTTGGCGTAAGTCTGATTCGCCTCTTTGAATCCGGCATGGATCAGTTTGAGAACCGTTGAGCCACCCTCCCGGCGGATTTCGTATCGCACAACAGTATCCGCATCGTTGCTGGTTCCGGGCTGACTCCAGGCACCAAATCGAAATGTGTGCGCCAGGCTGGAATTCTCCAGATATTCAATGATGGTGCCCGAGATCAACACCTCGTCCCCCGTCCCGTAAACAATCTCGCCTCCGGCTTTCAGTTCGATCCTCAAGAGAGGGGCGAGGTGGTAATCTTTAACCCGATCCGGCTGCGTCAGCGCATCCCATACGGCCTCCGGACGCACGGGGACGGAGATTTCCTGAGTAAAATTCAAATCCTTGGCCTGCATCGTGATTTGAAAAACAGGAGAGCAGTGATTGTGACACAAATCAATTTCATCCTCTCCATTCCCGAAAAAACGGATAATCTGTTCGCTATTCGGGGTGAAACGCCTTTACGGTGCCGCCCGTGACCGAAACGGAAGCCTGTATCGCGCTCAATATGATCCCGAAGCTCGGGCCCGTACGGGTGCGCCTGCTTCTGGAGGCCTTCGGTTCGCCCGAGCGGATTCTTTCAGCCAACCGGTCGGAGCTTCGATCCGTGGATGGAGTCGGCCCTGAAATCTCCGAGTCGATCTCCCAGTGGGAAAAGAATGTCGATCTTGCCGGGGAACTGGCGCGGATCGCCGAGTTCGGAGCTCACGTCATCATCCAGAGCGATCCGGAGTACCCGCCCCTTCTGCGCGAAATCCACGATCCGCCGGTCGTTCTCTATGTCTGGGGCGAGTTGATGGAGCGCGATCGGGAGGCTGTCGGTGTCGTCGGCTCCCGCAAGACGAGCACTTACGGCCTCGAATGCGCAAAAAAACTCTCTTATCAGTTAGCTTACGCGGGGCTTACCGTCATTAGCGGGCTCGCCCGGGGCATCGACACCGCCGCCCACCAGGGGGCACTCGCGGCAAAAGGGCGCACCGTCGCGGTGCTCGGCTCAGGCTTGATGAATCTCTACCCACCAGAGAACCAGGCGCTCGCGGAGCGAATCGCCACCTCAGGGGCGGTCGTCACCGAATTTCCGATGCTCGTCTCCCCGGACACGACCACCTTCCCCCGGCGGAACCGGATCGTCAGCGGATGGAGCAATGGGCTGCTGGTGATTGAGGCGGGGCTCAAAAGCGGCGCGCTCATCACCGCCGGACAGGCCGCCGACCAGGGGCGATCCGTCTATGCCGTCCCCGGCCCCATTGACCGGACCACCTCGGCAGGCTCCAACCGGCTCATCCAACAAGGGGCCAAACTGGTCATGAGCGCCGCAGATATTCTCGAAGACCTGCAAATTCTCTCCCCCGAAACGCCGAAGCTCCAAAGCACCCCCGCCCGGACGCTCGACTTCGACGAGAATGAACGGGCCGTTTACAACGCCATCCACGAAAGCGAGACAGCCATCGACGTGATCACCGAGAAATCCAATTTGCCACCCGGGGTAGTCTCCTCTACGTTGCTCACCCTCGAAATGAAGCGGCTGGTAAAGCGGCTCCCCGGACAACACTTTGTAAAGCTTTTGTAAACCGCACCATGGGTAAAAAACTGGTCATCGCAGAAAAACCAAGCGTCGCGGGCGATATCGCCCGGGCTCTGGGTAAATTCAAGAAGGAAACCGACTTCTACGAGAATGATGATTTTATCATCTCGGCAGCCGTCGGTCACCTGCTGGAACTCTGCGTTCCCGAAGGGCTTGAGCCGAAGCGCGGCAAGTGGGACATCAAGAATCTCCCCATCCTGCCGGAAGAATTTGAACTCAGCCCCACGGACGGCAAGGCCGAGGCCCGCTTCAAGCTCATCAAGCGGCTCATGAAGCGCGCCGATGTCACCGAAGTCATCAACGCTTGCGACGCCGGGCGCGAGGGGGAGCTGATTTTCCGCAACCTCTACAAGATGTCGAAGATCAAGAAGCCGATCCAACGGCTCTGGCTTCAGTCGATGACCCCGGATGCGATCCGCACCGCCTTCCGCAACCTTCGCACCGACGAGGAGATGATCCCGCTGGCCGACGCGGCCGTTTGCCGCTCCGAGAGCGACTGGCTCGTGGGCATCAACGCCACGCGGAGCATGACCTGGTTCAACTCCAAGCAGGGCGGCTTCCGGCTCACCACGGCGGGCCGGGTCCAGACCCCCACGCTCGCCATTCTGGTGGAACGGGAGGAGAAAATTCGCGCCTTCAAGCCGCGCACCTATTTCGAAGTCCACGGAACATTCCTGGTACAATCGGGCGAATACCCGGGCCGTTGGTTTGACGAAGCCTTCAAGAAGGGTGAGGACGAGGATGCCAAGGCCGAACGGATCTGGGATCGTGAGAAGGCTGACGCCATCCGCGCCAAGTGCGAAGGCAAGCCGGGCATCGTCACCGAAGAGAAGAAGGCCGCCACCCAGGCTCCGCCGCTCCTCTATGATTTGACCACACTCCAGCGGGAGGCCAACGGCCGCTTCGGCTTCAGCGCGCGCCGCACTCTTCAGCTCGCCCAAGCGCTCTACGAGAAGCACAAGGTGCTCACCTACCCGAGAACGGACTCCCGTTATCTCCCCGACGACAACCTCCCCAATGTGAAGGAGGTGATGAGCCAGTTCCCCGAGCCAAGCCTCGCCGGACACGCCTCCAAGGCGGTCGCCAACGGCTGGGTGCGCCCGAACAAGCGCGTCTTCAACAGCGCGAAGGTCACCGACCACAACGCCATCATCCCGACCGGGGTGGTTCCCAAGAATCTCGACGAGTACGAAGCGAAGCTCTTCCGCCTCGTCGCCCAGCGGTTTATCGCCGTGTTCTACCCGGCGGCGCAGTTCGAAGTCACCACCCGGATCACCCGCGTGGAGAACGAACCGTTCAAGACCGAGGGCAAGGTGATCAAAGATCCCGGCTGGCTCGCGGTTTACGGGAAGGAAGCCGCCTCCGAAGAGGGTGGCGCCGCGATTGCCGAAGTCGCCCCCGGCGAGAAGGCGCAGACCGAGCGCGTGGAAGTCAAGGAAACCCAGACCAAACCGCCTGCCCGCTACAACGAAGCGACACTCCTCTCCGCAATGGAAGGGGCCGGAAAACTGGTGGACGACGAGGAACTGCGCGAAGCGATGAGCGCGCGCGGCCTCGGCACCCCGGCCACCCGTGCCGCCGTGATCGAAGGGCTCGTCCTTCAGGAATACATTGCCCGGCAGGGGCGCGAACTGATCGCGACCCCCAAGGGGATGTCGCTGATCACCGGCCTGCGCGGCATCGGGGTGGATACCCTCACGCGGCCTGAGATGACCGGCGAATGGGAGTTCAAGCTCAAGCAGATGGAGCAAGGAGAGCTGCCGCGCGAAGAGTTCATGCGCCAGATCCGCGATCTCACCGTGAAGATCGTCGATAAAATCCGTAACGGCGCGGAGCCACCGGAGGGAGCCTTCGAAGATCTCGACGTCGCCTGCCCCAAGTGCGGCACCCGCCCGCTCAAGCAGGATTACCGCACTTTCCGCTGCCGGTCGTGCGATTTCAATTTCTGGAAGACCCTTGCCGGGCGCGAGTTCTCGCCCGAAGAGGTGCAGACCCTGCTTTCCCAGCGCCGCATCGGCCCGCTGGAAGGGTTCCGTTCCAAGATGGGCCGCCCGTTCGCGGCCGTCCTTCTTCTCGACGAGGAACAAAAGGCCAAGTTCGAGTTTGAGAAAAAGGAGGAGGAACCGCCTCCCGAGAACCTTGCCACGCTTCCCGTCATCGGCGAATGCCCGGTCTGTCATCAGGCCAAGGTGCGGGAACTGGAGAACTCCTACAGTTGCGAGCGAACCTTCATCAAGGAATGCAACTTCCGCATGGGGAAATTGATCCTGAAACGGCAGATCCCGCCGGAGGAAGCGCGCAAACTGATCGAGACCGGGAAAACCGACCTCATCACCAAGTTCATCTCCTCCAAGACCAACCGCCCCTTTGACGCGTTCCTGAAGCTCGATAAAGGCAAGGTTGTCTTCGAATTCCCGCCGCGCGAACCCAAAGCGCCCAAGGGAAAGGGAGCCAAAGGAACGACGGCAGCGGCCACCACGGCTTGAAGCGGCGTTGGGAGAGCCTCCACTAAGTGAAACCTGAAATCCGATGTTGGAGCGGATGGGATTGCGGAAGATCTTGGTGCAGAAACGGTTGAGGAGAAGCGCTGCCCTATCTTTTGATAGGGCGAGTCTTCGACGAAGCCGTTTATGCCCAAGAGATTGCGCAAGACCGCCGCGAGCAATTTCGGATTTCAGGTTAGAATAGTGGGGGCATATGAGCTTCCCCTTGAAGGCGACATTCAATTTCTCCCAGTTTTTGTCCGCTGCCGAGCAGTGCGCCCTTGCTCGTCCGGAGCAATGGGAGTGGATAACGCCCGTCGACGGATCGAGGGAAGCCCATGCGGCCCGCACCCCCGCCGCGCTGGCGCAAAAGCATCGAAAGTGGACGACGGTGAAGGGGAACACCCACCGGCCTCCCCACCGGGAGGTCATGCTGACCCTCCGTGGCGAAGCCGTTTATTCCATCAACGGAGAGGCTTATCTTCGCCACCCGGGCACGGTGATTCTCCTCGATCACCATGAAGCCCGGGACCTGAAAGGCTCGGCGCACAAAACAGGATTCACCTGTCTCTGGCTGCACCTGCTCAACCGGGAACACCTGACTTACTACATCAACTCCTGCGACGAAAAGGGACGCTATACCCAACCGCTCCCGATGCGTTCACGGACAGGCGATGCGCCACGTCTGATGACCGAGGCTTGGGATCATTGCCTGGCCCGAAACGACGAAATCCTTGGACAAACGCTGCTGCGCTCCGCAATCGCGGCCACCCTGCTGGAAATCCTCGGCAACGTTGAACCGGTATCCCGCGAGAGCCATCAGGAGCAGGTGATTCATTCCATCAAAGAGTATATCCGCCATCATCTCGCGGAGAACCTCTCTTTGCATAACCTCGCCAACATCGCCGGATACAGCCCCTTCTTTTTCCACCGGCAGTTTCTACGGCATACGGGTCAGACCCCGTTGCAATATGTCAATGCGGCCCGACTGGCCAAGGCAAACGAACTGCTCGCCCGGAACTATACCGTCGAGGCAACAGCGGCAGAGATCGGTTTTTCATCCGTCTCCTATTTCCATCAGTTCTACAAAAAACACCTGCATCGCACGCCTGGCCGAGGGGCTTCCAGCTAGATCAAAAAGGCCCCACAGGCACGAATTGTTGAGAAGAAGAAATAGCGGGCCTATGGCCATAGGTGGCGTCGGAACTCCGCCCTCCGCCCTCCGCCCTCCGTCTACCGCGCGGCAAGCGCGCGCGGAGCGAAAGCTTCTTGATAAACGATGCGGCAACACCCACCCACGGAGGGCGGAGCTCCGCGACGCCGCACCCCTTGCGGCCGAAAGCTCACACTTTTTCCCCCTACTAGAGCAAGCTTCCCTGCGACGCCACCGAAGCCAGCGGATGAACGATTCCGCCATCGATCGTGATCGATTGCCCGCTGATCCCCCCTCCCCATTTACTGAGAAGAAGGGAGATCGGCCCCAGCAGATCGGCAGGCTCGAGACGTCGGCCAACGCTTTGCCAGGAGATCAGTGTTTCATCGAACCCTTCCTTTTCCTTTTCGACCCGGATCGCTCCCGGGACAATGCAATTGATGGTGATTCCCGACCCCGCCAGTTCATGAGCCAGCGAGCGGGTCATACTCGAAACAGCTCCCTTGGATGCCGAATAGACCGTCAGGCACGCCCCTCCCAAATCGGAAAGCACCGATCCGACGAAAATAATCCTCCCCTGTGGGCTCTTACGCAAAACCGGCAGCAACCGTTGCGTCAAGGAAACGGCAGCGAAGAGATTGACCTGCATCACGCGAAGCCAAAGGGCTTCATCGCCTTTCTCGAACCAGTGGCGAGGGTCGATCGCGGCATTGTGCAGAATCCCGTCAATCGCGATGCCGGATGACACCACCGCCTCGGCGGTGGCGGCCACGGCGGCCGGATCGGCAAGATCGCATTCAAAAAGACGCATCTGATCTTCGCTCGCCCCCAGTTCTTCACGGATTGCCTCCATCTCCGGCATTTCCATACTGACCGCCACGATGCGCAGCCCTTGCGCCAGAAATCCGGGCAACAAAGCGCGACCGATCCCCCGGGTGATCCCGGTGATCAGAAGCACCCGCCCGTTCAGATCATTGAAACAGAAGCCGTCGTTCTTGGGTTCCATGGAAAAGTCAAAAGGAAGACTACTTACAACCGGCTGCTCCGAACAAGATTGGGCGCGGTAAAAACTTCGTCGCGCCAGTCAGCCCCGATGCCCGACGCCTCCGGCACAAGGCAACGGCCGTTCTGCACTTCGATCGGGTTGGTGATCAGTTCCGGATAGGTGACCCGCAGGTTACGCCGCACGGTCTCCTGCCACGCGATATTGCCACGGGCCACTCCAACGTGAATCCCGGCAAGAAGCGTCAGCGGGCCGGTGCAGTCATGCATCATCACCGGGACGTTGTAGGCTTGCGCCATGTCGGTAATCTTGAGCGTTTGGGAAATGCCGCCCACCCATGTCGGGTCGATCACAATATAGTCGGCCGCCCGTTTCTCGAGCACCAGCCGGTAATCTTCCGCCCCGATCATCATTTCGCTGACCGCGATCGGCACCCCGCCTCGATCCCGAAAGTCACGAATCGTGTCGACGCAATCCGGGCGGATGACATCCTCGAGGCAGAGCGGAGCGACCTCCCGAATCGCCTCGGCGATACGGATCGCCATCGGGAGTTGGAAAAAGCCGTGCCCGTCCAGCAGCAGTTCCAGGTCGTTGCCCACCGCCTCGCGGATGGCAAAAAACGGCTTCAATCCCTTTTGGATATCAGCGTGGCTCACATAGACATTTCCGTTTTCCTTGTGAGCGGCAAAATCGAGCGTCCACAATTTGACGCCTTCAACCCCCTCCGCCATCAAAGCCTTGGCAAATGCGGCGGGCTCATGCACCGCGTTCCAATAATCATTGAGCGGATCCGGCTCCCCCATCTGCCCGTAACCCGGCCAGGTTCCACCGGCCCGGGGAAGTGATTTGCCGTACCCGATGCTGTGGTAAGTCCGGACCCCTTCCTGGCTTCGCCCGCCCAGGAGCTGCCAGATCGGCATTTTCACCGCCTTGCCTTTGATATCCCACAAAGCGAGGTCCACCGTCGAAAGGGCGCGAAGTTCGGCCCCACGAGCGCCGAAATTTGCAGCCCTCTCATAGAGAAACCGCCAGTGCCCTTCGATCTCAAAGGGGTCCGCCCCCAATAGCCTCGGGGTCATCCAATCGTGGATGATGGATTCCACTGCGGCAGGGATGTACCAGGTCTCTCCGCTGCCAACGATGCCTTCATCGGTATGAATGCGACAGGCCAGCAGCCCTTGATTGTCTTTGAGTCGGGCCGTTTCGATTTGAGTGATTTTCATCGGGTGTCCCGACGTTGTATGCGGCGGGAAGCCCCGCCCACAATGCAGGCTCTTGCCCTGATGGTGCGTTATCTTGCTCTGTTGGTGGGCGGCGAGGCGCGGTAGCACCGGCAGTCCGTCCTGCTGGGATGGACGCTGAACGCGCCTCCAGATCAACTCCCGCGCTCTCGGCGAGAGCGGACTACCGCCGACCTTTCGATCGGTAGCTTATCCGTCATCCCCCGATCAGAGAGAGGCATTGGTTTTCTGCTTGTCCCGCCCCCCGCGGCCTTGCATCCTTCTCACCCTTTTCTATGAACGTCCCTAAAGTTCTCGTTGCCGATCCCATTTCCGAACGCGGTGTTGCCGAGCTCGCCGCTGGCGGGTTGCTTGAGGTCACCGTCAAAACCGGCCTGAAGGAAGACCAACTCCTTGAGATCATCGGCGAGTACTCCGCCCTGGTCGTGCGCAGCCAGACCAAGGCGACGGCCCGGTTGATCGCCGCGGCGGACAAGCTCCGCGTCATCGGGCGCGCGGGCGTCGGAGTCGACAACGTGGATGTCGAGGCAGCGACGCGGCGCGGAATCATCGTCATGAACACCCCGGGGGGAAACACGATCTCCACGGCCGAACACGCCTTCTCCCTCCTCATGGCGCTGGCGCGGAACATCCCGCAGGCCCACGGCACGATGAAAGCCGCGAAGTGGGACCGCAAGAGCTTCGAAGGGGTGGAACTTTACAACAAGACCCTTGCCGTCCTCGGCATGGGCCGCATCGGGACGGAAGTCGCCCGCCGTGCCATGGCCTTCGGCATGACGGTGCTTGCTTATGACCCGTATCTCTCCGCCAGCCGCGCCCGCGCGTTGCAGGTGGAACTGGTCGAAAATCTTGATGACATCCTTCCCCGCGCCGATTTCATCACCATGCACATGCCCTCCACGCCGGAGACGCATCACATGCTCGACGCCCGCCGCCTTGCGCTGGCGAAGAAAGGTGTCCGGATCATCAACTGCGCGCGCGGCGGCCTTGTCAGCGAAGAGGCGCTCTATGAAGGCCTGAAGAGCGGCCACATCGGCGGAGCCGCCCTCGACGTTTTCGAAGTCGAACCGCCCCCCGCAGATTTCCCCCTGCGTGATCTGCCCAACGTCGTTTTCACCCCACACCTCGGCGCCTCCACGGCGGAAGCGCAGGAAAACGTCGGCATCGAGATCGCCCAGGCAATCCGCGCCTCCCTGCTCGAAGGCGAAGTCCGCAACGCCGTCAACATGCCGAACATCGACGCCAAAACACTGGCGGCCATCGGCGGATTCATTGAACTGGGCGACAAACTCGGGCGAGTTCTCTCCCAGATCTCACCGAAGCGTACGGAGACCCTCACCATCGCCTACAGCGGCAAAGTCACCGATCTCAACACCACGCCGATCACCCGTGCAATCCTCACCGGCTTCCTCAAGGTGGCGGGCGGCAGCGACGTCAATACCGTCAACGCCCCGGCGCTTGCGGAGACGCTCGGCCTGAAGGTTACGGAAATGCGCGTCAGCGCGCAGGGCGACTTCACCGAGATGATCGAAGTCTCCGCCGGGGAGAACGGCTCCGTCGTTTCGGTGGCGGGCACCTTCTTCGGCAATACCCCACGCATTGTGAAGATCAACAACCGGCACGTGGAAGCGAAGCCCAAGGGCGTTCTACTCCTTCTGGAGAATCGCGACCGCCCGGGTATCGTCGGCCACTTCGGCACGATCCTTTCCCAGCACAAGGTGAATATTGCGGGCATGTCGCTGAGCCGCAATCAGCCCGGGGGCGAAGCCCTGACGATCCTCAACCTCGACACCCCTCCGGGGCAAGAGGTCATCGACGCGCTGCTGGCGGTGGAGGATATCCACAGCGCGCGGGCGATTGTGCTTTAAGGTCGTGCTTTAAGGATTAGCGGATTTTGGAGTGCGGAAAGGTTTGGGCCTTTCCGCTTTCCGCACTCCCCTTCCCCCGCTAGGTTCTCTCATGCCCGAGCACGACGGGAACCGAAAGATCATCCACCTCGATATGGACTGCTTCTACGCAGCCATCGAGATTCGCGAGCACCCGGAGCTGGCCGGGAAGCCGGTGGCAGTTGGCGGCTCGCAGGATCGGCGCGGCGTGTTGACGACCTGCAACTACGAGGCCCGGAAGTTCGGGGTGCGCTCGGCGATGCCGACGTTTCAGGCGCTTCAAAAATGCCCGGAACTGGTGGTACTTCCCGTTCGCTTCGAGCTTTACCGGAAAGAGTCGGCGCGGATCCGGGAGATCTTTCGCCGATGGACCGAGGTGATCGAGCCGCTCTCGCTCGATGAGGCCTACCTCGATGTCTCACACCGCGCCGAAGAGGGCGCGGCAGTGGCGGCGGCCATCCGTCGGGCCATCTTCGCCGAAACGGGATTAACGGCTTCGGCAGGGATCGCCGGAAACAAGCTGCTGGCAAAGATCGCCAGCGACTGGAACAAGCCCAATGGGCAGTTCGAGCTTTCCCCCGGAGACGTCCCTGCTTTCATGCAAACGCTTCCCGTTCGCAGGCTCTGGGGGATCGGCAACGTCACCGCCGAACGGCTGGAGCGTCAGGGGATTCGGACCTGCGGCGATCTCCAGAACCTCTCCCGCATCGACCTTGCTCGCAGCTTCGGCAAATGGGGGTTGGAGCTTTACGATCTTTGCCGGGGGATCGACGAACGGCCTGTGGAGCCGCACCGGGAACGAAAATCGCTGAGCAACGAGCGGACTTATCTTCAAAATCTAACCACTCTCGCCGCTTGCGAGGCCAAGCTGCCGGAACTATACGCCGATCTGCTCGCCGATCTTGCCAAGGCGACGGAGAAGGCAGGGCATCCGCGCCGGATTCACAAAGTATTCCTGAAACTGAAGTTCGCGGACTTCACCCGAACCACCGTGGAGCGCCTCGCCACCGAGCCGATGCTGGCCGACTACATCGAGCTGCTGGCTGTCGCGTTCCGCCGACAAGAGGACAAAGGAGTCCGCCTGATGGGTGTCGGCGTCCGCTTCGAGACGGAACCGGCGAAAGAGCAGCTCAACCTGGCTCTGTAAACACTCGGAAGCGGTTCTAGTGGAATCAACAGATCACACCGGGCGCATGATGGGAAAATTATAAGAAGAAGGGTGCGGCAGCACCGGTAGACCGCTCGCGCCGTCGAGCGCGGGTATCGGCTCCCGTGGCTTCATGAGAGCCGCATCCTAATACCAAAAGCCCGTCCTGCGGGGATGGACGCCAAAGGCGCCTCGTAAACCGATCCCGCGCTCTCGGCGAGAGCGGTCTACCTCACCCGTCCCATTCTAAACACCGATCGCAGAAAAACTCTCCCTGCCTTCCAATACGCGGACCGCTTCGTTAAAAACGCGATCCACGGTGATCCCCTGCATGCAGAGGTTGTTGCGGCAGGCGGATTGGCGGTTGTTGTAGGCGTTGACGCAGGGGCTGCATGCCAGCCCGAGCCAGATGGGAGTGCTGCGCGGGGTGGGCGCGCCGAAGAGCGCCGGAGTTTCCGGGCCAAAGAGAGTAACGACGTTAATCGGCGTGAGCGCGGCAAAGTGCGCGGGGCCGCTGTCGTTGGTGATGAGAAGCTCGCTTAGCGTATAGAGCACCATCAACTGCCGAAGCGTGGTTTTCCCGGCCACGGAGAAACAGCGGGGCGAACCGACTTCGCGCGCGGCCGAGGCGATGGGGGCAGCCTCGCCCGGGGCACCGGTCATGGCGATGCATGCATGAGGGAAACGTTCGAGGAGCCGTCGCGCCAGTTCGATGTAGCGGCTGGTCTCCCATTTCCGGAGCGGCAGGAGATCGCTGGCGTTCGGGTTTAGCAAAATCAGGGGCCACGGTTCGGCTCCGACCCCCGCCTCGGCGGCAACCTGGTTGATGAGACACCGAACCTCATCCTGCTCGCCCGGCTTCGGGATGAAGGCCACCGGCTCGCGGTCAACGGGATCAGGGACGACTCCGTAGGTGGGCAGTTCCCACGGATCGCGGAAAGCACCGAGGACGAGCGATTTGAAGATCTGGCTCGTGTGCAGGTAGGGGTTGTAGAGGAGACGGTGCGTCATCAGATCGCCCCGATAGGGACCATCGCCAAAGAAGGTGTGAAACCCGACGCGGCGTTTTGCCAGGGTGAGCCAGGTGAGCACCGCCGAGGAGCGCGAAAAGAACTCCATGTCGATGGCGGTGTCGATGCCCAGGACCCAGATACGCTTCAATGCCGCAAAGGAGTCTGCCGCAAGTTGCGGAGTAGTATCCCTGCGGATGGTGATGACGTTGGCCTCCGGTACCAGGTTAAGAACGTCGAGAATGAAGCGGTTCTCCTCGAACACGACGAAGTAGACGTTCTCGCGCCCTACCCTGTCACACGCCGCGCGGATGGCTCCCTGCGCCAGCACGGTGGAGCCTTGCTCGGCAAATTTGACGAAGAGGATCTTGCGCGGCGGCTCGCTGGACGCGTCGAATCGGTCTCCTGAGAACAGTTTGCGAAAGCCGGTCAAAATCCCGCAAGCCGGTATACCCACCCATCGATCGATGATCTGCAGAGTGGAAGCGGGGATGGGGTCAGCCATGATGAAAATTTCGCCGGTTTTAACGTGCGGGTCACACTACCCTTGGATCGTCGTCATGTGCAACAACTGCTTTAGCGCGCGCCGATGCGGCGCGGGCATTGGCACGTCGCCGAGGTCGGCCACGGCAAACCATTGCCGGGTCTCGCCTGCGCTCATTCGGGCAGGGAAAACCTTGAGGGTGATCCGGTGATGGGTGAACGGATAATCGAGAGTGACGAGCGGCGTGTCGGCTCCCACCTCAGCTGGGGACGGCAAAAGAGGCAACCGCCACAAGCCGCGCCAGCGGGAACCGGTCTGCTGCTCAAGAAGGACCCGCCCGTCCTGGATCGTCCAGGCGCAGTGTTCGTCGAGAAGGATTGTTTTCCGACGCGGCTTTTTGACCGGGAGCGATTCCGGCTCACCGGCCGCACAGAAGCGCCTCACCGGACAGATAATGCAGGCCGGAGCCCGTGGGGTGCAGAGCAGCGCGCCGAGTTCCATCATCGCTTCGTTGTAGAACCCGGCCTCCCGGTCCGGCTGCCAGCGCGTGGCGGTTCGCCAGAGGTATTCCAGCCCGGCGGTGGCGTCGACCGGTTCCCGAAAATCGAGCAACCGGGCGAGCACCCGGGCGATGTTGCCATCCACGGGCGGGGTCGGCGCATCGAAGGCAAAAGTTGCCACGGCGGCGGCGGTATAGCGCCCCACACCGGGGAGAGTCCGGATAGCCTCGGGGTCGGTGGGAAACGAGCCGCCATGATCACGAACGAGGGCTTGCGCCGCCTTGTGGAGATTGCGGGCGCGGGAATAGTAGCCGAGCCCCTGCCAGGCGTGAAGCACTTCGCTCTCCTCGGCGGCGGCCAGCGCGGCGGCGTTGGGGAAACGGGCCAGCCAGCGCCGGTAGTAATCGATCACGGTGGTCACCTGCGTCTGCTGAAGCATGATCTCGGAGACGAGGATGGCGTACGGATCGTGGGTGTGCCGCCAGGGAAGGTCGCGCCCTTCCTTGCGGAACCAGGCAGTGAGCGCCTTCTGGAACGCCGGAAGATTGGCATCGATGGAACTCTTTTTTTCCTCGGAGCGAAGGCTGCGGTGCGATTTGATCGGGGGCGACATGTCTGGTCTCACACTCTATACCGCGCCTTTGAGCGCCGCACAGGCTGCGAAGTTGCAAAAATTGCTGAAGGAGGAAGGCTGGGATTTTGAGCCCAAGCCGTACACGCTCTATTATGCGCGCAAGGCCAAGGTCAACATCGCGGTTTATGAGAAGGGGCCAAAGATCGTGGTACAAGGAAAAGGGACGGAGGAATTCGTCCAGTTCCGGCTGGAGCCCGAGATCCTTGGCGAGGCCAAAATCGGATATGAGGAAGTGCACGACCCGGAGGCGTTTGCGCCGCACTTCGGCATCGACGAGAGCGGCAAGGGCGATTTTTTCGGTCCGCTGGTGATCGCCGGGGTTTATGTGAACCGGGATATTGCTCACCACTTCCTGAAGTCGGGCATTCAGGATTCCAAGCGGATCGGCTCCGACGCGAAGATTCGCTCGCTGGCGGAGATGATCCGGGAAACGCCGGGCGTGGGGATTACGACGGTCGAGATCGGGCCTGCGAAGTACAACGAACTTTATGAGAAGATCGGCAACCTGAACCAGCTTCTCGCGTGGGGTCACGCGCGGGCGATTGAAAACCTGCTGGACCAGAGGCCCGATTGCCCCAGGGCGCTCTCCGACCAGTTTGGCAATCCCGCGCTCATCAAGCGTTCGCTGATGACCAAGGGGAAGGAGATCCAGCTCGATCAACGAACCAAGGCGGAATCCGACCTGGCGGTGGCGGCGGCTTCCATCATCGCCCGCGAGAAGTTCATCAACTGGCTTGAGAAAACCGGCAAGCGCCACGGGGTGGTGCTTCCGCGCGGGGTCAACCCGCAGGTGAAGAGTGTCGCTCGCGACCTGGTGGCGAAGCATTCACCAGCCATTCTGCGGGAAGTAGCCAAGACGCACTTCAAGACGGCCGCTGAGGTGTCGGGACTGCCGCCAACGGAGTAAGTGCTGCAAGCGATTCGTTGAGCCGGGCGATCTGCTCCGGGGTGTGCAGCGCGGAAAGGGTGATGCGGAGGCGCGCCTCGCCGCGCGCGACGGTGGGATAACGAATGGCGGGGACAAAAAGTCCCCGGTCCTGCATTTGCCGGGCTGCCGCTATCGCGGTTTCTTCATGGCCGAGAATCACCGGGACAATCGCGCTTTGCAACCTCTCGGGGGTCAAGCCGGAAGGCAACCCTGCGGCGAGTAGTTTCAGGTTTTCGCGAAGCCGCTCCCGGCGCGCCTCGCCTTCCGCTGTTTGCAGGAACTCCACGGCGGCGCAGGCGGCGGCGGCGATGGCGGGGGGTGGCGCGGTGGAAAAGACGAAAGCGCGAGCCCGGTTGATGAGAAGATCGATGAGCGACCGGCTGCCGCAGAGATAACCACCGCTGACGCCGAGCGCTTTGCTCAGGGTGCCCATCTGCAGGTCCACCCGTGAGGCAAGCCCGAGGCGGTCGGCAAGGCCTCGACCGTTCTGGCCGAGGACGCCGACGGCGTGAGCTTCATCAAGCAACAGCAGCGCGCCGTAGCGTTCCTTGATCGCGACGATCTCCGCCAGCGGGGCGCGGTCTCCGTCCATGCTGAAAACCGATTCGGTAACGACGATCACACGGGCCTCCGGGTGCTCCTGCCGCGCCCATTGCAGATGACTTTCGAGCTTTGCAGTGTGGTTATGCGGGAAGACGCGGATCACCGCCCCGCTCAAGCGCGCTCCGTCAACCAGGGAGGCATGCACCAGTTTATCGAGAATGAGGACATCTTTCTTCCCTGCCAGAGCGCTCAACGTCCCCACGGCCGCGGCGTAACCGCTTGAAAAACTAAGGGCCGCCTCGGTGTTCTTGAACTTTGCAAGACACTCCTCCAACCGCAAATGAGGGCCACGCGTGCCGCAGACAAGCCGGGAAGCGCCCGTACCGACGCCGTGTTCGTCAATGGCCTGCTTGGCGGTCTCACGCAGAAAGGCTTCTCCGGAGAGTCCGAGATAATCGTTGGAGGCAAAATTAACCAGGGAACGTCCCGCGCACGTCATCGTCATCCCGTCGCACGGTTCCACCTCGCGCAGTTGCCGCAAGAGCGACTGCTGACGGAGATTTTCGAGTTCTTCTTCGAAGCGGCGAGGCATGGCCCGGGTTGTGAAGATACAGGGATGAGACTTCTATCTCCTATTTTCGTTCAGAATCAGTCGCGAGGTGGGTCGGGATCTCCCTCCTTGGATAAAGATTATAGCCGCCTTGAACAATGTAAATCGGGTCGTTCGGAGAATCGACCAAGGTAGACCGCTCGCGCCGCCGAGCGCGGGATCGGTGAAGAGTCGCGTTGGGCATCCATCCCTGCAGGACGGGCTGCTGGGATTGGGATGCGGCCTTCATCAAGCCAAGGAGTCTATCCCCGCGCTCGACGGCGCGAGCGTGCTACCGGTGCTTCCGCACCATTTGAGCAATACGGAGCGGGAAATTTTACGTGATCGGAGTTGCGCCGCGTTGCGGTATTTGCGTCCGGCGCGAAGGGTGGCCTCCATGGAACTCGAGCAGGCCGATGTGGCCGTTCAACCGATGGAAGCCGCACCCGTTGCTGGTGCGGGAAATGAAAGGGAACTTACAATGTCATCTCTCCTCTCCCAAATGACGGGAGCGGAGGCGCCCGCGCCTCTGGCGGAAGAGCCGGTGGTTTCCGCAGAAGCGGAACCGGAAGGGGAGGAAGAGGCCGCCGAAACCCCGGCCGAAGCCGATGCCCGGAAGGCGAAGAACTTCCGGGGACGTTGGGATCACCTCGACGAGCAGGAACGGCGCGTGGTGGAACTGACGGCCAAGCGCGGGCTTAGCTTGAACGAAGCCTACCGCGCGGTTTACGGCGACACCGCTCCCCCGACGCCTCAAGCCGGATCGAGCGAGAACCGGATGGCCGTTCTCGACCGGAAGATTGCCGGGCAACAGCAGCGGCTTGATGAACTCAAGCAGCGCAAGGCGGAAGCTCGCGGCGACCTCGCCGAATACGACGCGGCTTCGGAAGCCTATCTGGAAGCGCGAGAGGCGTTGCGCGATCTCCGGTCGCAACGTCAGCAGACGCTCGAACAGCAGGCGGCGGAAACGCTCGAAGCCCGCCGAAGAACGGAGGCGGAAGCGCAGATGGCTCTCGCGGAGGAATTTCCCGACGCGCTCACCCCGGGGACGGATCTTTACGAAGCCTGCCGCGAGGAGATCGAATACCTGCGGGAATCCAACAGCCCGCTCATCCAAGATCCGCAGGCACAGTACAAGGTGGCCCGGCGACTGGCTCGCGCGCTGGGGATTCAAAAGGCTCCGGTTGCGGCGACGGTGGCTCCCCGGAGATCGGTGAGGCCTGTCCCCGCCGGGGGTGTGCCCGTGGAAGCGCCTGCCGCTGTGCTTGAGCGTCGACTGGCGGGCGCGCGCTCGCAGGGGGCGATGCTTGAGCTGATGCGCGAGATTGGCACGCCCTTCGAGGCGCTGCTCAAGAAGAGCTAGCGCCCCAAAATTACCCGATTTTTCTACGTCTCCAGAAATTCCCTCCACGCCGGGAGCGCCGCGTTGCCCCGGCGGAGTTGGAAAATCCCGAGGACACCTTTGCGGGTCCGGTGTTTCGCGGGCGGCCTTTCGCGCCCCCTCCCCTTCGGCCTCGCATTTCAAACAAAAAACCAAAAGACCAAATAACGAATGCCTACAAGAAATCAAATCGCGGCGACCGGCCTCGAAACCTATCGCGCCAACGCCGCAAGCAACGTCGGACAACTCTTCTCCAACTATATCGACCTCGCCGTCGAGGAGGAGGATCTCTTTGCCTCGCTGGAGGGCGGCGAAGGGTCTGACCGCCCGATCTGGGTGAAGACCGACCTCTCCGCCGGAGGCGCGGACAAGGTGTACTTCAACGCCATCGCCTCGCTCGGCGGCGACGGGGTCCATGGTGATGAAGTGCTGGAGGGCAATGAGGAAGCGCTCGCCATCGGGAGCTATGCTTGCCAGGTCGACTTCATCCGGCACGCCGTGGGGCTCACCAAAAAGGATATCGAATTCCTGGCCGCCGGACGAAGCATTGAGGCCGCCGCCGCGCCGCTGGTGGCGAAATGGCTCGGCCGCAAACGGCAGCGCGACATGCTCATGAAGTTCATCACCTCGGCGGTGGGCCTCAACATGCTGCGTCCCAACAACAAGGCGAGCCGCGATTCGCTGACGATCAGCGACACCCTCTCGACCGGTCTCATTGCCCAGGCCAACGCCGTGGGCACCTCCATCGGCGCGAGCCCCATCAACATCATGCAGGAGGGGTACTCAAAAGTGTACGAACTCCTCTTCCTGGCCACGGAGGACTCCCTCGCCCCGCTGGCGAACAGCTCAAGCTGGCTTCAGGCCCAGCAGTATGCGGGGGCACGAGGCAGCGGGAACGTCCTCTTCCGTGGCGGTTTCACCCGATGGAATGGCAACACGATCCTTCACCACAAGGTGATCGACGCCGACACGCCCGGGCCGATCGGCAGCCCGCTGCTGCCCAAGGCGCTCCTCGGCGATCCCGTCACGGCGGGCACGGCGCCCTTCGACGTGACCGGCGGCGGTCGCACCTCTCCGGGAACCGCCAACAAGTACTTCGAGTGCTTCAGCGGCGCGCCTTACCGGTACCTGGAGAGCGACAGCAACAGCAGCTCCGACAGCAACACGTACCACTTCGTGGTGGTCAACGTCAGCGGCCCGAACAAGGGCAAGTGGGGCTTCTACAGCTATACAGGCTCCGCCAACGACGGAAACAAGATCACGATCTCCAAGCGCCTTGGTTCGGCGGCATCGGGAGATCGCGTGACGACGCTTGGCGGCGTGACCTGGGACAGCAACAAAAACACCGATGCCCATCCGACCGGGTCGGTTATCCTCCAGGCCAATGCCAACGGGGTTCCCATCGGCTTCAGCCTCTGCCTCGGAGCGGGAGCGGGCCTGCGCGCCTACGGTTCGCTGCGGCACGAACTGGTGCAGAACACGTCGGACTACGGCCACCGGATGGGCTGGGCCTACCAGTCGATCTACGGCCAGCAGGTCCGGCGCGATTCAGGCATCTCGGGCAGCAGCCGTCCACGCGGTTATGTGCTCATCGAGCATGCGATCAACGTGGCCAACGCGCCGATGAACTAGCGGTGCCTGGCGGCGTTTCAAGGATCTGAAACCCGCTGGGAAGTGGAGAACGCGGGGTGGGGCATGGAGGCCCCGCCCTGCAAAGCCCTTCATCAGATCTCGTTCCCGATCTCCTGATTCGTCCGCCTGCGTTCATCCCCGAAGTCTCCATTGCAGGCATAAGGTTACGAAACTGGAGTTTCGAGGACATCGGCATTCCCAATCTGGAGATTGGGAACGAGAGCAGATCGAAGGCTGGCCGAGAAACGAAGCCGCCTCGATCCCTTCCAACTTTCTTCTTCTTTTTTCCAAAATCCCATGACGACTGTTTTCTGCATCGAAATTCTGGGCGAAAGCTCGGTTCACAAGTTCCTCGTTCAATCCGGCTGGAGCGGCAAGGATTACGTCTTTTTCTATAATCGCCACACCGGTTCCCACCTGCGCGCCTACCGCGACATCGAGGAGTATCGCGCGGAGCGGGTCGATATGCACAAATCGGCCAACATCTGGCCGTTGCTGGGCAATCTGCTGCCGGAGGACTCGGTGGATCCCCATCTTTTTGTGAAGCGGGAGGAAATCCCGGACATCCGGAATGAGGAGTCCGATCCGAACTCAGCTTCAACTTCCTCCACCACCCCCGATCCCTCCAAGAGCGCCCGCGCTCCCCGGAAACCAGCCCGTTAGAACCAATCCCCATGCCTTTGACCGCACAACAACTGGCGCTTCGCATGGCGTTGCATCTCGAGGTGACGTCACTCGACCCGGCGGATCCCTCCAATACCCCTCCCCTGCAACACCGGGGATTGAAGACTGGCGATGTCGATCAACTGGTGGCCTGCATCAACGCGGCGCTTCAGGATCTCTGGGACAGCGCGCCGACCGCCGTGCGATTTGCAAGGGTCGGGATCGCATTGCGGGCTCCCGTGACCGTAACGCTGACTCTTACCCATGAGAGCAACTCCATCGCCGCGTTTCCTCAATACGCTCCGTGGATGGATGGCTGCACAATCCGATTGGAAGGCGCGGCCCATGACAACGAACTGGTGGATGGCACCTCTCTCCTGCGCCCTTACCTTGGCCCGACCGGGACGGTTAGCGCAACGGTCTATGGGGACTGCGCCAGCCCCGGCCCGGAGGTGATCGCGGTGCTCGACCCGATCGGCACCTGCGGCTCCTCTTTGCCTCCGGCGCTACTGCGCAGGGTTTCGTCCCGTGCGGAATTCGAAACGGCGTTGGACTTTGCCACGCGAAGCACGGGGGCACCGGAGGTCTGTTTTGTGGAAACGCGCTACTTCCCTTCGCAGTCCCGGCTCGGGATTCGGCTGCGGGTACAACCGATGCCGCTGGAGGCGACATTGCTCACCTATGGGGCGCGGCTCAACGCCCCGGCCATTATCGCTGCCGATCTCGGCGGGGCCTCCGACCCGGGGACGACTTTCCCGATTCCCGGTGGATGGGAAGAATCGGTCCTGCTGCCGCTGGCGCTTCAACGGCTCAGTATTCACCCCGATTTCACGCCGCAGAGCGCGAAAACGGAGATCGCCCGGCAGGCGGTTGTCGCAAGAAAAATCATGATGGGCGCGGTCCCGCAACGCTCCGAGGCAAGGCTGTATCCGACGTTCCGGTAGCGCTAATTCATCAACTCGGGATAATGATCCCGCGCGATGGCTTCGCACTTTTCCATGATGGCGGCTGCGGAATCCATGTTCTTCACCTCATCCACCAACTGGAGGCAGACGCCAACGTCCAGACTTTGCACGGCCCGTTTGACACGGGGGACGAGGGCGGCCCCGGTGCTGAGTTCATCGACTCCAAGACCAACCAGTAGCGGCGTCAACGCGATCTCCCCGGCCATCTCGCCGCAAACCCCCACCCAAAGGTTGTGGGCGTGGGCGGCGTTGACGATGATCTTGAGGAGCCGAATGATCGACGGGTGCGTCGGCTCGTAGAGATGGGCGATCCGTTCGTTGATCCGGTCCACGGCGATGGTGTACTGGATCAGATCGTTGGTGCCGATGCTGAAGAAATCACACTCCTTGGCAAGCAGGTCGGCGACGAGGGCGGCGCTCGGCACTTCGATCATCGCGCCGACTTCCATTGCTTCGTTGAACGGCTTCCCTTCGGCCCGCAGTTCCTCGCGGCATTCTTCGAGAACCGCATTCGCCCGCCGGAGTTCGTCCACGCCCGAGATCATCGGGTACATCATCCGGATGTTGCCGCTGGCGCTGGCGCGGAGGATCGCGCGAAGCTGCGTTTTGAAAACATCGACGCGCTCCAGGCAGAAGCGGATCGCCCGCCAGCCCAGGAACGGGTTGAGTTCCTCCGGCAACTGGAGGGCACTCATGAACTTGTCGCCTCCCAGGTCGAGCGTACGGATGATGACTGAGTGCGGCATCACCTCGTGGGCGACCTTGCAGTAGTTGACGTACTGCTCCTCCTCGTTGGGGAGTTCGTCCTTGTTGAGATAGAAAAACTCGGTGCGGTAGAGGCCGATCCCTTCCGCGCCGCTCTTTTTAACCAACTCCACGTCATCCGGCAGTTCGATGTTCGCGGAGAGGGAGATATGCCGCCCGTCAAGTGTGGTGGAGGGGGTTTCCCTCAACTCCGTCAGCTTCTCTTCGACGGCGGTTTTCTTGACCTCCAGTTCCCCGTATTCCCAGAGCGTCTGGTCGTTCGGGTTGACGATGAGGAAGCCGTTGTACCCGTCGAGCAAGAGTTGATCGCCCGTCTGAAGCGCCTCGCTGACGTTGTGAAGGGCGACCACCGCCGGGATATTGAGCGACCGCGCCATGATGGCGGTGTGCGAAGTCCGGCTGCCGACATCGGTGGCAAACCCGAGTACCAGTTGCCGGTTGAGTTGCGCGGTGTCCGATGGGGTCAGGTTGTGCGCGACGAGAATGTGAGGGGTCTCAACGTCCGTAAGACTGCGCCCGGTCTTCCCCATCAAATTATGCACCACGCGCCGAGTGACATCGTTGATATCGAGCGCCCGCTCGCGCAGGTAAGGGTCATCGATCTCGCTCAGCGTCTTGGAGTAACGGTTGGCAACCGTCTGGAATACCTGCTCGATGTTCCATTTGTCCCGCTTGAGCGTGCGGAGCACCTCGTCGATGAGGGTACGATCCTCAACGACGAGGAGATGGGCATCGAAGATGCCGGCATCCTTTGCGCCGATGGCCTCGGCGATGCGCTGCTGCATTTCGAGAATCTGCGCGCGCGTCTGGATCAACGCCGCCTCAAACCGGGCAATCTCCGCCGGGATCTCGCTCTCGTCGATGCGGCGGCTGGGCGGCTCGTCGTCGTCGGGGCGCAGGACGAACGCCGTCCCCCGGGCAATACCCGGTGAAACGCCGACCCCGTGAAAGCGCTTTTCGACTCGCTGCTGAGATTCGCTCATTTGCCGCAGAAAAAAACTTGGATGAAGCCCCTGTGCAACCCTCGGAGGTTTTTGGGCAGAGAGCCAGCGAAATCAATCGGCCACCCTCAGCATCCTCGACCCGAAAGGTCGTTCCGGAGCTTCAAAGAGGCTCAGTCTTCGTCAAACCGACGCGCAACCAGGCCCTCGACTTCCTTCAACGCCTTTTCCGCATCCGGGCCTTCGCAGGTGATAAGCAGTTTCGAGCCCTGCCCGGCCGCAAGCATCATCAGGCCCATGATGCTTTTGCCGTTGACCTGCTCGCCGTCCTTTTCGACCCAGATCTCCGATTTGAAACGGTTACAAACCTTGACGAACATCGCCGAGGGGCGCGCGTGCAAGCCGAGCCGGTTCTGGATCGTGACTTCTTTGCTAAATTTCTCTTCCTGGCTGCTGGGTGTTCTGCGGCTAAGTAGGCCCATTAGTTTGGTTTCTGCATTAAATTCAAAAGGCGTTGATTAAATTCCTGCGCGCAATTCTGTCCCATGCCCTTGAGCTTTTGATCCAGCGCGGCCACTTCGACCAATCGCGCCAGATCCCGGCCCATGCGCACGGGGATTGTGATATGCGGGATCAGGATTCCCAATATTTCATAAAATTCCTGTTCCAGCCCAATTCTATCCACCTCTTCCAACTCTTGCCAATCTTTTAGTGTAACGATGAGATCGAGCTGTTTTTCCCGTCTCACCGACCCCACCCCAAAGATCGACATCACGTTGATGATCCCCAACCCGCGCACCTCCATATGGTGACGCGTCAGATCGGGCGAGGTGCCGACAAGATCCCGCCCCTCCACCACGCGGAGCCGGGTGACATCGTCGCTCACCAGCGAGTAACCGCGCTCAATCAACCCGAGCACTGCCTCGCTCTTGCCGATGCCGCTGGACCCCCGCACCATCGTGCCAACGCCCATAATGTCAACCATGCTGCCGTGCTCCGTCCGCGTCGGCGCGAAATCGGCCTCCAGGGCGAGCGTCGCGGCGTTGATGAAATTCATCGTCACCATCGGCGTGCGAAATACGGAAACACCGGCGGCGGCGGCCTCCTCCAGAAGGACTTTGGAGGGCCGAGCCCCCCGGGAAATCACCAGACAGGGAATCTTCCGCTCCAGAATCTCCTTCAACCGGTGGCGGATTTCACACTCCGGTAAGCTTTTCAGGTAGGCAAGCTCCGCGCTTCCCAGAACCTGGATCCGTTTTTCCGCGAAATAGTCGAAAAAACCCGAGAGCGCCAGCCCTGGCCGATTGATCGTCGGCTCTTTGATCCGGCGATCGAACCCAGCGGCGGAGCCGGCCAGCGACAGCGCGAGCGTCTCGGCATGGCGGGTGTAGAATTCCCCTACGGTAACGTTGGGGTACTTCGTACGGGGATTCATGCAATCGACAAGACGCTCGGGCGGCCGGAAATAATGGCGTGGGTGACTCCGGCTAGGAGAAGATCGGCTCGATCAGGCCGAACCCTTCGTCCTTGCGGCGGTAAAGCACGTTTACCTTGTCGGTCTTCGGGTTGTGGAAGACGACGAACTGCCGGTTGGACATTTCGAGCTGAAGCACCGCCTCGTCGATGTACATCGGCTTGACCGGGTACTTCTCCGTCTGAATGACGTTCGGCTCGCTTTCAGCATGCTCCTCAAAGCCTTCGAGGCTCAACACCTGCTCCTCGACATGGCGCACCTCGCCCTTGCGGGGCCTGTGCTGGCGCATGATCTTCGTCTTGTACTTGCGCATTTGCTGCGCAATTTTGTCCATCACCTGGTCGATGGAGGCGTACATGTCGGTCGTCTCGGCGTCCGCCTCGATGGTGATGTGGTTCGCGCAGAAAAGGATGACCTCGGCGATATGCCGGTATTTTTGGACGTCCAGGATGATTTGCGCCTCGATGATGCGCGGGTAGTCGAGGTGCAGCCCCTCCACCTTCTTGATGGCGTAATCTTTCATCGGCTCGGAGACGTTCACGTGGCGGCCGGTGACTTGGATGGGCAGGTTTACGTTGGCAATTTGCATGCTTTTTTATCCTCCTGTGTTGTTGGGTTGAAAATAGAGGTACTCCTTTACATCTGAAAGCGCTCGCCCAGATACAGCTGCCGGCTGATCGGGTCGTTGATCAGAAAATCTTTGGTCCCTTCGCTCTCCACGCGCCCCTCGTAGATAAGATACGCCCTGTCGACGATTGATAAAGTCTCGCGCACGTTATGGTCGGTAATCAAAATAGCCAGACCCGACTTCCGCAGGTTCTCGATGATCTGCTGCACGTCATAGACGGCAATGGGATCGACGCCGCTGAACGGCTCGTCGAGCATCAGCAGGCTCGGGTTGCTGACCAGGGAGCGCGCAATCGTCAAACGGCGTTTTTCGCCGCCGCTCAACGTCAGCGCCTCCTGTTTGGCGACATGCTCAATGCCGAACTGTGTCAGCAGTTCCTCGCAACGGTGCTTGCGCGCCTGCTTGCCGAGGTCGGTGGTCTCCAGAATCGCCATGATATTCTGCTCCACCGTCAGCTTGCGGAAAATGGACTCTTCCTGAGGGAGATACCCCATCCCGAGCCGCGCGCGGCGGTACATCGGGAAATCGGTCATGTCCTGCCCTTTGAAGAAAACCTTCCCACCGTTGGGCCGCACCAGCCCCACCACCATGTAGAAGGTCGTCGTCTTGCCCGCGCCGTTCGGGCCGAGAACGCCCACGACCTCGCCCGACCGAATGTTGATGTCGACGCCGTTGACTACCGAGCGGCCCCCGTAAATCTTGACCAGTTTCTCGGTCCAGAGAATCGGCTTTTCCCCGATTTCGGCCTTCACGGGCAGGGAACTGTTTTCAGTCAAAGTGCTCACAAGCTCTAGTGCTAGTTTGGACGCGAACTTTCCGATTTGCCCACTTTCATGAGATCCTTGTCGGAGGAATCCTTGATCTCCGTTTTGCTGGGGCCAATCGTTTTCAAACGGCCGCTCTTATTGAGAATCATTACCGTCCCCTCCGCGGTGGCGACCTGATTGTTGATCCCCTGCTGAATCTGCGGCCATCCCTTCAGGGTCACATCGCCCGTGGCGGCATTGTACTCGGCCTTGGCGGCCTTGCCGACGTAACGGGTCACTTCGCCATTGGCTGCCGCTTTTTCCTGGGTAATCACGACATTCCCCTCCGCCAGAACACGATCAAGACCTCCACCCACCTCAGGTCCGCCCTTTTTCTCAGCCGTCGCGTCGGCTTTTGCATCGCCTTTGGCGTCAGCCTTGGCATCAGCGCCCGGCTTCTTGAGATAGGCGGTGAGCTTGTCGCACGTCAGGTTGAACTGGGTATCGACTACTGTCACATCGCCCGAAAAGACCGCAACGCGCGCCTTTTCATCGAAAGTTGTTTCCCTACTGGCCGTGATTTCGGTCGGCTTCTTTACTCCAGGCTCAGCTTCGCCCTTCTTTTTGGTGTCGGAGCCACCCGAGTCATGGGAAAGCGATGCCGGTGTGTCGAGTTCGAGCCCCGTCGTTTGAGACACCCGAAACTCGTTGTTGGCAAAGCCGCTCGCGGGCAGCAGTACCCCCAACAGCGCCGTCATCATGAAATTCGATTTACTCACCCGCTTCTCCTTTCTCAGCAGAATCAAGACCATCACGATTAAAAATTAACATGCGAACCGGCCCGGAGAACTTCCCCTGGCGCGTTTTGGTGTTGAAGGTCATGTTGCCTCCCCTCACCTCGAAGTCGGAACGATGAATGGTCACTGGATTAACGCTGGTTAAAATGCGGGTTTGGAGATCCATCGAAGATTCCGGCATTTCAATCACCATGTCCAGTTTTCCAGCGTCGTCAAAAGTTTCGATCTTGAGATTCTCCAGTTTCAGATGAGTCTCATCCACGCGAAACGCGGAGCCGATCTCAAAAGACATCCGGAGGTTACCCTTGTCGTCGCGGTCGGGCAATTTGATCCCCGAAGCCCCATGGCCGATGGGAATCGGCAGATCGAAGGTCATCGCCTCCGGGTTCTCCTTCTTTTTCTTCTTTTTCTCCTTGGACTTAGCCCAGGCATCGGCAGGAAACGAGCCCAGAAGCAGGGCCGCCACCAGCGCCCATACCGCCGGGCGAATCATCCGGGGCAAAAGCAGGGCGTTATCGGACCAGTTCATGGATCGCCGTCAGTTTTTTGAGAAGCGCGGGCAACTTTGCCAACGGAATTTGGTTGGGCCCATCGGAGAAAGCCTTCTCCGGGTTCTCATGAGTCTCGATGAAGACCCCGTCACACCCGGCAGCCACTGCGGCCCGTGCCAGTACCGGGGCGAGGATTCCGTCACCGGAAGTCTTATCCCCCGCGCCGCCGGGGCGCTGGACTGAATGGGTCGCGTCGAACATCACAAGATAACCGGCCTCTCTCATCCAATACAGCGAACGCATGTCTGCCACAAGGTTATTATACCCAAAGCTGACACCCCTCTCCGTGAAAAAGAATTTTTTGCAGCCAAAGCGCTCCATCTTTTTCGCGATGTTTTTGACATCCCAGGGGGCGAGAAACTGGCCCTTCTTGACATTGACCACGCGACCCGTCTCCGAAGCCGCCCGGATCAGATCCGTCTGGCGACAGAGAAACGCGGGAATCTGGAGCACGTCGATGAACTCCGCCGCGATCGCCGCCTCCTCGGGAGAATGGATATCCGTCGTCACCGGCACCCCCAGATCCGCCCCGACGGAGGCGAGAATCTCGCACCCGTCGCGCGGCGAAAGCCCGCGGAATGAATCCACGGAAGTCCGGTTCGCCTTGTCATAAGAAGCCTTGAAGATGAACGGCACGCCGAGGTCGCCGCAGATCTGCCCCAACTTCTTACCCATCCTGCGCACGAACCGTTCGGATTCGATCACGCATGGGCCGAGGATAAATACCGGCTTGCGCCCGCCCAGAGTGAGCGAGCCGATTTTCAGAGATTTTATGGCCATCGTCAGGTGGTTTTCTGCCCCGATGCTTTGGCAAAGTCCGCCTGAAGCCCCTCAAGGCTGCTGGTGAGTACCGCCGCTTCGTCCGAGTTGAGATTGCCGCGCGTCTTGGCCTCGATGGCCACGAGTTGCTCGATCAACATCCTGGCGAGGTCAAGGTTCACCTGCGGTTTCCCGGTCTGCGGATGCGGCGTCCTCCCCAGGAACAACCCGGCGTTGTGCGTGTGCATCCGGACGAACTCGATGAACCGAAGGGTCATCTCGCCCGAGGAAACGGTGTTTCTTTGAACTTCTGCCATGGGTTTTTCAGCCGATTTAAGGTCGCTTAAAGGGTCGCTTCAAGTTGCGGTTTTCATCAGGCTAGTGGAGGGATGCCCCCCCATCAAGTGGCAAGTTCTCTTTGAAAATCCACCCCGAGCCCCGCCAATTCCTTCAAAAATGCCTCGTGCCGCCGGAAATCGTACTGAATCGCACGGAACCCCACCTCCCGGGCGGAGGCAATATTGGCCGGTAGATCGTCAATGAAGACCGTCTCCTCCGGCTTCACCCCGAACTGACGCGCGGCCAACTCGTAGATGGCCCGATCCGGCTTGGAACACCGGACCTTGTAGGAGTAAACCGCGTCATCAAAACGCCCGAAAAACGGGTAACGCCGCAGGATGTGATCGACGTGAATGTCGCTCGTATTGGAGAGAAGATAGAGCGGGTATCGCCCATGGAGGGAGTCCACCACGCTCGTCATCGGGAAGTTTTCCTCAAAAATCTCCTCCCACGCGGCAACAAAATCCGCCTCCGTCCCCCGGAACTGTAGCAGCGAGAAAACCTCCTTCAGAAACGTGGCGCGGTCGATCTGGCCTGCCTCATAGACGTTCTTGATTTCGTCCACCCTCTCCGGAAACCCGGCGGGGTAAGGCGTCCCACTGAGAGGAACGAGCCGCTTGGCAGCCAGACTGAAGTCAAAGCGAAGCAGGACATTACCGATATCGAAAACAAAAGCGCGGATCATGAGGAACAGTGGCGGATGATAAATCGGGCAATCGCCCGCGCCGCGTCGGGGCGGCTGAGGCGTTCACCATTAGCCCGCCACTTTAACCAGAGAACCCCGCCTCCTGCAAAGGAGCTTTCCACGGCGGCAATAATTTCCTCCGGCGTCCTGGCCAGAATGCCGCATCCGTTCTCCAGAAGCAGCCGCGCATTCCCCTCCTCCTGTCCGGGGACCACCTTTGTCATCACCATCGGCGTTCCCGCCGCCAGCGATTCCTGCACCGTTGCTCCGCCCGCCTTGCCAATGAGAAGATGCGCCCCGGCCATCAGTTCGGGCATCTTATCCGTCCAACCGAGCACCTCAACCCTCGTCCCGTTCGGATATTCCCCGCCCACGGCCGCCTGTATCTGAACCTGCCAATCCTTGTCGCGGCCCGCGGTGATCCGCAGATCGATGTCTCCAAGCGTTGTCAGCGCCCGCGCCGTCCGCATCGCTTCCTTCCTGCCGGATCCGGCCATGTAGAGCACCTGCCACCGCGCCCCATCCCGGGCGGGTTTCTTCTTCCCGCGTGCAAACTCCGCGTACCGGGGAGAAACCGGAAACCCCAGCACATGGATCTTCTCCGAGGAAACCCCGGCGTGCCGCAACTCAGCCGCCGTCTCCTCGTTGGGCACGATAAAGGCGTCGCTCCCGCAACGATACCAGACCGCGTTGATGGTGATGGAATCGGTGATGACGGTCATCAGCGAAAACGGGCGCGACCGGTCGCCGTAAACCTGGTCAATCAAACAGTTGTAAACCGGAAAGGTGCAGACCACCGCGTCGGGCTTTTCCTCCTCCAGCAAAGCCTCCATCGCATGCCGAAGCGGAGAGAACGAAGCCAGCAGATCATCGAAGGCTGCGCTCGAATCGATCATCCCGTAAATTTTTTCCCACACCAGAGGCGCACGATTGATGGTAGCCAGATAAGCCTTTTTCAACAATTCGTTGACGCGGCCATAGGTAATCTCCAGTAGATCGAGCACCTTGGCTTCCACCTCTCCGGAGCCGACGGAATCCAGCGCCATCCGAACGTTGCGTGCGGCGGTATTGTGCCCCTCGCCATAACCGGCGCTCAAGATGAGAACTTTTTTCATAGGCCCAAAACGCTTCCTTAGCCGCTCGCCGCTTGCGTGCCAAGCATCTCCTGCTACCATTCACCACCCGTGGGTAAAACATCGCTTTTCGTCACCGTTGCCGTTCTTGCGGCAACCCTTTTTCCCGAGCCTCATTGGGCTCGAGGGATGACCGACGAAGAAAAAAAAGACGCCTTTCTCCAATCGCGCGGCAGACAAACTTCGGGCCCAACCGCACCGCCCCCCGTCCACGCGCCCCCCTCCAAACCGACCCCGGCAAAAAACACCTCCTCGTCGGCTAAAACCCAGGCAAAAAACAAGAAGAAGGCAAAGCCAAAGGCGGCTCCCAAAAAGCCAAAAAGCTCGACGGGCTCGGCCGGTTCAACCGAGAAGCGCCCATCCTCCCCTTCTTCGACCCCCTCCAGACCCGCGCCCACTCCCACCCAGCGTCGGGAGATTCCACCGAAGCCCTCCCCCACTCCGGGATCGCGCCCGGAAACGAAGAGCGCGGTGGTCATCGAGAAATCGGGCTTGGCGGATACCGACGAAACCGTCCCGCCTCCCGCTCAGGAGAAACGGGGCTGGTTCCTCTTCAAGCGCTCGCCGCAGTACAAATACCTTACCCCCGCCGTCCGCGCCGCCATCGACAAAGCGCCCGTAAAGAAGCATCGCTGGCTCTACATCGTCGTGCATAACTCCGGCACCCGTCAGGGGAACGCCAAAGCGTTCGATTACTACCACCGAAACGTCCGCAAGATGCAGAATGGCCTCGCGTATCACTTCGTCATCGGGAATGGCACCTCCTCCGGCAACGGCGGGATCGAGATCGGTCCCCGGTGGCGTCAACAGATCAATGGCGGCCATGTCCGCTCGGATTACCTCAACAACATTGCGCTCGGGATCTGCCTTGTGGGCGATTATAATCGGGATAAACCGACCCAGCAGCAACTTGAAGCCTTGGAAGAACTGATCCGCTATCTCCGGACCCGCGTGGGAAAAACCAACCGCAAACAGGCCACCGTCAAAACGCACAAGGATATCAACCCCGTGCCGACCGACTGCCCTGGCGACCGGTTCCCCTACCGCTGGTTCTATAGCCGGTTCGATTAAGAAGAGAAAAACCGCCGCATGGACGCACCGGCTCCAGAGCATCTCAAAATTGGAATCACGGGGATCTCCGGATTTCTGGGAAACAGGGTTTCCGAGATCGCCGCCCGCGCGGGGCACCACGTCTGCGGCTTTTCCCGCGATCCCCATACCGAAGTGCCCGGTTGCCTCGAGATGCGGGAATTCGCCCCGGGCCTGATCGACGTCACCGGGCTTGACGCCATCATCCATCTCGCGGGTGAATCGGTCTTCGGCGTCTGGACGCCCGCCAAAAAGGAGCGCATCCTCGCCAGCCGCCGCGACGGCACCCGCACGCTAGTCGACGCGATCCTTGACGCCCGGCGCGCAGGCCACGGCCCCTCAACCCTCGTCAGCGCCTCCGCCATTGGTTTCTACGGTGATACCGGCGAAAACGAAGCCGATGAATCGGCGCCCGCCGGACATGATTTTCTCGCGGAGGTGTGCAAGACATGGGAACGCGAAGCTCTCAGGGCGGAAACGGAAGGCGTCCGCGTCGCGATTCTCCGCTTCGGCATCGTTCTGGGTCGGGAAGGCGGCGTTCTCGGAAAACTGCGCCCGCTCTTCCTCCTCGGGCTCGGGGCGAAGCTCGGCGACGGGCGGCAGTGGGTATCATGGATTCACGCGGGCGACGCCGCCAACCTTGCCCTCCTCTGCGCCACGGACCCGAAGGCCAAGGGGATCTACAACGCGGTCGCCCCCCACCCCGTTCGCAATGACGAATTCACGCAAGCGGTCGCCCGCAAGTGGCACCGCAAGGCATGGTTAAGCGTCCCCTCCTTCGCCCTCAAGGCCGGCCTTGGTGAGTTCGGCCAAACGCTCCTGCAAAGCCAGCGCGTCATCCCCCGCCGCGTTCAGGAACTCGGGTACGAATTTCACTATCCGAAGCTATAAACGGCGACACAGCGGGATCCTTCGCTTTCCGCTGATCTCAACGCCCCGGCAGCCAATTGCGCGAGGCATAGTCATAAAGCACCCCCACCAACAGAATCGCCAACCACAGATAGGCCGCGCCCGCAAAGACCAACACCTCGCGGCTGCCATAGCGGACGTGCATGAAAAACATCACGATCAGCGCCGCCTTCGTCACGGCGATCGCGAGCGCCACCGCGAGCGATAACCGCCCCAGGTCAAACTGCGAAGCAAGAATCGTGAGCAGCAGGAGCACCATCAATGCGCCCCATACTTTGGCAAAAGTCCGGAGGGTGGGAGATGAAGGATGCATAAATTTCAGAGCCGATGCCCGGCAAGATAAAGAAGCGGGAAAAGGAAGACCCAGACGAGATCGACGAAATGCCAATAGAGCCCGGTGTTGCGGACGGTGTTCAGCGAGATCCCCTGCGGCTTGCGCAATAACCACGCCAGCCCGGCTAGCAGGATGACGCCGATGGCCACATGCAGCGCGTGAAGCCCGGTCATGACAAAATAAAGCCAGAAGAATAGTTCCTCATGCCCCGGCACCGGCCCGCCCCCTTCCGACAAGGCGCCATAATAGCCGCCTCCCGGCCGGGATACAGGCTCAAGCTGCGCGGTGAACCCAGGCAAATAACCTTCACCGATGACCATGCTATACTCCGTCCCTTTGATCACGAGGAACACCACGCCCATCAGCGCCGTCACCGCCAACGCCAACGCCGCCGCGCGGTGGCGTCCCTGCTCGGCAAGGAGCACCCCGGCGGCCATGATGAAGCTGCTCGTCAGGAGCACTCCGGTATTGATGCTCCCAAGCACAATCTCCAAATGGCGGCTCGCCTCTTCCACAACCCCGGGGTAGGACCAACGCACATAGGTATAGCCCATGAATATCGCGCCGAAGAAAAGAACCTCCGTGGCGAGGAAGACCCACATCCCCAGCGTCGCCGCATCCTCCTGCTGTTCCCGTGTGACAAAATGAGAATGCAGCCGTTCCGTTTCGCGAACGTTCTTCGTCGGCCCTATGCGTTCATCGTCCATGGTATTAGTCGATCGGAGGAGGCGCGGCGGGGCTTGGGTAATCGTAGACCTTCCCGCTTCCGTCCGGAATGCGTTCAAAGTTATGCGTGGGGGGTGGAGAGGGCACCGTCCATTCCAACCCCGACGCATGCCACGGATTAGCTGGAGCTCGAGCCCCACGCTTCAATGACCAAAGCAGATAGACCAACGGCAGGAGATAACCAACGCCGAGAATGCTGGCTCCCGCTGTCGACAGGATATGATAGAATTGAAACTCATCGGGGTAGGTGTGGTAACGGCGCGGCATTCCAAGGTACCCCATCACAAACTGCGGAAAGAATGTCAGATTGAACCCAATGAACGCGACCACCGCGGCCAGCCGCCCCATCAGCTCGGGGTACATCCTGCCGGTGATCTTGGGCCACCAGAAATGAAGTCCGCTCATGAAAGCGAGCACCATGCCGCCCACCATGATGTAATGAAAATGCGCGACAATGAAATAGGTATCTGTCACATGCACATCCACCGCCGTCGCCGCGAGAACCAGCCCGGTCAATCCACCCGCCGTGAACAGCCCGAGAAAACCGAGCGCATAAAGCATCGGTGTGTCAAAGGAGATGGACCCTTTGTAAAGCGTCGCCGTCCAGTTGAAGACTTTGATCGCGGAGGGAATGGCGACAAGATAGCTCAGGATCGAAAACATGAACCCCGAGTAAATCGACTGCCCGCTGACGAACATGTGATGGCCCCACACCAGAAACCCGAACACCGCGATGGCCACGCTGGCCCCCGCGACAAAAGGGTAGCCAAAGAGCTTCTTCCGCGCAAAACAGGTGATCACCTCGCTCACCACTCCCATCCCCGGCAAAATCATGATGTACACGGCGGGAGGGGAATAGAACCAGAATAGGTGTTGAAAGAGCACCGGGTCGCCGCCCTGCGCGGGATCAAAAATCCCGATCCCCCAGAACCGTTCCATGGCGATCAGGAACAACACCATCGCCAGCACCGGCGTCGCAAGCACCAGAATGAGGCTCGTGGCGTAGAGCGTCCAGACAAAGAGCGGAAGGCGGAACCACGTCAGGCCCGGCGCGCGCAGCTTGTGCGTGGTGATGATAAGATTGAGGCCCGTCAGGATCGATGAAAACCCGGCAATGAAAACCCCCGCCACCATCGTCACCACCTGCGGGTTTGCATAGGTCGTGCTGTAAGGGGTGTAAAAAGTCCATCCCGTATCGACGCCTCCCTCAAGAATGGCATAGAGCGCGACAACCCCTCCGGTGATGAATAGATACCAGCTCAACAGATTCAACCGGGGAAAGGCCACATCGCGCGCGCCCACCATCAGCGGAAGCACGAAATTTCCCATTACCGCAGGAATGGAGGGGATCAGGAAAAACCAAACCATGATCACTCCGTGCAGCGTAAACATCCGGTTATACATCTCCGAGGAAAGGAGATCACCCCGGGGAGTGACCAGATCGAGCCGGACCAATGCCGCCGCGAACGCCCCGATGACGAAGAACACCAGGATCGTTAATAAATAGAGCACCCCGATCCGTTTGTGATCGGTCGTCAACAACCAGGACCGCAGCGTATGCTTGGTCAGGTAGTTATTTTCTCCTGTCGGCGTTTCTTCAGTCGCCTTCATCGTGCCCCCTCCTGCCGTGGTTCTTTGCCAAGGCTCTTTAAATAAGCAATCACGGCCAGCAGATCCTCTTCGGAGAGGCGCCCCTGGTAGGAAGGCATCACGGGAGCATAGCCATGCACGATCTCGGAATTCGGCAGCATGATCGAATCGCGCAAATACCGGTCATCCGCCACGACCATCTTCCCGCCCTCCAGAGGAACCACCGATCCGTAGAGCCCGTTCAGGTCTGGCGCGCGCACCACGGAGTTTCCCAAAGGCCCGGCATGACAGCCGCTGCACCCCAGTTCCCGGAAACGTCGCGCCCCCACCAGCACGGGCCCTTCCTCCTGATGCCCCGTGACCAGCCATTGCTCATAGTCCGGCCGGGACATCACCCTCACCCGGCCAATCATTCGTGAATGATCCGTGCCGCAGTATTCCGCGCAGAAAAGATGAAAATCTCCCGTCCGGGTAGGGACAAACCATTGCGTCGTCAACCAGCCGGGAAGCACATCCTGCTTGATGCGAAAGGCCGGGATAAAGAAACTATGGATCACGTCCTGAGAAGTCATGAGAAGTTTCACCGGAACCCCCACCGGCAGATGAAGCTCGTTGATCTCCCGCTTTCCCTGCGGGTGCTGCACTTTCCACATCCATTGTTTTCCGATTACGTGGATCTCCATCGCATCCTCGGGAGGATGCCGCTGGCGAAAGTAAATCGCCGCGCTCGCGCCAAAAAGAAATAGTGAGACGAGCAGCGGGATGAGCGTCCAGGTCAACTCCAGCTTGAAGCCGCCCGAATCTCGAATACGCCGATTCGTCGGGTTGCCCCGCCTATAGCGAAAACAGAAAAATAGAATCGGCCCCGCCGTCACCAGCAGAAAGAATACGGTGACGCCCATCAGCCAAAGCATGAGATGATCCACCTCGCCCGCGCCCAGCGAGGCTTGATCGGGCAAAAGCGGGAACTTCATAAGCCCCCGGATCTATTCCTGCTCGTTGAGCCGGTTGCGTTTGGCGCGGTTCGCCCGGACCATCAAAAACGCGAGGCCCACGAGGGTTCCGAAGGTTAGATATCTTACCGCTCGGATGACGGCATCGCCCTTATCGGAGCCCGGGGAGTCACGAAAGCAGAGCATCAAAAGTCGTTGGGCAGGCGACAACGCTTCGTTCCGGGCTGCCGTATCGAGCGCCTTCTCCAGGTCCCCCGCGGAGAAAGCAACGCCGAAGAAGTAACTGGAGATTCGCCCGTCGGGCGTCGCCACGAGGAATCCCGCCGGATGCGCGAACTCCTTTGATTCGGGGTCGTATCGATAGTCGAAGCCGATCCGGTTCGCGAACTCCGAAATCGCGCCGCTTGCCCCTCGCAAATAGGCGCATCCGTTCTCGGCTCCCGGCCTGCCGTAGCGTTTCAGCCAGGCGCGCTTTCGCGACAAAGCCGCCGCCTGCTGCTCGGCGGGATCGATGCTGACATACACAACGCGGAAGTCCCGCCCCGCCGTTTTGCGGGTTCCCTGCAAGGCGCGGATCAACCCATCGCTCAAACCACTGCAAAGCGTCTCGCAACGGAAATAGCCCGGCACGACAATCACCGGCAGCGCCGGTTTTCCCTCGAAGTATTGTTGCAGCCGGACCGTCGCGCCTTGATCATCCGTGAATCCGACATTCAGCGGCAACTGCCGTCCCGGGTATTGCCGGAACTCGATCTGCTTGAGCTCTGCCTGCGAAAGGGCGTGAGCCTCGTTCACGCCGTTCCAGAAAACGAGTATAAGCAAAAAGCATCCCGACACCGCTCGAAAGGCCTGTTTCAAGCCTCCCGGCAGCGGGACACCTCCCACGAGTGTTGCACCCTTTGCCCGGCATTCTCCACCTTCTTGTTTCATGGCAAACTCCTTTCCGCGTTCCCCCCTGCGCCTTGCAGGACGCGTTGCTGCATGATTTCTTCCCAAGTCGGCCCGGCTGACTTTTCCGGTCCCGATCCTTCGCCCACCGGCAGGCCACGTTTTACCAGAAGCTCCATCGCCCGGTCGATGGGAATTCGTACCTCCCCTTTTTCCCGGTCGACCCATCCGTAGCGCGTCAGCATTGCCTCCTCCCGAGCACGAAGCGCTGCCAGGTCCTCCGGCGGACGCACCTGCAACCGGGGCGGCGGGAACTTTCTCTGAGTGGTGGCCACCGAAGGGAGAATCGGCCCTTCGCGGCGCCGCGTATGTACCGAAAGCGCCTGATAATAGAGCGCCGCCACGATGCTGCAAAAGATCAGCCCCAGCACCAGCATCGCCGCAACGAGACCGACCCCGCCGGAATCGACATCGACGGGTTCATAGCCAGGCTCTTGTCCGGAAGGTGTCATGAGATTGCCACCTCGGGTTGCTCCAGACGAGGGTCATTGCGCGGTACCGGCAAGGCGCTGCGCCACCCGTGCCAAAAGAAGGCAGCCCAGATCACTCCCACCGCCGCTGGAACCAGCACGTCCGTCCAGCTCCAATGAAACGCCGGGTAGAACGAAGGCGTGACTACCCAGAAAAGGAAGACAGCCTGCGAAACCCAGATCCCGGCGGCCACCATCGCCAGCACGCGGGGCGCATGCTTGGGCCCCTGAAAAAGCAGCACCGCCGCAGGCGCAAAAAAGCAAAAAGCCCCCACCGCCATCGCAAGCCCTTGCCAGCCGCCCACGCTCCTCTGGCGGTACCAAAGCGTCTCCTGAGGCAGATTGCCCGACCAGATCACAAGCAGTTGAGAAAATGCCACATAGGCCCAAAAGATCACGAACGCGAAGAGCAGCTTACCCAGATCGTGCCATGCCTGCGAGGTCGCCATCGCTTCGGCCTCCCCCGTTTTCGGCAGAAGCAGGAACACCGCCACCGCGCCCGAGAGCGCCATGAGCGCCTGCGTGGACATCATGATCCCGGGGAACATCGTGGAGCGCCAACCTGGTACGAGTTCCATCAGCCAGTCGGTCATCGCAAAGCTCACGCTCAGGAAATAGAGCACGAGGCCCGGCCCGCTGATCATCCGCATCTTCCGCGTCGGGCGGGGATCCTCCGAGCGATCCTGCAGCAACGACCGTCTCCGTAGCGCCCAGGCCAGCCCGATCCAGATCCCGAAATTGAGAGCGGAACGAAACGCAATCCAGCCGGGCTCGAAATAACCATGCCCCTGCCGAAGCGCGGGACTCCCAAGAAAGAAGATGAAGAACAGAACCGCCAGCAAGGGCAGCGGAACAACCGCCGCCTCCAGAATCCGCCGTACCATGAACCCCCAACGTCCACCCGTGAGATGATGCGTCATCAAAAACGCCAGCGCCCCCAGCGACATGCTGAGCCAGAGAATGAATGCATAGAAAAGCGAGGGAAAGAATAGGGCGCGATTCACCGCATCGGCAGCCACGCACGCCGCCGCGCCCACCGCGATCAGTCCCCATGCAGGTCGAGTCATTGCCGTGTTCATCGTTTCTCCAGTAGTTCGCGGTTCTCCGGCGGCACATCGTCGAGTCGCGCATTCTGGCTGAGTTGCAGCGCGCGGATATACGCCGCGATCGCCCAGCGATCCGCAACGGAAACGCGATCCGCATAGGGCGCCATCACGCCATACCCGCGCGTCATCACCCCAAAGAGATAACCGGGAGGTACCGCGCGAAGCCGCTCCTGATGAAACGTCGGCGGCGCGGGAAAGCCGCGTTGTGGAATCATCCCTTCGCCATCCCCCGCTCGCCCATGGCAAACCGCGCAAAAGATATTGAACCGCTCACGCCCCCGGGCCAGCGTTTCCAATGTCACCGGCTCTGGAAAGCCCGTCACGAGACGCCCATCTCTCTCCCCCTGCCAGAATGCGGTGTCCTCGTGCAACGCGCCCCGGGCCACCGTCCCCGCGACGGGCCGCCGCGCCGTGGAACCGTCTGCAAAAAAGTCCGACTCCTGCAAAGGCTTGATCCGTCCGTCAGTCTGCATCGCCTTGCGACACCCGCAGAAAAGAAGCGCGATCAAGCCTAGAACTATGATCCTGAGAATTGTGTCAATCCTCGAGCAAGTTGATGCTTTGAGAAGGAATGCGGAGACGAGCGCCTTCGGCGTTACCGGCGTCGCGGAGCTCCGCCCTCCGTCTGGGGCGCTACCGCGCCGCGCCTTCGCCCTGCGCGCGCTTGTTGCGCGGTCGTCGGAGGGCGGAGCTCCGCGACGCCGCCATCGGCCGCAGGCCCACTCTTTTGCCTTCCCCCAAGCCACCCCACCCCGACGGGGCCTTTGCTGTAAGTCTTGTCTCATCCGCTAAAGCGTTCCCTTCCCGACAAGCCCCCGGTCCACCCCACGGCTCTTGTCTTCCGCAAAGACCTCCTGAACAGCCACCGCCCCCAAACCATGCAAAAATTGCCTAGTCGAATCGGCAGAATCAGCGGAACCAGCCTCCCCATCGGCCACAAACCGGGGATCGGAACCCTCGATCCTAAGAAAGAACCGATCCGCCGAAACCCGTTCGAAGCCAGGCACCGAGAACACCGGATCATGCAGCTTCGGCAGCCGCATGGAGATCAACATCGCAACCACCCCGCAAATCGCTGCGATAAGAATCGTCAGCTCGAACGTCACCGGGATGAATGAGGGCCAGCTATGCAACGGGCGTCCACCGACGTTGAGGGGATAGGAAATGGCCATCGCGTACCACTCCATGAAATACCCGCCTCCGCCCCCGATCAGTCCCCCCAGCAAAAACGCGAGCGGAATTCTGGAACGATGCTTCCCGATAATCCGCGCCAGCCCTTCCACGGGATAGGGCGTGTAAGCATCCATCCGCGTGTACCCCTCCTGAGCCGCACGCCTCGCGGCCATCATCAACTCTTCCTGCCCGGTGAACTCCCCCATCATCCCGAGGCTCCGGCCCGGCCTGACAGGAGCAAGCGCGACCGGCTTTCGCGCCGGTTCCCTTCGCGAGGCGGCAGCACTGCCCGCCGAACCCGCCGAATGCGGTGCAAGCAGTTCGCGCACGTCCGTCATGGAGATCGCCGGGGCCAGCCGCAGGAACAGGAGGAAGAGCGTAAAGAATAGCCCCATGGTCCCCAGAAACGTTGCCCAATCCCACACCGTCGGCCAATAGTGCCCCCAACTGGAGGGCAAAAAATCGCGAGTCAGGCTATTGACCACAATCATCAACCTTTCAAGCCACATCCCGAGATTGATGACAATGGAGACCGCGAAAAGCAGCCATTCGCTCGTCCGCACCCGCTGGGACCAGAGCGCCTGCGGTATGATCACATTGCAGAGCAGCACCGGATAAAAAATCGCCGAGTTATGGCCCCAGAGCCGGGCCATTGTGGCCGCGTACTCAAAGGACTCGCTCAACAATCCCATCAAAACTTCCATGAAGTAGCCGTAGCCAACGATCAATCCGCTCACCAGCATCACGCACCCCATGTTGTTGAGATGGTGCGGAGTGATCAGGGATTGAAGCCCGAAGATCCGCCGCAAGGGGATCAGAAGCGTCAACACCATCGCGAACCCGGAATAGATCGCCCCCGCGACAAAATAAGGCGGGAAGATCGTGGAATGCCACCCGGGCAAAATCGCCACGGCAAAATCGAGACTCACCACACTATGTACCGAAAGCACCAGCGGCGTGGCCAGACCGGCCATCAGTTTGTAAGCAATCTGATGCCGATGCCAATGAGTCACCGAACCACGCCATCCAAAAGCCAGAATGGCATAGAACCGCTGCATCCCGCGCGACGGACTCCGGTCACGCAACGTCGCAAAGTCCGGCACCAGGCCGGTGTACCAATAGAGAAGAGAGACCGTGAAATAGGTTGAAACGGCAAATGCATCCCAGACCAGCGGACTGCGAAACTGCGGCCATAGCCCCATCGTATCCGGGTAGGGAAACAGGAAATAGAAGACCTGAGGCCTGCCCAGGTGCAGCAGCGGAAAGAGCCCCGCGCACATCACGGCAAAGATCGTCATCGCCTCCGCAAGCCGGTTGATCGAATTCCTCCACGGCTGCGCCAGCAAAAGAAGAATGGCCGAGATCAGTGTGCCCGCATGGCCGATCCCGATCCACCAGACGAAGTTGACGATTGCAAACCCCCACGCCACGGGAATATCGACACCCCAGATACCAATGCCCCGCAAAAAGAGCCACGCCACCGCGACCAGCAACATGAACAGCATCCCTGACGAAACTACAAACGCCGCCCACCACCACCAGGAGCGAATCCGTACGAGTGGAATCGAGGCCACATCGTCGGTGACCGTTGTCAGCGTCGTCCCGGGTTCCACAAGCCGCTGCGGATAGCCGAGCGGCGAGACGGGAGGAGGAACATCGGGCGGTGGAGGAATCTCACTCATGATTCACTAGGCAAAGGATTCCGCACCCGCGCCAGATAAGTCGTGCGCGGACGGGTGTTGAGTTCCTCAAGCAGCGCGTAGTCGAGCGGACTTTGTTTGCGCTTGGCCACGCGGCTTTCCGGATCATTGCGGTTTCCAAACACGATCACCCCCGTGGGACAGACCTGCGCGCACGCGGGCGTGACTTCGCCATCGCGGATCGCCCGGTTTTCAATCGATGAGCGAATCCGGGCCTCGCTGATCCGCTGCACGCAATAGGTACATTTTTCCATGACGCCGCGCGCCCGCACGGTCACATCCGGGTTGGCCATCAGCAGGAGCGGCTCCCTGGCGTTCTGCTCCGCATAGCGGAAGAAGTTGAACCGGCGAACCTTGTAAGGGCAGTTATTGGAGCAATAGCGAGTGCCGATGCACCGGTTATAAATCTGAAGGTTTAGCCCCCCATGGTCGTGCACCGTCGCCGCGACCGGGCAGACCGGCTCGCACGGCGCGAGTTCGCAATGCATGCACGGCACCGGCTGATGCGCGATGACCGGCGCATCCGGGCTTCCGAAGTAATATGAGTCAATCCGGATCCAATGCATCTCTCGCCCTCGCATCACCTCCTCCCGGCCCACCGAAGGGATATTGTTCTCGGCCTGGCAGGCCATCATGCACGCGTTACAGGCGATGCAACGGCTCAGGTCGATGCTCATCGCCCAGGCGTTCCCGTCCGTCATCGTCTCCGTCAGGTTAAAGAGCGTTGGCGGCGGCTCCTGACGCGTGGGATAGCGAGCCTCCAGTTCCGCCAAAGTACCGATCCGCAGCAGATCGCGGCCCGCAACCAGATGATGATGCTGCGTCATCGCAATCTCGCTGCGGCGGCCCGTTTTCTCCAGCGATACCGCGCAACGCCATGGCTCCGCGCTTGTTCGAAAAGGGTAGGCGTCGGTTCCGCCTTTGTCCTTCCCCGAGGATTTCCACAGCCCCCCGCCCAATGCAATCGCCACGGTTCCCTCGGCCATTCCCGGCTGCACCAGTACCGGCGCTTCCAATACCGATCCCGATTGATTCCGAAGCCTAACCTCATCGCCCGTCGTGAGACCGAGCCGTCCTGCCGACACCGGCGAAATCAGCAACGCGTTCTCCCACGAGAGCTTGGAGATCGGCCTGGGCAGTTCCTGCAACCAAACGTTCTCCGCATACCGACCGTCCCAAAGCGAACCGTCGGGAGTAAACACCAGTTCCAACGACGATGCCGATGCAGTCACCGCCTGAAGCGTTTCTTTGACACCGGGCGCGCCGACGCGATTTGGCATCCCTTGCCAAGGAGCCGTGGTGTCACGCACCACTCCATCGTGCAGAGCTCGCCGCCATTCCGCTTCGTCTTTCATCCAATGCTCCCGCACAATCTCGCCTGAGCTACGCCCCGGAGGCCGCGCCACGGCATCGAGGATCTCCAGCACGGAACGCCCGCCATAAAGCGGCTCGATCATTGGTTGCACGATGCTTGCCGTCCCGTCGAACGCACGCGTATCCCCCCAGGCCTCCAACGCATGCGCTTGCGGGATGTGCCAGGTGGCCGCCCGCGCAGTGTCGTCGTGGTACAACCCGCAATAAACACTCAACTCCGCCCGGCGCATCGCTTCGGAAAACCTGAGATCGCCCGGTGCTGTGCGCGCCCAGTTCCCACCGCCCAGCATCAACAAGACTCGCACCTTGTCTTCATGCAAGGCTTCCGCTAAATCGCGCAGCGATTGCGCCTGATTCATCGGGTTCGCCTCCACCGGCTCCATCCACCCCACCGCACCATTCTCTTCCAATGCGGCGTTCATCGCGTAGATCAGCGCGTGAACCTCCGGCGGCTGTTCCATTCCAGCGATAATCACCCCTCCCCCGCCCGCGCGCAGATCCTCACCCACTCGGGCCGCCCACGCCGCCGCCTCAGCGGAGCCGGAAGGCGCGGCCAGCCCCAGTCGCGCCGCCAACGCCGATGCATAGTCAGCGATCCCCGTATGTCCGACGGCACACCGTTCGTCGGCAAAGGTACCGGTGATCGTCGGCACACTTTCCACTGCATACAGCCTGCTCATCCCCTTCTGCTCGCGCCTGGCCATCAGGTCATGCGCGTATCGCACACTGCCGGGCATGGCGAAAAGGAAATCAGCCCCGAATGAAACTACCACCCTCGCTTTGTCGAAACGGTATTGCGGGTTCAGGGGCCGTCCGAATGCCTGGGTTGTCGCGACAAACTCCGCATCCCGGTTCAATGGTTCATAAGTATGCCACCGGGCCTCGGGATAACGCCGCGTCAACTCCTGCCACTGCGCCGCAAAAGTCGGGGAAGTCACCATCCCCGTCAGCAAATGCAGCCCTGCGCCACCCGGCGGCAGCCGCCCAAGCGCCGCAAGAAGCTCACCCTGAAACGCCGGCCACGTGGCAGCCTCTCCCTTCTTGAGAAGACCGGTGGAGCGCGCCGGGTTGTAGAGATCGAGAATCGCCGCCTGTTCGAAGAGGCTTGTCGCTCCAAGGCTTGCAGGATGTCCCGGGTTCCCTTCGATCTTCGTCGGTCTTCCTTCGTGAGTCTCCACCAATACCCCTCGTCCAAACCCGCCAAACTCCAGCGCGCTCGCGTAATAGAGCGGCTTGCCGGGAACGATCTGCTCGGGCTGCTGGACATACGGAACAATCTTCCCCCGGGGGCGCACCGTACAACCGCCCAGCCCCGCCAGACCGGCGAGACCAAGGGTTCCGCCGAGCAATCGCAGAAAATCGCGCCGCCCCATCCCATCCGTCGCGTCGGGTGGCACCGCAAACTCACGCTCCAGCAACTCCTGGAATTCAGCACCGCCCGCCAACTCCTCCAGGCACCGCCACCCGGGCCCGGATTCGAAAGCGGCTTTGATGCGGTTGAGATCCATGATGAACTAGCGATGGCAGGCGCTACAATCGAGAAGGTTGACCGTACTGACGCGGTGGGTGATGAGCCGCTCCTCGCCAACCTCCCTCGGCGGATTTTGTGAGGCCATGTTGAAGACTTCGGCGCGGTCCCGCAGAATGCCCGCCGGATGGGTGTGACACTCAAGGCACCACCGCATGTAAAACGAGTTTGCCTTGGCAATGACCGGCATCTCATCCACGCGCCCGTGACAACTCACGCAGCTCACTCCCTTGGCCACGTGCACGCTGTGGTTGAAGTAAACGTAGTCAGGCAGGTTATTGACCCGGTTCCAGCGGATCGGCTGGTTTTTGACAAAGCTCTCGCGAACCGGCGCGAGCACCCGCGCTTCCGTCCAGAGCTGCGAATGGCAAGTCATGCAGGTCTGCGTGGCCGGAATGCCCGCATAAGCCGCCGTTTCGACTCCGGTATGACAGTAGCGGCAGTCAATCCCCAGCCCGGCAACATGATGTTCATGGCTGAATGGCACGGGCTGCTCGATCGGAATGCCGACCGCCGTGGCATAAGGCGAATTAAAAACCAGCCAGACACCCCCCGCCAGCAAAAGGAGCATCACCACGACTCCCACCAGCACCCCCGGGGCGACCGTGTTGCTGGCTGGAGAGAATAGTTGAGCCATTATGTTGCTGCTTAGGAACGCAACAGCTCATTCGTTTCTCCCCGTTCTTGCGGACTTATCTCGAACTCCGACGTTGGAGCGGACGAACTGGAGCAATAGGTCAAGCACGCAAGGTAGACCGCTCGCCGTCGAGCGCGGGTATCGATTTTTTGGCTTCATGAGGGGCGCATCCCAATCCCCGTAGCCCGTCCTGCGGGGATGACGTCAAACGCGACTCTTCATCGATCCCGCGCTCGACGGCGCGAGCGTGCTACCGGCGCTCCCGCACCGTACTTCAGGCCATGCGCTGAACGATCAGCAACGCCTCCAAACGCGCCAACGCCTCCGCCTCGCGCGCAAGGCAGGCGGAATGATGTTCAAAGAACCGGGGAGCCGCCATTTCCGGCGTCCATTGGGTCAGGCTGCCGTTGATCTTGCGATCCATGCCCCCAGTCGAGAACAGAGAAAAATATTGCCGGTAAGAAATGCCGACAAACGGCTCGAAGCGGACCGCTTTTGCCCTATCACCGAGTGCGCCCGTTCCCCCTTCGCCGTCGATGCAGACGGAATCGGAGTAAAGCTGCTTGGTGAAACTCTTGGGGTATGGCTCCACGTAGACGACGCGTTTGAGCCCGGAGGCGACAATATGTTTCGCGCAGTTGTGACACGGGAAGGTGGTGGTATAGAGCGTGCACCCTTCCACGGCGATCCCCCGCTTCGCCGCGTCCATCAGCGCGGCCATCTCCGCATGAACGGAGCGCCCGTACTCGATCACCTTCATCAACTCCGCCTGCCGCAAGGCCGATCCCGCGCTCATCGCCTTCTCCAGCAGTTCGCCTTCGCCACATTTCTCCAACGACGCGTCGAGCCAGCCGCTCTGCTGCAATCGCGTCAGGATATCGCGCAGGAAAAGCGTCTTCATCTGGTCGTTGAAATCGTACCCGCGCAAATGATCGCGCGAATCCCCCTCGTCTCCCTCCCAGTAGAGCCCGCCGCCCGCCTTCGGCACGTCGTTGCACCCCAGGGCGATCAGTTCCCCTTCCGCCGTGCAGATCGAGGCCCCCACCTGCCGCGCGGGCGAGGAAGAACGTACCCCGGCCGTCACCGCGTGAAACATGCCATACTCGTCCCGCGTCGGCGCGTGAAAGAGATTGCCGAAGAGCAGCTCGACAATGCGGGAAAGGGACCTCTCCAGCGCCTCCGGCTCGCCATCGGCCTCCACAAAGAAATCGGCCAGCGGAAAGGTTGCCTCCACATTGCGCCCGAAGACCCCCTCGGGCTCCTCGTCATCCCGATGCAGGATGGCTGCCGCGAGCGCATCCGGATCGAGCGAAGGGGCTCCGTTGCCCGCCTGAAGAATCCTGTCACGCAGAAAGCGGCGACGCGAATCCTTGGAAGCATAGGCCCCGACGGCGATAAAACTCTTCCCGTAAACTTCGCGCAGCAAAGCGACTTCCTCGGGCGTTTTCAAGGAACGGATGACATACGCCGTCTTCACGGAATGCAGGCCGCCCTTTTCCCGCTCCTCCCGGATCGCCCGCATCACCAACAACGCCATGGCGGCCTTCGATTCAAGATTGGAGCGGAATCGATTCCCGGCATCCATCAGCGCATGGTAATACTCCTCCACGGCCTCCGATGAATGCGAATCGGAGGGCTTCGGCCCCCACCCCTCCAACTGCGCGAGCCTCTCGATGACATGGATCTCCCGAGTCGCGTACCCGACCCGCGACAAAATCTTTTCCAGGCAGATGCTGACCCGGCGCATCTGCGCGCCGACCGCGCCAATCAACCCGATATAAAGCTCGGGCCCTTCCCCCTGTCCTGCCCGGGCTTCGTGATGATGCACTTGCTGTGCGTGATGGAGCGAATTAAGGGCGTGTGTCATTCGTACGCTTTCGGGCCGTCCCGGCGGGAGCGCCTCGGATACCCATGCGTTACCAAATTGCACACCTCACCTCAATCTGCAACCCCCGCAACTTTCCCTGAGTCTCGGGCAAGGGGTTTCCTCAGAAGCTGTGAAAAAAGTGATGAAGCAGCCCCGGAGGAGCTATTTTTGAATGATAGCGAAATGGCGACGACCGCCTGTATTCAAGGAATACAGAAGGAAGAAGCCATGCAGCTAGCGCGCCAAAAAGAGCCCTTCCGCGGCGCTTTGAGGACTTTTTTCACAGCTTCTCAGCCCGCCAGCGTCGCTACTCCCAGAAAGTCACGCACGAAATTGTTCGCCGGGTATTGCTGAAGCCCCGACGGGCTCCCCACCTGCTGCACGACGCCCTCGTGAAGCACGATCACCTCGTCGGCCACTTCGAACGCTTCTTCCTGGTCATGGGTCACAAACAAGCTCGTGATGTGCGTTTCGTCATGAAATCGGCGCAGCCATGCCCGCAATTCCTTGCGCACCTTCGCGTCGAGCGCGCCAAACGGCTCGTCGAGAAGCAGCACGCGCGGCTCGATGGCCAGCGCCCGCGCCAGGGCGATGCGCTGTCGCTGCCCGCCGGAAAGTTGCGACGGGAAACGATCCACCAGCGCCTCCAGTTGCACGAGCTTCAAGAGCTTGTGAACCCGGTCACGGATCTCCTTTTTCGAAGGACGCGTTTTTGCCGGCCGCACCTTGAGCCCGAACGCCACGTTCTCGAAAACGTTCATATGCTGAAAGAGCGCGTAATGCTGGAAGGCAAAGCCAGCACGCCGCTCGTAGGCGCTCTTCTCCGTCACCTCCTCGCCGTGAAAAAAGATCTTCCCGGCATTGGGAAACTCCAACCCCGCGATCAGCCGCAACAGCGTCGTCTTGCCCGAGCCGCTCGGCCCCAACAGGGCGACCAGCTTCCCGGTCGCGACGGAAACCGAGGTGCTCTTGAGCGCGGGATATTTCCCGAAACTCTTCACCAATCCTTCGACGCGGATACTCATGATTGTTTGGCTCCCTCGGCGGTGGCATTGGCAAGCGCCCGGGCGTGGTCAGCCAGCGCCGTGCTCAGGTAACGTTCACCCGTGCTGCAACCGACCGTCACGATCAGCTTCCCTTTGTTCTCGGGCCGTTTGGCTGTTTCGATCGCGGCGAAGACGTTCGCACCGGTCGAAATCCCCACCAGCAACCCTTCGAGACTCGCCAGCTTGCGGGCCGTTTCGAAAGCGTCCTCGTTGCTGACCGTCAATACTTCGTCGATAATCCCGAGGTTCAGATTCCTCGGCACGAACCCCGCGCCCGTTCCCTGGATCTTGTGAGGCCCCGGCTTGATGACATCCCCCGCGAGCGTCTGGGAAATCACCGGGGAATCCTTCGGCTCCACCGCGATGGCGCGGAACTCCGGCCTGCGCGATTTGATGACCTCGCCCACGCCGGTGATCGTCCCGCCCGTACCGACCGCCGACACAAAAATGTCAATGGCTCCGTCGGTATCAGCCCAGATCTCCTCCGCCGTCGTGCGGCGATGGACCTCCGGGTTCGCCGGGTTCTCGAACTGCCGGGGCAACCAGGCATTCTTGCTTTCCGCGACGATCTCTTCCGCCTTTGCAATCGCCGCCTTCATCCCTCCCGCAGCGGGAGTGAGCACGAGCTTGGCGCCAAGCAAAGCAAGGAGAGTGCGCCGCTCCAGGCTCATCGTCTCAGGCATCGTGAGCACCAGGTTATAGCCACGGGCAGCCGCGACGAATGCCAGCGCGATGCCGGTATTGCCGGAGGTTGCCTCCACGATCAACGTCTCCTTGTTGATGCAGCCTTCCTTCTCAGCCGCGTCGATCATCGCCCTGCCGATCCGGTCCTTAACGCTTCCGAGGGGATTAAAAAACTCGCCCTTTATGGCAATCGTCGCGTCAAGCCCCTCGCTGAGGCGGTTTAGGCGAATGAGAGGAGTCCTGCCGATGACTTCAGTGACGTTGGAATAGATATTAGCCATAAGATAAATAGTTGTTTAAGGGTAATGAAACTAGTGATTTTGCGCCTGCCCGAGCTGTTGTCTCGCGCGCCATTCGATGAAGCCCTTCAAGCCAAGCGTGACCAGAGCCAACAGCGAGAGCAGCGAAGCAAGGGCAAAGGAAGCGGCAAAAGCATATTCGTTATAAAGGATCTCAATCTGGAGCGGGATCGTATTGGTCTGCCCGCGAATGTGCCCGGAGACCACCGACACCGCGCCGAACTCGCCCATCGCGCGGGCGTTGCAAAGAATGATGCCGTAGAGAAGCCCCCACTTGATCTTCGGCAGCGTGACATAGCGAAACACCTGCCAACCCCGTGCGCCGAGCGTGATGGCGGCTTCCTCCTCGGCAACTCCCTGCGCCTGCATGAGAGGGATCAACCCGCGGGCCACGAACGGAAAGGTGACGAACACCGTCGCCAGCACAATCCCCGGCGTGGCAAAGATGATCTTGATCTTATGCTCCTGAAGCAAGGGCCAAAGGAAACCGTGCGAACCGAAGAGCAGCACATAGATCAATCCTCCGATGACCGGGGAAACCCAGAGCGGCAGGTCGATCAACGTCGTCAGCAGTTGTTTTCCCCGAAACTCGAACCGCGAGATCGCCCACGCCGCCACCACGCCGAAGAACGTATTGGCGGGCACGGCGATAGCCGCGGCCAGCAGCGTCAGCTTGATCGCCGCGAGGGAAACGGGGTCCTTGAAGGCGGCGAAGTAAGCTTCCGCGCCTTTGCGGAACCCTTCGGCAAACACCGCCGCCAGCGGCAGCAGGAGAAAGGTGGCAAAGAAGAGCAGCGTGATGCCGATCAACGTCCAGCGGACGTAGGGCCCTTCTTCAGTCGCGCGCCTTGGGCGCAGCCCGGTGCGCGCGGCAGTGGATAAATCTTGGATGGCTCCGGCCATAGAGAAATTCTTTCTAGTTTAGGAAGTTTAGAGAGCCCGGACGGCACCCACGCGTTTTTGGTTCCACCACTGGAAGGCGTTGACTACCACCACGATGACTAGTGAGAAGAGGAGCATGATCAAACCGATCCCTGCCGCTCCCTGGTAGTCGTAATCCTCCAGCTTGGTGACGATAAGCAACGGCGTGATCTCCGTCTTGAAAGGGAGATTACCCGAGATGAAAACAATCGAGCCGTACTCGCCCACCGCGCGCCCAAAGGCCAGGGTGATGCCGGTCAGGAGCGAGGGAAGCGTCGCGGGGAAGATGACGCGCAGGAACGTCTGGAGACGGGAAGCCCCGAGCGTTGCCGCCGCCTCCTCCACCTCGTCGGAAAGCGCGAGAATGACCGGTTGCAGCGTGCGCACCACAAAGGGAAACCCGATGAAGATGAGCGCGAGCAGGATCCCGACCCGATTGTAAACGGCGGATACCCCAATCTTCGCGAGTTGGCTGCCCACCCACCCGTTGGGAGCATATAGCGCGGTAAGCGCGATCCCCGCCACCGCCGTCGGCAGCGCAAACGGCAGGTCGATAAGCCCGTCGAGAAACCGCCGCCCTGGGAAATCGTAGCGCGTCAAGCTCCATGCGGTGATGAATCCGAACACGCCGTTGATCAATGCGGCCGCCAGCGAAATGCCAAAGCTCAACTTGTAGGAGGCCACCACCCGCGGCGAGGAGACGACCTCCCAAAGGTGGCTCCAGGTGCCATCGAACGCCTTTGCGCCGAGCGCGGCAAAGGGGATCAGGACAATAAGGGTGAGATAGAAGAGGGTGAACCCAATGGTGATGGGAAACCCCGGAAGGACACGTTTCATGGGGAATGAAAATTTAGAGATTCTGCTGGATGGAGAGGAAGGGGCGGTACTCTTCCAGAATCGCATCGAGCGCCGCAACGGCGGCCTCCACCTGAAGCTCCGAGGCAGCTTCCGCAGGAGTTTCGAAGATGATTTCAAACGGGGCCGGGTGCAGTTCCCCGGGATTGCAGAGCACCCCATCGTAGCAATGCTGGTGAATGAGGGCATCTTTTGCCGGGAAGCTGTCGATCACCTCGCCGGAGGCCCGGGGCAGAAACTTTTCAGCCGCCGCAAGCGCCGGTCGGGCCAGCGCCTCCGTCAACGTCGCCCCACGCACAAAAGCATAGACACCGTGGGTGGTGTCATCGGCATGCAGCGCCACCACCCCCTGAAACGCCAGAACGCCGAGCTCCCGCTCCAGATAATAAACCTCGGGCTGCTTCGATCCCGTCCAGAACTCCCGGTTGAGATCAAGCCCGTTGCGCGAATGCCGAGTGCGATCTTCCACCCCGGTCGGGTTGCAGACCGGATATACGAAGATCTGGTAGCCGCGCGCCCTGTCGGGTTCCTTCAAAAGCCGACGAAGAAACTCCACAGCGGCGTGCGCCGTCTCCGGCTCATCGCCGTGGATTGCCGCAAAAACGCCGATCCTCACCGGTTCGTCGTCCGATCCCGGCCCCAGGAAGACGAAGCGCGGCAGCGCATAAGCCTCCCCGGAGTGGCGAAATGCCCCTATCTCCGAATAGAAAAGATGATCCGACCCGGCCGCCTCGCGTTGAAGCTCCACCACCGCCGCAAAGACACTGTTCTGTTTCTCACGCATCGTCCCGGCAACATAGTCCACCGGAGGCGACTTGGGCAAATTGAGGCTTCTGGGAATGTAGGCGGAACGCATGGCGAGGCTCACGGAATTCGATTTCTGGAGTGAAGGGGCGGCGTTCCTTTTTCGAAGGACGCCGCCCCGAGGTTTATCGGTTACTTGCCGGGAGTGTAGATCTGGTCGAACACGCCACCTTCGGAGAAGTGGAGCTTCTGGGCCTTTTGCCAGCCGCCAAAATCCTTATCAATGGTCACCAATTTGACCTTCGCGAATTGGTTGGCGAATTTCGCCGCGACCTTCTCATCCGTGGGCCGGTAGAAGTTCTTTGCGGCGATCGTCTGTCCCTCTTCGGAGTAGAGATAGCTCAAGTATTCCTTGGCCAGATCCTCCGTGCCGTGGGCCTTCGCGTTCTTTTCAACCACCGCCACCGGCGGCTCCGCCAGAATGCTGAGCGACGGCGTCACGATCTCGAAGCCGTCATTCGGGAACTCCTTCAGCGAGAGGTAAGCCTCGTTTTCCCATGCGAGAAGGACATCGCCGATCTTGCGCTGCACAAAGGTTGTGGTCGAGCCCCGCGCGCCGGTATCGAGCACCGGCACATTCTTGAAGAGCTTGCCGACAAAATCCTTCACCTTGGCCTCATCGTTGCCTAGTTTCTCGGCCGCAAAAGCCCAGGCGGCAAGATAGTTCCACCGCGCGCCCCCGGAGGTCTTCGGGTTGGGCGTAATGACGCTGACACCGGGTTTCACAAGATCGTCCCAATCCTTGATTCCCTTGGGGTTGCCCTTCCTCACCAGAAAGACAATCGTCGAAGTGTAAGGAGAAGCGTTGTGAGGAAGGCTCGCCTGGTAGGAAGCCGGGAGCAATCCCTTCTCGGCAATAATGTCGATGTCATAACCCAGGGCGAGGGTCACCACGTCGGCCTCAAGGCCGTCGATTACCGCGCGGGCCTGCTTCCCGGAACCGCCATGCGATTGCTTCAGCGTCACATCGGCGCCGGTTTTCTCCTTCCAATGCTTGGCAAATACCTTGTTGTATTCGGCATAAAGCTCGCGCGTCGGATCATACGACACGTTCAAAAATTCCGCCCCGTTGGCGATCCCATACGCTGCCAGAAATGCCGCCGACAAAATTGAAGTTACTTTTTTCATAATCCGTAATCCGCCTGGTTTGTTTTTTGTTTGAGAAAGGGGGGCCCGGCGCCCACACACTAAACGCCGAGCCCCAGCTGCTTCGCCTTAGAATTTTACGTTCAGATCGAACTGGATGATCTGGGATGAATTGAAGTTGGCCACCTTCGCTCCCCCGGTCGCCTGGCCGCCGTAGAGATCCTTACGAATATTGTCCGCGTTGTAATAAGTCAGCGCGGCTACCGCAAAGTCAGTGAAGTTATAGGCAATTCCTCCCTTGAAACCGCGCAGGTTCGTGCGGCTGCTGCCCCACGTCCCTTCGTTGATGTTGGGGTCAAGCGCCGTCAAGCCCACCTGGCGATAGTTGAGGAAGATCGACCAGTCGTTCTTCTTCTTGTTTTCGCCGATCTGAATGCCGACCAAATAGGCAAAGTCATCCTGGCTGCTGTGGGTTGCCCCGGGCAGCAGTCGGGTTGTCTTGCCACTGGAGTCCTTGATCGCAATCGGAGCGCCGGTGAGGCCATAGACCTCCGCCGCGCGGTCCTTGCCCTGGAAGTTGTAGGTGAAGTCCCAAATGAACTTGGTCTTCTTGCCAAACACCTTGAAGGTGACGTCACCCGGCACCTGTAGGATCGAGAGATCCCGCGTCTCCCCGACCCATGCCGGCAAGCCGTCGTTGTTCTTGGAGAATGGCGCTACGTTATTGGGGCCCGCCTTCGCGGCATTGTATGCTAGATAGGCAGGAGCAATTGTCGCTCTGACGTCCTTGTTGAACTTGTAGCTGGCGATCAACTGCTGCTCGAAGATATAGGCATCCGTCTTGTTGTCGCTATAGAGGTTGTATTCGTTGTTATCGTCGAAAAACAACTGCCCGGCCACGAGAGTCAGTTCAAACGGTGAATCGCTCGACGAACTTCTGGAGGTCGCGACCGTCTTTCCGTCCGTCGAAGTCACGACTTCCTCTTTGGAAGATCCCCATCCGAAAAGCTTATGGAACTTGATCTGCTCCACGACACCCGACGGGTTGATGTTGCTGTCCCAAACAAGGTCCGTGGTATAGAACGGGTTTGCCTGCTTACCGCCGATGACTGTGCCCCAATCACCGGCATTCCAGCCCACGAACGCGCGGCTGATGTAGATGCCATAGTTCTGGAAGCCACCGTCCCAGGTCGTATAACCGCTGTCGGGAGTCTGGTTGCTGGCCAAACCGACGCCGCCGAACCAGTTGTCACTGAGCTTGAAGTCCGCGTTCAGACGCAGACGGAAACGCCAGCGGGAACGCTGCTCGCCGTTCTCGTTCACGATCTGCCCCTTCGGGTTCACGTAATACTGCTGCTGCGAGTTGTCCCACTGGTAGCGAAGGCCGATATCGCCATAGAGGGAGAGTTCCTTGATCGGGCCGGTGAGCTTGATCTTGTCGGCCGCCGAAGGGGTCTTGTCGAGAATGGAGCCGTTGAGGAGCTGCTTGTTCTCCTCCTCAAGGCGGCTGGTCTTACTCTCGAGCTGGTTGAGACGCTTTTTGAGCGCCTCGAACTCCTGGGCAGACTGTCCGTGGGCATGACCCGCGCCGAGGGCGAGAGCAAGGCCCACGGAGAGGATGGGTAGTCTTTTCATGTGTTGCTGATTTCCTAAGTTGGGTTTGTTTTGGCTGCCGAGGCGACCCGCAAGTCGCATCAGTTATGTCTACCAGTTAAGTAGGTTTTCAAATGTCTACTATCCTCATAGGATTTAGCACAATCATTTTTTTGAAAAACTTCACCCCAACCGGGAGATTGATGCATTTTTCTCTGTAAAATCAAAAAACAAGGGGACATGAGCCCCATCAAAAAAACCCCGATCAAAATCCCACTCACCAAGTATGGAATTCAGAATCACGACCACACAACCGGAAACCGGACTCAAACAGGAAGGCCCCGCTTTTAACCCTAAAACCGATATTAAAGCCGATGGAAGACTCCTCGCTCCTTTCAATGAAATCCAGGGATGTCACCAATAGCGAGAATGGTGCGGCAGCACCGGTAGCACGCTCGCACCGTCGAGCGCGGGTATCGGCTCCCGTAGCTTTATCAGCGCGCATCCCAATCACCCGGAGCCCATCCTGCGGGGATGGATGCCGAACGCGACTCGAAAAACCATCCCGCGCTCTCGGCGAGAGCGGACTACCTTCCACTCGTTACCAATCTCCAGATTGGTAACGCCCTTGTCTTCAAATCTCTGATTCGCACCCCTTGAAGAGTCACCAAGGGTAGCCTCAGAAAAGAAACACGGTGGGAGGTCCGCTTGTAGCAGAGACCGTGTGCGCGAAGTGAGGACGCGAAACTGGAGTTTCGCAGGACAGGGGCATTACCAATCCGGAGATTGGTAACGAGGGAAAGAAGTCGAGACGGCAATGCCGTCTGTGCGGAGGGCGGCGTTCCGAGACACCGACACCCCCCACTCAACAATCCACCGCTAAAACAACGACAACTGAGGCCGTTCGCCGCCTTCGCGCGGCTTTTTCCGTCCGCCGGGCGGCTTCTCGGCGATGGCCGGTTTGCCGTCCGCGTTCAACTCTGACTGCTCCAGATTACCGAGGATCTCCTTGGCGCGCGCGATGACCGGCGCGGGAAGGCCCGCGAGGCGCGCCACCTGGATACCGTAGCTCTTGTCCGCGCCGCCCCGCACGATCTTGCGCAGGAAGATGATCTGGTCATTCCACTCCCGCACCGCCACGTTGAAGTTCTTGACCCCCGGGCGCGTGATCTCAAGCTCCGTCAGCTCGTGGTAATGCGTGGCGAACAGCGTCCGCGCCTTCACGTCGTCGTGCAGGAACTCGGCCACGCTCCACGCGATCGAAAGCCCGTCGAAAGTCGAGGTTCCACGGCCGATCTCATCCAGAATCACCAGGCTCCGCGCGGTGGCGTTGTTGAGAATGTTGGCCGTCTCGTTCATCTCCACCATGAACGTCGATTGCCCGCGCGAAATATCGTCGCTCGCGCCGACGCGGGTAAAGATCCGGTCCACGAGACCAATCTCCGCCTGCGCCGCCGGGATGAAGCTCCCGATCTGCGCCATCAGCACCAGCAGCGCAACCTGCCGGATGAAGGTCGATTTACCCGCCATGTTCGGCCCGGTGATGATGTGGAGCCGGTTGGCGCTGCCGTCGAGTTCCACGTCATTGGGAACGAATTTCTCCTCCGCGAGATTCTGATCGAGCACCGGATGGCGACCGTCGCGCAAATGAATCCGCAGGCCATCGTTCAGGACCGGGCGACAATAGTCAAAAAGCCGGGCCACCTCCGCCAGCGAACAAAGCACATCGAGCGTGGCAATGGCCCCCGCCGTCTGCTGCAAGGCGGCCAGATCGTCGAGCACCCGTTCGCGAAGCTCCCCAAAAAGCTCGTACTCCATCGCCCGCGCACGCTCGTCCGCGCCGAGGATTTTCCCCTCCATCTCCTTGAGCTCCGGCGTGATGAACCGCTCGCCGTTCACAGTCGTCTGCTTGCGGATGTAACTCTCGGGAACGCTCGGGAGATTTGCCTTGGTGATCTCGATAAAGTACCCGAAGACCGAAGTGTACCGAACCTTCAGCGACTTGATGCCCGTCGCCTCGATTTCCCGCTGCTGGAGCTGGGCAATCCATTCCTTCCCCTCCCGGCAGGCGGACCGAAGTTCGTCGAGTTGCGGGTTGAAGCCGTCGCGGAAAATCCCCCCCTCCTTGATGGCGATGGGTGGCTCATCCACGAGCGCCCGGGCGAGTTCCCCGACAAGCTCCGGAAATTCCGCGATTTCCCCCAACAAAGGCTGCGCCAAGGACGGCGCTCCGTCCTTCCGCCTGAATGAATCGATGGGCCCGCCCTCGGCCAGATTGCCAAGGTGGCAGCGCAGCTCGGGCAGTTGATCCAGCGAATTTTTAAGGGCAAGCAGATCGCGCCCATTGCCGCCGGATTGGCTGAGCCGCCCTACCGTCCGCTCGATGTCGCGAATCCCCTTGAGCGATTCCCTCAATCCGCCAAGCAACGACGAGTTCCCCAGCAAATCCTCGACCGTCTGTTGACGCGCCATCAACTCCCCGGCGTCGCGCAGGGGATGGAGAATCCAATGCCGCAGCAACCGCCCGCCCATCGGCGTCACGGTGCGATCCAGCGCGTTGAGCAGGCTCATGTTCTTTGAGCCGCGCGAGGCGACCAGTTCCAGATTCGCCTGCGAAGCCGCGTCGACCGTCATGTACGCGGAGTTCCGATACACCGAGAGGCGCGTGATGTGCGTGGTCTGCCGGCGCATCTGGTGCTTGAGGTAATGCAGAATCGCCCCTGCCGCCCCGATCGCCGCCGCCATGCCGGTCGCTCCGAAACCGTCGAGGGACTGCACCTTGAAGTGTTCGCGCAGGGTGTAACCCGCCTGCTCCGGCAAAAACGCGTACCCATCGCACTCGACCACCCCCGAGGCCGAAGCCAGGACGTTCCGCTCCCCTTCCTTCCGCTGATCGCTCACCAGGATCTCCGAAGGCGAAACCCTTGCCAGTTCATCTTCGAGCGCCCCGGCATCCGACAGTTCCGTGAGGCGAAACTCCCCGGTGCTCAAGTCGACAAACGCAAAGCCGTAGACGCCGCCCAGTTCGCAAACCGCCGCGAGAAAGTTATTCCGCTTGGCATCCAGCAGGTTCAGGTCGGAAACCGTCCCGGGGCTGATCACCTGGGTCAACTCCCGGCGGACAATTTTGCCCGGCTGCGCCTCGCCCACCTGGTCGCAGATGGCCACGCGCATCCCCGCCTTAACGAGCTTGGCGATGTATCCGTCCGCCGCATGGAACGGCACCCCGCACATCGGCACCTGCCCACGCTTGGTCAACGCAACGTTCAAGAGGGCGGCGGCAGTCTTCGCGTCCTCAAAAAACATCTCGTAAAAATCCCCCAGGCGGAAGAGCAGCAGCGTGTCGGCGGACAGGGTGCGCCGAACGCTCTGGTACTGCTGCATCATCGGTGTGAGGGTTTCGTCGGACATGGTCGGGAAAAACGGAGGTTTCGAGAAAATTCGACACAGGGTTGTAAGGCGGACAGGGAAAGTCGAGAGCGGAGTTTTCGTGTTCCGCAATTTTGCGACCGTTCTCGCGAAAAAAAACCGCCCGCAAAGCCTTCCTCGATTGACTTCGGAGCAAAAACGGGAACACTGAAACCATCTATTTCGCGCGCGAAACCCCACCGGCTCAAATCCCCATGACGCCCGACCCCCTTATCCAGCAGAAGCTGAACTACACGTTCGAGTATCCGGTCGCCTTCACTGAAGATGTCTTCGACCCGGAGAATCCCCTTCTTGCCCGCACCCTAGACCGACTAGATGAAAACCGGGTCCACCGGGCCATGGTCTTCATCGACTCCAACGTCGCCGACCTCCTCCCGCAGATCACCCAGCATATCATCCAGTATTTCGAGGCGTATTCCGATGATATCGAACTGGCCGAAGAACCGCGCGTTATCCCAGGCGGGGAGATCATCAAGAACGACATCGAAGTCGTCGGCCCGCTCATTTCCGCGATGGTGGACGCCCACCTCTGCCGTCACTCCTTCGTCATCATCATCGGCGGCGGCGCGGTGCTCGACACCGTCGGCTTTGCCGCCGCGCTGGCGCATCGCGGCATCCGCACCGTCCGGATCCCGACGACCCTTTTCGCACAGATCAACGCCGGAGTCGGCGTCAAGACCGGCATCAATTTCGACGGCCACAAGAATTGCGCGGGAGCCTTCTCGCCGCCGTTCGCCGTCATCAACGACTGGCAGTTCCTCTACTCCCTGCCGGAACGCGAATGGCTGGGGGGCGTCGCCGAAGCCTTCCGACTCGCCCTGTTGCTCGACCCCGAATTCTTAGACGATCTTTGCACCCTGGCCCCGACGCTCTGCCAGCGCCGCTCGGAGGACATCCAGCACGTCGTCCAGCGCAGCGCCTCGCTTTGCCTCAGCCAGATCGCCTCGCAGAGCGATCCCTTCGAGTCGGTTCCCGGCAACACGCTCGATTTCGGCCGCTGGTCCGCGCACAAGCTGGAAATGCTTTCCAATTGCGAGATCAGCCACGGCGAAGCGATTGCCGTCGCCGTCCTTCTCGACTGCCTCTACTCGGTAGAGCAAGGGTGGTTCCCCGAGTCCGACTTCGACCGGCTCTGCACCGCCTTTGCCCAACTCGGCCTGCCTTTCTGGTTCGCGGAGATGGATCTGGTGGGCGAAGACGGCAACCCGGAGATTTTCCACGGCATTCCCGACTTTCAAGAGCACAAGGGCGGCATGCTTTGCATCCCCTTCCCCAGCGGCATCGGCAGTTCACGCGTGGAACACATCGTCGATCTCGCGGTGATGGAACAAGCCCTTCAACGACTCAAAGCCCTCGCCTCCTCCGGCGTGGAGCTTCACAGCCGTTAAGCCGGGCCGAACCGCTCTTCGCAGCCGGTTACCGACGTCCTTATTTCCTCGTTCCCAAACTCTGTTTGGGAACGTCCGTGTCTTCGAAACTCCAGTTTCGCAACCCCTGTCCGTTCCGGTACCCTGCACGAGATAACAAGGCTTTCGAATCAGAGACTCGGGGACAAGGGCGTTACCAATCTGGAGATTGGTAACGAGGAAAAAGACTGCCTGCGGTCGATGTAATTTACCCCCTCTTCGCAGGTCGTTTGCCGACGTGCTTCTTGCCCGAACTGTATTTAACCGGCTTTCGCTTGGGCTCGATCCTATCGATCCCCGTGCCGCTTTTTAGCTCGGCGATCTGATCGCGAAGCAAAGCGGCCCGTTCGTATTCGAGGTTGCTTGCCGCCTGCACCATCTCCGACTCCAACTCGCGCAGCAGTTCGCCGAGGTCGAAGTTGCCGCCGGACTCGCGAACCACCCCCTCCTCCACTTCCCGCCCCTTCAAAATGGTGTGCAAGCTCTCCTGCACCGCGCGTTGGACGCTACGAGGGGTAATCCCGTGCTCTTCGTTATAGGCCATCTGCCGCGCGCGGCGGTACTCGGTGACGGCGAGGAGCTTGGCCATGCTCTGAGTCACGGTATCGGCAAACAGATAGACCTCTCCGTTCACGTGCCGCGCCGCGCGCCCCGCTGTCTGAATGAGCGAAGTCTGGGAGCGGAGATACCCCTCCTTGTCGGCGTCGAGAATGCAAACCAACGACACCTCGGGCAGATCGAGCCCTTCACGTAACAGGTTGATCCCGACGAGGATATCGAACTCCGCGGCCCGTAGCGCCCGCAGGATCTCGACCCGCTCGATGGTGTCGATGTCGGAATGGAGATAGCGCACTTTCAGCCCGACCTCGCGCAGGTAATCGGTGAGGTCCTCAGCGGTCCGTTTGGTAAGAGTCGTGACCAGCACCCGCTCGTTGATCTCCACGCGCTGGCGGCAAAGCTCGATGGTGTCGTCGATCTGGTTCTTGAGCGGCTTGATGGCGATCTTGGGATCGAGCAGCCCCGTGGGCCGGATGATCTGCTCCACTACAAGGCGCGCGCGCGGCGTGCTGACATCGAAGAGCTCCGCAGGCTGGTCGGTCGGCGAAAGCCGCGCTTCGCTCGGCAGCCCGGAGGGCTCGTTCACGGTTCGCTCGCTCTTGGCGGGAACATACCCGGTGTTCCCGACAAAGCTGTTGCGGATCTCGAACTCCGCGGGCGTCGCGCTAACGTAGAGGAGCTGATTGGTCATCTCCATGAACTCCGGGAAATTGAGAGGCCGGTTGTCCATCGCGCTCGGCAGGCGGAATCCATACTCCACCAAGACGCTCTTGCGCGAACGATCCCCCTCGTACATGCCGCCGATCTGCGGGACCGTCGCATGCGATTCGTCGATGACGCACAGGTAGTCTTTCGGGAAAAAGTCGAGGAGCGTATAGGGCCGGGAGCCGGGTGGACGCCCCGTGAGATGCCGCGAGTAGTTCTCAATGCCGCTGCAGAAACCCATCTCCTGCATCATCTCGAGGTCAAACTCCGTCCGCATCTTCAGCCGCTGCGCCTCCAGCAGTTTCCCCTGGCTTTCGAACTGGGCGATCCGCTCGTCGAGCTCCTCCCGGATGGTGCGCATCGCCCTTTGCAGCTTGTCGTAAGGGGTCACGAACTGCTTGGCCGGATAGAGCGAAAGCGTCACGTGCTGGGCAAAAACCTGCCCGGTAAGCGGATCAAAGGTGGAAAGCCGGTCGATCTCGTCGCCGAAAAACTCGATCCGGACGGCCTCTTCGTCGGCGCTGGCGGGGTAAACCTCCACGACGTCACCGCGCACGCGGAACTTGCCGCGTGTAAAGGCGATGTCATTGCGCTCGTAAAGCATGTCGACCAGCTTGGCCAGCACCGCCTCGCGGGTGATCGGCTGCCCCACCTTCACGATCAGCAGCATGTTCAGGTAATCCTCCGGCGAGCCCAAGCCGTAGATGCACGAGACGCTGGCAATAACGATCACGTCGCGCCGCGAGAGGAGCGAGGAGGTGGTCGAAAGCCGCAGCCGCTCGATCTCCTCGTTGATGGAGGAGTCCTTCTCGATGTAGGTGTCGGTGCGCGGAATGTACGCTTCCGGCTGATAATAATCGAAGTAACTGACAAAGTACTCGACGGCGTTGTTGGGGAAGAACTGCTTGAACTCGCTGTAAAGCTGCGCGGCGAGCGTCTTGTTGTGGGCGATGACCAGCGTGGGCTTGGCCACCTCGCGGATGACATTGGAGGCGGTAAACGTCTTGCCGGAGCCGGTGACGCCCAGCAGAGTCTGGTGCCGATTCCCCGCCTGCACGGATTTCGTCAGCTTGGCGATGGCTTGCGCCTGGTCGCCCATCGGCCGGTACTGGGAGGAAAGTTCAAACTCCATCATCGCCCAAGATAGGAGAGTTCCATGGCGGCGGCAACGCATTGACGAAAATTCCTTTGGCAAGCAGCTTCGGGATGCCGATACTCCCCTGCACCATGGATTTTCTCGACGAACTTGAATCCCGAATTCTCCCGGGCGACGGCGCAATGGGCACAATGCTGATGGAGGCCGGCGTCCCGCTGGAGCGCTGCTTTGAGGAGCTTTGCGTCTCCGCGCCGGAAAAGGTCACCCGGATTCACGAGGAATACATTGCTGCGGGAGCACGGGTGATCGAGACCAACAGCTTCGGGGCCAATTTCCCCAGGCTGGAGAAACATGGCTTCGGCAACCGGGTCAACGAGATCAATTGGGCGGCGGCGCGGCTGGCCAAGGATGCCGCACGCGGCAAGGGAGTCTACGTGGCGGGGTCGGTCGGGCCGCTCGGAATCACCGCGGAGCAGGCGCTGGAGCGTGGCATCGACCGGAAAGCCGTCTTCACGGACCAGATCGGCGCGCTGCTCGACGGCGGCGCGGACCTGATTTTCCTCGAAACCTTCCTCGACTACGACGAACTCGCGCTCGCGCTGGAGGTCAAACAGACCCTGCACCACTGCCCCGTCATCTGCTCGATGGCCTGCCCTCCCGAAGGGCGGCTCGCCTCCGGGATGCCCATTGTGGAGGCGTTCACGAAGTTGCGCGGCCTCGGGGCCGATGTCGTGGGGGTCAACTGTGTTTTCGGCCCAAGCGGCCTGCTGCGTCTCCTGGAGCAGGTCCCCGCCGAGGGGCTGATTGCCGCCTACCCCAACGCCGGGCACCCGAAGTATCACGATGGCCGTTTCCTCTATTACATGACTCCCGGCTACTTTGCCGAAGCGGCGCGGGATTTCGCCGCCCAGGGGGCGAACCTGATCGGCGGCTGTTGCGGCACCCGCCCGGAGCACATCGCCGCGCTCGCCGCCGTCGTCAAAGACCTGCAACCGGTCGTCAGCAAACCGATCAAGCTGCCGCGCGTGGACAAGGCCGCCAGCGTCACCGTCGTCGCCCCGCCCCCCACCGTCTCTGAAGAAAAGGAAGAGGCGAGCATCCTCGACAAGATCGCGGAAGGCAAAACCGTGATTGTCACGGAGCTCGACCCGCCCAAAACGCTGGAGCTGGAGAAATACTTCGTCGGCGCGAAGGCATTGACGGAGGCCGGCTCCGACTCGATCACGCTGGCGGACAACTCGCTCGCGATCCTGCGCGTCAGCAATTTCGCGCTCGGCGCCATGCTCCGGCAACGCTACGGGATCACCCCGTTGATCCACCTGAGCTGCCGCGACCGCAACCTCCTGGGCCTGCAAAGCGAACTGCTCGGCATGGCGGCGATGGGGATGCGGCACGTCCTCCCGCTCACCGGCGACCCGGCGAAAGTCGGCGATCACCCGGCGGCGGCAAGCGTCTACGACGTCAACTCGATCGACCTGATGAAAATCATCGCCAGGCTCAACGAAGGGTACAATTACGCGGGGAAAAGCATCAAGGTCCCGACAAAGTTCGTCACCGGCTGCACCTTCAACCCCAATGCCCGAAACCTCGACGCGCAGGTGTCGCGGCTGGAGCGGAAAGTAGCCGCCGGGGCGAGTTACGTGATGACGCAGCCGGTCTTCAACACCGCGCTGGTGGAGGAAACGGCACGGCGCACCCGCCACCTGAATGTGCCAGTCTTCATCGGCGTCTGGCCGCTTTTGAGCGGACGTCAGGCGGAGTTCCTGCACAACGAAGTCCCGGGCATCGTCATTCCCGACCCGATCCGCAGCGCGATGGCCGGGCTCGAGGGAGCCGAAGGGCGGCAGCGCGGCGTTGAAATCGGCAAAGAGATCTGCCGGGCGACCCTCGACTGCTTCCCCGGAGTCTACCTGATCACGCCGTTCCTGAATTACGAGACAACGGCGGAACTCGCACACTTTGCCCGCAGCCGGTAGCCGAATACCGCCGATGCCGAAGCTCTTACGGGCCAGGGTAGTCCAGATCGTGTTGCTCGCGCTCCTTGTCGGGGGGATCGTCTGGGCGTTCCGGGGTATCGAGGCGGTCGACCGGATTGTCGCGCTCGAACACCAGGTGGAAGCGATGGGCCCGTGGGGATTCGCGCTTTACCCGTTACTCCTGGCGGGTTTCAACCTCCTCCTTCTCCCGGGAAGCATCCTCTACGCGGGGGCCGGCCTCTTTTTTGGACTCTGGTGGGGAGCTTTGGCCGTGCAGGTCGGCAACCTGATCGGAGCGGCGATCGCTTTCTTCATCAGCCGCCGGTTTGGCCGCGGCTGGCTGGAACGGAAGCTCCTCAGCAGCCCCCGGCTGCGCGCCATCGACAAAGCCGTCGACCGCGAAGGGTGGAAGATCATCTTCTTCAGCCAATTGCACCCGATCTCACCGACAAGCCTCCTGAACTACCTCTACGGCTTCACCCGTATCCGCTTCTGGCCGTGCATGTTCTGGATTCTGGCCGGGCAAATCCCCGGCGTCTTCCTTTACGTTTATCTCGGCACGCTCACCCAACTCGGGATTGCGGTCCTGGAAGGGGAAACCCAGCCAAAAACCTCGGATTACTGGACATGGCTCGGAGGGCTGATTGTCACAATTGCGGTTACCGTCATCCTCGGCAAAGTGGCCTTCAAAGTTCTCTCAGAAGCGCAACGCGCGGGAAGAGAAGCGTCCGACTCCAACTCCCCTCCGTCAACCCTTTGACAGAAGCCCGTTCAGTGATAATTTGAGTGCAAACCGACAGGCATGTCCGAATCCCCCCCTATCAGTGCCGAAGGTGCCCAGGATGCCGACGAGCCGGGAAAGGCCGACGGCGAAAGGCATCACCTCGTCCGCCCAGCCATCTTTCTGGATTATGGAGCCGACGGTGCGGCAGGCGATGACGCCTCGTGCGAAGTCTGCGCCCGGGGGATGCGCTTCCGATCGCGCTGGCAATTCGAGATCAACGCCGTGCTGAACATCGCGTTTTCCTTTCACGACGGGACCGCAACTCGCTTCGAAGCGGAAGGCATCGTCATCGAATGCTGTGCGGAGGGCAAAGGAAAGCACCTGACCACCCTCGCCTTCGTGGAAGTCCCCAAAGATCTCCGGGCCGCGCTGGGGAAAGTTTCCGCCCGACTGGTTTTTCCCGAGAAAAAGCCGTAAAGCGCCGAGGCAAGCCATCTCCCGGTAGCCCGCTCTCGCCGAGAGCGCGGG
>JBBCKI010000067.1:0-34359 GCA_037190965.1 Chthoniobacteraceae bacterium
CGAACACGGAAGTGAAACGCTGCAGCCCCGATGGTAGTGCATCTATAGGGTGTGCGAGAGTAGGACGTCGCCAGTCTTTTGAGCCTCACTTAGGTTAACGCCTCAGTGAGGCTCTTTCTTTTTCTGGCTCACTCGCCCTGATGTCTTGGAGTTAGTTCAAGATCCAACGCCAAAAGATTGATCGGGGTGCTGGGCCTGCGGCTTCTTTGCCTTTTCTGCTCTCGATTCGCTTCAATGCGGGCGATTTGCCGACCCATTGGGATCCAGCTCGTGCTGCGGGCGTTGCGGCGGTTGGACCTCCGAAGCCGTAATCACCCTTGGATCCGGCTGCTTTGTGAATCTTGGTACACCGCATCCGGGTGCGGTAGCACCGGAAGCACGCTCGCGCCGTCGAGCGCGGGTATTAGCTCCCGTGGCTTTTTGAAGGTGGCATCCCAATATCAGCGCCCCCTGTTTAGCCTATCCTCCGGGGATGGGTGTCAAACGCGACTTTTCGTCGATCCCGCGCTCGACGGCGCGAGCGGGCTACCTTGGCTCTCTCCGCTGAAAAGAAAAGAACCCGGCGTTCGAAGCGGCTTTTCAGTGTTGACCGCTCTCTCTAATGAAACGGTGACAGATAAACGCGCATCAAATTCACTCGGCCTTCGTTGAAATACCACCGTTTTTCCAATTCGAAGTAACGTTCCTGGGAGTGCCAGACCATCCAGGACGAGATAAAGGGATAATTCGGGTCGTAGAGCAGAAACTTGACGTCCCCATTCGCGAGGGGTTCGTAATCGTAAAGCACCACGCAATGGTTCATGTGCGGAAATCGCGTGAGGTAAACTGCCTGCAACTCCTCTCGATCGATCGCTTTGATGAGCCGACGCGCCGCCAGAGCTTGTCCGACCCGGGGGTGCGGCATCCCCATTCGGTAATTGCCGACGCGGAGATAGCTGAGAAACCACCATCCGATGTTCTCTTGAACAAGGCCCTTATGAGCCTTTGAAAAATCGTGCAGGTTGGCGTACCCGGGGAAAACGATTTTCTCCCGGTTTGGTGAGAACCAGACTGGAATGCGGTAGAGTTTTTTCAGCCTTTGTCTGTACTCCTCCTGGGAGAGCGGTGGCGCGTCGGGTTCGAAGCGCGCAAATTTGGCAAACTGCATCACCCCCCGGGAGAGAAGGAAACAGGCATGGGCGAATTCCACTTTCTCGGTGCGTGTTCGGGACACAATTTTGCCGTTCTCGTCCGGGGCATACTCACGCACGGTGTCGTTGGCAAAAGCGAACGTGTCACGATAGGGATCAAAATGGCGGGCCCTTACGGGAGTGAACCCCTTGGGGGTCGCGCATCCGGAAAGGAGCGCCAGGATGAAAAGAAAAAGCAGGGAGGTACCCCGCCGATTTCCTACGAAAGCTTGACCAATGTTCACCGCCACAGGAAAACCAATGGCGTGGATTTCGCCAAGACTCTCTTTCTCAATCCTCCTTCGTGGGAAGGTTTCGATGGTGGCGCGGGGTCGCGCTATCAGGCCAAGCGCGAGATCCGTTCTTTTTGGTATCCCACCTGGCTCGCTCAGCCGGCTGCTTTGATCCCGGGGAGCCGTCTCATTGACGCGCCCCCCGATGACTTGACCCGCGAGGATGTCCTCGGCATCGCGCGCGACTACGAGTTGGTCATCCTTCATACCAGCAGCCCCACGCTCCGGGGCGACGCCGAGTTGGCCGAAGCGCTCAAAAGCCGCAAGCCGGATATCCGGATCGGCTTCGTGGGGGCACATGCCGCCGTTCTCCCCGAGCAGACCCTTGCCGCGAGCGAGGCGATCGATTTTGTCTGCCGCAAAGAGTTCGACTTCACCTGTCAGGAGATTGCCGCCGGGAAGCCTCTCGACACTGTGGACGGGGTCTCCTTTCGCCGCGACGGAAAGATTGTCCACACGCCCGAACGAGCCCTGATCCATCAGTTCGACGAGTTGCCAAGCGTGATGGATGTCTACAAACGGGACCTCACCATCGAGAATTACGCGATCGGTTACCTCAAGCATCCGTATATATCGCATTACACCGGCCGTGGATGTCCCGCCCAATGCACTTTTTGTCTTTGGCCGCAAACCGTGGGTGGGCACTCCTACCGGGCCAAGTCGCCGGACGCGGTGGCGCGGGAAATGGAGCATGGCGTGCGCCTCTTCCCTCAGGTGCGGGAATTCTTTTTTGATGACGACACTTTCACCGCCTACGCCCCCCGGGCGCGGGAGATCGCGAAACGACTTGGCAAACTCGGGATCACCTGGAGCTGCAACGCTCGCGCCAACGTCAGTTACGAGACGCTCAAGACGATGCGCGACAACGGGTTACGTCTCCTTCTGGTGGGTTATGAGAGCGGCAACCAGCAAATTCTCGACAACATCAAGAAGGGAGTCCGGCTGGAGCAGGCCCGGGAGTTCACCAAGAATTGCAAGAAGCTCGGCATCGCCATTCACGGCACGTTCATCCTTGGGCTCCCGGGGGAGACGCACACGACCATTCGCGAAACCATTGAGTACGCCAAAGAGATCGACCCGTTTTCGCTCCAGGTCAGCCTCGCCGCACCCTACCCCGGCACGGAATTGTACCGGCAGGCAATGGAGAACGGCTGGTTCAGCGACGAGGTGACTCTTACCGGTGGGAACGGGCAGCAAACCGCCGCGCTGGAGTATGAGGGGCTTAGCCGGGAGGAGATTTTCAAGTATGTGGAGAAGTTCTACAAAACATTCTACTTCCGCCCGAAGCCGATTGCACGGATGTTGGGAGAGATGATTCAGGACAGACAGGTAATGGCGCGGCGACTTCGGGAGGGGATGGAGTTTTTCCAGTTTTTCCGGACTCGCAACGCCGTATAGTTACGCGTAGCCGCCCGATTCTCTGCTGATTGCTTTTCGTCATGTCGAACGCCACCCCGGACCCCAAATCCCCTAAAACCCTTGCGGCCCTTGAAGCCGAACTTGCCGACATCATTCGGGAGCGTCTGCTTGACCTTCCTGCGGCATTTGACCCGGGTACGAATCTTTACGAGGCGGGGCTCGATTCCATGGGGATCATGCAACTGCTTCTCGCCATCGAAGACCGCTTCGGCATTTTGCTGCCGGAGGCTGATGTTTCGCGGAAAAACTTCTGCAACGTAACGAATCTTTCGGCCTTATTGCGGGAGCGGCTTCAAAACGGGTGTCATGATTGACGAAAATCGGTGCGATGTGGTGATCGCCGGAGGTGGCAGCGCGGGGATTGCCGCCGCCGTGGCCGCCGCGCGTGCGGGAGCTCGCACTGTGCTGCTGGAACGCCATGGCGCTCTTGGCGGCATGGCCACCGCTTCGCTCGTCCATTCCATCTGCGGGCTTTATCTATTGCGCGAGGAGCCGGATGCCGTTCTTGCTCATCGCGGTTTTCCGGCCGAATTCGCAGCGCGATTGATGGCTCACGAGACCGCGCGAGGAGGAGCCTGCGGCCCGGCCAGGATGGGCCGCGTGGACGTGCTTCTCCAACAACCGGCGGCGTTTGCCCGGGAAGCCGATCTCGTGACCGCCGCCGAGCCGAATTTGGAGGTGCGGTTTCATACCGAGTTGATTGGGGTTGAGGCGGACGGGAGCACGGTCTCTTCCGTGGAACTCATTTGCCGTGGCCGCCGCGAACGGCTCTTGGCCGGGGCGTTTGTGGATACGACCGGGGATGCCACCCTGGCATGGATGGCCGGAGCGCAGTGCGAACAGGCGGAAGTGCTCCAGCGGCCCGCGTATATTTTTTCCATGGGCGGCGCGGACACCACCGCGCTTGGGGGCGATGGCCGGTTGCGGGTTGCGCAGAGGTTGGTTGCCGCCGTTCGCGAGGGGGGGCTTCCGCCCGGAGTACTCGGCGCACAGCTTCGGCCCACGGGCCGCCCGGGGGAAGTTTTCGTCACGCTCGATCTCGATGATTCTGCCGGGGAGCCTTTCGACCCAACCTCCCCCCGCGCGCTTGCGGCGATGGAACGTTACGGGCGTGAACTTGCCGACACCCTGTCCCGCTTTCTCGCCGCGAACGTTTCCGGTTTCGGGGGAGCTTTTATCGCGGCGCTCCCGGCCCGCGTGGGAATTCGCGAGAGCCGCCGTGTGGTTGGCGAAGCGCGCCTTGAAGCCGAGGACATTCTGCGCGGAGCGACCTTCCCCGATGCGGTGGCCCTTTCGACATGGCCTATTGAAATGCGCGAACGGGCCACGGGGCCGCGCCTTCGGTTTCCGGAAGGGAATCGCCCCTGCGAGGTGCCGCTCGGGGCATTGAGGGCGCGCGGGTTTGCCAATCTTTTTACGGCGGGCCGTTGCCTCTCCAGCAGCCACGAGGCCCAAGCCGCCCTGCGGGTGATCGGCACTTGCCTGGCCACCGGCGAATCCGCCGGGCTTGCTGCAGCTTTTGTCTCGGCGGGTACGGAACCGGCTGCATCCATGATTTGCGCCAAGCGCGAAGCAATCATTCGCCAATGAATATCGTCGACGAGGTTTTTCAGCGGGCTGATCGTAAAGCCGTGGCCCTGATCGCGGGTGAGCGGACTCTGACCTTTGGCGAACTGGAGTCCGCCATGGAGGCGGCTGCCGGGCAACTTATCGCGGCGGGGCTCCCGCGCCGTGAACCGGGTCGCGTTCCCCGGATCGGCCTTGCCTGCCCCAACAGCGTGGAGCATGTCATCCTCGCGCTGGCGGTGCTTAGCTCGGGCGGGTGCCTGGTGCCGGTGGCGGGCGAATTGGCTGCGCCCGAGCGTGAGGCGGTGCTGCGGACGGTCGGCGTCGATGCCTTGATTTTGAGCGACAAATTGCCCTGGCCGGAACGACATCACTCCTGCAACCGGGCGGTGCATCTCCCGGGGCTTTGCGCCACGCTTTTTCCCGATGTTCGTGGGGAAAGCCGGAGCGATGACGAGCCCCTTCGGTTTGACGAGGGCGAATTGGCCCGCGTCGATCCCGCTTTCATTCGCTTTAGTTCCGGTACCACGGGCGAGGCGAAAGGGGTGGTGCTTTCGCATGCCACGCTCTTTGCGCGGGTGGAATCGGCGAATCGCCGTCTAGGCATCGGCCCGGAAGATCGCGTGGTCTGGATTCTGTCGATGGCACACCATTTCGCCGTTTCCATCATGCTCTATCTTCTCAAGGGAGCGGCCACGGTCATCGTTCCGAGTCATCTTGCCGAAGATGTGCTCGGCGACGGCATCCGGCACCACGGCACCGTGCTCTACGGCTCGCCATTCCATCATGCCCTTCTTGCGGCGGAGCCTTCGGGCCGACCCTGGCCGGGCTTGCGGCTGGCGGTTTCGACCGCCGCGCCGCTGCCGCTGGCTACCGCCGAGGCCTTCGATCGCCGCTTTGGAACTCCGCTTTCGCAGGGCCTTGGCCTTATCGAAGCGGGGATGCCGTTTCTCAATACCACGGCCTCCCGGGAGAAACCCGGCTCCGTCGGTCGCCCCTCCGGCGATGCCACCGCGGAGCTTCGGGACGTCGAGACCGGCCTGCCGGTGGGGCCCTGTGAAACCGGGGAGCTTTATCTGCGGTGTGAAGGGATGCTCGATGCTTACCTGAGTCCGTGGCGGCGGCGTGAGGCCATTCTGGCTCCAGGCGGTTGGTTTCGCACGGGAGATCTCGCGCGCTTCGACGCGGATGGGGATCTTCATCTCATGGGTCGGGTGAAGACGGTGATCAACGTCGCCGGGATGAAATGTTTTCCTGAGGAAGTCGAGATCGTTCTCCAGGGATGCCCCGGGGTAAGCGCCGTCAAAGTGCATGGCCGGGAGCACCCCCGTTTTGGAAGCGTCCCGGTGGCCGAGATCGTTCCTGCGGGCGATCCTCCCGCCATTTCGGGGCTGATCGCCGCTTGTCGCGGGGCATTGGCGGCCTATAAGATCCCGGTCGATTTCAAATTCGTCCGCGAGCTTCCCCGCACGGCAAGCGGCAAGATTCGGCGGTAGTTGCTACGGCTCTCTGGCAGAAGCGGACCCTTTGAGATATCGGACAACCTCTCCGGCAGCGTCACCGCCTTTTTCGGCATGGGCAATCAGTGAAATTCCGTGGGGGCCTGCGGCAGTGAGTGCCCCCGGTTGGAAAGCGGCAATAGCTTGAACTATGTTTAGCTTGCCCAGCATCGCCGCTGCAAAAATATCGAGGCGCGCGCCGTGTTCCAGAAGGTGAAGAGCGATATCCGCTCTGCCCATGTGCGCGGCTGCACCGAGCGCAGTCTCCCAATCGCCTCCACCCCAATCCCAAGCGGCATTGAGCAGGGCGGGTTCGAGTTGAAGGAGATCCCTGACACGTTGAAAATCGCCGTGCGCAGCGCCAACGAATTCGCAAACGAGTTCAGGTGGGAGTTGGGGCTTCTTGTCCATGGGTATAAAATCCTTTCCCTTAAGAGGGTGCCTGCAAATGATTTTTTAATGAGCTGTATTGAGATGGATAACGCAAGGCGATTTTCTGAAACCAACATGGGGGTGTAGGGACGGAAAAGTTACCAATTCCAAAAGTTTGGTGGATCAACATTCTCATGTTGTCTGGGCCACCGGTGCCGCCGCCCATTCGTTGTGCCGGGGAACCGCTGAGTTGCCTTGCCTCGCCCTTGTCGTTCCTTTATCCTCGGCTGCGCGATCGTCATCTCCACTTCCCGATGCAAATCCAGAACGTCTCCTACGAGGGCTGGCACAACAATCTTGTGCTGAGCAATGAACACGCAGAGCTTGTCATCACCCTCGACGTGGGGCCCCGAATCATCTCATATCGGACGCCGCGCGGCTTCAACGTCTTGAAAAACTACCCGGAGCAGATGGGCTCCAGCGGCGAGTCCGAATGGAAGATCCGGGGCGGCCATCGCCTCTGGATCGCGCCGGAGGGGGAGATAAGCTACGCGCTCGACAATTCGCCTGTTAAGTATGAGGTGGCCGGTAACGGCGTCCGCATCGAGAACGATTCTGCCGCGCCTTGGGGGATCCGCAAAATTCTCACCATTTCGCTGGCCGAAGATTCCTCCGAAGTCACCGTGCATCACAAAGCCGTGAACGAAAGCGATCATCCGGTGGAAATCGCCACCTGGGCATTGACGGTCATGGCTCCCGGTGGACTGGAAATCATCCCGGTTCCCCCGCTGGGCGAGCATCCCCGCGATCTTCTTCCCAACCGGGTGATTGTTCCGTGGCCTTATACCGACCTGACCGATCCACGGCTCCGTTTGGGCTGGAAGTTCATCACCCTCCGGCAGACCAGCGATGGTCTTCCGACAAAGCTTGGTCTCGCCCATCGGGAAAAATGGGTAGCCTACCTGAATAAAGACGCGCTGTTTGTCAAAACTTTCGAATACATCGACGGCGAGACTTATCCCGACTTTGGTTGCAACTTCGAGACCTACACCGACGCGAACATGCTCGAGGTCGAATCGCTCAGCCCGCTTCGGAAGCTGAACCCGGGGGAATCGGTCGAGCATGTCGAACGGTGGGCGCTTCTCGGCGACACCCCTCAACCTTCCTCCCTGCAAGAGCAGGACCTCGCAGCATGGATTGAGCCGCTGCTTGCGAAGCTTCGTATCTGAGGGCCGCTCTTATGAAAAACCTTCTCCTCCCCGTGGTTGGATGCACTGCCATGCTTTTGCTGGCAGGCTGTCAAACGACTGGCCAGATCGAGGCGGCCGCTCGGGCAAAAATGTTCGAGTCGATCCAGAATGAACCCCCGGGTAATTACTACGTGGGGCGGCGGTACTACAAAACCGAGTACAAATTCTGGGGCTACGTCCGCAAACCGCGCGAGCCGTGGGCCAACGCCCAGATGGTCATGATGAACGAGAACATCAAACTCGCTCCTGATCGCGAGGGCGGCACGCTCGGCTCGGACAACGGCTACGAGTATAAACTCGTCGGTTCATTCTCCGGCGACAAGGTTTACGAACCCGCCAGCAACGGCATTTATCCCGAGTTTGTGCTGACCGGGTATGAAGTTCAATCGACCAATCCCGCGCCTATCTTTCAAAACCCAGGCGCGGCGCTGGAGCCCACGCGCAGGGTGATTCTGAAGCCGTTCTGATCCTCGCGGCGCGTATTGCGCCGCAGAAACAAATACAAAGAGCGCGGCTCCGTTCCCGGGGCCGCGCTCTTGTGTTTTTGATTGGAAGGCCGCTTAAACCCGAAAACCGAAGTTGATCGCGGCGATCTGACGCAATTTGCTGGCCGCGAGTGCTTTCGTCGGAGGCTCACCGTATCTAAAGATACGCCTCGCTCCTCCTCAAGTCATCGCGGCTCAGCCTCTTGCGCCAGCTCATCCGCTCCAATATCGGAGTTCGGATGTTCGGATTACACGATCCCCTGGGCCAGCATGGCGTCGGCCACTTTGACGAAGCCGGCGATGTTGGAACCCTTGACGTAGTTGACGAAGCCGTCTTCCTCCGTGCCGTAGTCGACACAGGAGTGATGAATGGCCTGCATGATGGCGTGCAGACGGTTATCCACTTCTCCTTGCGACCAGCTCATGCGCATCGCGTTCTGGCTCATTTCGAGACCGCTGGTGGCGACACCGCCCGCATTGGCGGCTTTGCCCGGGCCGTAGAGAATCTTCGATTTGATGAAAACATCCACCGCCTCCAGGGTCGAAGGCATGTTTGCGCCTTCCGCCACGCAGTAGCAGCCGTTGGCCACCAGCTGCCGGGCGTCGTCGCCGTTCAGCTCGTTCTGGGTGGCGCAGGGGAGGGCAACCTGTGCGGGAACCGACCAGGGGCGTTTTCCTTCGCAGTACTCCAGCTTGAACTCCTTGGCGAAATCGGAGATCCGGCCGCGCTTGACGTTCTTGAGTTCCATCAACGCGTTGAGTTTCTCGGTGTTGAAGCCGTCCTTGTCGTAGACGAAACCGTTGGAGTCCGAAAGAGTCACCACCTTCGCGCCGAGTTCCATGCACTTGGAGGCCGCGTACTGAGCGACGTTGCCGGAGCCTGAGACGCTGACGGTCAGCCCGTCGAGCCCCTGCCTGCGGGCGTGGAGCATCTCCTGGACGAAGTAGACGCAGCCGTAGCCGGTCGCTTCGGGGCGGATCAGACTGCCGCCGTAGCTCAGGCCTTTGCCGGTGAAGACGGAGACGAACTCGTTGGTCAGTTTCTTGTACTGGCCGAACATGTAGCCGACCTCGCGGCCACCCACGCCGATGTCTCCGGCGGGAACGTCGGTGTCGCCGCCGATGTGGCGGAAGAGTTCCGAAATAAAGGCCTGGCAGAAGCGCATCACTTCCCAGTCGCTCTTGCCTTTGGGATCGAAATCCGAACCGCCCTTGCCGCCACCCATGGGGAGGGTCGTCAGGGAGTTTTTGAAGACCTGCTCGAAAGCGAGGAACTTGAGAATGCCAAGGTTGACCGAAGGGTGGAAACGGATGCCGCCCTTGTATGGCCCAATGGCGCTGTTCATCTGCACGCGGAAACCACGATTGACCTGGACCTGGCCTTTGTCATCCACCCAGGGAACGCGGAACATGATCACCCGCTCCGGTTCCACCAACCGCTCCAGCAAGCCTGCCTGCGCGTATCTCGGGTTGGTCTCCAAAAACGGCCAGAGAGAGGTAAGCACTTCCTCAACGGCCTGATGAAACTCCGGCTGGTTGGGATCGCGCGATTTGATCTTATCGAGAAACGACTGAAGCGATGGATACATATAATAGACTCTTGGTTGATCGGGGGGGATCTATTGATTTCTGAAACCCGAGGTGCCTGACCCCTTTGCAGGGAAGCGGATCGGATAAAAGGTTGAGCCCTCCAGATTCAGACATCGTTTGGAGGAATACGAGCGAAAAATTATCGGAAAAGTGACTTTTGCGTCCTGTTTTCTCACTTGCTGAAGGTTTTCCGTCCAATTCCAGCCTCCCTGAATCCAGAAGCCAGCCGGTGCCCGTGCGGCCGAGCGCGGGTGGGGCGCACTCTTCTTACCCGAGACCCGTCCTGCGGGGATGAGCGCCAAACGCGACTCGTGAGCCTATCCCGCGCTCTCGGCGAGAGCGGTCTACCTTGCCGATTCTCCAAATCGGGCGCTTAACGTGATTCACCTCGCGCCAAGGACGCCAAGCTCCCCCAAGTCTTCAGAATTTTTCAACCTTGGCGGGCCTCGCGTCCTTGGCGCGAAACAAAGTCATTTCCCTTGGAAATTGTGCGGCAGCACTGGTAGCACGCTCGCGCCGCGAGCGCGGGTATCGGCTCCCGTTCTTTTTTTACCGAATCCCAACAGAACCAACCCATCCTGCGGGCTGGACGCACAAAGCGGCTCTTCATCAATCCAGCGCTCGACGCGCGAGCGGGCTACCTCGCCGGTGGCGATATTCATCCAGCGACCTGTCCGGGATTGCTCAGAAAATGGGTTGATTATCGTATTTTCGATAGCCATTGGGCCATGGCATAGCCTTTGCTATATCCGCGAGTCGTGAAAAGGTTCGTCTCCCCGGGGCTCCAAACCCAAAAAAGATATGGCAGCAAAAGGTTACATTTTAGATATGGACGGCGTCGTCTACCGGGAGGATCACCTCATCGAAGGCGCCGTGAAGCTCATCGGGTTGTTTCAGGAAAAGGGGATCCCTTTTCTCTTTCTGACCAATAACTCGGCGCCGACCCCCGAAGATCTGGTCGTGAAGCTCCGCCACCTGGGGATCTCGGATCTCGGGCCGCGTCATTTTTACACCTCGGCCATGAACACCGCCGATTTCCTGAGCGCCACGCATCCGCAGCGCACCGCGTTTGTCATCGGCGAGGGAGGGCTGCTCTCGGCCCTCAAGGACGCGGGGATTCCCAACGATAGCATCCGTCCCAACTACGTGATCGTGGGGGAGGGAACCCCGACGATGGATAAGCTGAACAAGGCTCACGCTCTGATCGAAAAAGGAGCGCGTCTCGTGGCGACCAACCCCGACAACTGGTGCCCCGTTTCGGCCTCGGCAACACGCCCGGGGGCCGGAGCCACCGTGGCTTACCTGGAGGCGAGTACCGGCCAGCGGGCCTATTATCTCGGCAAACCGAATCCCTACATGTTCGCGCGGGCGGCGCGGCGTCTGGGGAATGGCAACGCGCTCCTCTCGGAGGTGGTCATGATCGGCGATACCATGGAAACCGACATTCGCGGAGCCGTGGAAATCGGGATGCAGGCGTACCTCGTCCTCACGGGTTCCACCCGCATTGCGGACCTCCCCAACTACGTCTACCAGCCGACCCGCATCCTGGAGAGCGTTGCGGACTTGATCGAAGAGATCTCGACCGGCATTCCGAGTGACCGCGCCACCAGCCCGGCGTTCGCCAAAGGGCGTAGCGCGGGTAAACGCGGAAACCGCCACCAGACCGACGAGGAGCGCTTTGGCAGACCGAGGCCCGCGATGACCCGGTAACTGTTCGACACCATAACTGTTCGACACCGGAAGAAAGGGAACTTAGGTTTTTCTCCCGTGAAATCTGATTCCCTTCTCCTGGGCACGTTTCGACGGGTGAAACCCGCGGTCCTTCATGGCGTCATCGCGCTGGCATTGGCCTCTGTGGCGGCAGCCGGGGAGCCGGTCAAGAACATCATTTATCTGATCGGCGACGGGATGGGCCTCGCTCACGTTGCGGCGGCCGCCACCGTCAGTAAAACTCCGTTGAGCCTGGAGAGATGCACGGCAATCGGCTTGTCGAAAACCCATTCCGCCAGCGCGTGGGTCACCGATTCCGCCGCGGGCGGCACGGCTCTCTCCAGCGGTTACAAGACGACGAATGGCTTTATCGGAATGCACCCGGACAAGACTCCGGGAAAAACGCTGCTGGAATATGCTCGCGACAGCGGCAAGGCGATTGGCGCGGTCGTCACCTGCTCGATCACCCATGCGACGCCGGGCGCGTTCCTGGCGCACCGCGAGAGCCGTGGCAGCCAGGAAGAGATCGCCGAGGACATCGTAGCTTCGGGGGTCGACGTATTTATCGGTGGTGGCCGGAAGTTTTTCGAAGAGCGCAAGGATGGCAAAAACCTCTCCGAAGCGTTGCGGGCCAAGAATTACAAGGTCGTGTACACCATCGATGACGCGCTTCAAACGACGAGCGGCAAACTGGGAGCCCTATTGGCCCCCGATGCGCTGCCCAAGTCGATCGAAGACCGGGGAGATGTCGCGGAAAAATCGTTGGCGGCAGCCTTGAATCTTCTGACCCAGAACCAGAAGGGATTTGTGTTGATGGTCGAGGGCTCGCAGATCGACTGGGGCGCTCATAAAAACCATGCCGAATGGACGATTTCGGAGGTCATCGACTTCGACAAAGTCGTACGGAAAGCGATGGACTTTGCGGACGCCAACCCGGGGACGCTCGTGGTCGTGACCGCCGATCATGAAACCGGCGGAATGACGTTGCATGGCGGCAATTTCGAGAAGGGGACGGTGGAGGCGAAATTCGCCAGCGGAGGCCATACCGGCATCATGGTGCCCGTTTATGCCTACGGCGCGGGGTCGGAAAAATTTTCCGGGATTTACGAGAATACCGAGATCTTTCATAAGATGATGGGCCTGTTGCAGTTGAAGCAGGATGCCTCGGGAAGGCCATAATCCTCAGAAGCAGAACTGCTTATACTTGCATAGAAACCGCTTGATTTGCGATGGGCCGCCTTTAACCTGCGGTGATGCTCGAAAAGACCGTCTCTTCTGCGTCTCCCGGTAATCCCCTTCTTGCGGAGCGGGTGCGCGATTTGGCCCCCGCCGACACGTTTGTCCGCCGCCATATCGGCTCGAATGCCGAGGAAACGGCAGCCATGCTCGCCACCTTGGGCTTCGATTCGCTCGATGCCCTGGTCGAAAAGGCGGTTCCCGCCGGGATCCGGATGAAACGGTCGCTTAACCTCCCCGAGGCGCAGGGAGAGCACGAGACGCTGGCGGAACTGCGCGCGCTCGCCGGGCGTAACGAGGTATTCCAATCCTTCATTGGCATGGGGTACTACGGCACGATCACCCCGCCGGTCATCCAGCGGAACATTCTGGAAAATCCCGGCTGGTACACCGCCTACACCCCTTACCAGGCGGAGATCGCCCAGGGGCGTCTGGAGGCGCTGCTCAATTTCCAGACGATGGTGGCCGAACTCACAGGCCTCGACATCGCCAATGCCTCCCTGCTGGACGAAGGCACCGCAGCCGCCGAGGCGATGACGATGTGCCACGGGATTCGGAAGGACGCCGAGGCGCACACCTTTTTTGTTTCCAGCAAGTGCCATCCGCAAACGATCCGCGTGGTCGAAACCCGCGCGGAACCGCTTGGGATCCGGGTGGTGGTGGGCGACGAAACCGCCTGGGATTTCAGCGAAAAGACTTTTGCGGTTCTCCTTCAGTACCCGGCCACCGACGGCTCGGTCATCGACTACACCCGCGTGATCGAGAAGGCGCACAGCCAGAACGCCATGGCCGTTGTAGCGGCGGATCTGCTGGCATTGACGCTGCTCAAATCCCCGGGGGAACTCGGCGCGGACGTCGCGGTCGGCAGCAGCCAGCGGTTCGGTGTGCCGATGGGTTATGGCGGTCCGCACGCCGCCTATTTCGCCACGCGTGACGCCTTCAAGCGGCACATGCCGGGACGCCTCATCGGTGTCTCCCGCGATGCTCAGGGGAACCCCGCGTGTCGTCTCGCTCTTCAGACGCGCGAACAGCACATCCGTCGCGACAAGGCGACAAGCAACATTTGCACGGCGCAGGTGCTCCTCGCCGTCATGGCCTCCATGTACGCGGTTTACCACGGTCCCGAGGGGCTGCGGCGCATCGCCCGGCGCGTGCATCTCTATGCAGGGACCCTCGCCGCAGGGCTCCGCAAGCTTGGCTGGAACGTGCCGCAGGGGCCGTTCTTCGACACCGTGCGCGTTGATCTTGGAACGACGACCTCCCAGGAAATCGTCCGCCTCGCCGAAGCCCGCCGCATCAACCTGCGCGTGCTCGACGCCCATACGGTGACGATCTCCGTCGATGAAACCACCGACGACCTCGCCGATCTTTTCGCCATTTTCAATGGCGGCAATGAGGCCGGGCTGGATTTGCCGGAGCTGGCCACCACGGTGCCCGTTGGATTTGACGACGCCTTGGAACGGACGACCGAGATCCTCACGCACCCGGTCTTCAACAAGCATCACACGGAGACGGAGATGCTCCGGTACATCCGGCGGCTGGAGGCCCGCGATCTTTCGCTCACCACGTCGATGATCCCGCTCGGCTCATGCACGATGAAGCTCAACGCCACCACGGAAATGATTCCCGTGACCTGGCCGGAATTCGGGAAGCTTCATCCGTTCGCGCCCAAGGAGCAGGCTCAGGGGTACGCGGAGCTTTTCCGGCAGCTTGAAGCGTGGCTCGCGGAGATCACCGGGTTTGCCGCCGTCTCGCTCCAGCCCAACGCCGGTTCAGCCGGTGAGTACGCCGGGCTCCTCGCCATTCGCGAATACCACGCCAGCCGGGGCGAGGCGCATCGCGACATCTGTCTCATTCCGCAATCGGCGCACGGCACCAACCCCGCGAGCGCCGTCATGGCCGGGTTCAAGGTGATTCCCGTTCAGTGCATCCCCGGGGGGGACGTCGATCTTGCCGATCTTCGCGCCAAGACCGAGCAGCATCGCGATAGCCTTGCGGCGCTGATGATCACCTATCCGAGCACTCACGGCGTCTTTGAAGAGACGATCCGCGAGGTTTGCGAGGTCGTCCACGCTGCCGGGGGGCAGGTTTACATGGACGGCGCGAACATGAACGCGCAGGTCGGCCTCACCAGCCCGGGACTGATCGGCGCGGATGTCTGCCATCTGAACCTGCACAAAACCTTCTGCATCCCTCACGGCGGCGGCGGTCCGGGGATCGGTCCCATTGGGGTGGCCGCGCATCTCGTGCCTTTCCTGCCTTCGCATCCTTTGGCTCAGACCGGCGCGGGGCCGGTGGCGTCGGCACCGTGGGGAAGTGCCTCCATTCTGGTGATCCCGTGGGCTTATATTCGCATGATGGGGCCCGAAGGGCTTGCCGAAGCTACCCGGCACGCGATTCTCAACGCCAACTACATCGCCCGCCGTCTGGAGTCGTACTACCCGGTGCTTTACAAAGGGAAGAACGGCCTCGTCGCCCATGAGTGCATCCTTGACCTCCGCGACTTCAAGGCTCGTGCCGGGGTGGAAGTCGAAGATGCCGCCAAACGGTTGATCGACTACGGGTTCCATGCTCCCACGATGTCGTGGCCGGTCGTCGGCACCTTGATGGTGGAACCGACGGAGAGCGAATCGAAGGAAGAGCTCGACCGCTTTTGCGACGCGATGATCGGCATTCACGGCGAGATTATCGCCATTGAAGAAGGGCGGCTTGACCGCCGCGACAACCCGCTCAAGAACGCGCCGCACACCGCCAAGGTCGTCGCCGGGGACACCTGGGAACATGGATACTCGCGGGAACAGGCCGCATTCCCCGCTCCATGGACGCGCGAATCCAAGTTCTGGCCCGTTGTTGGGAGAGTTGACAACGTCTATGGCGATCGCAACCTCGTTTGTTCGTGCGTCGGGATGGAAGCGTATCAGTAGCCGCTTCCGTTTTGTCGCATTGATCTCCGCCGCCCTTATTGGCGGCGGAGCGGTACTCCGTGCGGATTCAGTGACGGACGCGATCGCCCGCGCGGAGCGGCAATCGCCTGGAGAAGCGGTGGAGACCCTTCTTGCCGCCGAGCGTGGCGCTCCCGGCCGCGCGGATCTCCTGGCCTCTCTTTCCCGGGCGTGGTCGGAGAGCGTGGATGCCCACGCGAAGAAGAAAGAAGTCAAAGCCGCCGAACGCGCCGCAAAAGCTGCCGTCGAGTCAGCGGAACGCGCGGTCAAGCTCGACCCCAAGAGTGCTTCCGCGCATCTCGCCCTCTCCATCGCCTGCGGGAAGCTGACCGATTACGTGGATAATACCACCAAAATGGCGCTTTCCCGCCGAATCCGCGACGAGGCCCGGCAGGCCCTCTCGCTCAATCCGAAGGAGGATCTCGCCCATCACATCCTGGGCCGCTGGAACTACGGTATCGCCACGCTGAACCCGATGCTCAAGCTCGCCGCACGGGTCGCTTACGGCGCTCTTCCGCCCGCGTCCATCGCTGATGCCGCCAGCCATCTCGAACGGGCCGCCGCCTTGAATCCTCAAAGGATCATCCATCACCAGCAATTAGCCATCATCTATCAAGCGATGAAGGAGAAAGAGAAAGCCAGGCAGGAGTGGAGCAAGGTTATGGATCTTCCGGCGGTGGATAGCGAAGACGAAGCGGCCAAGAAACAGGCTCGTTCAGCCCTGGGGCTGTAGAGCGATTCAATAAATTTTATAGCCATTGCTTTGCGGCGGCGTAGGCCGTTGCGCGACCTTTCAAGCTCGGGCAGTATTGAAAATACAGCCGCTTCGCTTGAGAAGCCACGCACCAGCCCACGGCGCTCGCAAAATCAATGGCTATACTTTTCATTGAAACGCTCCAGGTTTCGAAATCCCTTTGGCGTGGTTCCTGTTCCCTCTTTGAAGGCTTTGCAAAAGTGAGCGGAATCGACAAAGCCGCACAGCATCGCGATTTCTTTGACGGCGAGTTCCGGATTCACGAGAAGTTCCTTGGCCTTTTGCAATCGGAGATCCTGAAGAAACGAGCGGGGAGCCATTCCGTAGTGGCGGTGGAACAGTTTCGAGAAATGGGCGGACCCGAGCGAATGGTACGCGGCGACCTGGGCGATGGTCAGCGGTTGGCGCAGGTTTTCCCGAAAATAGTGCGCTGCCGATTCCACGCACCTCATCTGGCGGGCATTCAGGCAGGAGGGGGATGACTCCGCCTTTTGATCGTGATCTGTTTTCTCTGCCTGTCGCGAAACCAGGAGGAGGATGCTTTGCAGGGCCAACTGCAGACGCAGGCGCGAGAGCGGATCTTCCCTGAGATGTTCCCGCTCGATGGTCTGGAACGTGTTGCTGATTTCGTTGAAATCGTTCGCTAGTGAGATGGGCCGGTGGGTCCACCGCGGTGGGGTAGGCGCGGTTTCAAACCCCAGCCATGCAAAGTGACATCTTTTGCCGGGGCGCATCTCTTCGCAATGCAGCGCGTCGGGTTTAAGTAAAATCGCCTGCCCCGCTTTCAGGGGCATTCTCCGCGTCTTTCCTAGTCTCCAATCCGCTTCGCCCGCGAGGACGATACCTAGTTCATAAAACGAATGTCGGTGCCAGTGCAGGCGTTGGGATGAAGTGGACGAGGGATTCGAACGCCAGGTGGAAACTATCAGCGTGAGCCGGGGAGGCGCTTGCAGGAATTGTATTTTATCCAATTTCAATTCGTCAGAATGACCCAAAAGTCGCATTTATACAATGAAAACACCACTTCGTCCAATTGACGCCCCGTCTGCCGCCGGGCAGAATCCGTGGAAATGACAAAGACGATGTCAGACCTTGCATGGGGTATTCTCGGCACGGGCCGGATTGCCAAAACTTTCGCCAATGCGGTAGCCGAGTCGAAGACCGGTCGCCTGGTTGCCGTGGCTAGTCGCCAGCGGGCAACGGCAGATCAGTTTGCCGGCGACGTTGCCCCCGGCATCGCCGCTTATGGCAGCTATGAGGAATTGATTCAGGATTCCGCCGTGGAAGCCGTTTACATAAGCACTCCTCATCCCTTCCATGCCGAATGGGCAATCCGAGCCGCCCGGGCGGGTAAGCATATCCTTTGCGAAAAGCCGGTGGGTTTGAATTATGCGGAGGCGATGGCCGTGGCCCAGGCCGTTCGCGAAAATGGGGTCTTCTTCATGGAGGCTTTCATGTACCGCGCGCATCCCCAGACGGCGCGGATCATTGAGATCATTCGTTCGGGAGTATTGGGAGAGATCCATCTGATGACGGCGAGTTTCGGGTTCGGCTCGACTTACCAGGCGGAAAGCAGGCTCTACCGTCAGGATCTCGGGGGTGGTGGAATTCTCGACGTGGGATGTTATCCAATGTCGATGGCCCGGTTGGTGGCGGGGGTTAGCGTTGGACGTCCCTTTGCCGAGCCGGTTGAACTGACGGCGATGGGAAAATTGCACGACATCGCGAAAGTGGATGAGAAGGCGGTCGCGATCCTCTCCTTTGAAAACGGTCTTCTGGCGCAAATTTCGACTAGCATTGACGCCGCGTTGGAGAATCGCGTCTCCATCCATGGAAGCAAAGGCTCCTTGAAGGTTCCCTCTCCGTGGTTGCCCGGGCCGGTTTGCAAGCTGGAGTTGACCGTGGCCGGGAAGACGGAGGAGATCGAGGTCGTCGCGGGGGCGTCTCTATATACGTTCGAAATCGACGCCGTCGCCGCTTATGCGCAGACGGGCGAAGCTCCCTTCATGCCGATTGAAGACACCCTCGGGAACATGGCCGCGCTGGACCGTTGGCGCAAAGCCATCGGAATGATTTACGAAAGCGAGACCGAGACGGCGATCCGGCCCGCCCTGCCTCCGCTTAGAAGCGAGGTCGCCCGCGTGATTCCAGGTTTGCACCGCGCCCTGCCCGGGTTGGACAAACCGGTTTCGCGCATGGTGATGGGGACAGTGGGGGGATGGACTATTGAGCGGCCGCATGGCTTTGCGCTCTATGACTTGTTTATGGAATATGGGGGCAACTGCTTTGACACCGCTTATGTCTATGGAGGCGGGCGCGATGAGCGTCTCTTTGGTCAATGGATGCGGCAGCGGGGTGTTCGCGAGCAAACTGTCGTCATCGCCAAGGGGGCGCATACTCCGAATTGCTACCCCGATCAGATGGTACAGCAGTTCAATGAGAGTCTTGAGCGGATGCAGACCGATTACGCCGACATTTACATGCTGCACCGCGATAATCCCGAGGTGCCCGTCGGCGAGTTTGTGGAGGCGCTCAATGAATTGAAGCAAGCGGGGCGGGTTCGACTCTTCGGCGGCTCGAACTGGGGGCTCGATCGTATTGCGGCCGCCAATGCTTATGCGAGGGAGAAGGGGCTTGCGGGTTTCAGCGTGCTGAGTAACCAGTTCAGCCTCGCCAGAATGTGTGACCCGGTTTGGGCGGGTTGTGTCTCGTGCTCCGACCTCGAATCCCGGCAATGGCTGGAGCGCGAGCAGATGCCGCTCTTTGCCTGGTCAAGCCAGGCGCGCGGCTTCTTCGTGCGAGGCTCCGAGGCATTTACAGCCGACGCGGAACTGGTCCGGTGCTGGTACAGCAAGGACAACTTCGAGCGTCTCTGCCGCGCGCGGGAACTGGCCCGAAGCAAGGGGACCAGTCCGATTCACATTGCGGCGGCTTATGTTTTGCAGCAGAAGTTCCCTCTATTCGCTCTCATCGGGCCGCAGAAGCTCTCGGAAATCGCTAGTTGCTTCGCCTCGTTTGACGTCGTGTTATCGTCCGAAGAAATCGCCTGGCTGAATCTGGAGGAGTAGGGGGTTATCCTCGGCGTAGCATCGCCAGGGCCTCTTCCGGGGTCGGTGCAGAGTATAGCTTTTCCCGGTGCTCATGGTCCGCGCAGAACCGGGCGATCTCCGCAAGCGCGGCGAGGTGCCCTTCCGGGTCGCCCGCCGGGCTAATGACAAAAAAGATCAGGCGGAGCGGTTCGCCCTCCTGAGGGAGCGGGAGGCAGTCGGACAGCCGGACGAGGATCGAGAGGTGTCGGTCGAGCCCGGCGCTGTAAACATGCGGGATGGCGACCCCTCGGCCCATCATGGCGGGCAGGTTGCTCTCGCCTTGCGCGGAAAGTTCCCGGCGAACCTGCTCGCGCGAGATGGAGGGGCGGCAGGCCACGGCAAACTCGGCGAGTTGGTCGTAAAGCTCCGAAAGGGTGAGGACCTGAAGATCGGCCACCCTCTCGATGCTCCGGGCGAGGAAGCCCGGAGGGCGACGTAGCGTCAGTACCCGATCGCCCGGCTTTAACGTCGTAAGGTCATACGAGTCGGTCATCGGGGTGATTTCCTCTCCCCGAGCCACGAGAAGCGGCTGGCCGTTGAAAGCGGGAGGCACGTTGCTCACCTCCAGCGTCTCCATCCACGCATCACCAGCCGCGATCTCCGAATCGATCACCGACGGTCGCGACATTTTGGGAAAAACGATCTGGCGTTCTCCGCCGGGGGAAGGCGTTTGCAGGCGGGTCGCGCTCCAGCGGTAGACTTGCTCGGTCCCGAGCGCCTCGCTCCACCGGTTGCAGAGGAGTTCGTTCAACTCGGAGTTGTCGGTCAGGGCGAGGAGATGGCCGAGCTTCTGGAATTCGATCCGTTCCTCGGCCAGTTCGGTATTCATCGCGTTTTCGCAAAGGGCGGGGAGCCCTGCCGCGACGGTTTCCGAAACGAGGCGTGCATTGGTGTCGAGGATCATGACGTCGCGCCCGGTCGTTTCGCGGATAAAACGGGCCAGCCTCCGGGTGAAGGCTCCCGCGCTGACGATCAGCCAGCCGTCCGGGGCGGGTCGTTGCAGACGGAGCAGCTTTGCGAGAGGCCCGGCGGTGAAGCCCTGGATCACGACCGTTGCGACGATCACCGAATAGACGAAGCTCTCCAGAAAGCGGGCACTCGCTTCGCTTTCAATCCCCTGTTCCACGAGCGCGATGGCAAAAAGCGAGGCCATGGAAGCGGCGACGATGCCACGCGGAGCCACCCATGAGAGAAAGAGCTTTTCACGCACCGAGAGGCCCGATCCCCACATCGAAAGCCCGATGTTGAGCGGCCGGACGATGAAGATAACGCAAGCAACCAGGGCCACGCCGGGAAGGCCGAAGTCATGGAACTGCTCGAATCGGAGCCTCGGGGCAAGCAGGAGAAAAAGCATGCCGATGAGCAGATCGGTGATTTCCGCCTTGAAGGTCTGGATTTGTTTGAGTTCTACCGGGCGATACCAACCGACGATCAACCCTGCCAGCGTGACTGAAAGCAGCCCTGCTTCGGAGATGATACACTCGGTCACGCCGAAAATGAGGGTCGCCGCGGCCAGGGTAAAGGCGTTGAGGAGATGGCTGGGGATGAGTCGCTTTTTGAACGCCGCCACGATGGCATAACCCCCAAGCGCGCCCATGGCCAGACCGCTTACAATCCGCACGCCGAACTTCGCAATGGCCATCTCTCCGCTTCCGCCCGAGACCCATTCGAAGCAGAGTACCGCTACAAAAACCCCGATGGCATCGATGGCCACTCCTTCCCAATGCAGGATGGTGTGGAGCTGTGGCACGATTTTGATCCGCTTGAGCAATGGGCCAATCACCGTGGGGCCGGTGACAATGACGAGACTTCCCGCGAGCACCGCGAAGGCCGGGCTGGTCTTGAAGATTGCCCAGACGCAGAACGCCGTCGCGAGCCACGTCGCCAGAACGCCCACGGAGAGGAGTCGCGTGATGGCCCTCGAACCGCGCGCAAATCCGCGCAGGTCGAGCGTTAGCCCGCCCTCGAAAAGAATCAACCCAACCGCGAGCGAAAGGATAACCGGCAGCACTTCTTCGAGGCTGGAAGGCTGCACCAGCCCGATTCCCTCCGGCCCCAGCGCCACGCCGCCCGCAAGCAGCAGGATGATCGCGGGCAACTTGAACCAGCGCGCTGCGATCGTCAAAAAGACGCCACCCGAGATGGCGGTGGTCAGGCTGACCAGGAGGGCGTGCTTGGCGGGAATATTCATGGAGGCGGAATGGGTGAAACTGACGGGCAACCCCGCAGAGAACTCGCCGCCGTGGCCGCTGATGTCAACGGGAACCTGAAGGCTGTTTCGGTTCGCTGTTGTCTCTTTCCTAAAAGTGCGACGTCTCCTCTAGGCAGAGCCCAACCGTGCAAAAAACCGCTCCATTGCGTCACGCAGGTCGGGCTCCCGCACCGGCTTGCTGAGATAATCGTTCATCCCGGATTCCAGGCACTTCTGGCGGTCCCCCTGCATGGCGTGCGCCGTCATCGCGATGATATAGGCGGGGGTGCGCCCGTTCTGCGCCTCGTGCTTTCGGATCTGCTGGACGGCTTCATACCCATCCATCTCCGGCATCTGGCAGTCCATGAGGATGACATCGTAAGGCATGCGCCGGGCTTCTTCCACTGCCTGGGTGCCATTGGCAACGACGGAGGCGGTGTAGCCGAGCTTTTGCAGTTGTGCGGTGGCGACGGCCTGGTTAACGGGGCTGTCTTCGGCAAGGAGAATTCGGATGCCTTTTCGCATCTGCGCGGAGGCGTGGGCGGGTGACTCCTCGGCCACCCTGCCGTCTTCCGAGCCCCAGGCGGGCTTCAGGACGGTAGCGCAGCAATCGATGAACTGTGATTTGCGGATCGGGGTTGTCAGAAAAGCGTCAACCCCGGCGTCGATGGCTTCCGCGCGGTTGAAGGGCATCCCTAGCGGCGTTGCCAGTACCAACCGGACTTTCAGGGATTCGGGAGCCTTTTGTGCAAGCAGTTCCTCCAGGGCGGGGGTGTGAAGATGCAGGATGACGAGATCGAAGGGATCTTCGGAAGTTTTGCAAAGAATTTGCCGCGCTTCGCGGAGGGTTGCCGCGCCGCTTGTCTGCACAAGCCATGCCTGCGCCTGCTGTTCAAGGATCTGTCGGCGGTCGGGATCGGATTCGATGATGAGCGCTTTGATTCCTGCCAAACCGCGCTTGCCGGAAGTGTGCTCGACGCGGCCCTCCTGCTTGTCGAGGGGGATGGCGAACCGGAAGGTGGACCCGCGCCCGGCGACGCTCTCGAGGCTGATCTCGCCGCCCATGATCCCGACGAGTTGCTTGCAAATGGCAAGCCCAAGGCCCGTACCCCCGTATTTGCGCGTGGTTGAGCTGTCTGCCTGGCTGAAGGCCTGGAAAAGCCGCGCCCGTGCTTCGGCGCTGATTCCGATACCGGTATCGTGGACTTCGAAGACGAGGGTGGCCTGCCGTTCGCTCTCTCCCCGCTTGGAGACGCGGAGAATCACCTGCCCGTGCTCCGTGAATTTGACGGCGTTGCCGAGGAGGTTGGTGAGGATCTGTCGAAGCCGCGTCGGATCTCCCCGCAGGCGTACCGGCACATCGGGGTGGAGGATGCCTTCCAGGTAAAGTTTCTTGGAATGCGCGTGCTCCACCACAAGCCGGAGGGTCTCCTCGACCACATCCTGAAGGTCGAAGTCGATCACCTCCAGGGTGAGCTTGTTGGCTTCGATCTTGGAAAAATCGAGGATGTCGTTGATGAGCGAGACGAGTGATTCGGCGCAGGTACGCACGGTCTCCGCATAGTCGCGCTGCTGCCGCGAAAGTTCGGTATCGAGAAGCAGGCTGGTCATGCCGATCACCCCGTTCATCGGGGTGCGAATCTCGTGGCTCATATTGGCGAGGAATTCGGATTTCGCCTGAGTGGCCGCTTCGAGCTTCTCATTGACGGAAATGAGTGCCGTGTTGCTTTCGATCAACTGTTGCTGGCTGCGGCGCAGGGCGTTGAACGCTTCGTCGCGCTGGAGCCGAAGACCGTGGGCCCTGGAGTGGTAGCGGATGCGCGCCAGCAGTTCGAGACGGTCGGGAAGCTTGACCATGTAGTCATTGGCTCCGGCGGCAAACGCGTCGCTTTTGATCTGGGCCTCCTCGTTGCTGGAGAGGACGATGATGGGGGTATGCCGTGTGTTGGCGTGGTTGCGAAACTGGCGCAAGAGGGTGATGCCATCCATCTGCGGCATGACCAGGTCGAGCAGGATGACCGTCGGTTTGAGCTTGTCGGCCAGCGAGAGGGCATCGAGCGGGTTGGCGCAATAATGGACATTGATGTCGGACTCCCCCAGCAGCGCCCGGTGAACCGCGGCGGCGACAAGCGCCTGGTCGTCCACCAGGAGGGCCAGGCCGGGAAACTCGTCATTGATGTCCCAGGTGAGAATCTCTGTTTCGTCGGTCATGGGTGGGGAGAAGGCTGATTGTCGGAGGAGCCCTCGGGGTGCTGCCGGGCCCGGCAATCCGGGCAGAAATCGGTCACCGGGAGCAGGTCGGGATCTTGAAAAATCAACCCCTCGGCTTGTTTGCGAAATGCGGGATCGCTACGGAACTGCCCGCAACAGCCGCAGACCGGGACGAGGCGCTTGAGCTGGCGAAGCCCGGCAAGGGCTTTTTCATAGTCCTGATTGACCAGATAAAGCTCCGCGTTCTTTCTGACCAGTTGCTGCTGGCTCTCGCGGAGCGCCCGGAAGGCTTCTTCGCGTTGTACCCGGTTGAGATGGGCTTTCGAGTGGTAGCGGACCCGCGCCCGGAGCTCCACCGTATCGGGGAGTTTGACCAGATAGTCGTTGGCCCCCATGGCAAAAGCCTCACTTTTGGTATGGGCTTCCTCTTTGGAGGAAAGGACCACAATGGGGGTCTCGCGCGTGGGGGTATTCGCGCGGAATGCTTTGAGAAGCTCGATTCCGTTGATCTCCGGCATCACCAAGTCCAGAAGGATCACGCTCGGCCTTAGTTCGCTTGCCAGCGTGATGCTTTCAAGCGGGTTGGCGCAGTAGTGATAGTCGATGTCCCGCTGGTGGAGGAACGCGCGACGCACGGCATCGGAAACGAAGGCTTGATCGTCAATGAGCAGGACGATGGCATGATACGATTCGGGAAGGGTATAGTCTGTGGGGAGCACGACGGCGGAAGGGTGATCGCTCATGAATTGGGGGAAGGCGACGAACGAGTAAAGCACCACCGCTCCAGGGCGGCTGCAATTTTTTCCAGAGGGAGAATTTCGATGGCCGCCCCCAGTTGGGCGGCGGCTTTGGGCATTCCGTAGACAGCACTGCTTGCTTCGTCCTGCGCAATGGTATGAAAACCGGCTTTGCGGAGTTGCAGGAGTCCCTGCGCGCCGTCGCGCCCCATCCCGGTCAGTTGAATCCCTACGGCTTCCCCCTTCCAATGCCGCTTCAGGCTTGCAAAAAAAGCGTCGACCGAGGGGCGATAAAACGTATCGGCCGGTTCCTTGCAGTACCCGAGCCGACGCGAATCGGTGAAAACAAGGTGGTCGTTTTTAGCGGCAATGAGGACTTCGCCCGGAGTCGGAGTATCCCCTTCCGCGGCCGCCCTGACAGGAAGGACCGACTGTTCCTCCAGCCAGCGGGCCAGCGGCTGCGCGAACTGTTCGTCCACGTGCTGAATAATGACGATGGCTGCCGGAAAATCGCGCGGCAGGCCCCGCAATACTCCGGCCAGCGCGGCCGGGCCTCCCGCGGAGGAGCCAATGGCGACAAGCCGTGAGCGCGATCGGGATTCGGAAAAGGGGCGGGCAGCTTCGCGGGGCAGGCGTTTGTTGCCGTTGCCCAGAAGCCGCTCCATCATGTCGATCTTGGTAAGCAGTGGGCCGTTTTCGTCGTCGTCCAGGCTGAAAGCGGGGGTATCCACGGCGTCAAGCGCCCCGGCGCCCATCGCTTCGAAAACTTTGCCGACGTTGTCGGCGATGCTGAAGGTGACTACCAGAATGGGGCAGGGGCTTTCGGCCATGATCCGCCGGGTGGCCTCAACGCCGTTCATGACCGGCATTAGCAGATCCATCAAAACGAGATCTGGCTTTGCCTTCCGGCAATATTCGAGCGCTTCCTCCCCGTTGCTTGCGACCCAGGCGATCTCGTGTTGTGGACGCGACTTCAACGCGCGGCGCAGGGCGGCGACGGCAATGGACAGATCATTGACAATTCCTATTCGCACTTACTGGGGATGATAGCCAACGGGTGTCTATTTTGGAAGCTCCTCTTCACCTAAAAGCGGCAATGGATCGGGGCAATGGTCAAGGCTCTCAGCATCTCGCGCCAGCTCATTCCCTCCCCATCATCGCTTTTAGGTTTCATCGGCTTTTCCAATCAGGTCCGCGACGGCGTGAAGAAGGGTTTCGTCGTGGAAACTGCCCTTGGTGAGGTAGTAGTCGGCGCCCGCCTCCAGACCTCGATGCCGGTCCTCCGGGCGGTCTTTGTAGGAGACGATCATCACGGGGATGGACTTCACCCGCGGTTCATTCTTGATCAGGCGCACCAGTTCGATGCCGTCGAGCCGGGGCATGTCGATGTCGGTCACCACCAGGTCATAGGCTTGGGTGCGGACGGCGTTCCAGCCATCCATGCCGTCGACGGCGGCTTCCACTTCATACCCGGCGTCGCTCAAAAGTTTTCTCTCCAGTTCGCGGACCGTCAGGGAGTCGTCCACGACAAGGATCCGTTTGCGGCGGTGGCCGCCACGCGCGGCGTTTTGGGTTCGCAACTTGCTCATCCCGCCACCCGAGGCCAGCGTTTCGATTGAGCGGAGCAGGTCGTCCACGTCGACGATAAGGACGGGCGAGCCGTCGGGCATGAGTGCTCCGGCGCTGATATCCTTGATCTTTCCCAGCCGGCGGTCCAGGGGCTGCACGACGAGTTGCCGCTCGCCGAGGAAGGCATCCACGGCGACGCCAAAACATTGTCCGCGCTCCCCAATCACCACCACCGGCAGAATTTCCTGAGGGGGGGAGGTCTCCTTCCCGAAAAGCTGATTGGCGGCCACGAGGCCGATCTGTTGACCGCCGAAGGGGGCGTGTTCCTTTCCTTCGAGCGTCTCGATTTGTTCCCGGGGCAACTGGATTGCGCTTCGAATCCGTACCAGCGGAAAGGCATACGGCTCTCCCGCCACTTCGACCAGCAGCGCCCGGATGACCGAGAGGGTGAGCGGCAGGTGGATCTGAAAACGCGTTCCGCGCCCCGGCGTCGTGGTGGCGCGAACGCTGCCTCCGACCGTTTTGGCCATATTTTGCACCGCGTCGAGCCCCACGCCGCGCCCGGAGATCTCGGTCACCGCTTCGCGCATGGAAAATCCCGGCAGAAAAAGAAATTCGAGGAGTTCCTCTTCACTAAGCTGCCCGGCGATTTCCGCGGTGGTGAGTTTTTTCTCCACCACGGCCGCTCGAAGCCCTTCGAGGGGGATGCCTCGTCCGTCATCTTCGATGATGATCTGGAGCTGGCCTGAGACGTGGCGCGCTTCCAGACGGAGAAGTCCCTCGCGCGGCTTTCCGGCTCGTTCCCGTTCGGTTGGGAGCTCCAGCCCATGATCCACGGCATTGCGCAGCAGGTGGTTGAGCGGGGCTTCCAGTTTCTCAAGGACATCGCGATCGACCGCCGTGCTCTCTCCGGCGATCTCCAGCTTCACCTCTTTGCCCAGGGTGCGCGCGAGATCTCGCACCAACCTCGGGAAGCCATGGACGCCGTCGGCGAAAGGCCGCATCCGGCTCGCCAGCGCTTCATTGTAGAGGCGATGGGAAAGATTGGCCGACCGGCGGCTGAAGAGTTCCAGTTCCGCGTGGCGATCGGACAGCCCTTGCAGGCAGCCGTCTGCGAGTTGCATCGCTTCGGCCAGCCGCGTTTGCGAGGAGGCGTCGACGTCGGCCAGCGCTTCGCGCAAGATTTCGAGATTTTTGAGCAGGTGCCAATGTTGCCGCTTGAGCCGCAGGAGCGATTCCGCATACGGCTGGAGCCAGCGCGATTCCACCAGCGACTCGCCCGCGAGCCCAAGCAACCTGTTGAGGTTGGAGGCGCTGACGCGCAAAATCCGGTCATCCCTGGCCGGTTCGACGGGAGAGGGAGAGGGCGATGGCGCGGGAGGGATTTCGACGGGAGAGGGAGCCGGCGAGGATGGTGTTTTTTCCGAAGGAGAAGATTCTGCCGCTGCGGGAAGTTCGCATCGGATGATCTCCAGAACGGAGCGGATGGCCTGTTCGACGGAAGCGCTTCGCTCCGATTCTCCCATTTGCCAGGAGGCCATCTCGGCTTCCGGGGTTGACGCGATTTGCCGGAGCAGGTCGTTGCTTTTGAGAAGGCGGTCCGTGGCCTCCTCATGGAGCACGATGGCGCCGCTCTGCGCGGCTACAAAGCAGTCCTCCATGGCGTGGGCCACCCGGACGGCGGTGTCGAGCCCCACGATGCGGGCCGCTCCCTTGAGCGAATGCGCGGCGCGCATCAACGCTTCAAGTCGCGCCGCGTCGGCGGGATCGCGCTCGAGCGCCAGCAACCCTTCGGTGAGCAAAGCGCATTGGGTTTCGGCTTCCTGCTGGAAGAGGTCGAAGAGGGAGAACTGGCTGAAGGGATCGTCGGTGCTCATGTTCAGACTCAGGCGAACTGGCGGCCCAGCGTGTAAAAAAGAAGGTCGCTGTCGAGGATGCCGACACTGAATCCCTCCCAGGAGATCAGGCCCAGCGTATAGGCGGCCGATGCAAGGCTGACGGTGGAAGGCACCGGTTTGAGCTCGTCCGGGTGATAGCGTCGGCCGACATGGACTTCGTCCACCGGAAAGACGGCGCGGTTCCCTTTGTGGGAAAGGACGAGGAGCCGGGGATGGGCTTTCCGTTCCTTTTTCGGCTCGGGAGGTAACCCTTGCTCGACCAGACCGAGTAGACCTGCCGGGGAGACGCACAGGAGCAGTTCACCGCGAATATTCACAACTCCCCGCACCGCGTCGTCCTGGCGCCGATGAGGCAGGGAGCGAATGGGTCGCAGGTCGGCCACTTCCAGAAAGACTTTTGAGGGTAGGGCGAGCCATTCGCCTCCGACGCGAAAGATCACGATGGAGAGAGTGCCTGCGAGTTCCTTGTGACGCGGTTGCGCGATGCGCATTGTCCATTCCGCCTGGTAGCCTTCGGGCGGTTTCCGGTCGAGCAAGGCTGCCGCCGCGCTGCAAAAGACGCCACAGTTGCGGCAGTGCAGGTGAGTCGCCAGTTCCGGGCAGGAACGGTCGCCCCAAATTCCGACGCGCTTCCAGCAGGTATCAATCGTGAGCATACAGCGGATTTGCCTTTAGTTGACGCCTCCCCCCATTCGGCGGGTTTCCAGCCGCCGCAGCCGCTCCTGAAGTTGGCGCGCGGCTTTGGTGTCGCCCGTGTTTCGGGCAATCAATGCCAGGTGGGCGAGGGCTTCGGAATGGTCCGGTTCCAGATAAAGGGCTTTGCGATAGAAGGCGGAGGCTTCTTCCATTTGCCCTGCGGCATCCTTGGCCAGACCCAGCAGGTAATAGGCGCGGGCGGAGGGGCCATGCATTTGCAGCCAGGCCTCTGTTTTTTCCATCGCTGCTTCCAGCCTTCCGCTATCAGCCAAGCGTTGGCACTCTTCGAGTGTCGTTGCTTCCGGCGGGATCAGGCGCGGGGCTCCGGCGGGCTCAGGTTTCGCGAGATGCCGCAAGGGAAGCGCGGAGACTGAGGGCGGACTGGGGGGACGCACCGGTTCGGGTAGTCGCTCGATGCGCCGGGATCTGCGTGGAGGCACCGCAACCGTCTCTGCGGGAAGGGATATCGGAGGCTTTTTTTCCGCACTCCGGCGATGAAAGGCAAAAGCCATCGGGTAGGGCGAAGACTGGAAGCCGAATCGGCTGTAGAGGTAGGCTTCCGCATGCCCCGCGAAAACGATTCCACCGGGGGAAAGGAGAGACTCGATGGTCTCCAAAACCTGTCGTTGTCCCCGCGCGTCGAGGTAAATCAGAAGGTTGCGGCAGAAAATGACGTCCTTGGAACTGGTGCTGGAACTGAAGGCTGGATCGAGAAGGTTTGTCCTGCGGAATTGCACATGCCGTTGCACGGAGTCGTTGAGCTGCCAGAGGCCCGATTCGGTTTCCTGAAAGTAGCGGGCGCGAAAACCGGTGGAGCGCCCCCGAAAGGCATTGCGCCCGTAGCGTGCGTGCCGGGCTCGCTGGAGCGACGGGTTGCTGATGTCCACTGCTTCCACCGCGAAGCGGTCGGACGGGACCCCCGAGTCCAACAACGCCATGACGATGGAGTACGGTTCCTCGCCGGTGGAACAGGGCATGCTTAGGATCCTGAGTACTCCCTGAGAATGCGCGGGAAGCCACCGCTTGATCACCCAGTCGCTTAAGGCTGCAAAGGGCTGCTGGTCCCGGAAGAACCAGGTCTCGGGGACGACCACTGCTTCGATCAGCCGTTGTAGTTCGGCCTCGGATTCTGCCAGCAGCGCGGCGTAAGCGGCGATTTCCTTGATGCCGCGCGCTTTCATTCGCGTTTCGACCGTCAGGCGAATCGAGGCCACGCCCACCGATGCGGCATTGAGCCCGATGGCTCGGGTCAGGCGTGTTTCGATTTCCTTGAGCGAGTTCATGCGGTTTCTGTCACTTGTTGCCAGAGGCGCTCGCGCGTTTCCGGGGACAGAAGTTTTTCCACTTCCACCCGCTGGATGATGCGGCATTGCGAATGGGCCGCAACGTTGGCGGAGGAGGTCAGCCGGGCCACAGGCCCGAGGTAGGGCGCGTCGGGCGCGGCTGAAACGCCAGGTTCGACAAAGTCTTCCGGATTGAGGCGGATGGTCTCGGTGGCCATTTCCGCCAGGATGCCCAAACGATGTTCGCCGGTTCCAGGTGTCGCCCCACAATAGCGGACCACCAGCAGACGCGTGCTCATGCTTTCCTTCGCCGGGATGCCAAGAGCCATTGCGCTCAAATCTACCACGGGCACGGGGCTTCCGTAATAGTCGAGAACACCGGCGATGCCGACCGGGGTGCAGGGGACTTTCTTGAGTTCCACGCGCGGAAGCACTTCGACGACACGGGCTGCCTCCAGCGCGTACCGGTCCTGGCCGATGTTGAAGAGAAGGAAAATCATGACCGGGGCGGGTTCGAGTCCTTGGACTTGAACTTCTCGACGGCGCTTTGGAGACTATGGGAGGCTTCGGTGAGCTGTTCAACCGCTTCGGTGTTTTGCAGCAGGGCCTGGGCGGATTGCTGGGCGGTTTCTCCGAGTTGCGTGAGCGCTTCGCTGATCTGGCCGGCGGCGGCGGATTGTGTCTGCATCCCGTCGTTGACCGTTTCGAAACGCGGGGTAAGCGCCTGCACCTGCTGGATGATCTGGACGAGTTGCGCGGTCACTCCACACACCTCTTCATTCCCCCGGCGGACTTCTTCTGCAAATTTGTCCATCCCCATCACCCCGGCGGAGACAGCCGACTGCATCTCCTTGACCATTTGCTCGATATCATAGGTGGCCACGGCGGTTTGATCGGCCAATCGTCGGATCTCCGTGGCAACGACGGCGAAGCCTTGGCCGAACTCGCCCGCCTTCTCCGCCTCGATGGCGGCGTTGAGGGAGAGGAGGTTGGTTTGATCGGCCACTTTGTTGATCGTCGTGACCATCGAATTGATGTTGGCCGTCTTTTCGTTGAGGATGGCCAGCTTCGCGGAGATGATATTGGTCGCGCCCATGATCTGCCGCATTGTTCCCTCCAGGCGCGAGAGCCCGGCTTGACCGCCCGTAGCGATCTGGGCCGTTTGTTCGGCAACGGCGGCGACATCGGACATCGTTCTGCCGAGTTCGCTGGTGGTGGCCGAGATCTCTTTTGCGGTGGCGCCGATCTCGACGGAGGTCGAGGCGACTTCGTTGGCGGAGACCTGCTGCTCTTTGAGGGTGGCGGTCATTTCCGTGGTGCTGCTGTTGACCTGAATGAGCGCCATCATCAGCTTTTTGAGGGTGGCGGAGAGTTGCCGAACGATCACGACGGAGATCGAGATGGCCGCCAGCAAGCTGACCGTCGTGGCCCAGATGGCGGCCAACCGGGTGCTGGCGGTATCTTCCAAGATCTCTGCAAGAGCCTCGTTTGCCTGCGTCCTGTTATATTCCCCCATGGCTTTGAGACTGTCGATGTAAGCGACCAGGGCAGGGGAGAGGCTGTCCTGGAAAAGGCTGAGGGCAGCCTCATTGTCCCCGGCGAGTTTCAACTCGAAGATTCTGTCGCGATATTTCGCATAGGCCTCCCGCTTGGCGAGAAGGCCTCCAAAGTCCTCTTTCTCTCTATCTTTATCCGCCGTGATCATCGCCTCGAAACTTTTGAGAAGCTTGTCGTTGGCAGCGCTGTTCGCGTTAATCGCGGCGATAATGTCGCGCGTATTTTCCTGCGAGCCGCTTACAAAGAGCCGGCTGATATGGGTTGCGTTTTCCTGCGCCTTCGTTTGAATCTCGGAGATGATCTGCAAGTGCGCGATATCGTCGTCCCGCAGTTCACCGGCCTTGTCCTTAATTTCCGCCAAACGGATGATGGAATAGGCACAGAGGGATGCGATGATCGCGATAAGTAAGGCAAAGCCGGCGCCGACGAGCTTCTGGATGGTCCAATGCTTCATAAAGTGAGATGGGTGGGGGTATGGACAGATGCGAGGCTTACGGAGCAGGCGGGCTGATGTCACGCCACAAATGCCCGGCTTCGGGAATTGACGTACTCATAAAACTTGCTCGCTTTCTTTCCTCGTCGTTTTTAGCCTGAATTCCGAATCCAACATCGGCATTCAGGTTTAATGGCTATTTAGCCATCTTCTATGACTAAGCAGGAAACTAAGCAGGAACTTAACGGGACGAACTTTCATTTCTGGCACCATCTTACCGCGTCCGAGATCCAGGCATTAGCCGGGTCGGCGGTGACGATTCTCCCCATTGCCTCCACCGAACAGCACGGGCCTCATATGGTGACGGGAACTGATACCCTGCTCAATGACCTGCTTCAGCGAGGATTAAGCGAGAAACCACCGGAGCGCGGGCAATTTCTCCTCCTTCCGACGCTGGCACTGGGTTCGAGCGAGCATCATGTTCCTTTCGGGGGGACGATGACGCTCCCTCCCATTCTTTACACCCAGGTGCTCACGGCGGTCATTCGAAGCCTGATCAAACAGGGGCATCAACGAATTTTTCTCCTGAATTCCCACGGTGGCAACGCTGCATCCATGGCCACCGCTCTTGCGGAGCTTGCCCAGGAATGTACAGAGAAGGGGGTGCTGGCAGGAGGGGCGAGCTATTGGACGCTATGTGAGGCGCGCTGGCGCGCGGAGGTTCCCAATTTGAAGATGCCGAGGGTGGGGCATGCGTGCGAAATCGAAGCTTCCCTGCTTCAGGTTGCCAGGCCGGATCTTCCCCTGCGTTGCCGCCCCGACGGGGTTGATTTTCCGGAGTTTATTCTGGAGGGGTTAACGCTGGCGGGGACGTACGATTCTTTGAGCGCCGGGGGCTATGTCGGTTTTCCTGCCGAAGGGAGCCGGGAGAAAGGTGAGGCGCTTTATCGAATCGCCGTGGAATGTGTCGGCGAGTATCTGGCGCGTTACTCCGAACGGCCGCTGCCCGTCGATCTGCGGAAAGGGTAACGCACGGACGGGAGGAACCGCTTCCTTTTTTGGAAAGATTCCGGCACTTTACGAAGCCATGGATTCTTTCGACGAATTGTTTTTTGAAAGCTCTCTGGATGGCTCCCGGGAGCCTTATCTCCTTTGGCTCCCGCCGGAGGGGAAGCCGACCGCGCTGGTCGTGGGCCTTCATACATGGAGTGCTGACCGCTTCAATCAAACCAAAGCGCTTCTTCCCTTCTGCCAGGAGCGGGGTTGGGCGCTTCTTTTGCCGGAATTTCGAGGCCCCAATCTGACGCGTAACCCACGCGCTCAGCAGGCGGGTGGATCGGCGCCCGCCCGGCGCGATATTGTGGATGCCACCCGGCAGGTGTTGGAAACGCATTTTGGCGGCGATGAGCGACCGCCTCTCTTTCTGGTGGGCGGCAGTGGCGGCGGCCATATGTCTCTCATGGTGGCGGGATGCGAAGATTTCGAGTGGAGCGCCATTTCCAGCTGGTGTCCCATTACCGATCTCGCGGCCTGGCATAAAGAGAATGCGGGCTATGCCCCTCATATCGAGGCGGTCTGCGGAGGGGCTCCGGATGCATCTGAGGAGATCTGCGTTCAATATAGAGAGCGTTCTCCGATCAACTATGCCGAGCGGTTGGCCCAGTGCCGGTTGTTGCTGGCCCATGGGCGGTATGATCAGAGCGTTCCCTTCAGCCACGGTTGGTCCCTTGCGCAGGCGATCGAGCGGCATCAACCCAAGGAGCACTTCTTCTATCTGTTTGATGGAGGGCACGAAGCGCACTTTGACCACGCCTTCCGGTTCTTCGATCAAACGGTTCAAAAGAGTGTCAAAGCTGGGCTTTCCGGGTAGCCCGCGGGGGAATCCGGCTTCAAATTTTGGAGATTGAGCCCTGCTGATGAAAGCCTTCATCAGAGATTTTTCAGAGAAAAGCAAAAAGAATGGAAAAAGTGGGTTGACGGTGGAGGGGATCGTGCTACTTTCCACGTCCCGCAAGGGGGCAGGGAAACCCCCACAACCGGTTGAGCGTAAAGCTCGGCTTGAGAATCGAAAGATTCTTAAGAAAATCGGTTGACGAAACGGAGCGAAGCGCTAAGGTGCTCGCCCCGCAACCGGACGGCAGGAAAACGACGGTAAATGCCTCGGAAATCGAGTTTTACGCTTCTAAAATAAATCGAATAAATTACTTGAAGCTGAGAAAAAAACCGGTAAGTTTCCAGCCCCGCAACGGAAACGGGAAACGACGCGAAAGCGGCGGTTGATTCGAGTGAGAATCGAGTTTGAAGTTCGAAAATAAATCGAAAATAAAACTTGAGTCCGAAAGAAAAACCGATAAGTTTCCTGTCCCGCTAAAAACGGCGGAAAGCTCGCAACCAAGCGAGCGGCTCTCGC
>JBBCKI010000068.1:0-106738 GCA_037190965.1 Chthoniobacteraceae bacterium
GGCAGCAAGGATTGCGGCGGCGCGGAACTCCGCGCCGTCGTATTTGGCCCTAGGCCCTCGTATTTCTTAACTTTTCATCCCCGCGGCGTATTGCTGCCCGGCGAAATCCCAATCGATGACGTTTTCAAACGCCTTGAGGTACTCGGGACGCCGGTTTTGATGTTTCAAATAATAGGCATGCTCCCAGACATCGACCCCCATGATTGGCGTTTGCCCGCTCATGAGCGGACTGTCCTGATTGGCGGTGGTCACGATGGCCAGTTCCTTCTTGGGGGTGAGAACGAGCCAGGCCCAGCCGCTGCCGAAGACTTTGCCAGCGGCTTCGTTGAACTGCTTTTGGAACGCCTCAAAGCTACCGAACGTGGTATTGATGGCAGTGGCGAGATCGCCTGTTGGCTTGCCGCCGCTGTTCTTCTTGAGGAGCTTCCAGAAAAAACTGTGATTGGCATGGCCGCCGCCCTGGTTGCGGACGGCGGTGCGGATCGATTCCGGAACGGCATCGAGATCGCTGATCAACGCTTCCACCGTCTTGGTCTTCAATTCAGCGGGGGCATCAGCCAGCGCCTCGTTGAGTTTGGCCACATAGGCGGCGTGGTGTTTGTCATGATGAATTTCCATCGTCTTTGCGTCGATGTACGGTTCCAGCGCGTCGAACGCGTAACCGAGCGGCGGAAGGACGAAGGGATAGGTGCTCCCCGGAGCCGGGGAAGGAGCTGCTACCAAGGAGTGTATTCCTGGCATGGCCAGGGCTGCACCGGCCATCATGGCGGTCTTGAGTGCTTCGCGTCGGGTCATCATAGCCTTTGATTGAGTGGGTTAAGGTTCACTATAAAGGAGGATAAGGCCCCTCCGGGCCTGTCAGACTAAATCGACGCCGCCGGGCTGGCGAGCGTCAAGAACTTGGGTGAATTTGGGCCGGGACGGTGCCTGCGTAAGCACCGCTCCCTGCAACTTGGAGAAGTTACCGCTCTCTTCTTTCTCTTCGCCCTTCGCCGTTTGGCTGCTGGGAGGGAACGTTTGCCTCTTGGCGTGACCGCTCCTGGCGCTGTTGCTCGCGTTGCTGTTCCCGTTGCTGCTGTTCTGCCTGACGACGCTGTTGCTGCTCAGCTTGGCGCTGTTGCTCGGCTTGACGTTGCTGTTGTTCCTGGGCTCGGCGCTGTTGCTGTTCAGCTTGACGTTGTTGTTGCTCTTGAGCACGGCGTTGTTGCTCAGCCTGCCGTTGCTGCTGCTCTTGGGCTTGGCGCTGTTGCTCGGCCTGGCGTTGCTGTTGCTCTTGGGCTTGGCGCTGTTGCTCGGCTTGGCGTTGCTGCTGCTCTTGGGCTTGGCGCTGTTGCTCGGCCTGCCGTTGCTGCTGTTCTTGGGCTTGGCGCTGTTGCTCGGCCTGACGTTGCTGTTGTTCTTGGGCTTGGCGCTGTTGCTGCTCTCCATCAGGGCGTCTCGACGGCCGGGCGGGCTCGCGAGGTTCTGTGGTGGGAGCTGTAGGTTCTTGAGCTGGGGCGGAGGGCCGGGGCGGCCGTTCTCCCGGGCCTGAGCCATTGGTGGGTGGTGCCGTTGGAGCGGGGGGTGTTTGGGGAGCGCCCTGGTTTGGGGGAGTCCCCCCTGGGCGGTTCCCCTGTGGACGTTGGTCGCGTGGATCACGGTGGTCGCGTTGGTCACGTTGGTCACGTTGGTCACGTTGGTCCCGCGGATCCTTCCCCGCCGACGGCGTGGGCGGAACCGGGCTGGCCGGGTTCTCCCCGTTCTGTTTGGGTGGCCGATTCCCCTTATCCTTGTTGGAAGCGTTTTTGCGATCCCAGGGCTGGGGATTGCGGTCCACGGCTACCTTCTCGATGTGACCTTGCACTCTGGGGCGATCCTTCTCTTTGCGGCCCTTTTCGATGACAGGCGCGGTCACCCGCAGCACCCCGCCTTTCGTGGTTGGGTGCCGGTCGCCCCGCCGGTAGTCGGGGTTCCGATCAATCTTGAGAACGTCAAACGGCCTCCGGCTCCTTTTCTGGACCAATGCAAAAGAAGGGCCGTGGTTGTGGATCACCGATTTGTTGATGGTGATGTTGGTGACGTTGACGGTGCGATTGATGATCGTCACGCTGAGCGCCGGTTCCACGATGACACGGCTGATGATTGGGTCGCCAAAGTCGCTGAAGGGAACAAAACTGTAGTACGATGGAGCGATGCTGTATTCATCATCCACCCCGGAACCGATCGTGACGCCCACCCGGAGGGAGCGGCTTTCTGGAGGGAGCGGAGCCCAGCCGACATAGTCGTCGTTATTGCGCCATGAGACCCACGCGGGGCCCCATTGATCGCCCGGCACCCAGACCCAGCCGGTTCCGACAAGGCGCGTCCAACGGCCGTAGTGGTAGGCGATCCAGCCGAACGGTTCTTCGGAAACCCACGTCCACCCTTCGTCGGTGTACGCCCAGCGCCCTTCGGTGTAGGGCCGCCAGCTTGTGTTATACGCGGCCGCATCGGGCCGCCAGACCAGACCGTATTGGTCGGTATCGAACCAGGAACCGTAGGGCTGGAGTGATTTGTAAAAAACATCGTAAGACTCTTCCTCTACGGGGATGCCTTTCACGGGCGGAGAACCCGGAGGAAGGGGGCGGGAGCCGCCTGTACCCGCAAAGTCGTCGGGGCGGGATGGAGATGAGGGTCTTGGACCCGGGGAGGATGAGGTCTCCTCTTTTTCCCGACGATCCAGCTCTTCCTCCCGGGCTTTGAGATCCTGCTCCTTCAGGGAGAGCCGCTCTTCAGCCAGCCTTTGAGTCACCCTGCGCTCAATCTCTTTTTCCTGTTGTTCGGTGTCCACCACCTCGGGAGGTGGAGTGCCGGGTTTGCAGCCGGTAAGGGCAATGGTGGTGAAAACGGTCGCCAGACCCGCGAGGGGAAAGAGCTTGGAGGGTTTCATGGAAGAGATATGGAACTGGGAAATAGACGTCCGAGGCGGCAAATTTGTTCAACCTGAAAGTAAACCCCATGGCAACCGCTGTCTTCCGACCTGCGAAACCTCTCATGAGGGGTCACTGTCATCGATGGGAAACGGCGGCTTTCTTTAGAGGAGGGGCTTATGAAAACAGCGGCAATTATATGGGGCGTGGTTTTTGTTCTAATTGGGTTGTTTGGCATGATGCCGGGAACGGCACCCAATGGGATGTTGTTCGGGATTTTTCGTGTCGATGGGATGCATAATGCAATTCATCTGTTAACGGGGATTATCGCCCTGCTTGTCGCCTATTCAAGAGGCGGTCACGCCTCCAGGGTTTATTTCGAGGTGGTGGGCATCATCTACGCATTTCTGACGTTTCTCGGCTTCTTCTATGGAGGGGGAAACCTATTTGGGCTCATTGCGCATAACCGTGCCGATGTATGGCTGCACGGGATCGCGGCCATCGTGGCTCTCTACCTGGGTTACGTTTGGGGCAGAGAGCCGTTGAAGGTTGAGCCCACTCCCACGGGGAGGATGTAAGCGGTCTTTGGAGGACGGCGAGGTAGCCCGCTCTCGCCGAGAGCGCGGGATGGGTTTACGAGCCGCGTTTGACGTCCACCCCCGCAGGACGGGCTGCCTGTTGTTGGGATGCCGGCCTTATGAAGCCAATGAGTCGATACCCGCGCTCGACCGCGCGAGCGGGCTACCGGTGCTGCCGCACGATTTTCTTCCTTTCTCAATCCCCGTAACCGTTAGGATGTCGCAGGTGCCAGGCCCAAGCGCTCTCGATGATCTTGTCGATCGCCTGGAACTTCGGCTCCCAGCCGAGCTCCTTCTTTATCTTGTCAGAGGACGCGATCAGCAGAGGGGGATCTCCCGGGCGGCGGGGCTTTTCGATCACGGGAATGGCCTTCCCGGTCACGCGTTCACAAGCGGCGATGACCTCTCGAACGCTGGTGCCTCCCCCGGTGCCGAGGTTGTAGGCGGCGCTTTCCGGGGCCTCGAGGGCGAGGAGATGCGCCTGGGCGAGGTCGGCGATGTGGATGTAGTCGCGGATGCAGGTGCCGTCCGTGGTCGGGTAATCGGTGCCGTAGATTTCGACATTCTCCCGCTGCCCCAGGGCGGCTTTCAGGATGTTCGGGATGAGGTGCGTCTCGATCCGGTGATCTTCGCCGAACCGTTCGGTGGCTCCCGCGGCATTGAAGTAGCGGAGCACGACCGTGCGGATCCCGTGGATCTCGCTGTACCAACGGAGCATCTTCTCGAAAATCAGCTTGGACTCTCCGTAAGGATTGATGGGCCGCTGAGGGAGGGTTTCGTCAATCGGCACCCGTTCGGGAGGGCCAAAGGTGGCGCAGGTCGAGGAGAACACGATCCGCTTCACGCCCGCCTTTACCATGGCGTCGAGCAGGTTGAGCCCGCCGTAGACGTTGTTGCGGAAGTATTTTGAGGGGTCGACCATCGATTCGCCCACCAGGGCGTTGGCTGCGAAGTGCATGACGGCGTCCGGGGCGGCCTCCGCCATGGCGGCGTCAATTTCTCCCGGCACCTGGAGGTCGCCGATCATGAGTCGCGCGCGGGGATCGACCGCTTTGCGGTGTCCTTCCGTCAGGTTGTCGAACACGGTCACTTCGTGCCCGCGATCAAGGAGTTGTTCCACACAAATGCTGCCGATATAACCGGCTCCTCCGGTGACAAAAATCTTCATGCTGGCGTATTGGGTCTGAAAGGCGTAGAAATGTCCAGACAAGGCGACAGCGCATCGATCAGAACCGCGCGTTGCAGGACGGGATGATCCCTCCGTCATTTGTTTTCAGAAATTCCTCGAAGAAACATTTGACAGGAACCGGGCATCCCCATACTTTGCTCGCCCTTTCGACAGCCGTTTCTATGAAGACATTCTCAGCCAAAGCGAACGAGGTACAACGTAAGTGGTGGGTCATCGACGCCAAAGACCAGGTGTTGGGCCGTATCGCCGTGAAGGCCGCCAACCTGGTGCGCGGTAAAGAGAAGGCGATCTACACGCCGCATGCGGATACCGGCGATTTCGTCATCGTCATCAACGCCGACAAAGTTCGCGTGACCGGCAAGAAAGAAGAAGCCAAGACCTACATGAGCTTCTCGGGTTATGTCGGCGGTCACCACACCGAATCTTTCAAGGCCCGCCGCGCCCGCCGTCCGGAACTGCTCATCGAGCGCGCCGTCCGTGGGATGCTCCCGCACAACCGTCTTGGCCGCCACGTTTTCACCAAGGTGAAGGTGTACAAGGGTGATTCCCACCCGCACGCTTCGCAGAACCCTACTCCGGTGGCGATCTAAGCTCCCGATTTTTCACCGTATCTCACCGCATATGGCTACCACTCCTTCTCACAGCGCAACCGGCCGCCGCAAAACGGCAGTTGCCCGCGTCCGTCTCCTTCCCGGAACCGGAAAAATCGAAATCAACGGCCGCCCTTTTGAAGAGTACTTCCCGACGATCTCCCTGCAGAACGTCATCGTGGCTCCTCTCACCATCGCGAAGGTGAACAACACCTACGACGTGATCGCCTCCACCAACGGCGGCGGCGTGACAGGTCAGGCCGGTGCGGTTCGCCTGGGTATCGCCCGTGCGTTGCTCGACGTGGACGCCACCCTCCGTGGCGCTCTCAAGGTGGAAGGCCTCCTGACCCGCGACCCGAGAATGAAAGAGCGTAAGAAGTCCGGTCAGCCGGGCGCCCGCAAGCGCTTCCAGTTCTCCAAGCGTTAGAACTGGTCCGAAAGTTTTCAGAAAAGGCGATGCCATTGCGGCATCGCCTTTTTTGTGTTTCATTCCAGTTCGCGGTATGACGGGCATTGCCAGGCGGCGCGGCATTCCGGTACGATCCCCGCCTTATTTTTCTATGACAACTCCTGACGAAAAAGCCCAAGCCCTCGGCCTCAACTTTGCAAAACCGGCCGACCGCCCTTACCTCAACCTCTGCGCCCGTGTGGGGAATCTCTTCTTTACCTCGGGGCATGTCAGCACCCTCAAGGGCAAAGTGGGCCAGAATGTGACCACCGAGGAAGGCAACGCCGCCGCGCGCGAGGCGATGGTGAAGGTGCTCAACTCCGTCTGGGTCGAGAACGGCGGCACGCTCAATGGCCTGCGCGTGGTGAAGCTCCTCGGGTGCGTCAATGCCACCCCCGATTACACCGATTGCTCCAGCGTCATCAACGGCGCGAGCGATCTGTTGCATGAAATCTTCGGCAAAGAGGGGGCCGGTTATCACGCCCGCTCCGCCCTTGGATTCGCTACGCTTCCCATCGGGGTTGCGGTGGAGATCGAGGCGATCTTCGAGAAACTTTAGACTAACCTTTATTCCACAGCCGGTGCGCGACTATTTCTGGATTGCCTTTGGAGGAGCGCTGGGAAGCGTCTCCCGCTTCTGGGTGTCCGGCGTTGTCGCGCAGCGGCTGGGCGAGGGGTTCCCATTTGGAACCCTTGCCGTTAACATCGCGGGGTGCCTTGCCATCGGCTTTTTTACCGGTTTAACCGGGCCCGAGGGCGGCCTCGCGGTTCATCCGACCTATCGGCAATTCTTCACGGTGGGGGTTTGCGGAGGATTTACCACCTTCTCCGCCTTCAGCATCCAAACCCTCAACCTCGCCCGTAACGGGGATCTTGTGGGGGCCGGGATCAATGCCGCGCTTTCCGTGGTAACCTGCCTTATCGCAGTCTGGGCTGGGCACGCCATCGCGATGGCCATCAGTCGCTCGTAGCAAAATCAAAGACGGCTTAGAATTTCCGCCCGGTTCAGGCCAAAGTGGAGGTCATTGATGTCTTTCCACATGAAATCGTCGGTTTCGATTCCCAGTTGAATCACAATCAGGTTTCGCTCGCGACTGGAGCGGTTAACTCCGCCCCCGTGCACCACCTTTGAGTGGATTGCCGCCGTATCTCCGGGAGCAAGATTGAGGGAGATGGCTCGGTCTAAATCGAGGTCCCACGGCTTTTCCTTATTCGCTTCTATCGCCCGTTCATCGGAAACGCAATGCGTGCCGGGAATCACAAGCGTGCAGCCATTTTCCTCGTCCATTCCCTCCAGAGGAATCAACGCCCGGAAGAACTCCGATTTTCTGGGGCATAATCCCTCATTGGGGTAATCCCGATGCCAGCTCATATTGGGCCCGATGTAAGCCGGTTTTCGTGTGGCGTTGGAGGAATGATAGACGATGCGGTCTGATTCCAATACTTCGGCAGCGGCTGCCCATAAGCTTTCGGAGGCGATCAACCGCGTGAAGACGGGGGACAGGGCGGGCAGGTCGCCGAGAATAAAGGGGGTTTTCGCCAAAAGGCTGACGTCCACGCCGGGATTGCGACGCTCCGGGAGGATCGAGAGCGGGACGACGTGGTCCCACAACGGATCACCAGGCTGTAGGGTCCGGCAAAGATGCTCGACGGTTTCACTCGCGACGGCGATTTCCGTTCGGCTGTAGCATTGGCGAAAAATCCGGTAACCCGTTTCCTTGAAGTCCATCATGATCGGGATCATCTCGCGGAGGTTCGCCGTTGATCAAGCGGGATTGTCGAAAAGGCGGCGTTCATGCGCCACCAAATAGGTGGGCCGTGCGTTTCGATTGGGAGCAGATCGACTCTGCTTGAGTGCGATTAAATCCACCACCGAAAAGTGGTGGAGCCTAGGGGATTCGAACCCCTGACCTCCTCAATGCCATTGAGGCGCTCTACCAACTGAGCTAAGACCCCGCTTCCGATAAGTTCCGGAAAAGAGACGTGGAGCTTACCCGGGGGATGCGGGATTTCAACGGTTTTTTTCGGAAATTTTCCGGGTGGGGATTTTCGTCAATCCGGATGGGTGTTTCCATGCGGAAATCGCTCGTGATCAGCAGTCTAATCCTCGGCCCGTTCGCCGGGAGGACACATTTTGACCAGCTTCGGATCGAAGCGGGCGAGGGTCTCCACCAGGTCGGCTTGCGCGGCCATGACGGCGTCGATCTCTTTGTACACGCCGGGCACTTCGTCGAGCCCTGCCGAGAGAAGCTCCACGCCGCGCTCGGCGAGTTGCTTCTTCACTGCGCTCCAAGTAAACGACTGCATCGCTTTGGTGCGGCTCATGACCCGGCCCGCGCCGTGGGAGGCGCTGTCGAGCGATGAAGGTTCCCCTTTTCCCCGGACGACATAGCCGGGTGAGGCCATGGTGCCGGGGATGACGCCGAGTACCCCGCGCCCCGCCGGGGTGGCTCCCTTGCGGTGAACGATCACCTCGCGCTCACGGCCGTCGAAGGTATGGAGTTCCTTCCAGGCGAAGTTGTGGTGATTCTCGATGGCGAGGAGAACGTCGTCGCCGACTTTCCGCGCGATGTGCCGGTGGATCAGCTCATGATTCGCGGCGGCGTAACGCCCCATCAGGTTCATGGCCGCCCAGTATTCCCGGCCTTCGGCGGCTCCGGGCTCTTTGCTATCGAGCGGCAGCCACGCGAGGCGCTTGAGTTCCTTGGGAAGCTCCGGGTGCAATTCCATGGCACGGCGGCTGTAGTAGTCGCATACCTGCGCGCCGGTGCCGCGCGATCCGCTATGGCTCAGCAGCGCGAGGTATTCTCCCGGCTCCAATCCGAGCGCCTGCGCGGCCTCGGGATCGGTTACGGTCAATGCGCCGAACTCGACGAAGTGATTGCCCGAGCCGCTGGTGCCAAGCTGCGCCCACGCCTTGTCGCGGAGTTTTTGGGTGACCGGCGAGACGCTCCAGTCTTCATCCATGACCTCGTGATCGCGCCGTTCCTTGAACTGCGAGCCGACGCCGAAGCGCGTTTCGCTTTCGAGGAAATTGGCAAGCCGGTCTTTCATTCCGGCGAGCGCTTTGGCTTTGCGGTCAAAAACGGTCATCCGCATCCGGCAGGCGATATCGACGCCGACGGCGTAAGGGATGACCGACTTCTCCGTGGCAAGAACGCCGCCAATGGGGAGGCCGTAGCCGATGTGGGCATCAGGCATGAGCGCGCCCGCCACGGCGACAGGAAGCTCGCAGGCGTGAGCCATTTGCGCGACGGCCTCTGGCTCGAGATCCGTGCCCCACTGCCGCCACGGGGTCGGGGTGGCGCGCGGCGTGAATGGAATCGGGGAAGGTGCGGAGGTTTCTTCGTTCACGGGTTTGCTCAGCGAGCTCGCACTCGCCGGATAAAATCGGCTGCGGCGTTGCGGATGGTCTCTCCAACTCGGGTGACCGGGGTGACGAATTTGGGCGTAAACCAGGGAAATAGACCGACAAGATCGTGCGTGACGAGTACCTGCCCGTCACACTCCTCACCGGAGGCAATGCCGATGGTGGGGATTTTAAGCAGGGCGGTGATCTCGCGAGCGATCTCGGGCCTGATGAGTTCCATGACGACCGCTATCGCCCCTGCCTCTTCGACGGCGAGCGCGTCGGCGCGCAAAAGATCGGCGGCCTCCGGGGTTTTGCCTTTGATCTTATAGCCTCCATCTTCGTGAACGTGCTGCGGGAGCATGCCGATATGGCCGACCACAGGGATGCCGCTGCGCACAATCGCCCGAATCTGTGCCGCGCAGGCGACCCCGCCCTCCAGCTTTACTGCGTTGGCTCCCGCCGCGATCAGACGCCGGGCGTTGACGACGGCCTGTTCCGGAAATTCATAGGTGGCGTAAGGGAGATCGGCAACAATGGGAGCCCGTTGCACCCCGCGCGCGACGGCGCGAACGTGGTGGATCATATCTTCCAGCGTCACGAAGGTGGTATCTGCGTGTCCGAGGACGACCATCCCCACCGTGTCGCCCACGAGGATAAGGTCTACGCCTGCTTCATCGAGAAGCCGCCCGGTAGGATAATCATAAGCGGTCAGGACAGCGAGTTTGCGGCCCTCGGGCTTCGCGCCGCGCAGCGGGGTCAGCCGATTCGAGGGATTGGGAAGATCTGGGTTACTCATACCTGGGTCTTTCTAGAGCATTTTCGGCTTATTCTGTCGCATGCTTTGCGGTGGCGCAGGCCGTTGCGCGGCCCTTCGAGCTTGGGCAGTATTGAAAATACAGCCGCTGCGCTCGAAAAACCGCGCAACAACCTACGGCACTCGCAAAATCATTGCGACATTCTAAACCGAAAAAGCTCTAAAATGGACGTGCCGGACAGAGGACGGTACCAGAGGGAGCTCCCTCTTCCACGCGTTTATCTCCAGCTGTTGCAATCGGCAATCCGATGGACCGTGGGGGCGGCAGGGAGTTTGGCGAACAACGCGGCCACCGGTTCATGGTAACCGGGCAGCAGCAGATCGGGGCGGATCTCGTTGAGCGGTTCCAGCACGAACCGGCGTGAATGCAGCCGGGGGTGGGGGATCACCAACTCGTCGTTGCTTATGGCGAGATTGCCGACGTAGAGGATGTCGAGGTCGATGGTGCGCGGGGCATTGCGCGGGCGTCTGGAAGGGCGGCCCAGCCGGTTCTCGATCTGCTGGAGCGCGTCGAGCAGGACCGCCGGTTGACCGTCGTATTCGATCTCCATCACCGCGTTCAGGTAAGGAGCCGAGCCGGGTTCGCAATCGACCGGCTCGGTTTCGTACACCGAGGAATAAAGCGGTGCGCCATGGCCCCCTGCCGCAACATGGAGGCGTTCCACGGCTGCGCGGGCCTCTTTCAAACGGGCAAGGCGGTCTCCAACGTTGGAGCCGAGAGCGATGCCGCAACGCATGGCTCCCTCCTTATTTGAGCCCCAGCACGTCCTGCATGTCGTACAGGCCGGGGGCTCCGGAGGCGGCGGCCCATTTCGCGGCGCGGACGGATCCTCGTGCGAACGTATCGCGGCTGGAGGCTTTGTGGGTCAGTTCCACGCGCTCCCCGACGTTGGCGTAAATGACGGTGTGATCGCCCACCACGTCGCCGCCGCGAACGGCGTGCATCCCAATTTCCGTGCGCGTGCGTTCCCCGACGATTCCTTCGCGCCCATGGCGGACGTCGTCGTTGTAGGAAAGGTCGCGGACTTTCGCGAGAATCTCGGCGAGGCGTTTGGCGGTACCGCTCGGGGAATCCTTCTTGAGCCGGTGATGCATCTCGACGACTTCGAGGTCGAAGTCCGGCCCGAGGATCTCGGCCGCCTTTTGCGTGAGCCAGAAGAGGGTGTTCACGCCGACGCTGAAGTTCGGCGCGAAGACGATCGGGATCGTGCTGGCGGCGGCATTCACGGCGACGACCTGGGCGTCGCTCTGGCCGGTCGTGCCGATGACGAGGATCTTCCCGGCGGCGGCGCAGTCTGCGGCGATCTTATCGGTCAGGCTGTGATGGCTGAAGTCGATCACAGCGTCGCATTGAGTCAGCGCGGTGGCGAAGTCGTCGCCGTGATCGATCTCAGCGGAGACGACGACGGCGGGGTCTTCTTTGATGGCGGCAATGATCGCCTGGCCCATGCGCCCCTTGGCGCCGTTAACAAGAATCCGGAGCGGGTTCATGGCTAAAGAGATCAGGCAATCAGCTTGAGAGCGGCGGCTGTGGCACGCAGCTTTGCCGCGTTGTCTGCCGTCATCTCGCAGAGCGGGAGGCGGAATTCCAGGGCAATGCGGTCCTGCCACGCCAGCGCGGTCTTGATCGGCACCGGGTTGGTTTCGACAAAGAGATCGCGGAAGAGTGGATACCAGTGCTCGTGATGCACGCGAGCCTTGGCGAAATCGCCCGAAAGGGCCGCCCGCACCAGCGCGCTGACTTCAGCGGGGATGATGTTGGAGGCGACGCTGATGACGCCGACCGCGCCCGTTGCCATGAACGGCAGGGTAAGCGCGTCGTCGCCCGAGACGATCTCGAAAGTTTCCGGCAAGGCCTGGCGCAACTGGCTCACGCGATCCACGCTGCCGCCCGCCTCTTTGATAGCGACGACGTTCGGGCAGGCTGCTGCGAGACGGCGAACTGTTTCCACGCCGATCTCGATGCCCGCACGGCCGGGGATACTATAGAGGACGAGCGGAAGCTTCGTCGCGTCCGCGATCGCCTTGTAGTGGCGGAAAAGTCCTTCCTGCGTCGGCTTGTTGTAATACGGCGAGACGAGCAGGGCGGCGTCCGCGCCTGCCTTTTCGGCCTCCACCGTCAGCGAAATCGCTTCGGCGGTCGAGTTGGAGCCGGTTCCGGCAATGACCTTGCAGCGGCCTTTGGCCTGTTTGACGGCGAGCTCAACGACACGGGCATGTTCCTCGTGGTCTAGCGTGGGCGATTCACCGGTCGTGCCTACGGGCACGATGCCGCTGATGCCGTTCTCAATCTGGAACTCGATGAGACGCACAAACGCCGCTTCGTCGAAGCGGTTGTTTTGAAATGGCGTGACCAACGCCGTATGGGCTCCTTCAAACATGGGGCGTTATTGTTGAGCAGGTTTTTGCCGTCGTGTCCCGCAAAATCACCGTCCTGCGGCGTTGATTTGTCCCTCAAAAACGAAATCCGCCGGGCCGGTGAGCGTGACATTCCCGTAGTTCTCCCCGTTCTTTTCGAAGGCGACCTGCATCGTGTCGCCGCCGCGAACCTGAACCGAGACCGGGCTGGCTGCCCCGGTGGTCTCATGAAAGAGCAGGGCGGTGGCGACCACGCCGGTGCCACAGGCAAGGGTTTCCCCCTCCACGCCGCGCTCATAGGTGCGGACGGCAACGGTCCCCGGGGCGATCTGCCGGGCAAAATTAACGTTCGTGCCACGCGGGGAAAAGGCGTCGTGGTATCGGACCGCCGCGCCGAGCGTCAGCACCGGGGTATTCTCCAGGTCTTCCACAAAGAGAACGGCATGCGGCACGCCGGTGTTGAGGGAGTGGACCGTGTGCGCTTCTCCGTTGACCGGCACCGCTTGGGCAAGGCGGAGATCCTTCGGCTCGCTCATCGCGAGGCGGACGTTGTTTTCACCCACGAACTCCGCCGAGATCACCCCGGCGATGGTTTCGAAGGAGATGGTATCGGTTTTTCCCGCCAAACGCCCCGCATACCGCGCGAAGCAGCGCGCCCCGTTGCCGCACATCTCGGCTTCGCCGCCGTCGCTGTTGTAATAGCGCATGCGGAAGTCCGCGCCGTTCTGCGAAGGTTCCACCGCGAGCAGGCCGTCGGCTCCCACCCCTCGATGGCGGTCGCAGAGGCGGGCGATCGTGTCGCGGTTGAGCGGAAGGTTCCCCTTGCGGTTGTCGACGAGGACGAAATCGTTCCCCGCGCCGTTCATCTTGGTGAAATTGAGCATAAGAGCGAGGGTCTTTTTTATCTTGGAGGAGCCCCGGAATCAATCGGTTTCCGGGCCTTCAGCGAGAGAGGGCCGTTGGCGTCTTTCCAGGAAAAAGGAGCGGAGCAGGTGGCGGCATTCGTCGACTCTCACCTCGCGGGTCACTTCGCACTGGTGATTGAGCGACGGGTTCTGGACAATGTTGAAAAGCCCCCCGACGCCGCCTCCTTTCGGGTCGCCACAGCCGAAAATGACCCGGGAGAGCCGGACGTGGACGATTGCTCCGGCGCACATCGGGCACGGCTCCTTGGTCACGTAAAGCTCGCACTCGTTGAGCCGCCAATCGCCGATTACGCTCTCGGCCTGGGTGATCGCGAGCATCTCCGCGTGGGCGGTGGCATCCTTGAGTTGCTCCACCTGATTGAAGGCGCGGGCGATGATCTTGCCGCGATGGGTGATGACCGCCCCCACCGGGACCTCCTCGGCGGCGTACGCCCGCTGGGCCTGCCGCAGCGCTTCTCCCATAAAGTAGGCGTCGCTGTGAAGGTCGATGATCGGGGCGGAGGGTGCGGGCGGGGTGCTTGAGTCAGGGTTCATTCAGTAGAAGGGCAGAAGATCAACATGACACGGAAGGAGGAAACCGGAAACCTCGGATTGGTAGTCCGCTCGCGCCGTCGAGCGCGGCAGACGATCAGGAGGCGCGTTTGTCACCCATTCCTGCCGGACGGGCTCTCCGTTTCCCGGTTTTTTTCACCGGTTTCCACGATTTATGTTTGCCTTGGTCCGGAAATCGGTTAAGTAACCCGGCTCTTTTCCATACAAGAGGCCACGACCATGAACATCATCCAGACCATCGAAAAGGAACAGCTCAAGAACGAAGTAACCCCGTTCAAGGTAGGCGACAGCGTACGGGTTCATACGCGCGTGGTCGAAGGCGACAAAGAGCGTATCCAGATCTTCACCGGCATTGTGATCGGCCGCAAGGGCACCGGAATCAACGCCGCCTTCACCGTCCGCCGTATCTCCTACGGCGAGGGCGTCGAGCGCGTTTTCCCGCTGCACTCGCCCCGCGTGGCCAAGGTTGAAGTCGAGAAGTCCGGCATTGCCCGCCGCGCCAAGCTCAACTACCTCCGCCAGCGCAAGGGCAAGCAGGCGATGGCCGTCCGCGAAAAAGCGGTGTAATTTTCACGCCATGCGGTGTTCCCTTCGGCACGAGCGCGCGTTGCGCAAGGCGGGAGTGGAGATCATCGCGGGCATTGACGAAGCGGGCCGCGGCCCACTGGCAGGTCCAGTGGTCGCGGCCGCTGTCATTTTACCGGATCGCTTCCGGCACAAGACGCTCACCGATTCCAAAAAGCTTTCCGCCGAGACGCGCGCGGCGATCTATGAGGAATTGACCGCCGAGGGAGCATGCATCCAATGGACGGTGGCAGTGGTCGAGCATGACGAGATCGACCGGATCAATATTCTTCGGGCGACACACCAGGCCATGCGCCGGGCCGTGGGTGCTCTGCCTCGGACTCCGCATCATGCGTTGATCGACGGGCTCCCTGTCCGTCCGTTTCCGGTTCCGCAGACAGCGTTGGTCAAGGGGGACGCGGCCAGCTTTTCCATCGCGGCGGCCAGCATCATCGCGAAGGTCACCCGCGACCGGATCATGATGGAGATGGACGCGCGTTATCCCGAGTATCAATTTGCGCGGCATAAAGGCTATGGCACCGCCGAACATCTTGATAAACTGCGGATCCATGGGCCCTCTCCGATCCATCGTCGCAGCTTTCTGCCGGTTAGCGACACGCAGCTCGACTTCCTCTAGTTCTTCGCCAAGTGATCCCAGGCACGCGCTTGGGCGCGCCGGGGAAAAACTCGCCGCGAAGGCGCTTCGCCGCGCGGGATATAAAGTCCTGTACCGGAATTACCGCGCACCGAGGGGAGGGGAGGTCGACCTTGTTTGTCGCAAGGGGGATGTGCTGGTTTTTGTGGAGGTCAAAACGCGCCGGTCCGTGCGTTTTGGTGCGCCGGCAGAAGCGGTGACATTGGATAAACAGCATTTGATAGCCAGGGGTGCATTATCCTGGCTCAAGCGCCTTGGAAACCCGGAAATTTTTTTCCGGTTCGATATTGTTGAAGTGTTGTTCGTGGAGAAAAAGTCTCAGGTTTGCATTATTGAGAATGCCTTTACTCTACCGGAACCATATCACTATTGATAGATCCGCGGCCCTGAGCGGCCTCAATACCAAGAAAAAAACGTCCCGGAGAGATCGTTGATCGTGCTTTATTTCGATCAACTGTCCCTCCGGGACGGATATTTTTGGCTATAGCCTGTTTTTGGTTGGCTAGAGCAAATGACGCATTAACGTCAGCGGTTAGTCAAAAGTTCCAAAGATTCCCTAAGGGATTATCCGAGGAGTGAATAGTGACAAACCTGCCTTGGCTGATTAGGCTTTAAGGCGATAGCGCGCAGGGCCCACCTTCTGAATGCCTTCAATGCGCTTTCCGGTTGTTACAAACCAGATGTAGAGGTTTTTGTACTTGGTTCCGACTTTGTCGGAAAGGTCTTTGATGGTGATGCCGCTGTCTCCCGCTTTCCTGAGCACATCGAGAATCTGGGTCTTCAATTCACCACGCTTGGCGGGTGCCTTTGCGCCTTTGGCGACGGCCTTGGCAGCCGCGGGACGGCCTGCTTTGGCTTTGACGGCCTTGGGAGCTTTAACTGCTTTCGGAGCTTTAGCTGCCTTCGCCGGCTTGACGGCTTTTGCCTTTCCTGCGGGAGCTTTAGCGGCTTTGGTAGCGCCTCCGCTCAAGGTATACTGGGCTTCGCCAGTCTTTTTAAGGCCCCTGACCTTCTTGGCGTTGGTGCTGAACCAGGAGTGAATATTGGCGGGCTTGGTGCCGATCCGGACTGCTAGTTCGCGAACGGTAATCCCTTTTTCGCCTGCCGCATCGAGGGTTTCCAGAATCTGTTCCCGCAAGGCACCGCGGCGTTTGCGGCCGCTGACTACAACCTGCGGAGCTTTTGGCTGCTTGGCGGTTGCGCCCCGTGCCTGCTTGCCTGCGCCGTAAAGCTCGCCTTTGAGGCTGGCGATCTTTTTCTCCAGGGCTGCGACTGAGCTTTGCAAGCTGGCGCATTGTTTTTCAATGCCTTTAAGTTGTGAGATGCGTGAAGTGGTCATAGTCATGTTTGGTGAGGATGTATGGTTAAATAGTATGGCTAGCAAGCATTTTCTTTTAGTGTTGGATTTCCGCTAATGGGAATAGCTATGGCAAATTGATTCGATGCGGAAGGCTTTGGAGCCGCTGCCTTGTTTGGCGGGTTGGGTTCTAATAAATAGCCGTGTAACAGGCTTTCCTTGATTTCGGAGTGGGGGGAAGGCTTTCAAGAACGATAGCGATGACTGGTTTCGGGTCTATCCATTCATAACGTTTGTCGGGACGGAACTGGTTCGGTAGGAATTCAATTTTATCGTGAGGCGGCGCTCTTTTGGCATTGCGGCGGGTGTGTTAGGGAACCACTGACTTGGAAATTCATTCAATCAGCGATTCCTTGGATTTGCCTGCCATATCGCTTTATCCAGCGGTGATTTGGGTGTATTCTTCGCGAACGTATGCCGACCTATATTTACGAGACCTTGGAGGAACCTCATCGCCAGTTTGAAGTCAAACAGGGGATGAACGAGCCTGCTTTGACGCAGGATCCGGAGACCGGCGAGCCGGTTCGGCGCGTGATTTCCGGCGGCTACGGTATTCTGCAGAAGGGCGGGACCGGTGCGACAGGCGGCGGTGGCGGGAGCTGCGGGCATGGGTGCGGTTGCCATTCCTGATCCCTTGGTGCCACCATTTCTGGAGTCTTTCCGATCCGCATGAACGACCGGTCAAAACTATACATTATCTTTCTTACGGTCTTCATTGACCTGATCGGATTTGGCATCGTGATTCCGGTATTGCCGCTTTACGCCAAGCATTTTGGTGCTTCGGCAACGGTCAACGGCTGGCTGGTCGCGGTTTATTCCGCCGCGCAATTTCTGGCGGCGCCGCTGATGGGAAAGATTTCCGACCGCGTGGGGCGCAAACCGGTGCTTTTCATCAGTCTGCTGGGGACGGCGGCCGGGTTCTTTATCATGGGCTGGGCCACAACGCTATTGTGGCTGTTTGTGGCGCGGATCATTGACGGAGTGAGCGGCGGCAATATTGCGACGGCTCAAGCGTATATTGCCGATGTCACTGCGCCGGAGGAACGCTCGAAAGCGATGGGGTTGCTCGGCGCCGCGTTTGGCCTCGGGTTTATCATTGGCCCGGCTGTGGGCGGGATCATGAGCCAGATTTCCATCGGGGCTCCCTTTTATTTTGCGGGGGCGCTGGCTTTGTTTAACGCGGCGTTGGTTCACTACCGGTTGCCGGAGAGTCTGGCCAAGGAGCATCGCAGTTCTCCGGAGGAGAGAGCGTCGATGCGCGTGGTCCTGCAGCATGGCTCCCATCTCCCCGCGTTGATGGCGGCCTATTTTTTCGCGATCACCGGCTTTTCCATCCTCACCACCAACTTCGCGCTGTTTACTTCCGAGCGGTTCGGATTCGACCAGGTGCATAATGGATACATTTTCTCTTTTATCGGCGCCGTTGGGGTCATCATGCAGGGGCTGGTGCTTCGTCACGCCCTCAAGCGAGGAAGCGAGAAGAGCATTGCGCTCACGGGTGGCCTTCTTCTTGCGCTGGGAATGGCACTTCTGCCGTTGAGCGGCGGTCTGGCTGGGTTGCTGGTGTTTACCGCCCTTATCGGCATCGGCAACAGTTTCATCACTCCCACCTTGAATGGCCTCGCTTCCCGGAGCGCAGACCGGAGCTGGCAGGGGCGGGTGGTCGGGTTGATGCAGTCGGCAGGAAGCCTCGGGAGATTCGTCGGCCCTTTTGTCGGCGGCTGGCTGCTTTCAAAAGATCCCGCGACTTCTTCTGCCTACGGGCGCACGCCGTTCTGGATAGGCTCTGCTATTCTCGTGATTGCGGTGTTCTGTATCATGCGGCTGCCGGCTCTCCCAAAAACGGCGGAACAGTAGCTGCACTATTCTGCGCTCGACACCCTCGCGCGCTTCGATTTTCCTTTTACTCTTATGTCTAACGCTCTGGAAGACTCCGTGGCGGATGTGATCGGCAAGGCGCAACGCGGCTTGAAACTGTCGGAGAATGAACTGAGTTCGCGCTCGGGAATTTCGGCGGCGGAACTGCAACGCGCGCTTGCGGGACAGGCCGATGCGCCAATCCTTGAAAAACTTGCTCCTGTGCTTGGGTTGAACGCGCGCGCGCTCGCCGGTCTCCCCGGTTATCATCCGGGCGACCTTCACGTTGAAGGCCTGGAGCGGTTCAGCACGCCGTGGGACGATATGATCGTCAATGCCTATGTGGCCGCGGATTTCGCCAGCGGCGAGGCGGTCGCCTTCGACACCGGCGCGGACTGCGCGCCTTTGCTGGACTGGCTGCGTGACAAGGGCGTGAAGCTTCGCCTGATCTTGCTGACGCATACGCATGGCGATCATATCTTCGATCTCGATAAACTCAAGGAACGGACCGGCGCGCAGGCCTACGTTACCAGCCGCGAGCCTTTGGAGGGGGCGGAGTCATTCGAGCCCGGGCGCGAGTTCCATTGCGGAGCCCTTCGTATCGAAACACGATTGACCTCGGGGCATTCCCCGGGCGGCATCAGCTATATCATCCACGGGCTGGAGAAACCGGTGGCGGTGGTCGGGGATGCACTTTTTGCCGGGTCGATGGGCGGCGCCAACCTTGCTTATGCGGAAGCGCTCGATAACAACCGCAAGCAACTCTTTACTTTGTCACCGGAGACGGTGCTTTGTCCCGGACACGGCCCCTTGACCACGGTGGGCCGGGAGCTTGAACATAACCCTTTCTTCGCAACCCTTTAGATCCCTTGGTTTATCATGTCGGAACGCATTGCTTTTGTCGGAGTCGGTCGGATGGGCGCCAATATGGCGCACCGTTTGAAGGATCGCGGGTACGCCGTCACGGCTCTTTACGACGCCCTGCCGGGAGCCGCGCAAACGCTAGCCGGTGAACTCGGAGCGGCCGCGCCTGCCACGCTCGCGGAGGTCACTGCGGCGGCGGATATCATCTTCACCGTCGTCACCGATGACGCCTCGATGATGGCGATCTTCCCGGAATCCGGGGACTCGCTCTTGCAGGGGGCGTCGGGGAAACTATTCATCAACTGCGCGACGGTTTCTCCCGCGACGCACGTTGAGGTCGAGCGCCGGGCCGCAGAAGCGGGGGCGCAATCGCTGGAGGCATGCATGGCGGCGAGCATCACCCAGGCACGGGAGGGAACGCTTTATCTCATGTGCGGAGGGAGCGATACCGCTTTTCGCCGGGCGGAGCCGGTGCTGCGTGATCTGAGCACATCGATGCGCCACGTCGGCGCGGCGGGATCCGCGGCGAAAGTCAAAGCGCTCGTGAACATGGTCATGAATATCAACACGGCGGGCCTTGCCGAAGGGTTGGGTCTTGGGGCCGCACTGGGGCTTGATCTCCCCATGCTTCGCGAGGTTTTCTCGCAAACGGGGGCCGCCTCCCGCGTGTTGCAGACCGATGGCGAGGATATGGAGAACCGGGATCATGCCTGCTTTTTCTCCGCGGCTCATGCCGCCAAGGATAGCGGCATCGCGCTGAAGCTGGCCGATGAAGCGGGTCTGAATCTCCCGCTCGCTACCGCCACCAAGGCGCAGTACGACGAAATGGTGCGGCGGGGATTGGGCGAGCTCGATAAATCGGGCATTGCGGAGCTGACCTTTCCGGGACGCGGTTGACGACTCGCAAGCACGGTGAGGACGGCGGTTTCCCTCTCGTTCCCAATCTGGAGATTGGGAACGAGGCAACGAGGCTTCAATCTGCCTCAATCTTGAGGCGGGGCGCTGATTTTGTTCTGGATCGTTTCCAGTGATTTGATGACTGAGGCGTACTTGGTCCGCAGTTCCTCGCGCCGCTTGCCTTCATACTGAAAATAGCCGTCTCCATCCTGGGCGGTTTGATCGAGAATCCCGACGGCGGCCAAAGTGGAATTGAGGAGGGATTGAGCCTGTTCGTTCTCCCGCCTGCGAAGGTGATCCTCGGCCTTGCGGATGGTCTCCTGAGCCCGCTCCATCCGCAGGACCGCCATCTCGGTCTCAAGCCAGACTTTCAGATGTGGGATCTGGGCGGAGTGAGAGCCCCCCGGAATCGCAAACATATCCTTGCGGCCTTTTCCAAGGACCGCACCGCTGCGGCCCAACGGGCCGAGGCGCGAGACTTCCTTCTCCGCAACGACATGGAAGGTGCGCGGTTTGCTTGCATCCGGGAAGGGGCCGGTGGAACTCAGAAGAAAAAGAGCCACTTTCTGGGACCACTCCTTGGTTAAATCATGCGCCGCGCCGCCCCCTGCCGAAGCCCCGCCGACGATGACCAGGCGGGGATCGGTCTGAAACTGCTTTTCGATCTCGCCCACGACTGACTTCAGGGCTCGATTGACCCCGCTTGGCGGCACCTTGCCGGCTTCCTTGAACCAAGGCATCTGGGGGACGACGACCGCGAGATCCAGAGCGTCGGAAATGGGCGCAAAAGCCTTCTGGTAATACTCAATCGAATCGCCGGAACCTCCAAAGAAAACTAGAACACCCGCAGGGCCATGAACTCCCTCCAGAGTGGATGGAATATGCAAAGCCATATTCACACCCTGTCGGACGAGGGTTGATTTGCCGGTGGAAAGCGGCTCCTCCGCGAAGGATGGGTTAGCTCCCAAAAAGGTCATACCCAGTAAGAGTATCGAACGGCCAAGATGTAACAGTTTTCTCATTTGGATTTTTTTTCCTTTCCCTCTCTCCGAAAACAAACCGCGCTATTTGTGCCATTCAAGCACAATCAATAGGCATTCCAAGTTGATTCAGGTATTATCAGGCCTCGTCTTTGTCATAGAGCGCTTCGATCAATCCCAGCGCCTTGGGGCCGGGCATCACCCCCGCCTCCATCTGGTTCATGACATAGGCGAAGGCCAAGCCATTTTCCGGATCCGCAAAAGCGTGGCATCCTCCGGCGCCCGGCTGTCCAAAAGCCGCGAGCGATGGGCCGAAGATCTGCCGGAGTTTCCGCCCTTCCCCGTCAACAGGATCACGCATGAACCCGGCGGCGAAGGCGGTCTGCCTGAGCAGGACGGCATCATGGCCGGCCGCCAGCGTCGTTGTCATGGGGGCGACGGAATTGAAGAAGCGGATTCCATCCAGCGTTCCTCCTTCCGCCAGCATGGCGTAGAATTTTGCCAGCGCGCGGGCGGTGCCGATTCCGCCGAACCCGGGGAGCGCCGCCTGTCGGATCTCCGGTGTGTTCATGGCGGTGACCCCACTCAAATCTCGTGGCGAGTTGAAGGCGCGCGACGTGAGTGAGGCGGAGTCGGTGAAGGCTTTGAAAAAGTCGGCATCGTGTGGGTGCGTGGCAGCCGTGCCCGGCGCGCGGGCAGGGTAAACCGGGGCCACGCTCGGGAGAACTTCCGTCGGTACCCCGATCCAGAAATCAAGATCGAGCGGGACCGCGAACCATTTCCGCCAATACTCGGCGAGCGGGATGCCCTCGATCCGCCGCACCAATTCGTCGAGCAGCGTGCCAAAAGTGCGAGGGTGATAGCCGTGTGCCTCGCCCAGGGGCCAGTTCGGCGTCTGCGCGGCAAGCGCCGCCGCGACCGCCGCGTGATCGAGAACCGACGCCGGGAGATCGAGCGCGGCAAGGCCCGCCTGGTGGGAAAGCGCTTCGGCTACCGTCACCTGTTCCTTCCCGGCCTGGGCAAATTCCGGCCAGAATGCGGCAACCGGCGTGTCGAGCCGTTCGCCGTGGCGCTTCATCACATGCAGCACGCACGCCGCCGCCGGGCCCTTGGTGGCCGACCAGACGAGCACCGGCGTCTTCGCGCTCCATGGCACGGTTTTGTCGCGATCCTGGTACCCGCCTGCCAGCGATAGCACTTCCCGCCCATGTTGCCAGACGGAGAGCGACGCGCCGAGATCGCCCCGTTTCTCGAAATTCTCCCAAAAGAACGCCTCCGCGCGCTCCAGATTACCGTGGTTCATTGCTTTTTTGCGGGATGGAGCGGCTTCAGATCGGGATCCACCTTGGCGTAATCCCTTAGCTTTGTGTCGAGGGAAACGCTGGCTTCGAGATAAGCCTGCGCCGTCTCCAGATTTCCCAGGACGCATTCATAACACGCGAGATTGTAGTGATAAGTCGCCTCTTGGATGAGCGAGGCTGGCCCCTCCAGCAGCACTTCTTTGGCCTCGCGGGTGCGGCCCAGTTCATGCAGGCAGAACGCGGCATGAATAAACCCGAGGGGGGCATCCGGCGAGATGGCGCACAGCCGCTCGCTGGCGACGAGCGCCTCTTTCCACCGGCATGCTTTCATTTGCACGACGATGCGAAGCTCGATCACCTCGGCCCGGAGCTGTTCTTCAAACGGGAGGGAGTCGATTTCGCGGATCGCGTCATCGAACATTTCCAGTTCAAAATACCCTTGGGCGGCGAGGTGGGTGCGTTCGAGCAAAGTCACGGCAGGCGGCGACTCTTCCATAGACCTCTCTTAAGGAATCAGGAGGCTTTCGAGTTCCTCCACCCTTCTCGCAAAGAGCGCCAGCGTCTGTTCGACGGGCGCGGGGCTCGACATATCGACCCCGGCGGCCACCAGGGTCGGCAGTGGGAAGCGCGAGCCTCCGCTCTTGAGGAACCCGAGGTACCCATCGGTCTTCCCGGTTGTGAGCACCTGCTCGGAGAGGCTGACGGCGGCGGACATGCCGGTGGCGTACTTATAGACGTAAAAGGCGCTGTAGAAATGAGGGATGCGCAGGCACTCCAGCTCCAATTCCGGGTCGATGGCGAAATTTTTGCCAAAGTACGTGTCAAGGAGCCCTCGATAGACCTCTTTGAAAACGTCGAGGGTGAGCGCTTCGCCCCGTTCCTCGATCTCGTGGATCAGTTTTTCGAACTCGGCGAACATGGTCTGCCGATAGACCGTGCCGCGAATGTCATCGATCTGTCGGTTGATCAAGTACGCGCGCATGGCCGGGTCGGTCGTTTCCTCCAGCAGATGATGCGTGAGCAGCTCTTCGTTGAAGGTGGAGGCCACCTCCGCCAGGAAGATCGGGTAATCGTAGTTCTGGAACGCCTGATTTTTTTGGGAATACCACGAGTGCATCGAGTGCCCGGCTTCGTGCGCGAGCGTGTAGACATCGGAGAAGACGTCATCCTTATAGTTCATGAGGATGTACGGCGGGTTTCCGTAGCTGCTGGAGGAGAACGCCCCGGAGCGTTTCCCCTTGCTTTCATAACGGTCGCACCACCGTTCATCGCGCAATCCCTTCGCCAAGACCGAGGTGTATTCCTCGCCCAGCGGGGCCAGCGAGGCGATCACCTTGTCGATCGCTTCGTCAAAGGTGACCCGGGTTTCGATATTGGCGACCATCGGGACGTAGGTGTCGTAGTGATGGATCTCGTCGAGCTTGAGCACCTTGCGGCGAAGCTCGTAATAGCGATGGAGCGGGTCGAGGTTCGCCCGGACGCTGCCGATCAGATTGTCATAGACGCTCACCGGCACGTCGTCGGCAAAGAGCGCGGCCTCCCGGGCGGAGGGGTAATTCCGCGCGCGTCCCACAAAGACGTCGGCTCTTACCGAACTGGCGAGGCTGGAAGCGAGCGTGTATTCGTGATCGCGGAATTCGCGGTAGAACCGGTGGAACGCCTGCTTGCGCAAAGCCGGGTCGCGCTTGACCAGGAAAGAGGAAAACGCGCTCTGGCTCAGTTCCCGCTCCTCCCCTTTTTCGTCCCGGATGACGCCGAACTTCATGTCGACGTTGGTCAGTTGCTCGAAGGTGTCGCGATGCCCGTGCAGGGCGGTAGCCCCGAGCGCAAGGAGGCGCTCCTCCGCGCCGCTCAGCGTGTGCGGCTTCAACCGGCGCAGCTTGCGAAGAGGGATTCGCCACGCCTCCAACTGCGGGTCGTTGAGATAGCGTTCGAACGTGGCATCGTCCAGGGCCTGGATCTCCGGCGCAAGAAACGCGGATGCTTCGCCGATTTTCGTGAGCAGATTCTGAAGAATCGCCTCCCTTTCCAGGTGCGCGGCGTCGGAAGCGTTCTCCGAGACCCGCAGCATCGTGTAGTGATAGAGTTTTTCGATCCGGAGATTGAGCGCCCGTTCAAATTCCAGGACATCGCGAAGCGTCGCCGCCGACTCCCCGGCCCGGCCCTTGAACTTCGCAACCTCCGGCCATTGCGCCGCGAGCGTGTCGAACTCGGCCTGCCACGCCTCGTCGCTGGGGTAAAGCAAACTCAGATCCCACGTATCCCCCGGAGCCACTTCGGCCCGACTCGGGATCTTACTGCCTCCCTGCGCTCCCGCCCCCTCGTCCTCACTGTACAAAATCGCGAAATTCTTCATGGTGCGCCCACCGTAACGGATTCCACCGTTCTCCGCCACCCCGGCCGGAAAAAAAGCATTTCAATCCGTCAAGGTTGAGAAGCTGTGAAAAAAGTCCTCAAAGCACCGTGGGAGAAAATAGACCTCCCAAGGCTGCTTCATGACTTTTTTCACAGCTTCCGAGGGAAACTGCAAAATGATTTTGCCAGCGGCAAGGAAAACTCTAAACTGCTTCACTCCGTTCCCCAGATGATGAAACTCCCAATTGTCCTCCTTGCGCTTGCCGCGCCCACCTTTGCGCTGGCTCAGACCACCCCCGCGACTCCCGCAAAGCCGAAGAATCTCATCTACAACGGCAGCTTCGAATCATTCTGGCAGGCGGACAACCTCTGGGATGGCATCGATAACGACGGGTATCTGGCCGGAGCCCGGGGCGGCGTCAATGTCATTTCTGAAAGAGGCGCTGTCGAGGACGTGGCCATGCCGATCTCGGTCCAACTGGGCGATCTTAATGGCGACGGGCTCATCGACATCCTGACCGTCGATCTGGAGGGCTACTTCCGCGTTTACTTCAACAGCGGTACCAAAACGGAGCCGAAGTTTACCAACTGTGAAATCATCCCGATTTTTCTGTCCCGCTTCGACCAGCATAAGCGCCGGGCGGCTCTCAAGGCCTCCCTGCATGACCTGAATCGCAGCGGCACCCTTGATCTGGTTTTAGGCGACTACGCCGGCGAAATCATGATTCTCAAGAATTCGGGTTCCACTACGATTCCCGAGTTTCGGCAACCGCCGATGGCGGACGTTCTGCTTGTGAGAACGACCGTCTCCGGTAATCTCTGGGGGAACGTTTTTGCCCCTGCCGTCTGGGATTGGACCCGGTCGGGAACGCCCGACCTTTTGGTGGGGGAAGGCAGCTACTCCGCCAACGCCATTCACCTTCTTGTCAATAAAGGGAACGGCTCCGCTCCCAAATTTACCGAAGATTCCCGCTTCTATCTCGCCTACGGCGACGGACGCGAACAGCTCGTTCCGGCAGTGGTCGATTACAATGGCGACGGCATTCCCGACCTCATCGTGGGCGACCGCAAGGGAACCCTGAACGTTTATCTGAGCGAGGGGGCCTGGAACAAGGACAAGGAGCTTAAGTTCTCCTCCACCATCACTTGCGGATCCGTTTCCAAGTTCAACGGATGTATTGCTCCGGCGGTTGCCGACCTGAACGGCGATGGTCTTTTCGATCTGGTGATCGGCAAAACGAATGGACGCATCGCCATTGCCTACAATCAGGGCACCAAAGAACAGCCGAAATTTGCGACTCCCGTGGAACTCAAGGGAACTGACGTCTGGAAACGCAACACGATGCGCAATCCCAGCGACTGGAGCGCTGATTTCGGAAGAGAGAAAGGGAACTTCTACGGCTATGTCACGACGGTGAACGAAACCGATGATCCCCAGGCCGCCCCCATCCCTGACGGGAAAAACGTCCTCAAGGTCGGCTATTTCCCTTCTCTTAACAAGATCATCAAATACACGCCGACCGTTTTTCCGGCGTCCAAAGAGCCCGAGGCGGCGTCGGTCTCGCCTCCCAATGAGCTCCGCAAGATCTCGCCCAACTGGAATGCTCACCAGGCCCCGGCTGCTGGTTACAATACCGACAGCAATATGGTCATTATCCGCAAGTTCCTGGATAACTCGCAGGTCAAACCGGGCGTGGACTATACGTTCAGCTTCAAGTCGAAGGGCCGGAGCGTAAAGAGCGCCCGCTGGTATGTGGCTTACGCCGGGCATGGTGTACGCACGGAAGCAAGGGTGAAGTCCCGCGTCGGCCGTGGCGTTCAGATGGAGCGTGACGAAGCCTGGGATTCCGTCACCGACCAGGGCGATTTCACCGCTGGCGCCAACTGGGGGGCTGTCTCCCGTAACTTCAATTTCAAGTTCGCAAAGGAGAAGGACCTCAATGACCCGAAAACCTTCAGGGGGACGACTGCTCCGATTTATCGCTTTGGCGTGGAAATCCGGGCCGTTCTCAATCCCGGTGACGGCGTTTTCTACCTCGACGACGTACAGTTGATCGAAAAGAAGTAGCGATCCTACCCCCGCGAGGGGCCGCGCCTCCCCGCGATGAATTTGTCCGCTGAATCTCTTGATTTGCCAGCCTTTCCAAAAACACCGGATTCCATCACTCAGGCGTTCGTGCTCGGAGCGGGGTTGGGCACGCGGCTGAAGCGGTTGACGGCGACGCGCCCAAAACCGCTGGTTCCTCTCGCGGGACGACCACTTATCGCGTCCGCGTTCGATCATCTGATCGGAGCGGGAATCCGGAGCATTGCCGTCAACACTCACCACTGCTCGGAAGCCTACGCAGGCGCCTTCCCTGAGAGGACCTATCGTGGCGTTCCTCTCACCTTTCGGCACGAACCGGTCCTTCTGGAGACGGGCGGTGGCATCAAAAACGTCGAAGACCTTCTCGGTGGCGGGCCATTCATCGTCTACAACGGCGACGTTCTCTCCACGTTGCCGCTGGAACCAGCCATCGACCATCACTTCGCTGCGGGAAATGAAGTGACCCTGATCCTTCGCAGCCAGGGAGAAGCGCTCCACATCGCTCTGGAGGAAACAGGCCGGACCGGCAGCGGTTTCACCGCAGGCCGTGTCGCCGATATTCGCGAGCGACTGGGCCGGGCTCCCGGCACCCATCTTTTTACTGGCCTTTACCTCGTCAATCCGGCTTTCCTGAAGCGGCTGACGCCAGGGAAGGCTTCGGTCATTCCCACTTTTCTTGAGATGATCGAGGAAGGGAACCGACTGAATGGCCTAGGAGCGATCATCATCGATGAAGGCGAATGGTGGGATCTCGGCACCCGCGAGCAGCTGTTGGCCGCCCAACGCCGCCTGCGCGAAGCCTCCCCGGGAGAGTGCTGGGTTCACCCCACCGCAAGCGTCGCCGCCGACGCCCGGATTACCGGGGCGAGTTTCATCGGCGCGGGGTCGGAAGTCGGCCGTGGCGCGCGCCTGCATGACACGATTCTTTGGGAAGGAACGAAAATCGCGCCAGACAGCGTCCTCGAAAACTGTATTGTCACCGAGAACCAAAACGTGGGCGGCGTCCATTTTGACGCCGACTTATAGAGCGGTTTTGAATTTCCTATTTACATTCTTTGCGGCGGCGCGGGCCGTTGCGCGGCCTTTCAAGCTCGGGCAGTATTGGAAATACAGCCGCTTCGCTTGAAAAGCCGCGCACCAACCCACGGCGCTCGCAAATAATTGTGAATACTTAACTCAAAAACGCTCTAGCCCCCCTCTTTCCCCCATGATTCCCGAGACGTTCCTCGACCATACGTTTACCCGCTTCCCGCGATTCGTTCGCGAGAGGATCGAGATCGAACCTCTTGAAAAAGGCGGCTCGGGCCGGAAGTATTACCGGATTGCCATGCGTGGCGAGGGCTCGCTCATTCTGGTCAAATACACCGGGCAACGCGAAGAGAACCGGCACTTTTGCGAGATTGCCGTTTTCCTGAAGGATCTCGGAGTTCGTGTCCCAGTCATTTATCATCACGACCAGGAGGAGGGGTTGATCTGGCTTGAGGATCTTGGAGCCATCGATCTCTGGCACTTTCGCGATGCGCCATGGCCCAAGCGGCAGGCCCTATACCGGAGCACTCTGGAGCAGGCCGTCATTCTGCACACCCACCCGATTTCCAAAACAGGACCGGGACAGCCCACCTTCCAGCAAGCCTTCGACGGCAGCCTCTACAGGTGGGAGCAGAACTATTTTTTCGAAAATTGCATCGGCCGCCACTTCGGCATTGATGCCGAAGCGCTGACCGCACGTCATGGCGGGGCTAGTCGCCACCAGCTCCACGAGATCGCAGACGCCCTCGCCGCCCGCCCCCGGGTGTTTGTGCATCGCGATTTCCAGTCGCAGAATGTGATGATTACCGATGGGGACGGGCAGGAGCGCGCCACGCTCATCGACTTCCAGGGAATGCGCCCTGGCCTGGGCGAGTACGACCTCGCCTCGCTTCTCTACGATCCTTACGTCCATATCACCCCGCAGGAGCGCGACTCGCTTCTGGACGACTACGCCGTTCTGTGTGCCGAAGCGGGCTACGCCGTTCCCGCGGATTTCCGGGAAGTCTTCGATCTCTGCGCCATGCAGCGGCTGATGCAGGCCCTTGGGGCCTATGGATTCCTAGGCCTTGTTCAGGAAAAACCGCAGTTCCTCGTCCACATCCCGGTGGCGCTGGCGTCACTGCGGGAAGTGACGGGGCGTCTGCGTCTCACGGGCTCCCACAATCTGGACGAATTGATCGGGCTTCTCGACGAGGTGATTGCCAGGTAGGAGCGAGAGCGAACCCGGCGCTCCTGCCCGTTACCCTTGGTTTTTTCTTATTTCCCGACTTTCGAAAATCCCGATTCTCGGGAAAACTGCGGTGCGTCTCCGTTATGAAGATCCTCCGCATCAGATTCCAAAATCTCAATTCTCTCCCCTCGGGAGATATTGATCTGGAGCGCGCGCCATTCTCGGAGGCGGGGCTTTTCGCCATTACCGGCCCCACGGGAGCGGGAAAATCGACCCTTCTCGACGCATTGACTTTGGCGCTTTACGGACGCGCCGCGCGCTACGACAACGCTCCCAACCCGGAGAACATGATGAGCCGCCATGCCGGTTTGTGTCAGGCCGAGGTCGTTTTCGAAATTCGCGGCGTCCGCTACCGCGCGGAGTGGCAACTGCGACGCGCGCGAGGCAAGGCCGACGGCAAGCTCCAACCCGCCGCCCGCCGTCTTTATGACGCTCAGGAGCAGGTGCTGGCGCAGAATATTACGGAGGCCGACCGGTTGATCGAGGAACTTACCGGGCTCAACTACGACCGGTTTCTGCGCTCCGCGCTTCTCGCGCAGGGCCAATTTGCCCAGTTCTTCAAGGCGACCGAGAGCCAGCGGGCGGAATTGCTCGAAAGCCTTACCGGGACGGTCATTTACTCCGAACTCGGCGCGCTTGCCTTCCGCGAGGCCGCTTCTCGCGAGCAGGCGTTGGAACAACGGGCCGCCGCCATCGGCGAGGTTGTTCTCCTGAATGAAGAGCAGCGCGCGGAAAAGACCGCCGCCATCGAACGGCTCGACGGAGAGCTTGCCGTCCTCGCCCGGGAGCGCGAGAAGCTGGCGGAGCGGTTGGAGCAAGGCCGCCGTCTCACTTCCCTTGGCATGGAAGAGGCGGCGCTGGCGCAAAAACAGAACGCACTGGCGCAGGAGCGCGAGAAGGCCACGCCGGAGTTGGAGCGACTGGCCCGGCATCGCCAGGGAGAGCCATTCTTTACCGCTCTCCAAACGTTGGACGATCTTCTTGGCCGAGCCCGTCGGGAGGCCGCCGAACACGGGAGCGCCCAAGCCGGAGCAACCCGGGCGCGTATCCGGCTCGCTTCCGGCCTTGCGGCGGCCCGCGCTCTGGCGGAAGAGACGCTGCAAGCCGCCGCTCGCGTATTGGAGACCGCAGGCAGGGAACAGGACGAACGCTCCCGGCAGGTTGAAACGATCGCGGCTTTTCTTGCGGATCGCCCGCAGGACGGGCAACTCGATGCCGCGCTTCCCGGCCTGGTGGAGCGCCTTGCAGGGCTTGCCAGCTCCCGCGTCTCCCTTCGGAGCAGGCTGGCGGAACTCGAAAAGCTGGAAGCCGAGCGGCAGGCCGCCGCCGGGAGGCTGGAATCGTTGAAAGGCGAGCTCGCCAAGGCTCGCGAAGCTGAAGAAACCAGCGTGGGTGTGACCCGGGATGCCGCTCTAGCCCTAGCGGATCTGCTGAACGGCAAAACGCCGGACGCGCTCTTTGCCGAGGCTCGGAGGTGGGAGCAACAACAGGCCGACCTTATGGATCTGCGGGTCGCCATGGAAAAACGCGACCGCGCCGCTCAGGAGGGACTGACTCTTTCGGACACCGAAACCGCGCTGGAGCAAGAACTGGAAACGGCGCGCGCGCAAAAGCTGGCCACCGAGGGGGAGGCCCACACCCAGGCGCATTTGCTGGAGCTGGCGGGGAAAAATCTCTCTCTTTTGGAGAGGATCGCAGGCTTCGAAGATCAACGCGCCCAGTTGACTTCCGGGAGCCCGTGTCCGCTTTGCGGGGCGCTGGAGCACCCGCTGGCCAGCGGTGCGCCGGTTTCCCGGGAGATCGAGGAAGCGCGACGGCATGTCGCCACCGCCAAAGCCGCCAACGCCACCGCCATCAAGGAGGCCGAACTAGCTGCCGCCCACCTTGCGCGCACCGAAGAAGCGCTCCGCAATCTGAACCGTCGGCGCGGAGAACTACGACGCGAACAAATGAGCGGCCATGATGCCTTTGAGCGGCTTGCCCGGGCATTGCGAGTCTATACGGCGGAGTCGCTGGAGGAAGCGATGGCGGCCACGATCAAAGCCCGCGCCGAGCGGGACGCTCTTCTGGGCAATCTCCGCGAGATGGAACGCCGCAAGGCCGAGAGCGAGCTGCTTCAATCAAAGGCCGCCGCGCAAACCGCGCGGATTGGCGAAACGCTGGCCGCCGAACAAAACGCGATCGTCGCGCTGGATCACCGTGGCGGAGAAGCCCGGGTTGCCGCCGAAAATCTCCGGCAGGAGATCGAAGCCCATGGCGGACCTTTGGCCGAAGCGCTGGAGGTTTTCAATCTCCCGCTGCCCGGCCCCGGCGAAGAGCCGGGGATTCGGGATCAACTGGAGCAGCGGCACCGCGACTACCAGAAGGCCGCCCGGGAACGGCTCCGGCTGGAGGGGGAACAGGCTCAGGCTGCCGTTCGCATCGAAGCCCTTGAGCACCGGCAGGCAGCTCTCACCAAACAGGTCAGTCAATTGACACGGGACCTGCCGGAACTCGCCGGGGTCCTTCCTGAGCGCGAATTGACGGATGGTTTTCTGCGCGAATGGAAAGACCTCGACGCCGCCGCAGCCGCGCTGGGAACGCTCCGTTCCTCCTTCACCGCGCAAAATGCCGCCGTGGGGGAACGACTCAAAACCTTGAGGGAGGTGGAAGACGCGGCCGGGCGACAGGCGGGCGAGATCCGGAAGGCGCTGGCCGGGTCCCCCTTCGTTTCGCCCGATGCATTGCGCGAAGCGCGGCTGAACGCCGGGGACACCGCCTGCCTGGCAAAACTCAAGGCGCGGTTTGACGAAGGAGCGCAGGCCCTCGCGGTGCAACGGACCCAGCTTCAGGCTCAAGCCCGGAGCCTTCGCGAAGCCGACGCCCCGCAGGGCGAAGCTTTGGCTGCCGTGGAAGCGGAATGGAAGGCTCGGGAGGAGGCGACCATTCGCGCCGCCGAATCGCGCTCCACCCTTCGCAACGAACTTCAGGAAGACAGTCGTAACGCGGAAAGACGGGATGCCAAAGCCCGCGAGTTGGAGGAAGACCGCAAACGCTTTGCCCCATGGGCCGGATTGCGGGAGTTGATCGGCTCCGCCGACGGGAAAAAGTTCAGCCGGTTTGCACAAGGGTTATCGCTCGATGTCCTGCTGCGCCACGCCAACCGGCATCTTCGCCGTCTGAGCGACCGCTATGAACTCCGCCGCGCGACCGCTACGGGAAGCGAACTCGGGTTGGAGATTGTCGATCTTCATCAGGCGGGGAGTGTCCGCCCCACCTCCAGCCTTTCCGGCGGGGAAAGCTTTCTCGCCAGTTTGGCCATGGCTTTGGGGCTTTCGGATCTTGCGGGGAGGAACGTCCGCATCGACTCCCTCTTCATCGACGAAGGGTTTGGCTCGCTCGACGCGGACACGCTCGACCTCGCCCTTGCCGCGTTGGATACGCTTCGCCTCAATCACAAGACTGTAGGCGTCATCTCGCACGTGGAGCTTCTCAAAGAGCGCATTCCCGTGCAGATCCGGGTTGAAAAACAAGCGGGCGGCCTGAGCCGCCTGCGAATGCCCTGGGATCGCGAGTAGTCCGGCGGAATGGTTTATGGCCGTGAAAGGCGTCGCGGAGCTCCGCCCTCCGTGAGAAGGAATACGCGGCATAGCAAACCCCAACAGCGGAGGGCGGAGCTCCGCGACGCCGCTGCATGATTTAGTCTAGCGAAGCTGCAGGGTATCCGCCTGCCCGGCAGCACTGGTGCTCCCGTCGTTCTTCGTCATCCGGAACCCGACCGGGCGGATCTCCGCCGCCGCTCGGTTCAAGCTTGCCTCCAGATAGCTGGCGGCGTCGCGGGCGGCCTTACTGAGGTCCGCCTCTTCGCTCAATTCCTGCTCCAGCGCCTTGAGAGCCGAGAGCGCTTCGGCCCGTTGCGTCTCCGCGAGCGCCTGAATGGCTGTGCGGCGAAATACCGGGCTGGTGCGGCTCTCCCGCGCCCATCCCGGCAGCATCGGGATGGCGATCTCGGGATAATAGCGTGCGATCCCGTGCAATGCATAATGTCGGGTGCTCGGCTCTCCCTCCAAGAGTTCGTGCTTCCAATAGGCCCATTCGGCATCGGGTTTGATGCCGTAATACTGCATCGCCAAGGCGCGCGCCAGCGGGTCGATCATCGCTTCGATCTTCGTCTGCGGATCGACGGTGATCGCCAGTTGCTCATCGGGAATTCCGATTTGCCGGAGGACGATCAGCGCTCTCACGAGATCGGCGACCTCCACTTTGAATGCGGCAGTGTTCCACGGGCTGGGCAGGTCGCTGCCGGCTTGCGTGAAGTTCGCGAAAGCGTTGGCGGGAAGGTTTTCCAGAATCGCCAGGGCAGCGGTCTGCGCGGCGGGAAGGGAGACCTCGGGATGCTCCGCCAGATAGTCGAGCAGCCCCTGCAGCTTCGGCTCGGTATCGCTGGAGAGAGCCAAGGCGCGGTCATCGACCTGATTGGTGGACGCCGTGGGGATCGTCAGCAGGTCTTCGAGCCGGGTTTCACCGGGAGCGAAGTCGAAGAGTTGCGCTCTGGGGATGATCACGATGCCATGGGTCCCTTCGAACGCCTGCCCCGCCGGAATGGAAAGCCGAACCGGCTGGGGAGCCCGGTTGACCACCACCATGCGAAGGCGGTCGCGGCCATTGCCCCGGAATTCCGCCGTCATCGCGCCTTCCTCCAGCGCGAAGGCGAGATCCGTGGTCAACCGTTCTCCCGCCGGGACATTCGAGAGGTCGGTCGCCTGCCGTGCGGTTTCCGTGGGGCTGGCGGGCTTGGGATCGGCGGCGGGAGGAGGCGTGATCGTGACCGATGCGATTGCGGCGGGCTGGGCTGGAGGGGGAGGGACCGGCGCGGAGGCACTGAGAGTGGCCTTGCCCTGAACCTCATACGTTCCACGCAAAAACCACCCTGCCGCGCCACCCGCGCAAAGCGCGGTTGCGAGACTGAGGGAAAACAAAGTGCGGTTCATGCAGGGTGCGGCAGGCAGGGAGGTGCGGAGAATAGTACAAAGTCCGATTCACTGCAATTTCCATGCCGCTTGTCCCGTCTCCGGGTGCAATACGGCGTGCGCGGTAGTCCGCTCTCGCCGAGAGCGCGGGATATGACGAGAATGCGCGTTTGGCGCCCATCCCCCGGAAGGATTGTTGGTGCGGTTGGGATGCGGCTTCAAGAGAAGCACGGGAGCCGATACGCGCGCTCGGCGGCCGGTGCTGCCGCACCGTTTGTCAGGGAAGTAGCGGCCTATTTCCGCCGCACCCGGTCTTTCTTTTCCTCGCTCTCTTCCTGAATGCGCCGCAGTTCCGCCGCGAGCTGCTTTTCGATGGAGGCCACTTCGTCAAACTGGCCGCGCGCCCGAGCTTTTGCGATCTGTTCGCCGAGGAAAAGCTCCTTTTCCGCGACTCGCGACTTGGCGATGCTTTCGATCTCGGCGATTTCCGCCTTCTGCGCTTCGGTGAGCTTTTGCGTCGGAGCCTGTTTTTCCAAACGTTCCATGGCGAGTTCGTAAGCGGATTTCATGGTTGCGATTATCCGTCGTCCGCGTCCGGCAATCAATCGCTTTGCGCAGGCGCGCCATTGAAGGTACACTCTCGGCGACATGATTCGCCTTCTCAGCACCGATTTTGACGGAACGCTCGTTGACCACGACGCCTCGCCCGCTGTTTCGCCCGCTTTATATGAAACGCTGGCGCAATTGCGGCGTTGCGGCGTCTCCTGGGCGGTCAACACGGGGCGCGATCTCAACTTCATCCTTCAGGGCTTGAACGATTTCGAGTTCCCGATCGAGCCCGACTATATCCTGACCAACGAACGGGAGATTTTCCACCGGAATAGCCAGGGCGAATGGCAGGATTACGGCGACTGGAACCGGCGTTGCGTCGAAGCCCATGACACGTTGTTCGAGTCAGAGAGCGGACTGCTCCGGGAAGTGCTCCGGTTTGCCGAGACGGAGATCAACGCGAAGACGATCTACGAAAAGAACCGGCCTGTGGGGTTGGTTGGCGATGGAGACGCCGATATCGACCGTTTTATCGGTTTTCTCCATGAGCAACGCTCCCGGGATTCGCTCTTCCATTACCAGCGTAACACGATCTTCCTTCGGTTTTGTCATGCCCACTATTCCAAGGGAAGCGCGCTGGGGGAGCTATGCCGCCTGACCGGCATTTCGGAGCACGAGACTTTCTCGATGGGCGACCATCATAACGACCTCTCCATGCTCGATGGGCGTTTTGCCCGCTGGCCCGCCGCCCCGGGCAACGCCATTGACGAGGTCAAAGCCACCGTGAAAAACGCCGGGGGCTACATCGCCCAGGGCCGTTGCAGCGAGGGGGTCTTGGAGGCGTTGCAGCATTTCTTCGATACGCACTCGCTGGCTCCCGCGGGATTTCAGGGATTTACAAAATCCGCCTAAAAGCCTCTTCCATCGCCCGCTCCATCAGGAGCGTGGCGCCCGCGACCTAGAAACTCAAACCGCCGCTCCAAAAGGAATTTTGCGAGGTCATCTTCCGAATCTCCGAACGGGGAACCGCGCTGACGTGGCCGTCCATATAAACGACATTCAGATGATCGCCATGCGCGTAAAACGTATCCTGCTTGTTGGTGAAGGTGCTTGGAGCGATGGTGGAAGGATATGAGACCTCGTTTGGGGTGATGTTTGGCTTTACCCCATCCATAAACATGGCCATTTGAGCCGGTTGTGGAATGCCGGCGATCGGCGGGCTAAGGAAGATGCTGGGCTCCGAAGGGGCGCCATCATCAAGAAACTCGCCCGTCCCTTTTGCATAGGTATTAAGGCAATAGCTCTGCCAGGTGCCGATTGCCTTGTTGTGTTTGCGCCGATCTGCCGGACACCAGGCAACCTCTGTTGGGGAGGTCGTCCTCTTCCATTCAGCAAGGTAATCAAGAAGGCTGCCTCTCACCGAGTAGGTGCCTTGTGTTCCCGACCGAAGCCGACCATTGGGTTGCTTCCAGTCGGCACTGGGCATTGATCCACGATGGTCGTAAGCGTAACGGAGGGCGGACTCGCCAAGTTTTTTGAGCTTGTTGATGCAGGATGCATTGTCCCCCATGTCAACGACACCCTGGTAAGCGGGGATCGCCAGAAGCGCCAACGAAGCGAGGATCACCATCGCAATCAAGACTTCCGCCAGCGAGAAGGCCAGGGATGATGAAGGGGGAGGCGTGCGGTTCATATCGGAGTAATTATTTTTGAGGGAGGCTTATAGCATCGACGAGGTACTTCCCGCTCAGCAGCTTAACATAGGCGGCTCCCTCCGGGAGGGTTTCCCAGATTGCCGGGCCATCCTGGGCGAGCTTTCGATCAAGGGGAGCCCCCTCGGCATTGCAGAGGACAACCGTTGTGGCGGAAGTTTCCGATGGGAAGAGGACTTTAACCCCATCACCAGCCGATTGCACAGCCAAGGCGCGGGGAAGACGGGCGACCACGGCAACCCGCTTTGGTGAGACCTTCAAGACGAGCCCTTTTTCAGCCACGGGTAGTTCCACACCGTTGAGCAGATCGAAGTAATGATGTGATGCCGTTTCTTGCGCGGGCATGGCCGGGCCTTCGATTGGCTTTTCACGGTCATTCAGCAGCACGGTGATGGTTTTGCGACCGGTAGCAAATCGGTTTGCATAGAGGTAGTCCTGCAAGGTGGACACCAGGGGTTCCACCTGCGTTGAGCGAAAGGCGTCTGCGTTCTCGCGCAGGATACGGTGATAATTCTCGGGCCAAGGCCGCTGAAACAGCCCCACGCCATTCCAGAGCATGATCTCATGATAGGCCTTGCTCGGGAATGAGTGCGATGAGGTTACATTCTCGAAAAGCGTGACTCCCGGGAAATAGAAACGGAAGATGTTGAGCGGCAATGGGCGGAAGCCGGGGATTGCCCAGCGCATTTCATGCAGAAGAGCGCCGTCAAGTTCTCCCGCGAGGAAGTCGCACCCTGCGTACTCGCCGGTGAGCAGAATGTCCGGCTTTTTGGCGCTGCAGGCGGCCCTGACCTTTAACATCAGGGCTTTCATGGACCTCATGACGGCATGCTCGCCAGGCTCGGCAAACTGGTGCGTGTGTTCTTTGCTATAGCAGACAAACCCTGTATAGCCAAACTGATCGAGCCGAATGCCATCCACTTGGGTATCTCCCACAAGACGGGCCATATTATTCGCGTAGGCTTGTTGATAATCCTCATTATCCGTGCACATGCTCCATTTGGCATACGTAATGAGGTGATCGCCCTTCGGGGTTTCAGGAAGCGGGCCCGGCGTGTGCTGAACGTGAGGATTAACGACACTATGCTTTCGTCCGTAGTTTTTCCCCATTTCGGTCGTGCTATCCACAATGAACGGATCGGTGTAGAATTGCACCAGGGCACCGGCTTCGTGTGCGGTGGCGATGCCTTTCTTCAATCCCTCAAGGCCTTCCATGCTGGTATTATAAGCATAGTCTCCATCGTTGACGGCGTTGACGAGCTTTCCTCTCACCGGGTCATCCATGAAGAAGTAGTTCCACTTGTTGTGCATCTGGCGGAGGGTTTCCTCTCGGCCCTGATCCAGGGAAACTCCAAAGGGGCCCTTTTCGGACCACTCCCACCAGTGGCGGAATTCGCCCATGTCGATCCCGTCCTCACGATAGCCGCCGTACCACTCCTTGGTTTCGAAATTGTAGAGCCGCTTCTGAACCTGCGGTTCCGAAGGCAGGCTGGCGGTGATGGTCTGGATCAACCAAACATCCCTGATGGCCGTGTCGGGCGAGCGCCACTTCCATACCGAATGAGCCCACTTTGCATAGGTGCTCATGGCCGCCTTCCAGTCGCCGGGGTGGATCTCAATCACCGCGTCGGGATACTTGAATCGGCCGCCGGTCTCCCGCGTGTGGCGCTGGTATTCGAATCCCATCGCGCTTCCTTTGCCCGGTGTCAGGCTCTGTTTCCAGAGCATTCCTTTTTCAAGGCGATTTCCAAGATCGGTGACGGCCCTTGCAAAAGCGGGATGCTTCACTCCTTTTCGGAAGGCGATCCCCTTCAGAAGCCCCCCTTCGTCGAGGGAGCGCATCGAGATCCCGCTTCCCTTTCCAGGAGAGTAGACATCGACCATCTGCCACATCGCCTCATTGGCCGCATAGAACAGGCGGAGATCGGTATTTACCTTTTGAACAATGCCGCCCCGGAATGGGTAGCAATAGTAATCGTCATCTGGGTTATCGGAAACGCTGATGCCGCCGATCTGCGGAAACACCGTCTTCCACGAATGCTCCTTTCCTGAGATATTCACCATCTCCAAGCCAAGACGCAAGTGCTCCGCAGTCACCGTCGCAGTAAAGCTGGCCTCCAGCCCGCCACCCTCCAGCAGCACTTCGGCGGAATCGCCCTTGATGCGCGTTTCCTTGACCACCCAGTCTCTGGCTGTCACCGTGCGCCCATCGCCCGTGTCGACAAGGAAGAGGCCGGTTTTTGAGGGATCGAGAAGAATATCCTTCCCTGCAAACTCATCAAAAAGCGAGACAAGGCGCAATCCTCCCTTCGTGGAAAACACCGCCTTGAGCGCCGGATTGGAGAGGGTGAATCCGTTCTCTGTTTTCTCAATTTCCGGGGCGCGCCCGGCGGGCGAGTTGGCCGGTTTTGAGATTGCGGGGGCCATGTTTACCGGCGTTCCCGTATCGGCGAGTTCGAAGAACACCTGCGCCTCCGTGACCGGCTGAGATGGATCAAAGCGAATCAAAAAATGACGGAGCGCCTGGGCCTCGCTGCGTCCCGAGAGCTTCAGGGAGACACCCTCAAATTTATGAAACTCTATTTCTCCCGGCCGTTCTTCAACAAAGGCTCCCCCCTTTTGAAGCTCAACGACAATCTTCTTCCCCTGAACATCAAAAGCTTCAACCACGACGGCATCGGTGTTTTTGGTCAGCAGATGAAGACGCACGGGCTTCTGCGGATCGAATCGTCCACCGTCCAAGACGATCTTCAGTTCGGACTTTCCAAGAAGCCTCCCGTCTTCAACCACCCGTGTCGGGTTTTTGTTTACGCCGGTGAGTTCACCGGTGCGTCGCCATGTTGAGGATTGTTCTGCGAAGGAGGGAGTCGTCAGGGCGAGCAACGGAAAGGTTGCGCAGGCAATCAGGCGGGTGGAGAGTGAACGTTGGGAAGGCATGGGGAACAATGAGCGATGAACAGGGAGAGGACTTTGTCAGGCGATCTACTTAAGCTTTCGCCGCAAGAGGAGACCGGCAATGCCAGCGGGCAATAGAAGGGCCGCAGTGGCCGGCTCCGGGATGGCTTCGAGCTGGAAGCTATCATACCCCACGGTTCTATCAGCGGAACGGAAGTTGGTTCTCAAGCCCGTGACCCCGCTGGTATAGCTGCTGTCCGTCACATTGATGGAAGTGATCAGATTTCCATTGCTGGTGCTAAATAGTGATGCGGTCAACTGGTCCCCCACAAACTCGAACTCAAGGCGGTAATAGTTGGTGCTGCTGACACTGATCGTACTGGATGCGGCAATGATATAGCTTCCCACATCGGTAAACTGGATGTTCTTGGAGATAACAAGCCGAACGCCCGAGGCATCGCGCAAAATTCCCGCAAAATAGCCGTCAGGAGTCCCGCCGTCCGCCGAGGGGGTTTGAACGCGCGCCATGATCCCCATGGATTGATTGTTATTGGAGATGAATTGAACCACGGAGGTCACTTTTCCATCACTAACCTGGGAACCGCTTCCCTGATAGTATGCCATGGTAAACTGGCTGCTTGTCGCCCCGACGGGGTTGGCCATTTGGAGCACTCCGTTTCCAGTGAGAGAAAGCGTCGTTGGCGTAGCGGTGCCTGATCGTTTGATGGTCCAGTCCGCATAAGTGGAACCTGAGCCAGGGAAGGCGCCTGCCGTCCCATTAAAGTCGGTTTGGTAGACGACGGCAGCTTCCGCGGGCGCGACTGCGAAGAAGAGAATCGCTGCAATGGTGTTGACTATCGATAGAGCGCCGAGGGGAAGGAAGGGAGTGGTTCTCATGGGGGTGGGAGTAATTAGGGGGTGATTTGCGGGGACGGATTGTTTTTTCGAGTGCGTTTTTCGGAAGGTGCGGGAAAGCCCGTGGGAGTTTTTCCGACGCTCTCCCGGCGGATCAACTGAGCGTTGACGTAAATATCGCCAGATCTCTCATTCCGGTTAATCTGACGGAGCATGATGTCGAAAGCGCTCTGCGCGATTTCTTTGGAATCATATTCCACTGCTGTCAGCGGGAAGCCACCGGCATCTCCGGCGCCAAGAATCCCGATGCTTACGATGGAAATATCCTCCGGGTAGCGGAGTCCTCTTGCGCGGCCCATCGATAACAAATGCCATGCGACGCGGTTATTGCTGGTAATGACGGCGCTGCCTCTCTCCGGCCAGTCGAGGTAAGAAGTGATGTAGCGCTCGAACAACCTCTTGTCCTCTGTCGGAGAGAGTCCGAATCGAGCCGCCAGATCCCGCGCGTCTGTCGTCTCGTGCCGAGGCGAAAATATCCGCACGTCCAGTTCCGCATTGCACGGCTCACTGCGGTCGAGCAGCGCTGCGTAGCGCCCGGCCGTTGCCGAATTGTCGAAGTGGGGGTGCAGAATGTCGATGCGGCGGTGGCCCATTCGCATCAACTCGTCGCGCGCCAGCATGCACTCCTGCTTGCGATCTTTGATGATTCTACCCGCAAGCGTGGACAGCCCGTTGCCGCCCAACTCGGAGAGAAGAACCAACGGCATCTTCATTCCTGCCAGCCACTGCTGCATTTCAGCTCCTTCGTAGCTGCTCCGGGCCGGGTAGAGCATGATCCCGTCAACCCGCGACTCCGCCAGCCATCTCAAGGCCTTGTCTTCTCCGTCCGGAGACCAGCGGTGGAACTGGAAGAGAAGCTGATAGCCCCGGTCGGACGCCACCTGGTTCAGTTCGTCCAGAATGGCTGCGTAATAAGGATCGATGGCGATCGGCATCACGACGCCCAGCACCCCGGTGCGCCCGAGCGAAAGTGACTTCGCCAACTGGTTGGGCACATAGCCAAGATTTCGGGCGATCTCCTTGATCCGGGTTCGCGTGCTTTCAGGCAAGCGGGAGCTGTCGTTGAGAGCCATGGATACTGTGGCTACCGTACAGTTCGCCTTGGCGGCAATTTCGCGAAACCGAACAGGTTTGGAGGAAGGGGAGGGCATGGAATACGCTGCTTTACCGGTTAAATAGCTTAACCGGTTAAACTAAGCAAGAATAAATTGGACGGACATACAAGCTGAGGTTCAGGTGTGAGCCAAAAAGACTGGAATCAGCCCCTCCGATGATCGATTTGGGGGCTGATTGAAAGGAGTCGCTCCGCGTTTGGCAGGCACCGGTCAGGCGCGCCAACGTGCTTTCTTTCCGCAATCCGTAATTCCTACAAAATCCCCTTACGCCTGAGCGCCTCCTCCATCGCCCGCTCCATCAGGAGCGTGGCGAGGTTCTGGGTCGCTTCATCGAGAGCGGCGGTCGCTTTTTTGAGGGCGTGCGGGTTTTCGCCAGTCAGCGCGGTTTCCACTTCCGCCATCAACACGGCGATGCGTTGCCGCTCTTCTCCGTCCACTTCGTCCCCCAGCAACGTGAGCGCGTTGCGGACCGCGGGGAGCATTTCGGCGGCTTTCAGGCGCGCCTCGGTAAAGACGCGCTCGGTCATGTCCTCAAAGGCGTGATCGAGCGATTCGGCGATCATCTGTTCCACCGCCTCGTCGGAGACATCCACGGCGCTTCGCATCTCGACCACCCGTTCCGCTCCCGTTTTTGTATCGCGAGCCAGCACGTGAAGAATCCCGTCGGCGTCGATTTCAAACTGCACCCCCACCCGCGCCTGCCCTTTCGCGGCGGGTTCGAAACCGAGTTCGAACTGACCGAGTTCCCAGTTGTCCCGGGCCATCTCGCGTTCCCCCTGCAACACGCGGATCAACACGGAGCGTTGCCCCGCCACGGCGTTGGTGAACATTTCGCCCGCCTTGGTGGGGATGGTGGAGTTGCGCGGGATGATGACATTCATCAACCCGCCAAAGGTTTCGATGCCCAGCGAAAGGGGGGTAACATCCAGTAGCACCACGTTGCGCACCGCCCCGGAGAGAATGCCTGCCTGGATGGCCGCGCCGAGGGCCACCGCCTCGTCGGGGTTTTGCGAAAGGTTCGGCTCGCGCCCGAAAATCTCCGCCACGAACCGTCGCACCAGCGGCATGCGTGTCTGGCCGCCCACCAGAATCACCTCATTGAGATCGCGCGCTTCCAGCTTCGCGTCGGCCAGCGCGCGGATGCAGTGGGCGCGGGTCCGTTCGATCACGGGCCGGGCAAGCCGCTCCAGTTCCTCGCGGGTGATGACGCAGGAGAAACTGCGGCCTTCGACGAGGAACGGCAGCTCGATGGTCGCTTCGGGTTCCGTCGAAAGACGGTGCTTGGCTTCCACCGCCGCTTCCCGCACGCGGGAGAGCGCCTCCACGGGGAGGGGAGCGTCGATTTTTTCCACCAGCCACGTTGTCAGAGCGTCGTCGATGTCGTCTCCGCCGAGGCGGGTATTGCCATGGGTGGAGAGCACCTGAAACACGCCGCCCGACAGTTCCAGAATCGAGAGGTCGAACGTGCCTCCGCCGAGATCGAAGACGGCCACCCTGGCATGCTCGCCGAGCTTGTCCGCGCCGTAGGCAAGAGCCGCCGCCGTCGGTTCGTTGAGGATCCGCTCCACCGTCAGCCCCGCCAGTTCGCCCGCCTTTTTGGTGGCATGGCGCTGGGCATCGTTGAAGTAGGCGGGGACGGTTACCACCGCCCGGGTGATCCCGCATTCGAGCGCGGCTTCCGCGTCGCGTTTCAGTTTGGCGAGGATCAGCGAGGAGATTTCCTCGGGAGAATAGTCATGGCCGTCGACCGCTACGCGAACCGGGGTGCCGGGCTGGCCCGTCAGGGCATAGGAAACGCCGGTGGAATCCAGATCCTCGCCCACCCGCCGCCCCATGAAGCGTTTGATGGAATAGACCGTCTCAGTAGGGGCCAGAACCCGCATCCGGCTCGCCGCGCTTCCCACGAGCGGCTCTCCATGTTCACTGGGAAAGTGAACCACCGAAGGCGTCAGGCGCTTGCCATCGCGATCCGCTAGTAGAATAGGGAAACCGGCGTCCATCACGCCGATGAGCGAGTTGGTGGTGCCGAGATCGATGCCGACGATGGGATCCAGAGAGTCCATGGCGGGAAGCTAATGCCAATGACCTCCCCGGGACAACGGCTAAAGCGTTTTTGAGTTAGATGTTTACAGAGGATTTGCGAGCACCGCAGTTCGATGGGAGGCTTTTCGAGCGCAGTGGCTGTATTTTCAATACTGCCCAAGCTCGAAATGCTTCATAGCGGACTGTGCTGCCGCAAAGCCTTTGTAAACAGGAACTCAAAACCACTTTTAACTCTCGATTTGCAGCCGAACCAGCCCTTCGCGGATCTGCGCGCTCCATTTATCGAGGTAGCCAAGCGCCTGCGCGGTCTCCGCGACTTGTGAAACGGGCCGCTCTGCTTCGCCGCTCGTCCAGGCTGCATCCAGCGCGGGAATGCGTTCCAGCCACCGCCCCCGTTCCGCCTCCAGCACTGCCAGCAGCGCCTCAAGGTCCTCCTGGAGCGTGTATTGTTCGGCTAACAACAACGCCTTCGCGAGCGCCGACCCGGCGGCGGTCCGCTTTTTCAGAAAACCGTCGAGTGCTTGTTTTTTGGCCCCCATTTCCAGAAAAAGCTCGCCCACCGAAGGCGGAGCCGCCACGCCCCGGAACGGCTCTTCGGGCGCTTCCAGTTCCAACAGGTGACGAAGCCGTGCGCGCGGATTGTTTAACACCCCGTAGGCCACGGTCAGCGCGGCGAAGGGGGGCGATCCGGCATCCGTTCCCGCCACGTCGGGGTGATGCTCCGCCGTCAAGGCGTGGAATCGGGCTTTCAGCGCCTCTTCTTCGAGCCATGGACGGCGCGGCTCCCCCAGCAAGGCAAAATGATCAGTCATTCCGGGAACCGTGCCGTGAAAGCCAAAAAGCGGCAACTTAAACCTGAATTCCGAGGTTGTTGCGGCGAGATCCCGTGCACGGCACGGGCTCCGCGTTGAGACTCCGCTGCGCTTCGTATTGAGAAAACCGTTTCGCGGTGGCGGTCTGACGCAATTTGTTGGCCGCGAGTGCCTTTCGTCAGAGACTCACCGTATCTAAAGATGCGCTTCGCTCTTCCTCAAGTCATCGCGACTCAACCCTCTCGCGCCAGCTCATCCGCTCCAACATCGGAGTTCAGGTTAAATGACTTGACGGCATCCTAAGGGGTGATAGTTAGGTTTCTAAACTATCAGGGGGCTAACTAACCGGGTTCGCGCGATTCTTCTCGAGCGTCGCCGGTTCACCACCAATCCAAAAAACATCCTCACGCCATGCCCCTCCTGATGCTCAAAGACCTCCCCCGCTACGAATGCCTTCTCAAGGCGGCGGAGCGGTATCCCGACATGGAACTCAGCGCGAACGAGGCGTTCCTGAACCTCCTGAGGACGGCGGACATGATGTTTGCGGAAAAGGGGCGCTACCTCGGCCAGCTTGGCCTGAGCCAGGGGCGTTTCACCGTTCTGATGCTTCTCAACGGGTGCTGCGAACATCCGGCGACGCCTGCGTCGCTCGCGGATGAAGCCGGAGTGACCCGCGCGACCATGACGGGGCTCATCGATAACCTGGAGCGGGACGGTTTTGTCGTCCGCGAAGCCGATCCCCTTGATCGCCGTACGGTTCTGGTGCGGCTGACGGAGGCGGGCCAAACGTTTGTGGAAGGGATGCTCCCCGGCTGGTTCCAGCGAGTTTCCTCCGTCATCGACCCCTTGGACGAGGCGGAACGCAAAACACTCGTGGACCTCCTCCAGAAAATCCAGATCGGCCTGACTCCTTCCCCCGCAGAAGATCTTAAAACCGAATCGTTCAAACCATCCGAAGCCTGAAATTTATGTGGAAGAGAATGCTGACAATGCTGGTTCTGGTGGTCCTCGCCGTGGGGGCTATCGCCTTTGCTAAATACCGCCAGATCCGCGCGGCGATGGCGCAGGGGATGAGCTTCAAGATGCCTCCCGCCGCCGTCACTACGCTGGTCGCCCGGGGGGAGCGGTGGCAGCCGGTACTTCACGCGGTCGGCTCGCTACGGGCCGTGCACGGGGTGGAAGTCAGCACCGATCTCTCCGGGATCGTGCGGGAGATCGCCTTCGAATCCGGCACGCCGGTGAAAGAGGGTGACTTGCTCATCAAGCTCGATACCCGGCAGGAAGAGGCCCAACTGAAAGCGGCGGAGGCCGCCCGGGAACTGGCCCGCCTGAACCTGAGCCGCCAGCGCGACCTGCTTTCCAAGAAGGCCACCTCCCAATCGGAGTTTGACGCGGCGGCGGCAAGCGCCGACCAGAGCGACGCCTCGGTGGAGCAGATCAAGGCGCTTATCGCCCGCAAGACCATCCATGCTCCCTTCGATGGCGTGCTCGGAATCCGGAACGTGAACATCGGCCAGTTTCTCGATGTGGGGAAATCGATCGTCCCGCTCCAATCGCAGGATCCGATCTATGTCGAGTTCGCGCTTCCGCAGCAGGAACTCGGCAACGTCGCCCTGGGGAAGAAAGTCCGGCTCAAGGTGACCGGGCTGGAAGGTAAAGAGTTTGACGGCGAGATCACCGCTATCAACTCCAAGGTGGACGAATCCACCCGCAACATCCAGGTGGAAGCCACCGTTTCCAACAAGGACGGCATCCTGCGTAGCGGCATGTTTGTGCGGGTGGAAGTCCTGATGCCCGAACAGGATGGCATCGTCGCCATTCCGGCCTCCTCGATCAACTACGCTCCTTATGGTGATTCGGTCTTCATCGTCAAGGACGCGGAGGGGGGGCAGGGCGGCAAACAGGTGATCCAGCAGGTGGTGAAGGTGGGGCCCTCGCGCGGCGATCAGGTCTCCATTCTTTCCGGGGTAAAGGAAGGCGACGAAGTGGTGACTTCCGGCGGGTTCAAGCTCAACAGCGGCGCCGAGGTTCAGGTCAACAACACCGTTCAGCCGAGCAACGAAGCCAACCCGAACCCGCCCGAAACCTGACGGTCTTTTGGATCTCTCTTAGGTTATGAATTTTACCGATCTCTTCATCCGGCGGCCCGTCGTGGCAACCGTCGTCAGCTTGCTCATTCTGCTGGCGGGGTTCCAGTCGTACCGTTTGCTCAACGTGCGGCAATACCCGCGCAGCGACATTGCCGTCATCACGGTCAAAACTGCCTATGTCGGCGCGAATGCCGACCTCGTGCGAGGCTTCATCACCACGCCGCTCGAACGCGTTATCTCCAGCGCGGATGGGATTGACTTCGTGGAATCGACGAGCGCGCAGAGCCTCAGCACCATCTCGGTTCATCTCAAGCTCAACTACGATACCAACGCCGCGCTCACGCAGATCCAGGCGAAGGTCGCACAGGTTCGCAATCAGCTTCCTCCCGAGGCGGAGTCGCCGGTTATCGAGTTGGAAACGACGGATAACCAGTTCGCGTCGATGTACCTGAGCTTCTACTCCAAGGAGCTTGATCAGAACCAGATCACCGATTACCTCACCCGGGTCGTCCAGCCGAAGCTCTCCGCCGTCAGCGGGGTGCAGCGGGCCGATATTCTCGGGGCGCGCACGTTTGCCATGCGGATCTGGTTGAAGTCGGACCGCCTTGCCGCGTTGAACGTGTCACCTTCCGAAGTTCGCGCCGCGTTGGCGTCGAACAACTATCTCTCCGCCGTCGGCGCCACCAAGGGGTCGATGATCTCCGTCAACCTGATCGCCAATACTGACCTGAGATCGCCGGAAGAATTCCGGGAGCTTGTCGTGCGGGAGCGGGATGGCGTGATCGTCCGGCTCAAAGACGTGGCCGAAGTCAACCTCGGCGCGGAGAGCTACAACGACGACGTCCGCTTCTCCGGTCAGAAGGCGACCTTCATGGGCATCTGGGTGCTGCCGACCGCCAACTCCCTCGATGTCATCAAAGCCGTGCGGGCGGAGTTGCCCGCCATTGAGAAGCAGCTCCCCTCCGGCATGAACGTCGGGGTCGGTTACGACGCCACCGAGTACATCAACGATGCGCTCCATGAGGTCATCCGTACCTTGAGCGAGACGCTCATTATCGTCGTCATCGTCATCTTCTTCTTCCTTGGCTCGCTCCGGACGGTGTTGATTCCGGTTGTCGCCATCCCGATCTCGCTCGTCGGCGCGCTTTTCCTGATGCTGCTCTTCGGGTTCACGATCAATCTCCTCACGTTGCTGGCCATTGTGCTGGCGGTCGGGCTTGTGGTGGACGACGCCATCGTTGTGGTCGAAAACGTGGAGCGGTATCTGCAACTGGGCCATGCTCCATTCGAGGCGGCCCTCAAGGCTGCCCGCGAACTCTTCGGGCCGCTGGTCGCCATGACGATCACTCTCGCGGCGGTCTATGCGCCCATCGGGCTGCAAGGCGGGCTGACGGGCACGCTCTTCCGTGAGTTCGCCTTCACGCTGGCGGGCGCGGTGGCTGTGTCCGGGGTTGTGGCGCTCACGCTCTCTCCGATGATGTCTTCGGTGCTGCTGAGGTCGGGGGATTCGCACCGGGGTTATGCAGGATGGATCAACCATCGCTTTGACGCGTTGCGCAGGCTTTATCGGCGCATTCTTGCCAATACGCTTAACTACCGTCCCGTCACCATCACCCTCGCGGTGATCATTATTCTTCTCTCGGCCCCGTTCTTCATGTTCTCGCAGAAGGAACTTGCGCCCAAGGAGGATCAAGGTTTCGTGATGGCGATTCTCCAGGCATCGCCGAATTCCACCATCGACCAGACGGTTCTTTATTCCGAACAGGTCTACGAAGTCTTCAAGACGATCCCTGAAATGGGGAACGCCTTTCAGCTCACCAGCCCCGGCGGCGGTTTCGGCGGTCTCGTCACCAAGCCGTGGAGCCAGCGCACACGATCCACGGAAGAGATCAACGGCGAGCTTTTCGGCAAGGTCTCCGGCATCGGCGGCGTGCGCGTCATCACCACGACGCCTTCTCCGCTGCCCGGCGGCAGCAACTTCCCGGTGGAAATAGCCATCGTCTCCACGGCGGAACCGGCGCAGTTGTTGGAGTTCGCCAACCAACTGGTGCAGACCGCCTACAAGACGGGGCTTTTCATGTATGCGGATACCGACCTGAAGTTTGACCAGCCGCAGACGGAAATCGTGTTCGACAGGGACAAGGTCGCTTCGCTCGGACTCAACCTGCAAAAGGTCGGCGCGGACCTCGGTACCTTGCTCGGCGGGAACTATGTCAACTGGTTCAACATCCAGGGCCGCAGTTACAAGGTCATCCCGCAGATTACGCGTACGGAGCGGCTCAACACCGATCAGTTGAACGACTATTACGTCAGTGGCCCGGATGGGAAGCTGGTCGCCCTTTCGACATTCGCCACGTTGAAAACCTCGGTGGAGCCCCGTTCGCTCAACCGTTTCCAGCAGCTCAACTCTGCGCGCATCCAGGGGGTTATCCCGCCCGGCGTGTCATTGGACATGGCGCTCTCGAAACTCGAGGAAGAGGCCGCAAAAATTCTCCCGAAAGGCTTCACGCTTGATTACGCAGGTGAGTCCCGCCAGCTCCGGCTGGAGGGCAACAGCTTTTACGGAACGATGGCGCTTTCGCTCATCCTCATCTTCCTGGTGCTGGCAGCCCAGTTTGAGAGTTTCCGCGATCCGTTCATCATTCTGGCCGGATCGGTGCCGCTCGCGCTCTCCGGCGCGCTGTTCTTCACCTTCTTCGGGTTCACCTCGCTCAACATTTACAGTCAGGTCGGGTTGATCACGCTCGTCGGGTTGATCGCCAAGAACGGCATTCTGATCGTCGAGTTCGCCAACCACTTGCAGGAGTCGGGCTTGAGCAAACTTCACGCCGTGATCGAAGCCGCCGCGACCCGTCTGCGTCCGATCCTGATGACGACAGTGGCCACGGTCGTCGGACACTTCCCGCTGGTGCTGGCCAGCGGCCCCGGCGCGGGCTCCCGTAACAGCATCGGCATTGTGCTGGTGACCGGCATGATCATCGGGACGATCTTCACGCTTTTCGTGGTGCCGACAATTTATGTCGTCATCGCACGGGACCGTGGCGGGAAGAAGACGCGGATGGAGGAAGAGAGAGTGGAGAGCAAGGAGACGCCGGTGTTGGAACCGGCCACGGCGTAGAGCCCGAAAAGAGTGGGCCTGCGGCCGTGACGGCGTCGTGGAACTCCGCCCTCCGACGATCGCGCGGCAAGCGCGCGCAGGACGAGGGTGGGGGAAACTGCGGCGCGAAATGCCCCCTCCTGACGGAGGGCGCAGCTCTGCGACGCCGCAGATATACGACGCTGATTAATCCCGCACCGCGCCCGCCGAGTTCCCCAATGCGGACTCTTCTTCGGGCAGGAATACCTTGAAGCGGTTCTTGTCGATCGCCTTCATGTATGCCTCGTGCGGGGAGACCATGCCCTGTTGCATGACGTGCCAGATGGCGTCGTCCATGAACTGCATCCCCTGGCCTTTGCCGCCGACGATCACGTCCTGAAGCTTCTGCGTCGCGCCTTCACGGATGATGGCGGAGACAGCGCTGTTGGCGACGAGGATTTCGTTGACCGCCAAGCGCCCCGGTTTGTCGCTGCGCTTGAGGAGAAGCTGGGCCACGACACCGCGCAACGAGGAGGAGATCATCGTGCGAACCTGCGCCTGCTGGTCGGATGGAAACACGTCAATGAGACGATCGATCGTCTTGCGGGCATTGTTGGTGTGCAGCGTGCCGAAAACGAGGAGGCCGGTTTCTGCGGCGGTCAGCGCGAGGGAGATCGTCTCCAGGTCGCGCATTTCACCCACGAGCACGATGTCGGCGTCCTCACGCAGGGCGGCTTTGAGGCCAACCGGGAAGGAGGAGGCGTGCTCCGGCACTTCGCGCTGGGTGATGATGCTTTTCTTGTTGTTGTGAACGAACTCGATCGGCTCCTCGATGGTGATGATGTGGCGGGCGTAGTTCGTGTTGATGTAATCCATCAACGCGGCCAGCGTGGTGCTCTTGCCCGAGCCGGTGGGGCCGGTGACGAGAACGAGCCCGCCGCGCAGCTTGCCGAATTCCTTGACCACCTCGGGAATGCCGAGTTGCTCAAGCGTGAGGATCTTTGTGGGAATGAGACGGAAAACCGCTCCATAGCCGTTCGTCTGCTTCAGGAAGTTGCAGCGGAAGCGGGATTCCTCGTTCATCTCGTAGGCGAAGTCGAGGTCGCCGCGCTCCTCGTATTGCGCCCAGCGTTCCGGTCCCGCAATTTCGCTCAACATGTAAGCGGCCTCTTCGTGCGTGATGACTTCGTTCCGGATCGGAACGATATCGCCGTGACGCCGAATCTTGGGGGGCTGGCCTTCCCCGAGGTGAAGGTCGGAAGCTCCGGCCTGGATGAGAACTTCAAAAAACTGATCGATGTAAGCCATGGATGCGAAAGGGAGAAGGAAGGGCTATTGGCGCAGGCAGTGTTGCCGCATGAGCTGCTTCTGCTCCGCGCGGGCAATGGCTTCTTCTGACGTGATAAGCTTCTGGTCGTAAAGCTCCATGAGGGAGTCGTCCATCAGTTTCATGCCGAGTTTGCGCCCGGTCTGGATGATGCCCGGGAGCATGAAGGTCTTGCCTTCGCGGATGACGTTCGCGACGGCGGGTGTGTTGACGAGAACCTCCATCGCCAGGCAACGGCCCGAGCCGTCGGCCTTCGGGACGAGCTGTTGGGAGACGACGCCCCGCAGCGATTCGCTCACCATGATGCGGATCTGTTCCCGTTGATCGGTGGGAAACACGTCCAGCACGCGATCGAGCGTCCGGGAGGCGTTGCCCGTGTGGAGTGTGCCAAGCACAAGGTGACCCGTCTCCGCGGCGGTGATGGCCAGCTGGATCGTCTCAAGATCGCGCATTTCACCGACCATGATGACGTCGGGGTCTTCACGCAGCGCGCCGCGCAGCGCGGCGGCGAAGGAGCGGGTGTGCGTATGCACCTCACGCTGGGTGACGTGGCAACCGTTGGAGTGAAAGACGTACTCGATCGGGTCTTCGAGCGTGATGATGTGGTCATGTCGCGTGCGGTTGACCTCGTCCACCAGCGCGGCCAACGTGGTCGATTTACCGCTGCCGACGGAGCCGGTTACCAGCACCAGCCCGTTGTGATATTGGGTGAGGAGCTTGAGGGTATCAGGCAGGCAAAGCTCGTCCATCGACCGGATCTTGGTATTGATGATCCGGAACACCATGTCGAACCCGAGCCGGTGCCGGACGACGCTGGTCCGGAAACGCCCGAAGGAGTTCGCGTACGCGAAATCGACGTCGCCTTGGTTGTGAAGTTGATGTTTCTGCTCTTCGGTAAGGAAGCCCATCGTCAGCCGCTCCGTGTCGGCGGCGGTGAGAAGGGGGGCCTGAAGCCAGATCGGTTCCAGCGTGCCGTTGCGCCTCCAGATGGGGAGAGAATTAACACCCAAGTGAATATCCGACGCATTCGATTCCTGGCCGACCCTTAGGTAATGGTCGACGTGTTCGAGTGTCTGCGTGACGGGTTCGCCCGGGGAGGGAGTCTTGGGGAGAATGTCTGACATTTTGCTGCCGAGAGAACCGACTACAGCCCGGCAGCAAAATCAATCAAAATCAAGCGTACGAGCCCTGCGATTTTCAATAAATGAGGGATTGCGGTAATGTTGTGGGTCTTCCTGTCAGTACCTGGAAGCACGGCGTGGCGGCTCCGGCTGATGATCGCGGGTTGCGAACTCTGTCAGCTTGTGGGTCAGGAAGGAGGTCACCGCCGGTTTGAGGAGCGTTCCCGCCAGCCCGAGCAGTGCCAGCAGCCATCCGCTGCGCTTGGCTTCCTTCGGTTCGGGCATGAAGCGCGATAAAAGCGTCTGGGGCTTCTCCTTCGGCTCTTTTAACCGGCCGGGGATCCGCGACAGAAGCCAGCCCGTCACGGCGGCTCCGGTGAACCAGAGCGTTTTCTGCCTTAAAATGGCGTGTTTGACGTGCGAGCCTACGTCGAGCCCCTGCCGGACGCCGCGCATGTCCCGGGCGAGACCCGCCCGGGAGCGTTCCAGTTCGGCGATCAGTTGCGATTTCCGCTCTTCGTCTCTTTGGGACTGCTCAGCCATTCCTGGTCCTTTTTGAATTCATTCAACGTTGCGGTGAATACCGGTTTGCCCCATTTCGCCTTCGCTCCCCAGAGGCATCCTGCGGTGCCGATGAGGTGCAGCACTCCGACGGCAAGGGTGATCCACCCCCAGTGCACCGCCGCGAAATGGGCGATGACCGCGATCAGCCCGATCCAGAGGAAAATGTAGCCGAAGAGCAGCAGCGCGATGGCTCCCGCCACAAAGGCGAAGACCTTGCCGTAGGCGACCACCGCCTCCTTGCCTTCGAGGCCGGCCAGTTCGAGCCGGGCGCGAAAGTACCCGGCGGCAGAAGCCAGCAACGAGAGCAGATGCTCCGGCAGGCCGGTGTCAGCCGCGGTCCGCTCTTCGGGCGGCTGCGTTTTCCAGATCATGTTCAAAGTTTGCCGCATTGGAGCCTTTCATCCCGGGGGATGAGTAGGTCAACGCGGAGCTGGGGGATCGCCTTAGCGGCGGATGAGAAGGCCGAGGACGAAACCGATACCCAGCGCCGTCAGCACGCCGCGAAGCGGGTTCTCGCGGACATAGTGTTCTCCTTCCTCCTGCCAGGAACGGGCGCGGGTGCGGGCCTGCTGGTAGGCCTGTTCGGCGCGGCCACGGAGCTCGTGCGCCTTTGCTTCGGCGGCAGAGCGGATGTCTTCGGCGGCCTGCTTGGCGTGTGTCTTACCGCTTTCGAACTTACTGGCGGCTTCCTGTTGCTCCTTGGATGTCGTGGGATCGCTGGTTGTCTCGTTCATAAGTCTATTATCGGTTGGTTGAATTAATAAACGGCATTCAAAGCCGGGTGGCAAGGGTCAAGGATTGCAGGGCTCATTGTCATTCCCCCGCGATTTCCTCTTAAAACGCGTCATCTGCCGTATTCGCGCGTTTCATGCGGCCTCAGAACCCTTGTTTTCCAGCTATTTTTCCCGAAAAACGATCCGGGCTTTACTCAAATCGTACGGAGAGAGCTCCAGCGTCACTTTGTCTCCGGGGACAATGCGGATAAAATTTTTTCGCATTTTGCCGGAGATATGCGCCAGCACATCATTGCCGTTGGGAAGCTGAACACGGAACATGGTTCCTGGCAGCACGTCCCTCACGGTGCCCTCCGTCTGAATCCCATCTTCTTTCGGCATGGTTCTGTATCATGCCGGGTTAAACCGGGGAGTTCAACCTGAAAAGGGGGGCGTTGCCGCACCGGTAGTCCGACCTTTTACCCCCGTGCCGTTTTCATCGCCGCGACATACGCTGCTGCGGCGGTCGTCAATGCCTCCCAATCCCGACGCTCGAGGATCGCCTTGCTCACCAATCCGGAGCCCACCCCCAGCGCGACGCAGCCTGCCTTGATGAAACTCCCGACCGTCTCCGGCATGACGCCGCCCGTCGGGATGATCGGGAGCTGCGGCATGGGGGCCAGCAGGTTTTTGATGTATTGCGGTCCCAGCGCGTCGGCGGGGAAGATTTTGATGAAGTCCGCCCCACACTCATAGGCCGCGAGCGCTTCGGTTGGTGTGTACGCCCCACAGATTACCGGCTTGCCGTAGCGGTTTCCCATTCGGATCACCTCGGGGCGAAGCACCGGTGTGACGATAAACTCCGCCCCCGCCAGTAACGCCCCACGGCAGGTCTCGGCGTCGAGCACGCTTCCGACGCCGATCAGCACCCGCCCCGTGAATTCGCGGGCAATCCCGGAGATCGCCCCGAGCGCGTCGGGTGTTGTCATCGTCACCTCCATCGCGGTCACGCCGCCCTCAAGCAGCGCCTTGGCGGCGCAGACGAGGCAGTCCGGGCTATCGGCGCGCATGATCGCGACGATGCCGGGGTTTACAATACGGTTGAGGAGATCGAGCTTCATCATGGTTGCATCAAACATTCCAGACGCTCTTGCCGCCCACGATCGTCCGCACCGCGCGGCCTTTCAGTTCCCAGCCGTGGAAGGGCGTGTTGCGGGAGCGGGAGAGCGACGCGTTTTTGTCGACGGTCCACTCCAGCCCCGGGTCGATGATGGTTACGTCGGCGACGGCTCCAAGGGAAAGCGTGCCACGGTCGAGCTTGAGCAATTGCGCCGGGTTGATGGTGTAGAGTTCGATGAGCCGCGAGAGGGAAATCGCTTTGCGCTTGTGGACGAGGATGTCGAGGAAGAGCGCCAATTCCGTCTCCAACCCGAGAATCCCGAAGGGAGCCTGATCGAACTCGCGCTCCTTCTCGAAGTCGCAGTGCGGGGCGTGATCGCTGGCCAGAATCGTGATCGTGCCGTCGGCGATGCCTTCGATGAGTTCCTCCACGTCGCGCTCTGTCCGCAAGGGCGGATTCATTTTGAAATTGGTGTCGAACGAGCGGATCGACTCGTCGGTCAACGCGATGTGGTGAGGGCAGACTTCGCCCGTCAGCGGAATGCCTCGCGAGCGGGCCTCGCGCAGGATGCGGATGCTTCCGCCTGCGGAGAGGTGCTGGCAGTGGATCGGCGTGCCGCAGAGTTCGGCAAGCTGCGCGTTGCGCTGCACGATGATCTCTTCGCCCAGCGACGGCCAGCCGGGCAAGCCTAGCACGGTGCTCCAGTACCCTTCATGCATGACGCCTTTGCCGACGAGGTTGTAGTCCTGGCAGTGGTCCATCACCGGAAGGTCGAACATCTTCGCGTACTCCAGGGCGCGGCGCATCATCTCGTGGCTTTGAATGCAATGACCGTCGTCGGTCAGCGCAACGATCCCCGCCTTCGCCATGGCGCCAATGGGTGCAAGTTCCTCGCCCGCGATCCCTTTGGTAATCGCGCCGGTTGCATAGACATTGACGCACGACTCCGCCGTCGCCTTGTCTTTCACCCAGCCCACGACACTGGCGTTGTCGATGGATGGGTTGGTGTTAGGCATGCAGACAACGCTGGTGAATCCGCCCGCCGCCGCCGCGCGCGCACCCGTGGCAATGGTCTCCTTGGCCGATTGCCCCGGCTCGCGCAGATGGACATGGATATCGATCAACCCTGGCGCGACGACGAGTCCCGTGCAGTCGATTTCATCATAGGGTGCACCTTCGGCGTCGAGGGCGGAACGTTCGACAATGCGGCCATTGAGAATGGCGAGATCGGCGATTTCGTCACGGCGATTGGCCGGGTCGATCACGCGGCCGTTGCGGAGGAGAGTGGGGTTGGTCATGAGTCAGTAAGAGTTTTACGAAGGCGGAGGCGGATGACTAGCAATGTGAGGGCGGAAAAGAGGATGCCGGAGAGGAGTAGGAGGAAGGCTTCGAAGTTCAGGAGTTCGACCCGGGCAAAATGAATGAAAAAGGTCGGTTTGAGGATCGCGTAGAGTCGAACGATCGCGCCTGCAACTCCCACGAGGAGAGGGAATGGGGTCCACCAGGAATGATGGGAAGCGATCCATCGGAGGGGGAGCGCCGCGGTGCTCACCGTCAGGAACAGCATCGTCATGAAACATCCCCAGAAAAGCGGGTTGGCTTCAATCCAGAGGAGTTTGAGGAGGGTGTTATTGGGATCGAGAAAATATTTTTCGACAAGAAATTCGGGGGCAAAAAGCGCCCTGCCAGAAAGCCCGCCAGCTAAAACGGATGGGCAAGAGAAGCTCAAGTTCCATCCGAAAAGTAGAAGCCAAAAGCGGCGCAGAAGTGCTGCGCTCCGGGACGCTGGCGCAAGGAGTTTCCCCTCGTTCCCAATCTCCAGATTGGGAACGCACTTGTCTGCGAATCTCTGATTCGTACGCCTCCGGGCTAAGAAACGCGCGAGCTTATCGTTGAGCCTTTGCAAAGGCTGCTTGTGAGAGGTGCGGTTTCGAAACTGGGGTTTCGGGGACACTGGCATTCCCAATCTGGAGATTGGGAACGAGGAAAAGGCCCCCCTCAATAGGGCTGGCAGCGGGATCAATATTCCCAATCGGTTCACCAGAGTTTGGCGGGGAATGAACATACAGCCGATGGGTGCAAGGATCATCAGATAACCGACCCATGTCACGGGGGCGGGTTGGAGGAGAAGAGATGACATGCGAAAAGGGCTAGGGTGTTGGAAGTTCCTGTGCCGATGAAGATCGCTTTTTAAGTTTCTGGACACTGATCACGCTTTTCAGAGGGATCACTTTGAGTTCGAAGCTGTGGGGGGAAATGAAGTGGGGAGTGGCTCGAAAACGCCCTCGGATTTCGTTGGAGTCCACGCCGGTGATCATGCCATGCACGACTTGCCATTCCGCTTCGCGGGATGTGGAACCGTGTGTGATCCTTACTTCGGAACCGATAAGCGCATGAAAGGGAGCGAGGTTCGGAGATTTTGAATCGATTTCCGCGAGGACGATTGCTCCGTCCGCGATCCATGAGGATGAATCCACACTTCGATCGGCGTTCACAAAGATTGTCGATTCGGGCGAGTCCCCCGATTTGCCTGAGTGAAATGTGATTGTGAATTGTGGACGTCCGAACCACGGGCTTTCCCGGGTTGCGATGCGGTCTGGAATGATCTGGGCCGCTGGGTGGTGGCTCAGGAGATAATCGGTGGCTATTTTTAAGGCTTCTTCTTTTAAGAGCGGAGGATTGGTGTCGGATTCCTCCGGAGTCATCTGGCAGATCGCGTAGCCCTCATCGAGAAGACCATCTCGCGCGCCTATGTATATCCCATCCTGGGGCGCAGGGTTCAGATAGCAGCGATAGCGTTTCCCCTTTTCAAGGACCACTCGGCAGTCCATGCCGGAACCTTTTGAGACTCGAACTTTTATCTCGGTGGGTGCTTTTCCTTTGATCGTCGCTAGCACTTTCAGGGTGGCGACGAAGCCGTCCCTGTCGCGGAAGCTTTCCCCTTTTGTTTCCAACGCAATCGCGTTGCAGATCACCTCAGCCTTCTCCGAAAGCTCATCTGAAGAAAAGTTGCTGGGAGTGTATGCCTCGACTCGAAGTGCGAAACAGATGAGAAGAATCGTCGACGGAAGGTATGAAAAGCAGCGTAATAGCGCCGCACCCCAAGAGGCTTCGCGCTTAAGGAGCGCTTCATTTTCTTCACCTGCCATAAACGCCTTCAACTAATCGCCCTCGCGATGACAAACGCCGCCGTGGCCGCAAGACCGCCGATCATCGTGGTCTGGAACGCGCTGCGCCACGGGTGTGTCCCGGTGAAACGCCCTTTGACGTAGCCGAAGACAAACAGCGCGACGAGGGTGATGGCGGCTGAATAGGTAAGTGCCGTATGCACATCCTCCATCAGGATATAGGGAACGAGCGGGATGATCCCGCCCACCATGTACGCCCCGGCGATGGCGGCGGCGCTTTTGAGCGCGCGGCGCGGGTCGGGTTCCTCAAGGCCGAGTTCGAAGCGCATCATGAAATCGACCCACTGCTGCGGCTTCGCCTCCAGTGCTTTGACGATCGGGGCGATCTCCTCTTCGCTTAAACCATAGCCGCGAAAGACGTCGGCGACTTCCTGCCTTTCGTCCTCGGTCTTGTCGATAATCTCCTGCTCTTCGCGTCGGCGCTCGCTGCGGTAATGCTCCGCATCGCTCCGCGCGGCGAGATACCCGCCCAAACCCATCGCGATGGAACCGGCGGCGATCTCCGCAAAGCCCGCCGTGACGATCAGGCGCGATGCGGCAATCGCGCCGGTCAGCCCCGCCGCAAGCGCGAACGGGACGGTCAATCCATCGGACATGCCGATAACGATGTCGCGCACCAGCGCGCCCGCCGTGAAATGCTTTTCGATGTGAGGCGTCGCGGGCATGACGGTTACTCGCCCGCCTGCCCCCTCGCTCCATCGCACAGATACAGCGCGGCCATGCGGACGGCGAGGCCGTTGGTGACCTGGTCGAGAATCACGCTCCTGCCGCTGTCGGCGACGTTGCTGTCGATCTCGACGCCCCGGTTGATCGGTCCGGGGTGCATGATAAGCGCGTCAGGCTTGAGCCGTTCGGCGCGTTCCTTCGTCAGGCCGAAGAAGGCGGTGTATTCGCCGAGGCTCGGGAAATATTCCTTCCTCTGCCGTTCCATCTGGATGCGCAGGAGGTTGATGACGTCCACATCCTCAAGAACATCGTCGATGCGGTGCGTCACGGTGACGCCCATCTTCTCGAAGCAACGCGGAACGAGCGTGCTCGGGCCGACCAGCGTGACCTTTGCGCCCAGCTTGAGGAGCGCGTGGATGTTCGAGCGCGCGACGCGGGAGAATAGAATGTCGCCGACGATGGCGACGTGCAGCCCTTCAACGCGCCCCTTCTTCTCGCGAATGGTAAAAGTATCGAGCAGCGCCTGGGTCGGATGCTCATGCGCGCCGTCGCCCGCGTTGATGACGCTAGCGCTGAGACGCTCCGCGAGGAACTTTGCCGCGCCCGCCGAGGAGTGGCGAAGCACGATGATGTCGGCGTGGAGCGCCTGCAGATTCAGCGCGGTGTCCTTGAGTGTCTCGCCCTTGGTAAGGCTGGAGGTGCTCGCGGAGATGTTCACCACGTCGGCGCTCAAGCGAAACGCCGCCAGCTCGAAGGAGATGCGGGTGCGGGTGCTGGGCTCGACGAAAAAGTTGACGAGGGTTTTCCCTCGCAGCGACGGAACTTTCTTGATGTCGCGCGCGCCGACCTGCTTGAACGCGGCGGCGGTGTCGAGTAGGAACCTGATTTCCTCGGCGGAGAGATCCTCTAGGCCGACGAGATCCTTGCGAGACCACGGCGCGGCGACGGGAGATGGGGAGGGGGTCATGGGAATCACGATTTGCTGATCCAGACGGCATCGGCCACGTTGTCCACGGCTTGGAAGCGGACAAAGACGCGGTCGCCGGGGGCGGTGGGGATGTTCTTGCCGACGTAATCGGCACGGATCGGGAGTTCGCGATGCCCCCGGTCAATCAGGACGGCATACTGGATGCGCGCCGGGCGGCCGAAGGAGGAGATGGAATCCATGGCGGCGCGGCAGGTGCGCCCCGAGTAGAGGACATCGTCGACCAGCACCAGCGTCAGATCGTCGAGGTTCTGCGGAAGATGAGAGGCGACGACTGGCGAGAGCCGTTGGCGGAGCCGGAGGTCGTCGCGATGCATGGAGACGTCGATCACGCCGGTTTGCACTTCGCGGCCTTCGAAGCCTTGAATCAATGCGGCCAGGCGGCGGGCGACTTCCACGCCGCGAGAGGGAATGCCGACGAGGACGACTCGGTCGAGGTCGGGGTTGCGCTCGATGATCTCGTGCGCGATGCGCCGCAGAATGCGGTCGATGGCGGCGGCGTCCAGAAGGAGGACTGCCGAAGGTGCGGGAGGGGAAAGCGGGGTTTCCGGTTGGGTCGACTCGGTAGGCTTGCTGGGTTCGGTCATTGAGGGTCTCCTTGGCAACCTCGCGGGATCGCCGTTAAAGGATCAGAAAGGGCAGCTCAGGTGGATTTAACGGTTTCGGGGGCGACGGATGGGGTAGCGGTCTGCTGTTGCTGGCGTTTTTCGCGCCAGGCGGATCGGTATCTTACAATCCAGTCGAGCAAAGCTCGCTCAAAACCGATGTCGTAGCCCGCTTTCTCGCTCTCCAGCCATTTGTGGCAGAGAATCTCCTCGCGCTCAGCCAGAAACTCCTTGTAGAGCACCGAATTTCTGACGAGATCCGAATTTTCAGTGTTCGGATGATCCATGGTGGGGTCACTTTTCATAAGAAACACCAACCCGTCAATGCTGCTTTTCCCTCAAATAGGTTTCGGGCGCGGCCTGTTGCCCGGATGACTTTTGGAGCACTAAGGGGGAGGGGATGGGGGGTGGATAACATTGCGTTCAGGCAGAGAGAGTATCCTGCAAGTGTTTCGCAATGGCAAGAAATGCCTGGCTTACCGGGCTCTCCGGGTTGGCTGCCGTGACGGGAAGGCCGCGGTCGCCCGCCTCCCTGGTGGCGATATCGATGGGGATTTCTCCCAGGAGCGGTACGCCGAGGCGCTTCGCTTCCCGCTCGCCGCCGCCGCTGCCGAAGATGTCGTACCGCTTATCGTCGCTCGGGCAGACGAAATAGCTCATGTTCTCGATCAGCCCGAGAATCGGGACGTTGACCTTGCCGAACATTGAGGAAGCCTTGCGGGCGTCGATCAGCGCGACTTCCTGCGGGGTCGTCACGATCACCGCGCCCGCGAGAGCGACGGTCTGGACAATGGTGAGCTGGATGTCGCCCGTGCCGGGAGGAAGGTCGAGAATGAGAAAATCGAGTTCACCCCATTCCACCTGCCGCAAAAACTGCTGGGTGTAACGGGTCACCATCGGCCCACGGAGCACGGCCGGGGAGGTGTCTTCGAGCAGGAAGCCCATAGACATCAGTTTGAGCCCTGCCGTTTCGATGGGAATAATGAAATTATCTTCCGTCGCCATTGGCCGCTCCCGGCTCCCGAACATCAGGGCGACGCTCGGGCCGTAAAGGTCGCAGTCGCAAAGCCCGACTTTCGCCCCATTGCGCTGGAGCGCGACGGCGAGGTTCGCCGCCACGGTTGATTTGCCGACGCCCCCCTTGCCGCTGGCCACCGCGAGGATGTGTTTAACCCCGGGGATCGCCGTCGCGACGTTCGCCGAAGCCGCCTGAGGCGGGGCCTGCACGTCGATCCGCACCTGCACGTTGCCGATGCCGGAGATCGCCTTCAACGCCGCCTCGCTCCCGGTCTTGATCGCCTGTGGGATCGCGTTGTCAGCGGTGGCCAGGCTCATCTGGACGATCACATCCTCCCCGGAGATACGGATCTCTTTGACGAGCCCAAAAGAAACGATGTCCCGGCTAAATCCCGGGTAGCGGACTTGCGAGAGGGTGCTGCGGATCAGGTCTTCGGTAATGGCCATGAGAGAGAATCGATAAACCGGGATTGAAACTCAAATCCGGGATTGGAGCGAGTGGAAATCTTTAAGGGTTGGAGGCAAGAATGGGTAGTCCGCTCGCGCCGCGAGCGCGGGAGACGACGATGTAGCGCGTTTGACGTTCATCCCCGCAGGGCGGGTTGTGGGTGTTGGGATGCGGCTTGCAGGGCGGTATGGGAGCCGATACCCGCGCTCGCGGCGCGAGCGGACTACCGGTGCTTCCGCACCTTGAAAAACCGTAGTGCACTTATCTTCCGTTTTTGCCCTCCCGGTACGCCCGCGCGAGCAGGCTGACGGGGTGGATCGCCTCGATCTCCCGGCCCGAGTTGCGGATGCCGGAGACGATCTGCACGAGGCACCCCGGGTTGGCGGTCGCCACAATCGGAGCCTTGGTTTTATCCACCTGTTCGAGCTTTCGCTTGAGCAGTTCCTGCGACATCTCCGGTTGCGTGATGTTGTAGATGCCCGCGCTGCCGCAGCACCAGGTTGATTCCGGCAACTCGACGAGCTCCAGCCCGGGGATGGCCTTGAGGACTTGCCTCGGCTGCTGGGTGATCTTCTGTCCGTGGCAGAGATGGCAGGCTTCGTGGTAGGTGACTTTCAGCGGTTCGATGCCAGGCTTGGGCGGGGTGATCCCGATTTCCGCCAGCCACTGGTGGATGTCCTTGAGCTTTCGGTCCCACTGGGCGGCCTTGGCGGCGTAAGCCTCGTCGTCGTGCAACAGGTGGCCGTAGGTCTTCAGGTGCGAACCGCACCCGGCGGCGTTGGTGATGACGGCATCGAGCCGGTCGAGGTCGAACGAATCGATCGTGCGCCGGGCCATGTCGCGGGCGGCCTCCAGCTCGCCATTGTGCGCGTGCAGCGAACCGCAGCAATACTGCGAACGCGGTGTGACAACCTCGCACCCGTTGGCGAGGAGCACGTCGGCGGTGTCGCGATTGACGTCGGAATAAATCAGATCCTGTACGCACCCGGTCAGCAGCCCCACGCGGTAGCGCGGTTTGACGGCTCCCGGGCGTTCGACCGGCTTGATAAGCTGGTCGGAAAACTGGTCGTTGACCGTTGGCGTCAACGGCTCCATTTCGCGGATTTTCTTGGGCAACAGGCGCGTGAGCCCCAGTGAGCGGACCGTTGCCTGCATTCCCGTGGCTTGATAGATCCAAAGCAGCCGCCCCATGAAGCGGAGCAGGTTCGGATTGGTAAAGAGGGTCTTCAGCGTGAGCTGCCGGATGACGTCGCGCTTCGGGGTATTGAGCACGCCGGAGTTCTCCACGTCGGCGCGTGCGTATTCGAAGAGCGTTGCATACTTGACGCCCGCCGGGCAGGCCGTTTCGCAGGCGAGGCAACCGAGGCAGAAGTACATCTCCTCCGCGAATGCCTCGGTAATATCGAGGCTGCCGTCGGCAATCTTCCGCATGAGCGCGATGCGGCCGCGAGGGCTGTTGCGCTCCAGCTTCGTGGTATCGTAGGTGGGGCAGGTCGGCAGGCACATCCCGCAGTGCATGCACTGCTGGACGACGGAATAGTCGAGGTCCTTGAGGTAAACCGCCTGCGCCGCGCGGCCCTGCGGAGCGGCGCGTCCGATCCCTTCGATCACTTCCCGCGCAGGAGGCGGGATCAGCCCGGGGCGTTCCAGTTTGGTGAGACAGGTCTTGGACATCGCGGTTTAGGTCATGTTAACAAATTTGCTGAAATCGGCTAAAAGCCGGTTTTTGGCCCAAAACGGCCTTCTTCGGGTATCCGACTCGCGATTCGGCTTCCCTCAGAAGCCTCGTTTTCGGCTCAAAAATCGATCTTTTATCCATCTTTCTCAATTTGTTAACACGACCTAATCGAAAATTTTGCCGGGGTTGAGGATCGCGTCCGGGTCGAGCGTCTTCTTGAGCTGCTTGATAAGGTTCAGGCTGGCGTTGCCGATGGCGCCCGGCAGGAAGCTCTTCTTTGCAAGCCCCACGCCGTGCTCTCCGGTGATCGTGCCGCCCAGTTCCACGGCGAAATCGAAAATCTCCTTCATCGCTTTTTCCACCCGATGCATCTCCTCGGTGTTCCGCTCGTCCGTCAGGAAGGTCGGGTGAAGGTTACCATCGCCCATGTGGCCGAAAGTGCCAACCCGCAGGTTGTAACGCTCCGCGACACCCTGGATGAAGTTGACCATGCGGGCGAGTTCGCTGCGCGGCACCGTCGCGTCTTCGAGAATCGTCGTGGGAGCCACGCGGGCCAGCGCGGAGAACGCCGAGCGGCGTGCGGAGGCGAGCTTCGTCGCCTCGTCGGCCGTCTGCGCGATTTGCACGGTGGTGGCTCCGCAGCGGCGGGCGACCTCTTCCATTTTTGCGGCTTCGTCGGCCACCACGGCGGGATGCCCGTCGGTCTCCATCAGCAGGATCGCCTCGGCGTCCAGCGGTAAGCCGATGTGCGCGAAGTCTTCCACGCAACGGATCGTGATCTTGTCGAGAAACTCCATCGTGCATGGGATGATCTTCTCCGCGATGATGGCGGAGACCGTCTCCGCCGCGGCGTCCATCCGGGAGAAGGTGGCGAGCATCGTCTTCTTGGTCTGCGGCTTGGGCACGAGCTTGAGCAGGATCTTCGTGATGATCCCGAGCGTCCCTTCGCTGCCGACGAAGACATCTTTCATCGAATACCCGGCCACGTCCTTCACGCACTTGTTGCCGAGCCAGATCACTTCGCCGGTCGCCATGACGACTTCCAGCCCCATCACGTAGTCGCGGGTGATGCCATACTTGAGCCCGCGCAGGCCGCCGGAGTTCTCCGCGACGTTGCCGCCGATGGTCGAGATTTTCATCGAGCCCGGGTCCGGCGGATAGAGCAGGCCGGCTCCGTCGGCCAATTCGGCCACCGTGATCGTCGTCACTCCCGGTTCCACGAGGATCGTGAGATTCTTCTGATCGAGCTCCAGCACCTGGTTCATCTTCGTGAGGCAGAGGACGATGCTGCCCGCCTGCGGGATGCTGCCACCGCTCAGGCCGGTGCCCGAGCCGCGTGTCACCACCGGTGTCTTACGAGCGGCGGCGTATTTGATGATGCGGGCGACTTCCTCCGTCGTCTGGGGAAAGGCGACGCAGGAGGCCACGCCGGAGATCGCGGCGGTGCCGTCGAACCCGTAGACGGCCAGGTGCTCCGGCTCAAAAAGGACCCTCTCCCGGCCGAGGATTTCAATCAGATCGGTGACAAGCTTATCCATGATAACGTGAGGAGGACGATGTGGGGGGTAGGAAGGAGAATGAAGGACTTTTTATGATCGTCTTCAATCGTAAAACTTTGAAGTTAACCGGTGTGGGCTGCAATCGTGAAATTCACCATGGACTAGATTCTTATGGCAAGTAATCTCGAAAATGCATGAGCACGCATCTTTCCCACATTTCCCAAAAATCGATCCCGACCCGTGAGCGTTTGATCTTTGCGCTCGATGTCGAAAACGCCGCCGACGCTAAAGCATTGGTCGAAAAGCTGGGGGATTCGGTGCTCTTCTACAAGGTCGGCCTTGAGCTTTTTATGGCGGGTGGCTACTACGAGTTGATCGATTGGCTGGCCGAGAAGGGGAAGAAAATTTTCGTCGACCTCAAGTTTTTCGACGTCCCTGAGACCGTCAAACGTGCCGTCGCTGCCTTGAAGGGCCGTCCGGTGGAGTTCGCCACCGTGCACGGCAACCAGGGAATCATGGAAGCCGCCGTCGCGGCCGACAGCGGGGTGAAGATCCTCGCCGTCACCGTGCTCACCAGCCTCGACCGGGGCGATCTGGCCGACCTCGGCTTTGACTGCGACACCCCGGAATTGGTGCTCTCCCGTGCCCGCCGCGCGTTGGAAGCCGGTTGCGCCGGAGTGATTTCCTCCGGACTGGAAGCCGCTCGCTTGCGCGAGAACATCGACAACCGGCTCCTCATTATCTCCCCCGGCATTCGCCCCGTGGACAACGCCACGACCGACGACCAGAAACGGATCGTCACGCCGCGCGCGGCCTTTGAGGCCGGGGCCGACTACATCGTCGTCGGGCGGCCGATCCGCAACGCCGCAGATCCCCGCGAGAAGGCGGAGGAGATCCAGGCGGAGATTGCGAGTGTTTTTGCGGTAGAGTAAGCCTAAAAACGGCAATGGGAGGGGCCTAGTCCTCTCCCTCTTCCGCTTCTTTCGGGAAATCGTAAGGTTTTGTGTTCTTGGGACCGATCTTCACGGTCACGGCTTCCAGCTCGCCGGTATCGCGTTTGCGCGTGGAGCCGCGAATTTCGACGCCGGGCTTGAGATCGGTAACGTTGGCGGGAGAGCCGTCGCTTTTTAGAAAACGGGTCGTCTCCATGACATAGACGAGACGCACCTTTTTCTTGCCCATGCGGAAGTTCTTCCCCTCGGGATCGACGGAAAAGACAACGCTCTTGAAGGGCACCGCGCGCCCCAGCTTGGGCCGGGTGACGATGTCCTCGTTGGTCGTCTCGCTGGATGCCGCGGAAGACTCAGCGGCAGCGGGAAGGTGGCTCAAAGGCAGCAGCGCCAGGGCCAGAAGCACGGCAACGGTGGAGAAAGCCTTCATGGGTGGACTCTGTCCTACGCGGTAAGCGTCAATACGTCAATGCGTGAGGGTATTGTCCGGTTTGGAGGACGGCAAGGTAGACCGCTCGCGCCGCGAGCGCGGGATGGATTTACAAATCGGGTTTGGCATCCATCCCCGCAGGACGGACCAGGACGGTCTGTTGATGTTGGGATGTGGTCTTCATGATGACACGGGAGCCGATATCCGCGCTCGGCGGCGCGAGCGGGCTACCGGTGCTGCCGCACCTTTTTTATTGAGGGACCTTACATCTTCTCCGGCGTGGAGATTCCTAGCAGACCCAATCCTTGCCTGAGTACCCGCGCGCTCAAATCGCAGAGCGCCAGCCGCGAATCGCGGACGGCTCCTTCGCTCTTGAGGACCGGGCACGCTTCGTAGAAGGCGTGGAAGGTGTTGGCAAGCTCGTAGAGGTAGTTGGCCAGCAGGTTGGGGCGGAAGTCTTCCAACGTCTGCGGGACGACCTCGCCGAACTGCATCAGTTTCTTGGAAAGCGTGAATTCCGCCGGATCGGTGAAAGTCAGCGATGCCGGGAGCGTGAATGCCGCGTCGAGCTTGCGGAAGATGGAGCGGATCCTGACGTAGGCGTTTTGCAGGTAAGGGGCGGTGTTCCCCTGGAAGGAGAGCATCTTGTCCCATGAGAAAACGTAGTCGGTCATGCGGAATTGGGAGAGCTCCGCGTATTTCACCGCGCCGATGCCGATGGTGCGCGCGATGGCGGCCTTTTCCTCGGGCGGCAGGCCGGGGTTCTTCTCCTCCACGATGCGGAGGGCGCGTTGCTGCGCCTCTTCGAGCACGTCGCGAAGCTGCACGTTCTCGCCCGAGCGCGTTTTCATCAGTTTGCGGTCTTCGCCAAGAATGCTGCCGAAGGCGACATGCTTGAGTTCGCTGGTGATCCCCATTTTGTGGGCGACGGAGAAAACCTGCTCGAAGTGCAATGCCTGCGGAGCGCCGACGACATACCAGATCGCGTCGGGATGCCACCGTTCCACGCGGTATTCCAGCGTGGCGAGATCGGTGGTGGCGTAGAGAAAGCCGCCGTCGCTCTTGCGGATGAGGCATGGCTTGTCCGCGAGCGCCGGGTTGTCGCGGAAGAAGATGCAGACGGCTCCTTCGCTGACTTCCGCCGTGCCGCCGGCAAGAAGGTGGTCGACCAGCGGGGCAAGCCGGTCGTTGTAAAAACTTTCGCCCAGATGTTCGTCGAAGTGGATATCGAGCAGCCCGTACATCGCCTCGAACTCTTTCCATGAGAGCGCCACCGTCTGTTTCCAGATCTCGAGATTTTCGGCGTCCCCTCCCTGAAGCTTCACCAGTTCTTCGCGGCAGGCGGTGAGGATGGCGGGGTCGCTGTCGGCCAGGGCGTTGGCCTCTTTGTAAAGGCGCACGAGTTCCTTGATCGGGCTCGCCGCCAGCGCCGCGTCGTCGCGGAAATGCTTCCAGCCGTAGATGACCTTGCCGAACTGCGTCCCCCAGTCACCGACATGGTTGTCGGTGATGACGTTGTGGCCGAGGAACCGGGCGATGCGGGTCAACGTATCGCCGAGAATGGTGCTGCGGATGTGGCCGACATGCATTGGCTTGGCGACGTTGGGCGAACTGAAATCGAGGATGATCGTCCGTTTCGGCTCCGCTTCCGGCACGCCGAGGCGCGTTCCTTCCATGAGCGAGCGGGTGTGCCGCTCCACAAAATCGGGCCGCAGGCGGAAATTGATGAACCCGGCTCCCGCGATCTCCGGCGTATCGCAAAGATCCTCCACGCGGAGCGCTTCGATGATCTGAGCGGCGATCTGGCGCGGGTTGGCCCGCTGCGCCTTTGCCAGCAGCATGGCAGCGTTGGTCTGGTAATCGCCAAAGCGGGCGTCGTTGGTGGAGGAAACCAGGGCGGTGGCTCCTGCTGGTACGGCGTCACGCAAGCGGGATTCGAGAAGAGTCTGGATCGTCATGGAAGAAAAGCGAACTGGAGAACCCCCCCGGGCGGGTCGCTCCTCTTCAACGTTCCAGAGGGGCGGCCTGGGGGTCGGAGGAAGGCGACTTAAGCGCGGGCGGAGGGCGAGGCCTCAAAGATGCTCAGGATCTCCGGGGCATTTTGGGCGGTTGCCAGCCGTTCGCGGACCGTGCGGTCGTTGAGGAACTTGGCGATGGCGGCCAGCGTGCGGAGATGGGTCTGAAATTGGTCCTTGGGAACGATGAAAAGGACGATGAACTTGACCGGGAGATTGTCGAGCGAATCGAACTCGATCCCAGCCTCCGAGCGGCCAAAGGCGGCGACGACCTGGGAGACGCGGTCCGAGGAGGCGTGCGGGATGGCGATACCGAACCCGATGCCGGTGCTCATGGTTTCCTCGCGAGCGCGCAGGGCGGCAAGGACGACGTCGCGGTCACCGGGGTTGATCTTGCCGAGCCTGACAAGAAGGTCGACCAGTTCCACAATGGCGGACCACCGCTCGGTCGCCTTCATTTCCGGAATAATCTGATCAACTGATAGTAGATGCCCCAACGTCATGGTTCCTGTCGAAAGGACTGCGACTGTAGGCAGTGCATTGCCCCAACGCAAGAGACTTTTCCCCGGCGTTTCAAACCGGGTTAGGTTGTATTTACGAATTTGCTGAGGAGCGGCTAAAAGGCGCTTTTTGGCCAAAAATCCAGCTCCTCAGGGGTCCGAATCTCGATTCGGCCCTCTTCGATCGCCGCATTTTTGACTCAAAAATCGTTCTTTTATCCATCTCTCTCAATTCGCAAACACAACCTGGAGCGCGATTCCATTGTCGCCAAGCGATTTGCCGGTGCTATAACAACGCGCATGAAGATTCTGATGGTGGGCACGGAGATGGCGCCGCTCGCGCGTACCGGCGGGCTTGGCGACGTTCTGGAGGCGTTGCCTGCGGAACTGCAACGGCGCGGGCATGAAGTGAGCGTCGTTCTGCCGCTCTACCGGAGCATCCGCGAAGACCCTTCGGTCACTCTCCGTAGCACGGGAGTGGAGGTCACCGTGAATGTCGGTGCCAAGCGGATGGACGCGGCGATTTACGAGACGACCGCCCCGAACGGGGTGCAGGTATTTTTTGTCCGCCGGGATGAATATTTCGACCGTTCAGGCATTTACGGAGACGACAGCGGGCGCAGCTATGATGACAACGCGGAGCGGTTTATTTATTTCTCCCGGGCCTCGGTCGAACTGGCCTGTCATATCACCCCGGCTCCCGATGTCATCCACGCGCACGATTGGCAGGCCGCGCTTGCGCCGGTGTTCGTGAAGGAGCGCGGGCTCCCGTTCGGGACGGTGCTCACGATCCATAATCTCGCTTATCAGGGAAGTTTTTGGGGGATTGATTTCGGGCTCACGAACCTGCCCGGGCACTACTTCAGCGAGCATGGGCTGGAATTTCACGGGCAACTCAATTTTCTCAAGGGGGGCATCCTGGCTTCCGATGCCGTGACCACCGTGAGCGAGCGGTACGCGCGCGACATCCAGACGCCGGAGTTCGGGTGCGGGCTCGACGGGGTTCTGCGGGCGCACGCGTCCAAGATCGTCGGGATTCTCAACGGGGCCGATTACACGGTGTGGAACCCGGCGACCGACAAGTCGATCGCGGCGCATTACTCCCCGCAATCGCTCGCGGGAAAGCGCGCCTGCCGCGACGCGCTGCTTGGGGAAATGGGGCTTCAGCCCAACCCTCGCGGGCCTGTTTTTGCCATGGTGAGCCGGCTGGCGGATCAGAAGGGGATCGATCTGCTCGCCCCCGTGCTCGACCGCTTGCTCGCCGATGATGTGCGGCTGGTCATTCTCGGCGAAGGGGAGACCCGGTTTGAACGAGAGCTTCTCGTCGCCTCCCGTCGTTATCCCGGGAAGTTTGCCTTCCGGCAGGGATTCGACGATGCCCTGGCTCATCGCATTGACGCCGGGGCCGACGTGGTGCTCATCCCGTCGCATTTCGAACCGTGCGGCCTGACGGCGATGTACGCGCTCAAGTATGGCGCGATCCCGGTCGTGCGCGCTTCGGGCGGGCTTCACCAGATCGTGCGGGATGATGACCCCGTCTCGAATGGCGGCGGTAACGGCTTCGTTTTCTACGAGGAGAGCGCCGAGGCATTCTGGGACGCTATTGGAAGGGCCAAGAAGCTTTTCGCCAATCGCGAAGCGTGGGCGGCGCTGACTGCTCGCGCCATGGAGGCCAATTTTTCCTGGCCCGTCGCCGCCGGGCGTTACGAACAGGTTTACGAGAGTGTCACCCGTCACCTGCCGCTTCCTGTTCCGAAGTAAGACTGTCCGCCGATGTTGCCCGAAATTCGTACCCCCATCCCCGGACCTCGTTCCCGCGAGGCGGCGGAGATTTTGCGCCGGTTCGAGTCGCGCAATGTGACGTATCTCGACGCGGACTTTCCCATCTTCTGGCAGCGCGCGGAGGGAACCAACGTCTGGGATGCCGACGGCAACCGCTTTCTCGACTGGACCTCGGCGTTTGGAGTGGCGGGGCTCGGGCATACGAACCCGGGCGTTCGCAACGCGCTCATCGAGCAATCCGGGAATCTCTTCCACGCGATGGGCGATGTGCATCCCGCACTGCGTAAGGCGGAATTGTGCGCCCGGTTGAGCGCGCTGACGTTCGAGCGCTGGGGAGCCGGCGAGGGGAAGGTAATTTTGGGCAATTCCGGGTTCGAGGCGGTGGAGGCCGCGCTCAAGACGGCGTTGCTTCGCACGGGGAAATCGGGGGTGATCGCTTTTGAAGGCGGCTACCACGGGCTCGGCTACGGGGCGCTCGAGGTGGTGGGCCTCCCGTATTTCCAGGACCCGTTTCGGGCGCAATTGGCGCAATTCGGCGCGGTCCTTCCGTTTCCATCCAGCGAGGATGATTTGCAGAGAATGGAGGAGGGGATTAAGGCAGCCCTTGCGGAGAGGGAAATCGGGGCCATTCTTGCGGAACCGATCCAGGGGAGGGGAGGTGAGAGAGTGCCTCCAACCAATTTTCTCCGGAAGCTGCGCGAACTCTGCGACCGCCACGGGCTGCTTCTTATTCTGGATGAGATTTATACCGGCTTTAACCGCACCGGGGAGCTCTTTGCCTGCGAACGTGTTGGGGTGGTTCCCGATGTGATTTGCCTCGGCAAGGCGTTGACCTCCGGGTTTCCGCTATCCGCCTGCGTCGGGCGGGCCGATATTATGGATGCCTGGCCGCTCTCGGGAGGGGAAGCGTTGCATACCAGCACTTTTCTTGGAAACCCGCTCGGGTGTGCGATGGCGCTTGCCTCCCTGCATGAGCACGAAAAGCCGGAGACGGCGGCCAGGGTGAGGGAGCGGGGAGCACGCCTCAAGCAGGTGTTGGAGGAGATCCGTTCGCCTCATATCGAGGAGGTCCGTGGCGAGGGACTGCTGGTCGGGATGGAATTGCGTCTCGACGGAGGAGCCGTCAACGACTTGGTCAAGCGCGCTCTTCGCGACGGCTTGATTCTTCTGCAGAGCGGACCCGCGGGGAACGTGCTTGCTTTCACGCCCCCGTTTGCCATCAGCGACGAGGAGATCGGGTTTACCGCCGGGCGGATTCAGGGATACTTGGGAACCCCGGCCTCGGTGGGTCTCGCAGGGTCGGTTTCATAATTGAGAACGACCTGTTGCACCGTGTTCGGTTTGAGTACCTCTTCCATGTACTTGATGTAGTGGGCGTCGTCCTTGTAAGCAGCGAGTTTAGCCATCGATTCGACGTCGACAGCGACAAAAAACCCCCACTGATCGCCAGAAGAGACATTTCTCCCGCATCTTACCGAGAGGGCCTTGTCGATTTTGAGGAGGCTGGTGCGGGTTCGGCGCATCATCTCCTCCAGTTTCTGAGGAGAGACTCCGGGCTTTAGCTTACAGAGCACGATGTGATGAACCATGGTTGGCGAATACCGAAATACCGAATAGGGGAATCGGTACAAGAAACAATTCGCGTGCCAGGGCGAGCCCGGGCGGTAGATCCGGAGCGGTTTTGCTGAATTCCCAACTCCGGACGAGGCTGCTAAGTCAGCGCACCTGGACCGATCCTTCTTCCCAGCCTTACCAGAGGCTCTGGAGTACTTCGATCTGGTCCCCCGGTTGAACGGGGAAATCCTTCGAGGGATCTTCTGAGATCTTGCGGATATCGATGATGGTCAGCTTTCCATCCCTCGAAAGGCGAACCTTCTTGCCCGCAAATTCGCTGAGCCCCCCTGCGGCGTTGATGGCGGACATGAACGTCAGATCGGGCGTGTAAACCACGCGCATGGGGGTTTTGACCGCCCCCCTGACGTTGACGAACCGGGCATTGTTCGAGACGAGCACGGCAACCGTCGGGTGGGTATAGATTTTATCGGCCTTGAGCTTTTGCTCGATGGCGGTCTGTAACTGGTTGGCTAGCAACCCTTTGCCTTTGATCAGGCCGATGTAGGGGAGATTCAACATCCCCGCGTCGTCGATGGTATAGGGAGCCGAGAATTGCCCAACTTCCTCCGGGGGAACTCCGGAAAGCCGGATGTCGACGGTATCTCCGACCCGCAGCGCGCTTTGAGCGAAGGCGGTCGTGCCGAAGCCAAGCCCCAGGAATCCCACCAGGGCCAAAGTCAAGAGTGATGCAGGTAAACGTTTCATCTCAAATTCTCTAGTAATCTCCCGGAGTCTGAACCGAGGGGGCTTCAACGGCGGCGGCCTTCTTCGACTTCTTGTTCGCTCCCGGGCGGTAATAGTCGTAGTACTGAGTGTAGTACTGATAATTCGTATCCCGCTGGGTGTCCACATTGTTGAGAACCGCGCCGAGCAGGTTGCCCTTGGAGTGGAGCACAGACTGTTTGACCCGTTTGAGCATCGAGCGAGGGAAGCGGCGGTACTGCACCACCATCAGGGTAACGTCAACAAGGCTGGTAAGAACCGCCGCGTCGCTCAATCCGAGGATAGGCGGGGAATCAAAGAAAATCAGGTCATAGTGTGGCTTCACCTTGGTGATGAAGTCCGCCATCTGCTGCGAGTTCAGGATGCCCCTGGAATCGTCGGGGAGTTCTCCACTGGGGATGAACCAGAGATTTTCAACGGCCGTTTTCTGGACGGCGTCCTCAACTCTGATCTGTCCCATCAAAATATCGGAAAGCCCCGATGTCTTCTCGACTCCGAAGTAAAGATGCTGGGAAGAACGGCGCAAATCCGCGTCCACGACGAGGACCTTGTGCCCCGCCCGGGCATAGGTGTAGGCAAGATTGTTGATCGTGGTCGACTTTCCTTCGCCCACGCCACCGGAAACCAGGGTGATGGTGTTCCCATTCGGGTCTTTCCGGTTCAAATCGAGATTCGTCTGCAGGATGCGATACGCTTCGGCGTCGGGCGAATCGCCCGCCGTCTTGATCAGGGCGCAGATGCCTTTGGGAATGACGCCCAGCACGGAGACGTTGAGCAGTTTTTCGACGTCTTCGATGGTTTTGACGCTGGTGTCGAGGTACTCGAGGAAGAAGGCGATGCCCAAGCCGATGAACAGACCGCTGCCCATCGCGAGCGCCATATACATGAGGACGTCAGGCTTGGCGGGGTAGAGCGAAGGTTCCGCGTGCGCCCAGATCTTGGCCGGGTAAACCGACATGCTCATCTGCATTCTCTGGGTTTCGAGACGACTTTCCGCCGCTTCCATGACTTGTTTGGACTTCAGCCACTTGCTCTTGGCGTTGGCGTAGCCCACGCTTTGTTTGCGGTCCTGATTGAAGAGCTCTTTGCTCTGTTGCAGCTTTTCATTCAAAACCTCCAGGGTGCTTTCCGCCACCTTCAGTCGTATCGCCAGCGAAGCGCGAACTGCTTCGATTTGCTCGGTGAGTTGGTTGGCAAAAACGTCCTTTTGAGCGCGCAGCGCATGAACCCGGGGATGGTTTTCACCCAAGCCGGAGTTGAGCATTCTCGCTTCTTCAACGATCGAGTCCTGATAGAGCGGAAGGATCTTCGAGACCGTGGCATCCTCAATATTGAGGGTGCGGAGAGCGGTCATCAATTCTTCGGGCTTGAGCTTGTCGGTCTGTTCCAACTGGGAGCGGAGCTCGGCGATTCGGATTTTGTGCTCGTTGACCTGTCCCTCATACTGGGTAACGGCGGTGCGCGCACTGCTCTCGGAGGACTCCAGGTTTTCAGGGTTAAGGTCGACGATTCCTTCTTCGATGCGGATGCGGTGGACCTCGGCCTGGTCGTCATCGACATCCTTGCGCTTCTTCACCACCTCTTCCTCCAACTGCGCCAAGCCTTGCTTGACCTGGTTCAACTGGTCGGCGCGCCGGCGATCCTGGTAAATCTTGGCGATGGTGTTGGCGATATCGGCCGCTTCGCGCGGATCGGTGGAAAACACCCCGATATTGATCATGTCGGTGTTGCGCACCTCCTGGGATTTGCCCAGCTTCTTGCGGAGAATAAAATAGGCCTGCTCCATCGGGATGCGCTGGCCCGCGGGCGCCCAGGTCTCGGTAAGGCGCAGATTCTCAATGACCGGATAGAGGACTTCCTTACTCTGGATGATCTGGAACTGGGTGGGAGCCAGGCTCCTTTCTCCGGTCATGCGCAGACCATTGTCGTTGGTGAAGATCTGCATCCCGGTATTGTCCGGTTTGACCTCCATGGTGACCGACGAAAAATATTCGCGCGGGAGGAAGTAGCAGGTGACGCCCGCAATGGCCGTCACGAAAAGGAAGGCGATAAGTACGAAAGGCCAGCGATATTTCAGGACTCGCCAATAATCGAGAAAGTGCAGATTTACTTCGCTGGAATCATTCATTGGGGACAGAGGGTGATGAGCAGATTTCGCTGAACCTACGTGTTAGGGCGAACAGCGCAAGTCTAACTTCCTTTGCAATGTTTAGAATAGGTGATGGGACCCCTGGTGAGCGAGCACTCGGAGAGAGCGACTGGTCCTGGAAGAGGAGGCCATTTCGGCATGGCAGGCGAAGGGTAAATGCCGCCCTCTTGCTTGGTTCTTCAGAGCGTCCTAGGGTGTGTTCACTAATTCGCTGAAGTCGGCTAAGAGCCATTTTTGGGCCAAAAATTGATCTTTTATCCTCATTTCTCAATTCGTGAACACGCCGAGGATAGCGGACTCGTAGTAGGCGGCATCAGAAGACCAGCCTGGAAAGGAATTCGGTTCGAGGCAGCAAAACCGAAGGAGGCTAGAAATGATACGTCGCGCCCACGGAAACTTCGTTCCGGATGTAGTCTGAATTCGAAAAATCCGAGATGTTCTGGGAGCGGTTGTAGTTCCCAAAGATGGTCAGGGAACGGGTCGCGATGAATTCCAGCCGCGCGTTTCCGCTGATGAGTTGCTGTGTATCGCGGGAGTCGGTCAGCAGCCCCTTGTAAGTTTCATGCGCGTAGCTGACTCCGAGCGATCCATTGAGACGGGGAGTCAAAATCTGGCTGATACTCAGGCCGGTACGGAAGGTTTGGTTGCGATTGAAGGGCTGGTTGGCTTCTTCGAATCCGAACCGGGTGGTCCACTGTAAGAGCGAGCCACGGCCATAGCGGTAGCCCAGAGCTGATTCGAAATAAGGCGAGGTGGCATCGTCCGCGTTGGACAATTCGAATTGACGGAATGAGACACCTCCACGGAAAGTGCTGGTCAGGCGGGGAGTCATCAGCCAGTCGAAACCGGCCATCACTGACTCCGTTTTGGAATTACGAATCTCGCCGTCGTAATTAATCTGTGAGAATCGCACTTCCGCCACCCCGGTAAAGCGGGGGGCAAATAGATAGCGGAACGATTCACCCACGAACCACTCGACGTAGTTTGAATCCTGTGATTCGCTGTCCCTGAAGATCTGGGTATTAACCCCGAAGGAGGTGTTGGTCGTGAACGTCGGGGTCCAGCGGTAGCTCAGGTCAAACAGACTGGCGAGGTTGAAGTAATCTCCCGAATTGACTCTGGGGGTGTTGGGAAGGCTTAGGTTTGGCTGGCTGTAGTACCCGGCGTTAACCCTGGCGTTCAACTGGACGCGAGGTGTGATGCTGTAAGCGAACGCAGAAGAAAGCGTGCCGACCGGGGAGATCTGGCTGTTTGGCTTATCCCAGTAGTAAAGCGCGCCTGCATTGGCGCCAAACGACAGGAATGCGCGCGGGGTGTTCAGCAGGAGATTGACGCCCGCGGTGGCCTGTGTGGTTGCGCTTCCTTTTTTCGGGGCGGCGCCATTCTTGCCGGAGCTGGAATAAATATTGTCGTTGTAGCCGGTCTGGATCGTGAGCGAGAAGTCGACTGGAGGGCGTGCGTAAATCCCTGTGCCTGGGGCGATTGTCTCAGGGAGGTATCCGTAGCCACCCGGGAAGAAAAAGCTGGGAACTTCCGGTTCGACGGAGGTCTCCGTGGTCGTCGTCTCGACGAAGGTCGAGGACTCCGTTACCGCGCTCCCTTCCGTTGAGGCGGCTGAAAAAGTGTCGGAGCCTTCCTGTGCGACAAGGGGACTGGCGGCAACAAAAAGCGCCAGGGATGAGCGGGAGAGAAATTTGTGAATCATGCGAACTGGAACTTTGGAAGGCGACTAACGACACCGGTGGCAGCCCTTTTTCTTAGCCAATTGGAGAGGGGTTTGCAAATGATTCTTTCTCTGTAGGTTCTGCGGATTAATGCGGAGGACTATGGCAGAACGGCAAGGAAGATACGAGGATGATCTGTCGGCCGCGGCCTCTCCCTGTGCGGTTGTTTGAGCAAACCACGTGCCTGGGCTTGCGGCGCATCCCGTTTTTCTGGTAGCAGCAGATATGACCGATCCGCTTGCAGCTTTGAGGGCCGCCGTTCGAGACGTTCCGGATTTTCCAAAACAAGGGATTCTCTTCAAGGATATCACACCGATCCTGGCCGATGGAGCACTGTTCCGGCGCGCGGTTGACTGTTTTATAGAGGTCAACGCCTCCCGCAAAATCGACAAGGTCGTAGGCATTGACGCCCGGGGTTTTCTATTTGGGGCTGCGGCGGCCTATGCATTGGGGGTTGGCTTCGTTCCGGTGCGGAAAAAGGGCAAGCTTCCCTATCGTGCGGAGTCGGTTTCCTATGCTCTGGAGTATGGCGAATCGAACGTGGAAATCCATGTTGACGCCATCGCCCCCGGGGAAAAGATCGTTTTGATTGACGATCTTCTGGCCACGGGAGGAACCGCCGCCGCTGCCGCGGAGTTGATCTCCAAGGTGGGCGGCGAACTGATCGAGGCCCAATTTTTGATCGAACTGGAATTTCTCAAGGGGAGATCGCTGTTGGGTGACTTTCCGGTGCGCTCCTTCATCAAGTTTTAGAACCATCTGCAGGTTCGGCCCGCCCTCGCGAGAGGAGGCGGATCCATGCGGAGAAGGGTATCATGACTTCCGGCAATTCCATATCGGCTCGATTCCTTCGACTCCGTCTCTGGTTGCTCGATGCGCCCGGTTTTCGCGCCCGGTTGCTGGGGGTGTTCCTGCTCGGGGTCGTCTCCATTCTCGCGCTTGTCGTGATTTTCGTGATGGCGGCGGTCCAGTTTTATCACGCCAGTGCGGCCAGCGATCTCGGTTTCGACCGCATGGAACTCCTGAGGACGACGGCCTATTTGCTGGCCGGGTTGGTTGCCCTGGGCGGTTTGGGCTTCTCCGTGTGGCTCCTGTTCAAGCTGCACGAGGAACATGCCTCCCGCATGGAAAGGGACACGATCTTCGCACGGTCCATCATCGAGGCCAGTCCCGACGCGATCCTGACTGTTGACGTCAACGGAGCCATCCAGTCGTGCAACCCCGCCACGGAGGTGATGTTCGGTTACGAACCGGGGCGGCTGATCGGGCAGAAGATCGCCAAGCTGATCCCCCAGCGCAATTTCCTGAATGACGTGGCGACGCTCGGGCGGGGAGCCTTCATGGCGTTCGGGCAGCGTCAGAACTTCATCACCTTTCCGGTGGAAGTGGCCGTCTCCGAGGCCGCCAACCTGGGGCAGCGGCTCTTCATCGTCCTGATCCATGACGCCTCAGAGCGCCGCCACTCCCAGGAGACGGTTCACCATATCTCACTGAGTGTTTCATCGATGACCGGCGAGGAGTTCGTTCGTACCCTTCTCCAGCAGCTTTCCCAGATCCTTCAGAACGACTTCGCGTTTGTGCTGGAGACCGACAATCGCCCCGGCACCGGGATTTGCTCCCTGATGGTGGCCGAGCGCGGGCGCATTCGGAGCAAGAGCGACCATAACCTCGCCGGGACGGCCTTCGCGGAGGCGCTGGCCAATGGCTTTGCTGCCTATCCCCGCGCGGTCCGGGACTCCTTTCCGCACGACGGGATTCTCCATTCGCTCGACGCCGAGAGCTTCATCGGCACGCCGCTTTGCGATTCGGGTGGTGGCACCGTCGGGTTGATCGGGGTCATCAGCCGCGCGCCGATGGAGAGCGTGGGGGTCGCCAAGCAGACACTCCAGATCTTCGCGACCCGAGCCGCCGCCGAAATCGCCCGCAAGCAGGAGGCGGAAGTGCTCGCCTCGGAAAAGGAGCGCCTGCACGGGGATTACACCGTCATGCGCGATACGGCGGAGCGGGAGCGCAAGCGGTACGAGGAAGATATCGCGGCGGAGCAGGAGATGCTGGCGGTGACGCTCCGCTCCATCCGGGAGGGATGCATCACCACCGACAACGATGGCCTCATCATGATGCTTAACCCGATGGCCGAGGATCTTACCGGCTGGACCCAGCCGGAAGCCGCCGATCGCCGCCTTGGGGAGGTTCTCAAGCTGCTGGCGCGACGAAACCGCAGGGCGCTGGACGCCGACGATCTGCCCGACCGCCCCGAGCAACTCGGCGCTCCGATGATCCTGGTCTCGCGCGAAGGCGTCGAGCGGGTCATCGAAATCAGCGCCGCCCCGATCCGGGACCGGCAGGAACGGAAGCTCGGAACCGTTCTCGTCTTTCGGGACGTCACGGAAAAAAGCCGCGTGGAAGAGGAACGGCAGAAGGCGGAAAAGCTCGAATCACTCGGGCTTGCGGCCGGGGGGATCGCGCACGACTTCAACAACCTGCTCACCGCCATCATCGGCAATCTCTCGCTGGCGCTCGCGCAAGCCACCGACAGCACGCGCGAGCGGGTGGAGGCTTCGAAGAAAGCGAGCCTGCGGGCTCAGGATCTTGCCCAGCAACTGCTGACCTTTGCCAAAGGGGGCGCGCCGATCAAGAAGACCGCCTCGATGCGCCAACTCGTGCTCGATACGGTCGGCTTCTCTCTCAGCGGCACCAATATCCGGTCGGATTTTTCCATCCCGGAGGATCTATGGCCGGTCGATATCGACGCCGGGCAGATCAGCCAGGTGATCAGCAACCTCGCCGTGAACGCCGTCCAGGCGATGGCGCGGGGCGGCACCTTCCATGTTTGCGGCGAGAATCTCGACGTGAAAGAGCAGGACGCGCCCCCCACGCTCAGACCGGGCCGCTATGTTCGCATTTGCGTGCGGGACGAAGGCCCCGGCATCCCCGACGAGATCCAGAAGAAGATCTTCGACCCGTATTTCACCACGAAGCCCAAGGGGAGCGGGTTGGGGCTGGCGACTTCCTATTCCATCGTCAAGAACCACGACGGGTTGATCCAACTGGAGTCGAACCCCGCGGTCGGCGGGGCCAAGTTCATCGTCTATCTGCCCGCCTCCGAGGCAGAGATCATCCCGGAGGAAGCGCCCGCCATCGCGAGCGTCGCCCGCGAAGGGAATATCCTCGTGCTCGACGACGAGGAGGTCATCTGCGAACTGGTCTCCTACGCGTTGACGCCCCTCGGCTATACCGTCGCGCAGGCTTACGATGCCGACACCGCGCTCCGGATGTACCAGGAAGCGCTCGCACAAGGGAAACCGTTCGACGTGGTCATCATGGACCTCACCATCCCCGGCGGCATGGGCGGCAAGGAGGCGATCGTCAAGCTCCGGGAGATCGACCCGAAGGCGAAAGCCATCGTCTCCAGCGGCTACGCCATGGACCCGATCATGAGCAAGTTCCGCGACTACGGTTTCTCCGGGGTCATCGCAAAGCCCTACGACATCAATGAGCTGGAGCTGGTCGTCGGAGGGCTGATCGCGGAGGAATAAGCGATCGATTTGGAAGGACCCGCGAGGTAGTCCGCGGGATCGGTGAAGAGTCGCGTTGGGGGCTCCATCCCCGCAGGACGGGCTGCTGGTGCTGAGATGTGGCTCTCACGAAGCCAAGGAGTTCGATACCCGCGCTCGACGGCGCGAGCGTGCTACCGGTGCTGCCGCATCATCGCCTCCAGAGGACGACTAGGGTTGCTCCGGTTTCTCCTCGGCTGCGGGAGTCTCCTTCGTTTCCAGAAGATCGGCGCGCGGTTTGAAGAGCGGTTCAAAGGCGGACTTCGAGACCAGATAGACGCGGGCTTCGAGCGTCTTTTCCTTCGCCAGCTTTTCCTCCTGCTCCTTGAGCTGCGCCGCAAACTCCGCGTCGAGCTTCTCTTTATCTTCCGGCTTTTCTTCCGGGCCGGGGGAGCGCTCCTTTTTCAGGTTCGCCGTGATGGCAATCTGAACCGGCAGGTTTTCGCCCTCGGCCTTGCCGAAAGCAAACCTATAGACAACTCCGTCGAAGGTTTCCACGGCAACAGTCTGGCTGCTTTCCACCTTGGTTTCCGGCGGAAGCACGTCGTGGAAGCCTGGTGCGCCGAGGATGGACGTGAAGTTTGGCACCTTGGCGTTGTCCAGCTTCTCTTCGGGTTTAGCTCCGTCGAGTTGCCACTCCGTCGCCATCTCGCTCTCGCGGGTTAGCTTCCAGCCGGCAGGGCTCCCTGCAATCACTGAACGGACTTTGGCAATCCGGATGAAGTCCTTTTTAAGCCATTTCTCGGGCTTGGCCTCGGCTGACTCGAGCGTTTCCGAAACCAGCGACACCTTGCCGCCCTGTGCGGTGACCGGCATGACATAGCGTCCCGCCGGGTAGCCTTCCATGTCGGGGAGATGCGGCGATTTTTTGAGGAAACGCTTCCCGATCAACAGCGCGGCAAGAGGGTTTCCCTCTCCGTTTTTCAACTCCACGAGGGTACCGGCGCGCGAAGCTTCCGCTCCCTCGGTTTTCTTTTCCCCCGGCGCGACGAGATCGAGCCGCGCGAGTTGCGAGGGCCCTGCTTTCACCTCCTGCGTAGGCTTAAGTTCCCATAACCCCCGGATCAATTCCTTGATTCGGTTGAAGTCGGCGGGGTAATCGCCGCGATCTTCCACCACCCAGAGGTCGCCTTTTTTAACGAGGCCGAGCGTGCCGTTCTCTTCCTTGATCGTGACGCGGTTGACCGCGTTGAGATCGAAAGTACCCAGAACGGTATTGCCCGCGGAGCCCGAAAAGGACGTGCTGCCATTCCAACTGGCGGCGTTGCGGCGGTAGGCGGCAAGGCCCACTCCTCCGACCACGAGGCCGAGAACAAGAAGAAGTCTGAACTGCTTACGATTCATCGTTTATTTTGCCGAGGTGCGTTTCCGTTGATAAAGGCCGAGCCCGATGCCGTAGAGAGTCACGGCCAAAGGCATCGCCGCGATATTGATCCACTTCACGCGGGTTTCCAGCGCGTCGGTGTCCGAGCGAAGGTTGCGCCGGACTTCCTTGAGTTGTTTTCTGACTTCAGCCTCCGTTTTGCGAAACTTGGCGATCTCCGCCTGCTGTTCCGCCGTGAGAATGAAACGCTGCCCGTTTCCTTCCTGGCTCTGCTGGATCTCGCCAAGCTTGCGTTGCGTTTCCGATAGGCTCATTTCCAACTCACCGATCTTGCTCTGGTAGGCCGCTCCCGCTCGCGCTTCCATCTTCTGCACCGCCGTGAAGGGCCGTTCCCGCGAGGCGCGGCTGCGGACGGCGATGAGATCGTTGTCGCCGCTCAATTGTTCCACCGCCGCCTGGGCAAACGCGAGATTCCCGTTGGCGGGCAGCAGCATCCGGCTGCCGGTGAACGGGTTCTGCTGTTCGATGACCGCCACCGGGTCCTGAATCATATCCGAGTCGCCGATCAGAATGACGCTGCTTTCCTGGGTCGATTCCTTCAGCCCCGGCTCTGAGGCCGGTTGGTCCGGTTTCTCATCGGTCCTTTCTGCATTCGCGGGAGCCTTCGGCTTGCCATCGGGGAAGGCGGTCTTGAACTTTCCGGTCAGCCGGATGGCCAGCGGGAATTCTTTGTCGGCGGGCTGGAGGCTGCGGAGGACTTCCTCGGGCGACGTCTGCGCCAGCATCGGCTCGGCCAACTCCGCGTTCCTGGAGGAACGGAGTAATACCGTTTCTTTCAACCCTTCCACGGGCGTGCCGCTGAACGCACCCGCGTAGACGAGGAAAAGGTTATTCGCCCCCGCCGTCAGGATGTCCTCGCGGGAAAGCGCCTCGCCGTTGAGCGACAGGATACCGGGGGCGCGGCCCCGGGCGGTGCGCGCAAGGTACTCGGCGTCGACCACCGTTTTGGAAGTTTCGAAGCTCTTGCCCCACGCCGGGAGCAGTTTCTCCAGATTGGAGCCGCCCCCGCCCCTCATCCCGGGGGATTGTTGGTCGAGCACCGCGCTCGGGTCGAGGAAGGCGATGAGCTTGCCGCCCCGCAGGACAAACTGATCGATGGCATATTGGGTCTCTTCGCCGATCCCGCGAGGGTGGATCAGCACCAGCACCTTGATTTCATCGGGAATCTTGTCCGCCGTCAGCGGGACCTCCTGAATCTCGAAGTCGCGCTTGAGCTCCCGGTAGATCGTCCATGGCTCCTGGCCGCTGCGCTGCCCCATTTGCATCAGCATCGGGTTCATCGGCGCGCCTGCCATCGGGAGCGGGGTCATCAAGCCGACCACCGGCTTCTTTGCGTTGGCCACACGCGTGATCGCGCGGGAGAGGTCATACTCCAAAAGACGTTCGCGGCCGGGATCCAGGAAGGAGATCGCCTCTTTTTGGTCGAGGAGGCTGATGCTGAGCCCGAGATAAAGCCGGTCGCCGTTGGAAAGCGGTTCGCCCTCGATGCCGTCAAGTTTTGCGGAGTCTTCCGCATCCGAGTCCGGCTCCGGGTTGAGCTTCTGGATCTCCACGAGCCCTCGGGAAGCCTGCCGGTATTCATCGAGCAAATCCTCCACCTGCTGAGCATAGAGCTTGAGCTGGGGAGGCATGGTTTCATTGCGGGTGCAGTAGAACCGGATCTGCACCGGCGTATCGAGCCGGGATAGGATCGAGCGAGTCCCGTCGGAAAGCGTGTAGGCTTTCTCTTCGGTAAGATCGATGCGTTTGGGAACCCGCCCCGCCAGATAGTTGGCGGCGACGAGGGTAAGAAAGACGGCGGCAACCCCCACCGCCGAGGTGAAAATGGGTGATTTCTTCATGGCGAAGGAAAAGAAACGTTAGCCTGCGCGATGGGCGCGAAGGATTACGCTGGTGGTGAAAAGGGAAAAACCGATGACGGAGAAGAAGAAGAGGATGTCCCGGGAATCGAGCACCCCTTTCTGCAACCCGATGGAATGGGTCATCACGCTGAAGGATGCGATCGTCTCCACCAGCCACGGGCTTGCCCAGCGAACTAGCATGTCGGTGACGGGGGGCCATCCCGCGAGAATGAGAAAGAGGCAGACAACCACGGAAACGATGAAACTGACCACCTGGTTGCGCGTCATTGCCGAGGTCATCGCCGTGATGGCCAAATAGGTCCCCGCCAGCAGGAAGCTCCCGAGGTAGCCCGCGAAGATGATGCCGTTATCGGGCTGGCCGAGCGAGTTCACCGTGATCACCATCGGAAACGTCAGGAGGAGGGCGATCCCAAGCACCGCCCACGCCGCCAGGAATTTGCCGACAATCGCCTGCCACGGGGTGATCGGCATCGTCATCAGCAGCTCAATAGTGCCGAGTCGCCGTTCTTCCGACCACATCCGCATCCCGACTGCCGGGACAAGGAAGAGGTATAGCCACGGGTGCCAGGTAAAGAAGCGGTCGAGCCGTGCTTCTCCCGCGCTGAACCAACCCGCCGCCATGAAGGTGAAGAAGCCGGATAGCAGCAGGAAGATCACGATGAAGACATACGCAACCGGCGAGGAAAAGAATCCCGCCACCTCGCGTTTGGTGATCGTCCAGATATTGCGAAGAGCCGTTGCGTTCATGCCGCCTCCTTCGTTTTCTCCGCGGAGCGGTCGCCCAGCGTGATGCTTCGGAAAACCTCGTCCAGTCGTCCCTCCTCGGTGTGGAGTTCCTCCACCGTCCAGCCTTCGCGGGCGGCCAGTTGGGAGATGGCGCGTGCCAATTCGCCGTCAGGAGAGCCGTCTCGGCATCCCTTGGCCCGGAGGGCAAGGGGGTCGAGAATCATCGCGCTCTCCACGCCCGGCAACGAGCGGATCTTCGCGGCGAGCGCCTCGGGCGACGGCGCGCCTTTTTCGGATAGCCGCAACGTAACTGCGCCTGCGTTTGCGGAACGGCGTTTCAGATCGCGCGGCGTGCCATTGGCAACCACCTGCCCCCGGTCGATGATGATCGCGCGGGAGCAGACCGCCTCGACTTCCTCAAGAATATGCGTGGAGAAGATGATCGCCTTCTTCTCGCCCATCGTGCGGATGAGCGTGCGGACTTCGTGCTTCTGGTTCGGGTCGAGCCCGTCGGTCGGCTCATCGAGGATGAGGACTTCGGGATCGTGGATGATCGACTGCGCGAAACAGGTCCGGTGCCGGTATCCCTTGGAAAGCGTCTCGATGCTCTGCTGGAGGACCGGCTCCAGGAAACACATCTCCACGGCTCGATGGATCGCTTTGTTGAGCGAACTGCCGGAGAGACCCCGGAGTTCCGCCGCGAAGCGGAGAAAACCGCCCACGGTCATATCGCCGTAGGAGGGGGCGTTTTCCGGGAGATAGCCGATCAACCGCTTCGCGGCAAGCGGCTCCTCTTCCACATTGTATCCTCCCACCGTGACGTCGCCGTCGCTCGGAGGGATGAAGCCGGTGATCATGCGCATGGTCGTCGACTTTCCAGCGCCATTGGGGCCAAGAAAACCGAGCACCTCGCCTTTTTCGACCGAGAAGGAAACGCCGTCGACGGCGATCTTCGGTCCGAAATGCTTTCTAAGGTTTCGAACGTTTATCATGCCTTTGGGAAAGGCGACCGTTCAAGGACCGGGGGTAGTGTTTCTCAAGGGGTCCCGGTCTTTGGGACGCCAGTGAGCGTTTTCGACACGGCTCTTTCGGGAACGTTCAAAAAATTCCGAGAAATTTTTGGGAGCAAAAAAAACGCCCCGCCTGGACGCGGGGCGTTCTAAAAAAGTGGGGTGCCGAAGCGCTTAGTTTTTCCAGTCCAAAACGCCTTTTTTGATGGCATAAGCGTATCCGACGGTGAGGATGCCCACGAAGCTGAGCATGCTCCAGAGAATCACGAGCGATTTGCTTTCGGCGATGAAGTCGCGGAACACCAAGGCCCATGGATACATGAAGACCACTTCCAGATCGAAGAGGATGAAGAGCATTGCCACGAGGTAGAACTTCACCGCAAAGCGAGGCTGGCCGCTGATTTCGGGCAGCATGCCGCACTCGTAGGGAGTATCTTTCGTGGCGTTGCGGCGACCGGCTTTGCCGAGAACCACGCTGAGAATCAGCGCGGATGCGGCAAAGCCGATCGCGACGACGACCTGGAGCAGGATAGGGAGATAATCTTTTAACATGACCCGTGCTGGTTAAGCGGGTTGGGTTTGCCAGGTTGTATGCGGCTGTTTACGCAACTGCGGCGGCCGGGGCGGCTGGAGCAGCGGGATCGGCAGCGGGCGTTGCCGGCGTTTGCATGGAGGCCAGGGCAGCCAGGCCACGGTACTTTTTGCCGGTCTTTTTGACCATGCCCCGAGCTACCAAATTTTGCAGCTTTTCATAGGCCCGCAGACGAAGCATCTCCTCGCCTCCGCTGGCGGCGTTTCTTGCGCGCAGGTTTTCATGCACGATATCGAACAGCTGCTTGAATTCGAAAGAGCTTTTGCGCGAAAGCACGCTAACCAACTCTTCCGTCACAAGGTCGGGAAGGCGGCGCGAAAAAGCAGTTTTCTTCTGAATAGGCATAGAATTGCACTATAACAGCTTTTCTGCGAATCACGAATGGAAAATTCGGGCAATACAAATTTTCATTAATCGGGCGAGCCGGGCTTGTCGGATGCAGGCTCTTGCGTCGAAGTCGAAATTGGAGGCTGAGGCGCCTTCGGTGTCTGAGGGCGCGATCTTGGCACGCCGGGGATATTGGGCTTCCCGAAGCCCGGCAACTGCATCTTGCCCTGCATGGCGGGCACGAGGGCCGCGCCGCCGAGGGCACCGATTCCGATCCCGCCCTGCGAGAATGTCACGGTGCCGGTGCTCTCCCCAAAAAAGCCGTCTTCGGTCTGCGAAGAGGAAAAGACGGTGGGGAGAAGGTGTTTGCTGATCGGTTCGGTCGTTGGCAGCTTCGCGACATCCACATAGGTTGCCGCCTGGGGAACGAACGCCGCCCACATCATGGCAGCCGGGCGAAGCGATCCGTAAACACGTTCAAAAATGGCTTTCGAATCGACATAACCGAGGACGGAGCCTGGCTTGGCGACGGTGGCGAGGGCGCTTTCGTAGGTCGGCGTGGTCGCGAGGGTCTTTCCGGTGGCGCCGGCGGCGGTCTTTGCCACGGCGGCCTTGACGCCCGCGAGGTCGATCCCCAGGAGCACGTGCTTCTCCGTAAGGGCAACGGTTGGCGAAATGGCGAACATCCCCTCTTTCGAGGGCGCGGACCAATAGGTTGCGTCTCCCGCTTCCTGCTTGTTCCAGCCGGCGCAGCAGGTTTCCACAATCTTGCGCGCCAAGGCGGCATCGCGAACCTCCGTGGTAATAGCGACGGTTGGGGATAGAGCCGAGGCAGGCCAATCGGAGATGATGCTGAACTCCGGTCCCATCGCGGCTTTGAATTCCGCTCCGCCGATTCCCTGCTGGCTGAGTTGGCCGGAGATCGACTGAAGGGCGTTGAGGAATCCGCTGGGATCAGCCGCGGCATTGGGGGCTTCCCATTTCTCCGGCAGGACTGGAGCGAAAGCATAATAGAAGAGCGTTTCCGGAGAGGTCAGCGCGAGAGTGCCGCCGCTTAGGGTAGGGGTCCGGGCGGCATTAGGGCTTAGAATAAAGTAGCTATCCCGAATGCGCTCTCCCTCAAACCGGGTGGTCGCGGCAAAGGCCTTCATTTTCCGGATCTCTTCAACCTGCGCGGCATCCACCGGCTTCCCTGAGACGGCCGCCAGCGCCACGATCCGGTCAACCAGAGCGTCGACTTTGGCGAAGACGCGGAATTCCGGATCCTGCGAAAGGCGGGCAAGGCTCTTGCGGTAGACTTCGCCGTCGGCGAGTGCTTTTTCCTGCGTCTCTCCGGAGAAGCGGTCCAGAGTGGCTTTCAGAAGATCGATGTTATTGGCGACCAGATACCAGTTCCCGGCAAAGGCTCCGGCAACGGTAATATCTCTATCGCTGAAGCTTTCGATCTCGAAGTTCTTGTACTTTACGAGATCGGCTTTTCCACCGGGCGAGGCGGCGTGGGCCTGCGTCTTGGCTTTGGCGACCAGCGCTTCGACTTCGCCTCGAGGGCCGCTGAAGGCGAGCCCACCCACGACTTTGGGCATGTTGTTTTCGATCCCGGCGAGCGAGATGAACGCGCTCCGGGCGTCCGCCTGGCGGAGATGGGTTTTCACCGATTCCCACGTTTCATTGGTGGGGATCTGGGTGCGCGGACGTTCCAGGAAGGCCTGTACCTCCGGTTCGTGGATGATTTTCCAGAGCGAAGTCTCCCGCCAGCGGGCTCCGCTCGCCTTGAAGTCGGGGAACTCGGCAAACGCCATGGTCTCCTCAGAGACGAGTTGCGCCGCCGAAAGGGCCGAGCCGCCGCGCTTTTTCCACGTCAACAAGCCGATGGCGGCACCACCTGCCACGCCAACCGCTACGATTGTGAGAACTGCCTTTTTCATGAAAGAGTGGGGGAATCTATCGCGTTTTTGGAATTTATCCTCTTTTTCCGTGTCCGGCGCCAATGGTCCGGCAAACCGCAGGTTGCCCCTGATCGCTGAAACTCCGGGGCGAGACAAGAAAAAACGGCGCTTGCTGCCGGGGGAAGAGTCTCGCGCCAAGCACGCAGAGTACGCATAGAAGAATAAGGGCGGGCGCGACGGGGAAGTTATGAAAGATGGTGCGGGAGCACCGGTAGCCGCTCGCGCCGCCGAGCGCGGGTATCGACTCCCGTGGCTCCATGAAAGCCGCATCCCGACATCTGCAGCCCGTCCTGCGGGGATGGACGTCAAACGTGACTCGTAGTCCCATCCCGCGCTCTCGGCGAGAGCGGGCTACCTTTCTTCAATCACGCAACCGGACGCTGACCTGGCGGACGGCGTTCTTGGCGCGAAACCTTTCACCGACGCCCTATTTCCCCGACCGGACGCTTTTTTGCACTTTGCACTTCGGGAGCAACGCTCCATTGTCCCCTCCTGTGATCACATTTCTGGAAGGTACGCTGGCGGAAGCGCTCCCCACGCAGATCGTCGTCAACGTCCACGGCGTCGGCTATGAAGTGCTTATTCCGCTCTCCAGCTACGACAAGCTCCCGGTTGTCGGGAAACCGGTTAAAATTCTGACGCATCTCCAGGTGCGGGAAGACGCGCACCTTCTCTATGGGTTCATGACCCCTGCTGAGCGCGATCTCTTCCGGCTGCTAGTCAACCATGTTTCCGGCATCGGCCCGAAGCTCGCGATGGCGGTGCTCGCGGGAATGAGCGTGGTCAACTTCAAGGCGGCGGTGGTCAATTCGGACACCGGGCTGATCGCCAAGATTTCCGGCATCGGCAAAAAGACTGCCGAACGGATCGTTCTGGAGCTTAAAGATAAAGTAGGCGTGGCGGCGGCCTGGGAGGCGGCCTCGGCCCAGCACACTCCAAATGCAGAGGAAGTGCGTATCAATGACGCGGTTCTGGCGCTGATCTCCCTGGGATACAAACAGGTGGATGCTCATAAAGCAGTCAAACAGGCATTCACGGCCGGTCCCGCAGCCGCCGTCGAAGACCTCGTGCGTCACGCTCTTAAACTTCTAATCTGATGATAGTGGACAAAATTGAAAAGACTCGGGCGATCCGTGAAGCGGTCCCTCAGGAAGGGCTCTTTGCGGAGAAAGAGTGGCTGATTTCGCCCGAACCGTTCCCGGTTTCTTCCGCCTTTGCCGACGAGTTGGAGAAGCTTGGCCACCGGCTTCACCTTTTTCTCAAGGCCTGCAATCAACTTTACTTCGCCAGCGTTAAGGGAAAGCAGCCGCGCTGGATCGCCGAGCTGCTAGATCGGGGCAAACCGCCGGAACTGATCGAGCTTTCACGGAAGCTGCGAGAAGAGTTGCCTGCCGTGATCCGCCCCGATCTCATCCTGACCCAGGAGGGGTTCACTATTGCCGAACTCGACAGCGTCCCCGGCGGGATCGGCCTCACGGCCTGGTTGAGCGAGCGTTACACCGGTCTCGGTTACGAGGTGCTCGGGGGCGGTGGGGGAATGCTGGAAGGCTTCCGCTCCATCACGCCGGACGGTGCGGAAATCATCGTCTCCGAAGAAGCGGCGACTTACGCCCCGGAGATGCGCTGGTTGGCAGGGGAACTCAATGCGCGCTTTGCTCCTGCCCGGCAGGCCCAGTGGTGCGTGCATGAGGTGACGGGAAACACCCCGCCGCAGTCGCTGCCGCTTCGGAACAAAAACGTCTATCGTTTTTTTGAACTCTTCGATCTCGCCAATGTCCCCGTCGCTCCGGGGTTGATGGCGGGGGCTGCGGGGGGGGATCTCCGTGTCACGCCACCATTCAAGCCATTCCTCGAGGAGAAACTCTGGTTTGCTCTCTTCTGGCTGCGGCCCTTGCGCGAGTTTTGGCGTCGGGAATTGACTGAGCGTCATTTCCTCAAATTGCAGGAAGCCATCCCCTATACTTGGCTGGTCGATCCCGAGCCGCTGCCGCCGCACGCCGTCCTGCCGGGACTGGAGGTCAATGATTGGGGCGAGGTGGCTTCGTTCTCCCAAAAACAGCGCGAGTTGATCCTGAAGATCAGCGGGTTCTCGGAGCTTGCCTGGGGGAGCCGCGGCGTTCATATGGCGTCGGATCTTTCGCAGCAGGATTGGCGGGAGGCATTGGAGACGGCGCTGGCGAGCTACGGAAAGCACCCGTACCTCTTGCAGCGGTTTCACAAGGGTCGGCTTGTCCGGCAACCTTTTGTCGATGGCGCGGAGCAATTGCAGACGATGGAGGGCCGGGTACGGTTTTGCCCCTACTATTTCCTCGAGGAGGGCAAAGCCCAGCTCCGTGGCGCGCTCGCCACGGTTTGCCCCGCCGACAAGAAGCTGCTCCACGGAATGCGGGACGCGATCCTGGTTCCGGCGGCGGTGGTGGAAGGGTGAACCTGAACTCCGGGTAATCGGTTCTTCGCTGTTTTCAGTGGTGCGGCAGCACCGGTAGCACGCTCGCGCCGTGGAGCGCGGGTATCGGCTTTCGTGGCCTCATGAAGTCCGCCATTCCAATACCAGCAGCTTATCCCGCGGGATGGGCACCAAACGCGACTTTTCATCGATCCCGCGCTCGACGGCGCGAGCGGTCCATCTCGAGTTCGAGTTGAACGGAGCGGCTCTCAAAAATCGTCCAACGCATTCCGCAACGCGGCGATGCGGCGGTTTCGCTCCGCGCCGGAAATATAATCGGTGCGAATCGACCACCAGACGCGGCTGATGCCCGAAGGGGGCTCAAGTCGGCGGCGGAGCTGCGAGAAAATCGGTCCTTCGCGGGAATCTCCGTTGCGGTAATGGCTTAAAAAGTGGGTGACGGCGGCAAGCCAGTGGGCAAGGCCGCCCGCGCCGGAGTAGCCCGAATATCCCATCATGCTCTGGAAAACCACCAGCAGATCGTCGGCGTGCCGGTCCGCCTCCGACATGCCGGGTTGGTGGGCGAGCTCGAAATCGATGAGTCGCGCGCGGCAGGTTTCCTTGTCGAAGACAAAATTGCCGAGGTGCGGATCCCCATGCGACCAGCACCCGCCGAGCGTCGCGCAGGGGAGCCCGTGAGCGCGTTTCAACTCCCGCGCCGCCGCTGCCAGCATCTCTTTGCTGAGTCGGCCTTCCCGGGCGGGGTCTTCCAGGACAATGCCCGGTAGCTGCTCCGCCCATACGGTATTGTCTCCAACCGCGAACGCGCGGAATCCTTCCTCCTCATGCAGCAACCGGAAGGAGTCGATCTCCCACCGTTGCCATTCTCCGGGGTTGGCCCAGACGATTACCGGGTTCTCCGCTGCACGAAAAAAAGTGTTCGCAAAAAGAATGACGGCATGGCTCCACCTCCGGCGATGCTTCACCCAGAAGATGCGGCCATCCCGGCTTTTGCGTCCCATATGATTGATCCGGATGGCATCGATAATGCCGCCTGTGGCCTGAACAAAGTTTGCCATGGAGGCCGCCATTGTGGCCGGTGGGTGGAAATCCTGCAAGGGGGTCCTTCAATTTACAGACATGGAAGCTGCGGCGGCGCGGTGGCTGTAAATAACGACGCAATCTCGAACGATGTCAGGGTATCCCCGATGGTTTGAACCGGTAGAAAACGGATTGAAACCCGATTCTCAAGACATTAAAAAAGATTTTAATGAACTTTGCGTAAATTGTTGGGTTTAAGGCTTTTCGGAAATTCTTTCGTTGAGCTTTGGCGGTGTCTTGGGATAGGTTTTCGCCCTTGGCCGGATTCAGCCTTTTGCGTTGATCTCCTGCTTCCCCTTCCGATACCGGGCTGAAAATGTTTCCATGAACCTGCCGCATCGTTCGCCATCGACGAAGCCTTCACAGATCATCATCCTGGGCATGCACCGTTCCGGGACCTCCCTCGCCGGACAGATGCTCCAGGCTTTGGGGTTTCATATTGGTCCTGAAGATCAAGTCGTGAGCCCTAAAAAGGACAATCCGCTTGGATATTGGGAGCGCAGGGATGTGACCCGGCTCAACGACAAAGTGTTTGCGGCCCAGGGGGTGACATGGGAACGGGTGGGCACATGGGGGCAGGAGAAACTTTCCGCTTCTTTCCTTGGCGAATTCGACGCCCGCGCCCGGGAGATCATTGCGGCTTATCCGGCGGGCAGCCCCTGGTTCATTAAAGATCCCCGCATGTGCATCACTCTGCCCTTGTGGGAGAAGCATCTGGAGAATCCCGTCTATCTCTTCGTTTATCGCGACCCGGTGGAGATCTCCCGCTCGCTCTGGAACCGTAACCAGCACCCTCCAAAACTGGTGATGGCTTTGTGGGAGCGATATCTATCGGACGCGCTCAATGCCACGAAAGGAAAGCGGCGGCTTCTGTTGCGGTATGCGGATTTGGTCGAGGATCCCAAGGCCGCGGTCTTCAATTTTGTCGCCGGGTTGCGACAGCTCGGCGTGGAGCCTCCCTGTACCCCCGAGAGCGCTCTTGAAAAGATTGAGGTGGATCGCACGCTTCGCCATCACCAGAGGGACTTTTTGAGGCTGGAAATTCCCTTCACAAAAAGTCAGGAGACGCTTAACGCCCGGGTTCGGGACGGCTCGGCTTTTGAGTGGGCCGGGGTGTTCGATGTTTCCGAAGCGAACCGCCGGATCATGCTCAGCCAGGAAACAATCGAAGCCGGGATCACCCGGGGTTCCGGCGTGACCTCCGCGGGGACAGAAACGTTTGCCCGGCTTTCCGAAGAATCGACCGAGGCGGTTTCGGAGCGGGCGGGTCGGATGTTGAAGAGCGGGCGCGATGTGTTCACGGAACGGGGCTTGCAGGCGCTGGAAGCGCTGGAATCGATTCACCTGCTCAAAATCCACCTCAAGCGGGTTCATCCGGGGATCGATTTGGGAAGCGATTATGCGGTCGCCACCTTGTCGAACTGGTGCACTCAGGTTTTGCATTGGAATCCGCTTCAATCCAGTTTCCGCAAGACACGGCGAAGGCTGCTTGATTATTCGACCCGGCCCCCGGAGACGCTGCTTCAATCCATCCGGAGATCGGAGTTTGCGCACGGGGTGGAATGGGCAGAAAAATTCGTCGACGCGGGGAGCGCGACGGAATGCCTTCTGGGAGATCTCGTTCTTGGGCGTCTCCCGCTGTTGCCCAAGGTCACGGGCACCACGGGTGAAGGAGGCGAAGCCGAACTCGCGCTTGAGCTTGAGAGTTACCGAGCCTCCTTGCAGGAAAGCGCAAGACGAGTCAGAGAGGCATTGGGGCCTATCGCCGCCATGGCGCCTCATCTCGAGCCGTCACGCGGAGAGGCGCCGGAGCCTTTCAATGCCGATTCCGCCGTCATCTCAAAAAACAGGGATGCCGCGGCGCGGCTCCTCGATTGGGGGCTCCAGCTCTGCCAGCGGGTTCCGTTGAGCGCCACTCGCGGCAAGGCGGTGCGGGAGTTCACCGGTTACCAAAAGGCGGAAGGATCTCCTGAATTGTGGGATCGGGAACGGCTTCGCGGCATGGCTCCGGCCTTGAAAGCGGGCAAAGAGTGCCTGACGGCGCTTCTGGACGAGTTGGAGCAGGCGATCCGGGCGGCGGAGAAGATCGGGGCCGCCTTGAGTATGGGCTGCGCTTGAAGTTGCTCGCGACGGTCTTGCGCAACCCGGCTGAAACCCCGGGCTTGCCAGTAAGCTCGAGGTATGGCACACATGGACTGATGCGTTCCCCCGCAACGATCCTTCTCTCTTTGAGCGCGCTGCTGCTCGGCGCGATCGGGTTCGTTCGTCCCGCTTCCGCGCAGGAGCAGGATCGCAAGCTGATCGACCGGATCGACCGGCCCAACATGTCCCTGGATTTCGGCGCGCAGCAGAAATCTTTTTTTGGAGCCAAAAGCTTTCAGGGAGGCGGCAGCGCACGGGTGAAAGAGTTTTACTATGCCGAAAAGTTCAAGGCGAAGGACTTTTTGACGGGCGCGTATGCCGGGCAGAAAGGGGCCTGGATGGGCGATTTCAAATACAAAACCGGCGATGCCGATACCAAGGGGCGCGGCATGACGCAGAAGATCGTCAAAGAGCACGCCACCAAGGAGATGCCGGTGAAATCGAGCCGGGACGCCAGCAAGGATTATTCGACGACCGAGACTTACGTCACGCGCATGAGCGATTTCAGGGGGAAGTCCCAGGATAAAATCGACGCCCAGGGGCCGGAGGCGATGCTCACGATCCAGCCCGACGGCACGTTTACGGAGTTGAAGACGATGGACGACATCCGTAACCTTCTGAATAAGAACAAATAGCTTGGGTTCAGGGGGGCCGGGTCGATCCGGTGGACTCTCGCTTGACTCCCAATGGGGCTCATTTCATTTTTGAGTGATTCCCTTGCGCATTGTTTTTCTGGCCGCTAAAACGGCGATCCGCGTGAAACCGCTTTCCGGAAAACCGGGGGGCTTGGCGCGGTATTATTTTTTATTCCGGCATGACTCCCGAACAACAGCTTGAAATCCTGAAACGCGGCGCAGCGCAGATCACCTCCGAAGCCGAACTGCTCGACAAACTCAGACTGGGCCGCCCGCTCAACGTCAAGCTGGGGGTTGACCCGACCGCTCCCGACATTCACCTCGGCTTCACCGTCGCGCTTCAGAAGCTGCGGCAATTTCAGGACCTCGGTCATACCGCCATCCTCATCATTGGCGACTTCACCGCGATGATTGGCGATCCGAGCGGCCGCTCCAAGACGCGCCCCCAGATCACGCACGATCAGGTGATGGAAAACGCCCGAAGCTTTCGCCAGCAGGCGTTCAAGATTCTCGACCCCGAGCGGACGAAGACCGTCTTCAACGGCGAGTGGCTTGAGATGATGACCTTCGAGGAAGTCATCAAGCTTAACAGCCGCGTGACCGTGCAGCAGATGCTCCAGCGCGAAGACTTTCGCAAGCGGATCGAGCGCGAAGAATCGATCCGCCTGCACGAGATCCAGTACCCGATCATCCAGGGGTGGGATTCCGTGAAGGTCAAGGCCGACGTCGAGATCGGCGGGACGGACCAGCTTTTCAACATCCTCGTGGGGCGCGATCTTCAGAAGGAAGAAGGGATGCCTCAGCAGGTCGTCTTCCTCATGCCGCTGCTGGAAGGGCTCGACGGGGTGCAGAAGATGAGCAAGAGCTTGGGCAACTATGTCGGCGTCAGCGAAGCGCCCGATTCGATGTTCGGCAAGCTGATGAGCATCTCCGACACGCTCATGGAGCGGTACTACCTCCTCCTGCTGGGTGAGGAGATGCCTCAGATCCACCCGATGGATGCAAAGAAGCAACTCGCCTTCCGCATCGTCGAGCGTTACCACTCGCGCGAAGCCGCCCAGGCCGCGCTCGACGAGTTCAATACTCGTTTTTCCAAAAAAGATCTCGCGCAGGCCGATCTCCCCGAGGTGAAACTCGACGCCGAAGCCGCCGCGAACATCGTCTCCGCCGTTGTCGCCGCCTATGCCCAGGCGTTTAACCTCACCAAATCGCGCGGCGACGCGCGGCGTCTGGTGGAGCAGGGGAGCATCCAGTGGGAAGGCGAGAAGGTCACCGATCCCAAAGCCTCGCCAACTTTCGCGGCAGGCGGCGTGCTCAAGCTCGATAAAACGCGGGCGGTGCGGGTATTGGCGTAAAGGCGCGAAGAAAATAAGGCCCGCCCCGGTTTCCCAGGGCGGGCTGTCTCAATCTCGGTTTTTAAATAACCTCCAGGCTATCTTTGTCCGGGAGGAGCGGGAACGGGGCGTGCGGTTCGCTTTGATACCAATAGGCCACCGAGGCGATATCGTCTTGCAGCGGCAGGTAGCGACCTTTCCGCCACCCGAGCGCTTGGATCGTGAGGCGAAGATCTTCCTCAAAGCGTACCGGGTCCATGATGTGCCAGCGATACATGCCGAAACGTGTCTGCGATTGGTAGACGCCATCGGGCCGGATCACTTGAGGAAGACCGGCGTAGGGGGTGGTGAATTCCTGGTATTGCTTGGTTTCCCGGTTTTCGAAATTGTAGGAGCCGCAAAAATAGTCCTCTGTTCCCGTTCCGCAGATCGTCGGGAATGCCTTGTCTCCGTCCATGTAGAATTTGATTTCGCCTTCTCCCCACCAGCCGTTGTTGTTGACGCCCCAAGCCATGTAGGTCCCTGCGTAATGTCCCCAGCCTTGCACCCCGTCAAGGATGGTATAGACCTCCTTGTAAGGAAGCGGGTTCACCCGTCGAAACTGCGCGTGGAAATAAGCCGCATCCTCCGGCACCTCATCAAGGGCGTAGTTGATTTGATAGTAGATTGTTGCAGGTTCTTCCGAGAGGTTCTCCAGGGTGATGCGGCATCGTTTCCGGAAGGGCATTGGCCAATAGCAGTTAAAGGCGCTGCCGGGGTTCACGCAGACTGGCAGTGAGACAATGGGTGCAAATTTTCCCCACCCACAGGCAAAAAAATCACCCACCGGGCATTCGACCGAGGGCGTCTTTTCGTCGTCCCAGAAAAACCGGAGGATGAGATGCCGCCAGTTGCCGGTGGGCGTTAACCAGATTTGCTGGATTACACCGGGGCCCTCGACATCCATGAGCGTTGTGGTGGTCCGGGGTTGCACCTTGATCAGTGGGCGAACCTTCCAGCCCTGGCCCAGGTCCCGCGCACAGTCGTAAGGACCGATCCATTCCTGCCCAATACGCGCGACCTCCTCTTGTGGCTCGACCGTCAGGTCCGCCATGCCGCCTTTGCCTTTTTCACCATAGACGTTTTCCGGCGAGACGGAGCGTGTTTTTGCCCGGCTGAGAATGGGGAGAGAGCCGAGCGACATTGCAAAAGAGTGTAGATTCATAAGTTCAAGGGTCGGGCTCGAGTATTCGAAACGACAGCGCCTTTTCCAATGGAAGTTCAGCGGAGGAATTTGTATTATCTTCGGAATTGATGAAGCCGCTAAGACGATTCTTTTCCGAGCCCCCCTTGGATAGTTCGCGTCTTCGGATCAGGGGATTTGCCGTTCGGGAGCCGATGAAGCGTGGTTACGTCAATCGCCCGCAGGGGACCGGTGACTACCTATGCATGTTTTTTTATACGCCGGTCCGCGCGGGGTGTTCGGATCAAGCCGAATGGATCGAGGGAGGAACCCTCATGGTTTGGGGGCCCGGTGATTACCAGTTTTATGGTAATCACCGCGCGGAGTATCTGCATACGTGGCTTCACTGTGACGGCAGATTGATGAATCGGCTGCTGGGCGGTTCAGTCCCATTGCGAACGCCGCTTTTCCTGGGCTCCGCGTCGGCCTTCGAAAGACTCGTTGCCGGTCTCGACGAGGAGATTTCTTCTCACTTGTCACCCGACGCAATCATCGTCGAAAATCTTCTCGAGAACTGGATTCGAGACCTTGGGCGTCGGCTTTCAGGAGCCATGCGGCCTTCCCCGGAGCGTCTGACGCGGGTTCGCGATTTTATTGATTCAAACTTCAGCAAAGATCTTACCCTCGGTCAATTGGCGCGAATGGCGAACTGGTCGAATGCGCATTTCACTGAAGAGTTTCGCAAGCATTTTGGCGCTTCGCCGATCGACTATGTCATTCGCCAGCGGATGCATCGTGCCGCCTATCTATTGATGGATATCAACCAGACGGTGACGGAAGTGGGGCGGATGGTTGGGTATGAGGATCTCTACCATTTCTCAAAACTCTTCAAACGCCACATGGGCGTATCACCCCGGGGGGCGCGGAAGATATAACCATTGGACGAGCCAAGGTGGTTTGCTCACGTCCCGGGCGGACTACCTGGTTGTCGCATCTGAGCGGGCGGGCGAAGCACGAGCTCACCGAGATCGATGACAGTTGGAGACTCCGCGTCGATCCTGAAACGCCGCTCGATGCCTTCAAAGTCGGCCCACTTGGGGGCATGGCCCGTGAAGCGTGCGATGCGTTCTTTCTGTTCGGCGCTGGATGGGATTTGAAAGATGTATTCGCCCAGCGGAAGACCTCGCAATTGGCGGCTTTCATGGTCGAAATAATCGTGCCAATTGATTTCTTTCCCATCGCGGAGGAGAACGCGTTGATAGGTGTCCGGGTTGGAGCCATCCGGCATGACGATGCTCAATTGCACGTCCGCTCCCGGTTCGAGTTTTACATCGAAGACATCACCGTCAATCGCGACCGCATTCGCCCGATAGGCGGCAGCGCCGGGAACTCGGATTTCGATCCGATAGCTCCCCGGTTGAATGGCCGCCAAACGAATGCGGTCGGCTGTGGGGACCTCGAATGAAGTGGCGGGGTTGCCGAGGGTAAGAGCCTGAGGATCGGAATAACGAAAGATCACGGAGACTGAATCCGCGCCCGGCGTGACTTTGGGAGGATAGGTCAAATGAAGTTCGAGCGGCTTGGTTTCAACTTCAACGGGGTGTGTCTCGTCGAGCTTCCCGGGTGCCGGGATCGCTAGCAGGAAGACTGGATCCTTTGGCGATTGCCCGGGTGGGGTCGTCAAAAAGAGGGCCTCTATCTTGCGGGTTGGGTCCAGGAAATACTCGCGCGCAATATCGATTCCGCCGTCCGGCCCGGTAGTCACATTTTCGGCCGGTCCGAATTTGTTGACGCTCCAAATCAAGGTCTTCCCGGCAAAGGGCATCCCATTGATCCGAATATCGAACTTGACCGGAGGCTGTTGGGGAGGGAGTTCAACAGTTTCACCCATGGCCTCAAGCGCTTTGGCGGCGCTTTCGGTGACCTTTTTCGAGGGGTGCTTCAGCAGCCGTAACAAGGTTGGTTTGCCTTCAGGGCGGCGTAGCCCACTGCGAAGGACTTCGACAACGGTTTTGGCGGTTTCAAAGGAGGCTTTGGGCCCGGAAATTTCGTCGAAAAAGCGGAAGATCTCCTTTTGAGTATCATCGTCGAGACTGCGTTCGTTGCCGGGGGAAAAAGCTCCCGCCCCTTCGATGCGATCCAGGAGGGTCGCGAGGGTCCGGATGTAATCAGGCTGGGCATCGGGTTTTGCCAGCCGCGCGATTTCGATAAGAAACTTCGCGCATCGCGTTGAGCGATAGGCGCTCAGGTTGCCCAGAAGCTCCCGGCGTTGCGGGAAAAAAAGCGGGTGATTCTGGCGATAGGCGGGCTCTTGCGACAGCTCGATATCGTGGGCCGCAAGGGCGCCCGCGAAAAGCCGCTCCGCGTCGAGCCCGAGAATAGCAAGGAGTCTTTCCGGGTGCAAATAACCGCTGTTAAAAGAGTGGCCCCAATTCTCAAGATAAAGCGCGGCTCCCGCGGCCTCCGCATATCGTTGCTCGCGGATGGAGGCCAGGAACACCATTACCGAAGTGGGTTCGAAAAATGTACTCCCGATCACGCACCCGCCATCCCATTGATAATCCAGAAAATCTTCCGGATTTACCTTGGCGCGACCAAGCAGCAGATCATCCACCAGCCGCCAATAGGAAGACTTATGGGCATTGTAACCGCGCGGTTTATCGGTTGAGCGCCGGGCTATCGCTTCATCCCTGATCGTTGCGAAGGGAACCTGTATCGATAGATATTCGCGCCATGCCGATGCCAGTTCCTCGGGAACTTCCTTGGGGATCTCGACTTGCGGCGAGGCGTCTTGCACGAAGCTCGGGCGAATGGGCGGTTTGGCCTTCAATCGGTCGACCTCGCGGCGGATGAAGAGATCGGCGAGATTCCGGTAAACCCAGTCCCGGGAGAACGACTCCACGGGAATTCGGGAGAAAATACGAACCAATGCGTCGTAGTGCGAGACATCCGCTTTTGCGCATACCTGTGCAAATCGACTCGTAAACGCGGCGTCCAGCTTTTCCGGGTCTTTGGAGGCGGCGTTCTGCATGCGCTCCAGCAGGCGAATGCCTTGGCTCGCATCCTTTTGATCGATCGCGCTCCAGTCAATAGGCGGTTCCGGATCCCGGCTTCCGATCTTCCCGGAGGATTCAACGACTGAAGCGAGTCCCGAGAGGGACGACAGCGCCACGAACATTCCAACGAACCGGAGCATTTCGTGAAAGTAGCGAGGGGCTGGAGAAATCCAACCGAAATCGAATCCGTTCATTTAGCGAAAGGCTCTTAAAAACTGAGCAGCGACGGACGAGCATCGCTGCCCCCCGAAAGTTATCGCAAGGTCGCTTCCCTTGACTCCACGGGATTCGGCGTGGAGGAGAACCAGTTTGAAAAGAAACCCCGCTTGCCACGGCTTTCCTGAAGCTCCCTAAGGGGAGCAATGGCCTGAACAAAATATTCGGTCCCAACTTGATGGGAAACCAGCCGTTCAATCTCGATCAGATACTTCAACGCCTGTTCGGGCTGGTTCCGGTCGATTAATCTTAACAGGTCCGAACGCGAGAGGTGCTGATTGCAGTACCCAATATCGCGAGCCGCGAGCGTACCCGCGATGAGTTTGCCTCCGTCAATTCCGCATAGCGTGAGAAACTCCCGACGTTGTGCATTAAAGCGTTCGGAAGAGCTTTCTTCCGCCGATGTCGTGACGGCCAGGGCTGCGCCTACAGCCTCGGCATAGCGCTTCTCATGCACCAATGCGAAGAAGATCATCGCCGTGTGCGATTCGTAGAACGCGTCCGAGCCGGTACCGCACCAGCTGTCCCAATGAAAGGCCAGAAGCTCATCGGCGCCCCCGTTCGGCTGATCGAGCAGAAAGCGATCCACGGTCTTCCAATAGAGAGGCCCATTGGTTTGAAAGTCGATTCGCTGTTTTTCGGCCGCCGCCTTGCGAGTTTCGTTGAAGGGAACCAACGCCGAGAGAGCAAAGCGCGATGCCGTTGCCAATGAGGGACTCATTTCCTTCTGCCATTTCAATGACGGCAAATCCTGCTCGGGAAATTTTAGGAGAGGCGGCGTTGCCCGCAACTGAACCAACTCGCGTTCCATGATCAGCGTTAAGACAGGCGGCAAAGTATGGTAGCGATCGGGAGAATCCAGCGGGATCGAGGCAAAAAGCTGAGCCAGGCCTCCGACTTGGGAACTTTCTGCCCTTAAGCACGCGAGCTGGAAGAGGCTTGCGAAATAGTAAGAAGGTGTTCCTTTGGCCTCAACCTGAATGTGACGCAGTAGGCGGATGAGATCCTCTGCACTCAGCGATGAGGACTCTTCCAAAGCCACCTCCTGCAAGACCGCATCTTCAAAAGCCTTTCCCCGGAGATCAAGGATTGCCTCGACCCCGGTATTGCCCGGAAGGCATCCCGTCAACATAAGCAGAGCGGCAATCAATCCGGTAAGCCGGAGCATCCGCTCAGAATAGCTGGATGCAGGGGGAAACTTCAACCTTGGTTCGCCCACGACTCGCGCTTCGGCGGCTTGCGGCTGCGCAGAATTCGCAGCCAATTGTTCCACGTCTTGCGGAAGTTGTCGCGGGCGGTGAGGTAATTGGTGACTAGCGGGTTCTTGCCGGTCAACTGCTTCAAGACACCCGCGACGGTGAAGTCGCTTGTGGCGACGACGGTGTAGGCGGTGCCGACGGCGGCTTCGTGGTGCGCGTCACTGCCCGCCGTCATCGGAAGGCCGCGCGCCTGGGCATACTCGAACGCGCGTTCGTTGCAGCGCTTGAAGGTCGTTGCGGCGTTGAAGATTTCCAGCGCGTCGATTTCCAGCGTGTCGAGCGTCTCTTCGTTGATACCTGCCCGGAAATAGTCGTAGGGGTGCGCGGGAATCGCGAGGCCTCCGCGCGCGTGGATCTCCTTGCAGACCTCGAGGGCGGGGACACCTTTTAGATTCGGGAGCATCGCCCCGAGGCAGAGAAGATGGCCTTCCGCCGTACTGACTTCCACACCGGGGATGATCAGGAAACCATCCACCGGCTGGCCGTCAGCACGCATGTACCCTTTTGCCAGCAGGTACTCGATCCCCTCGCAGGTGTTGTGATCGGTCAGCGCGAGCCCGTTGAGTCCCTTTGCCTTGGCGGCGGCGATCATCTCCTCCGGGCTGCTGACGCCATCTCCTGAGAAGAACGAGTGTGAATGGAGATCGATCTTTAAACCGCCCTCTTCCGAACCCGAGGCGGGGGAGGCGCTTGGGACACCGGCGACTTCGGAGTGAAGATGAGACGGATGAGCAGGCATGGATCTTGACGATTATGGCTTGGGATTCCCCGGATGGGGAAGCTCCGAAATTACCGCCCCTGATTCGAACTGCAACCCCGACACAGCCGTATTGGAAATTCCAAGAGAAAAGTGCTCTATTGGGGCAGCATGAATTTCTCACCGATCGGGTTCAAAGAGTGGGCCATTGTCTGCGAGGCGCTGGAGCGCGGACGCCAAAGCCTCATCATCCGCAAGGGCGGGATCGCCGAAGGCCGCGATGGTTTTCGCTTCAAGCACGACGCCTTTTTTCTCTTCCCGACGCTTTTCCACGAGCAGATCGCGCGGACCACGCTCCCTGCCGGCACACCTCTGCCACAACTCGATCCCGAGCGAATCGCCCTCCGGCTTTTCGGACAGGTGGAATGGACGGAGTTTCTCGGCGATTGGGAGGCCGTCCGGCGACTCGCGCCGTTCCATATCTGGAGCGAGGCAAGCGTGGCGGAGCGTTTTCATTACAACGAAACCAAGGATCCCGAAAAACCGCCGGGTATTCACGCGGCGGTGTTGCGGGTTTATCGGCTGGCGGAGCCGTGGAGCTTCCCGAATGAGCCCAGGTACGGCGGGTGCCGTTCGTGGCTGAATCTGCCGGAGTTGCCGGATGGGTTGGCGGCAACGCCGGTGCTGGATGACGCGGCCCATGCCGCGCGGGTGGCGGAGATTCGGGCGGCGATGATTTCCCCGCAGGGAAGTTAGGCAGCCCGGTTCTTCGCCCGGTTACTCCTGAAGCGGTGAAGAGTGACGCCGCCAAGCGCCAACCCAAGGAGAGCCCATGTGGAAGGTTCCGGAATGCTGGTGATAATGGTGTAACCCTCCAGGCCGTTATAGAGCCCACCGGTGAAGGCGCTGCCATCCAGTCCGCTCAGGAACTCGATCACGAAATCACCCTCGGCGCCGGTAATCCATTGACTGGTTTCGTTGTCCCAGAACTGAAATCGCCCATCGACGATGAAGTTTGTAAAGTCATCGACGTGGTTTCCATGCCAGGCCACGTAACCGTTGTTTAGCCGGAAAGACCCGTCACCGTCGAATGACAAGGTGGTTGAAAACGAATCTGATCCGAGAACGAAAATCCCTTCGTCAGCCGCGGTGAGAAAGCTACCGCTGGCATCAACGCTCCCTATCTGCATATCTCCGCCGATGGTGAATGACGAGCCTTCACCAGTGACGAGAACCTCCGAACCCGAGCCAAAAGTACCGCCGATCCGAAAGCTGGAAGCACCGACGGTGCCGGAAGTCGCTTTCGCCCCGTCGGAAATCGTCAATTTATTGTCATGCGTCTCGTAGCCTCCGATGGAAAAATCCGTCTGGTTGATCCAGGTGGAATTTGTTCCCGTGACCGTCACACTGTTATTGTCACCTCCGAAACCAACGAAGAGATTCTGGCTCTTTAAGGATGCGCCATTGCTTACAGTCACCGTGTTGCCGCTTGCCAGCAACTCCCCGATATTGAAGGAGCCGGCGAATTCCAGACTGGAACCGGTTCCATCCACCAACACGGTGTTGTTGTCGCTCCGGTGGTCGTCATCTTCACCTACCCCCATGGTTGCATATCTTCCTTTGAAGGTGCCACCTTCATCAATGATGAGGCTGTTGGAACCTGAACCGCGTCCAAGATAAAGAAAAGGGGCGTTGAAACCGGTCCACGTCGTCTCCCATTTTGAATCAGCGCCCGTGACCTGCATGGAGTTCGAGCCAAATTCGCCAACCCCGATGGAGACATCGCTGTTGTGATTGGATCCGGTAGCTCCATTTTCGATAATGAACGCATTATTGGAGTTGTAAGACCCGATCTCGATTGGCGAATTCCCATATGCTCTGCTGTAAGGGCCGGTGAAGCGGTAGGTGGAATCTCCGTCACTCATCAACTCCTCAACGTCTCCGTTGAGATACTCATCCGCCTGCAGAAGCGAGGGCGAAGCGGCAAGGAGGCCTGCAAGGATCGTCCATTTGGTAAGCCGGGAAAGGTCTTTGCGGAAAGTGCGGAGCGAACAGAGGGTTGTCATTTGGTGGTAGATGAGGTTTGGGGATTCTCCCCGCGGAAAAGCAGGAAGTCTCCATCCAGAAGCATGGATTTATCTTAATTTTTGTACGTAAAAAGCCGTGAATTTGTCGAATGGAAACCAGAAAATTCAACATCCATCCGCCCTCGAATGGTTTGTTTAAAACTTTTTCAACAACGCATGCAACTCCCCGAGCCGCGCGCCGGGGTGTGGGACGGTGAGGCGTGGAAATTTTCCGCCGATGACAATGTAGTCATTATTGCGTGTTAGCATCACCTTCCAGTCGCGCACTTCCACGCGCGTGATCTTCTTCGACGCGGCGATCAGTTTGATCCGTGACAGTGTCAGAAGGTTATCCACCGCCTCGGGAAACCGTCCGAAGCGGTCGCGCCAGGCTTCCTGCAACTTGTTTAGCTGTTCGTGCGTAGTGACTTCCGCCAGCGCGCGGTAGGCCTGGATACGGGTTTGCGATTCCGTAATATAGCGCGTGGGAAGAAACGCGGGAGCATAGCTAGTGGGGTCGCGATGCAGTGAGTCCGCTTCGCTGGTCGCGACGAAGTCGAGGCTGATCGGCAGTTCCACGCGCGGGCGTACTTTTTCCCCCTTGAGCTTCGCCACGGCTTGTTTGAGGAGTTGGCAATAGAGATCGAAGCCGACGGCGACGATGTGGCCGCTCTGCTGCGTGCCGAGAATATTCCCCGCGCCGCGAATCTCCAGGTCGCGCATGGCGATCTTGAAGCCCGCGCCTAGCGAGGAATATTGTTTGATCGCGTTGATCCGTTTTCGCGCTTCGGTCGCCATCAGGTCGCGCGGGATCATCAGGTAGGCATATGCCTTGTGCTGCGCCCGGCCCACGCGGCCGCGCAGTTGATAGAGATCGGCGAGCCCGAAGCGGTCGGCGCGATCGATAATGATCGTGTTGGCGTTGGGGATATCCAACCCGCTTTCGATAATCGTCGTGGAAAGGAGCACGTCGGCCTCGCCCTCCACGAATTGCCGCATCACCTCTTCCAGTTCGTGCTCGTTCATCTGACCATGGCCCACGAGAATCTTCGCCTTCGGCACCAGCTTCTTGAGCTTGAGGCGCATCTGCTCAATCGTGCCGACCCGGTTATGCAGGAAGTAGACCTGTCCCTGCCGCGCCATCTCGCGCACGATGGCATCGCGAATGATCCGTTCGTCATAGCCGCAAACCACCGTCTCCGTCGGGATGCGGTTTTGCGGCGGGGTCTCCAGCACTGACATATCCTTCGCGCCCATGAGCGAAAGATAAAGGGTGCGCGGGATCGGCGTGGCCGAAAGCGTGAGGACATCGACCTTCTTGAATAGTTCCTTGAACTTCTCCTTGTGAACGACGCCGAAGCGTTGCTCCTCGTCGATCACCACAAGACCGAGTTCCTTGAATTGCACATCCTTGGAAATCAGGCGGTGCGTGCCGATGACAATATCGACCGAACCATCCTTGAGCCCGTCAACGACCTTGCGCTGCTCGGCGGCGGTGCGGAAACGGCTCAGGCTTTCGACGGTCACCGGATAATCCGACATTCGCTCCCGGAAATTCTGATAGTGTTGCTGGGCAAGTACCGTCGTCGGCACGAGGAGCGCCACTTGTTTGCCGCCCATCACCGCCTTGAACGCAGCGCGAATGGCGACCTCCGTTTTGCCGAAGCCGACGTCGCCGCAGATGAGGCGATCCATCGGTTGTTCGCCCTCCATGTCGCGTTTGGTATCCGCAATGGCGGTGATCTGATCGGGCGTTTCCTTGAACAGAAAGGAGCGTTCGAACTCGCCCTGCCATTTGTTATCGATGGGAAATGCAAAACCGGTGGCGGTCTCGCGTTCCGCATGCACGGCTAGGAGCCTCGATGCATAGTCAAACACCGCCTTCTGCGCCTGTGACTTGGCGCGCGCCCACTTCGGGTCGCCCAGTTCGCTCAGTGGCGGGTTGCGCTTGCCCACGCCGACATAGCGGGAGACCAGATAGGACTGCTCCAGCGGTACGTAGAGCTTGGCCTCGTTGGCGAACTCGAGGACGAGCACCTCTTCCTCGGTGCCGTCGCCTTTTGCAAAGAGCGTGAGCCCCTGGAATCGGGCGATCCCGTGTTCGAGATGCACGACGATATCGTCCTCGGCGAGTTCGGAGAAATCGATCTGCGCCCGATTCGCCTGTTCCCGCGCGCGGCGCATCGCTAGTCTTCTTGCGCGGGTGTTGCGGTAGCGGCCGAAAAGCTGCGAGTCTGAAAGCACGGCGAGCTTCCCCGCCGGGAAGGTGAATCCGCTCCCGACGGTGCCTAGTGTCAGTTCCAGCCCGGGATGGTCGAGTTCCGGCCCCGGGAGCAGATCGCGAAAGCGTTCGCGCTCGCCCTCGTTGTTGCAGAAGAGCACCACGCGCCAGCCTTGCTCCAGCCACTCAGTCAACTGGCCGAGGAAATGCCTTCGTTTGCCCGCTTCCACCACGAGATCGCCCGCTTCAAATTCCCCAAGGCCGTGGTCAAAGAACGCGCCGGAGAAATCCTCCTCGCCCTGGTCAGGAGCCATCCCCTCGGAAGTAATGGCGACTCCTGCCCATTCCACGCCCGCCTGTGCGTCGATGACCAGATCGCCCGCGCGAATAAGGTCTCGCAGGGGGACGAGGGTTTCCCGCGATTCGCCTTCGCCAAGCAAAATCCCGGTGCGCTCGATCGGTTGCACCGAGGTCTGCACATCGAGGTCGAAATGGCGCAGCGACTCGATTTCATCGCCGAAGAATTCCACCCGCAACGGCAGCGAGTGTTGCCACGAGAAGAGATCGACGATGCCGCCGCGCACCGCGTATTGCCCGCGCAGCGCCACCTGCGGCGCGCGTTCGTAACCGGCGGTATCGAGACGGCCAATCAACTCCTCGGGCGAAAGGATCTGGCCGCGTGCCAGATCCAACGTCAGCGAACGGATGCCGTCGGCGGAGGGAACATTGTCGTTGAGCGACGCGGCGGTGATGACGAGAATACCTTCCGCCGTTTCGTTCCACTGCTGGAGCGCCTGGAGCCGGTCGGCGGCTACTTCAGGATCGGGGATTGCATTTTCCGCCAATCCCACCTCGGCCTCCGGCAGAAAGATCGCGTCGGGATGCCAGTTCAGGATTTCATTGTGCAGCAGCTCCTGATTGCGAATGCCATCGGTCACCACCCATACGCGGGGGACGCCCGCGTGCGAGGCAATGGTCGCGGCAAGGCAGGGGTGTGCGCCGGGGTGGACGTGATCGAACACAACGCGCTGTTTGCCGATCGTCCGGAGACGTTTGGCAATGGGCCGGGCCTTGACGATGAGATCGGGCAGGTTCATGCGGCGCAAGATGACAGAGCGCGGGCCTGCGGCCGGGGGCGGCGTCGCGGAGCTCCGCCCTCCGGTGACCGTGCGACAAGCGCGCGCAGGACGAAGCCTTTCTGACGGAGGGCGGAGCTC
>JBBCKI010000069.1:0-43238 GCA_037190965.1 Chthoniobacteraceae bacterium
CCCGGCCATCCTAGGATGGCCGGGCGACAAAGTCGCGCACCCCTGCGCATATCTTTAACAGCCTTCCCCACTGAACCGGATTCTCATTCTGCTGATTGCTGCCTTCGCGGGCCTCTGCGGCTGGTGGCTCGGACGCTCTGCGCCCGACAAAGACGCCTCCGGCGAGCGCAAGCCGCTCTTCTATCAATCGCCCATGCACCCGTGGATCAAAAGCGATAAACCGGGGCAGTGCACGATCTGCGGAATGGATCTTGCCCCCGTTTTTGAAGCCTCTCAGTCCTTTGAAGGCAACGCGAAGGAGATCGTCATGCTTCCCGCAGGAAGCCCCCGGACCGCCGGGATCGCCACCGCGCCGGTGACAAAGCAACCCCTGGTGCGCACGCTACGCGTGGCGGGAATGGTCGATGACGACCAGACGCGCCACCGATTCCTGTCGGCCAGTGTCAAAGGCCGCGTCGACAAGCTCTTTGTCAATTACCTTGGCGCCGAGGTCGCAGAAGGCGAGCCGCTCGCCGAGCTTTTCAGTCGCGAGCTGCTCTCGGCAATCTCCGAGTACAACCTCGTCACCGGAGAACTCAAGAAAACCGTTGCACTGAAACTCCGGCAGATGGGTCTTACCGAGCGCCAGATTGCGGACCTCCCAAAGCGCGATTCCAAAAGCCTCACGGTGCCAATGGTCGCGCCGATGAGCGGGACGGTGGTGGCGCAGAATGTGTTTGAAGGCCAATGGGTGGAAGTGGGCGAAAAGCTATTCGAGGTCGCGGACTTCCAGAAAATGTGGTTTGTCTTCAACGCTTATGAGCGGGATCTCCCGTGGCTGAAGCTCGGCCAGGTTGTTGAGATCCGCACCCCCTCGCATCCGGGCCGTGTGTTTAAAGCGCCTATCGCGTTCATCGATCCCAACCTCGATGAATTCACCCGCACGGCACGGGTCCGCGTGGAACTGAATAACCCTCTCGTCGAAGAGGGAGGCCGCAAGCGCCGTCTCTTCCTACACCGTCTGTTCGCAGAGGCTACGGTGGAAACGACCACGCCGGAAACCCTCACGGTGCCGCGCTCGGCCGTCATCTGGCCCGGCGGACGACCACGGGTTTTTGTGGACCAGGGAGACGGCGCGTACCGGCTCGTCCATATCAATCCCGGCCGCCAGGGAGACACCCATCTCGAAGTCCTCGACGGTGTGAAGGACGGCGAAAAGGTGGTGGTGCAAGGAGGCGTGCTGCTCGACGGACAGGCGCAGATGAACAACGGCCATAATGGCCATGAAGCGGGGGCCGACGAAAAAACGACGCTGGTGGGCCCCGACGAGTGCCCCGTCTCCCAGGAAAAGCTCGGATCGATGGGCAAGCCGTTCGTGTTCACGCACGGGGAACGGGAAATCCAGCTCTGCTGCAAAGCATGCAGGAAGGATTTCGAAGCCGATCCGGCAAAGTATCTCAAGCAACTCCCCGCCCCCACCTCAAAGCCATGATCAACCGAATGATCGAATGGTCGCTGCGGAATCGCTTCCTCGTCAGCTGTCTTGTCCTCATGCTGGTCGCGCTCGGCATCCGCGCCCTTCTTCGTGCGCCGGTCGACGCCACCCCTGACCTGACGGAAAACCAGGTCATCGTCTTTGCGGACTGGATGGGACGCTCCCCCCAGGAGGTGGAAGACCAGGTTACCTATCCACTAACGGTGAACCTGCAGGGTCTTGCCGGGGTCAAGACCGTGCGTGCGACAAGCATGTTCGGTTTTTCGCTAGTCACCGTCATCTTCCGCGACGAGATCGATCCCTACTTCGCCCGGCAGCGGGTGTTGGAACGGCTCAACTATCTCGGCGGATCCCTGCCCGAAGGCGTGATTCCCAAGCTTGGCCCGGATGCCACTGGGCTGGGCTGGATCTATCAGTATTACCTGGAGGTAGACCCTGCAAAGATTCCTGCGAAAGCGGATGGCACCTCCGGAGGCTACGATCTTGCCTACCTGCGCGGCATTCAGGACTGGTTCATCCGCTACCAACTCAATGCCATTCCCGGCGTGGCGGAAGTCGGGAGCATCGGCGGATTCGTAAAACAATATCAGGTGGAAGTCTCCTCCGCGAAACTGCGCGATCGGGGCATCGCGCTGCCGATGGTCATGGACGCTCTGCAAAAGGCCAACGTCAACATCGGCGGCAAGACCATGGAAGAAAACGGGCAGGAATTTGTCGTCCGGGGGCTGGGTCTCGTCAAAAATCCTGCCGAATTGGAAACCATTGTGCTTGCCCGGGAAGGGAGCGTCCCCGTTTACCTGCGCGATGTCGCACGAATCGAGATAGGCGGGGAATTCCGGCGCGGCACGCTGGATATCAATGGTCGCGAAGCCGTCGGCGGGATCGTCGTCATGCGCTCCGGCGAGAATGCTCATGCGGTTATTCAGGCGGTCAAAGCCAAAGTAAAGGAGATTGAAAAGAGCCTTCCGCCGGGAGTCAGCATCAAGCCGTTCTATGATCGTAGCGGACTGATCGACCGTACTATCGATACCCTGAAGCATGCGCTGGTGGAAGAGATTATCCTCGTCACGCTGGCTCACGTGGTCTTCCTCTTCCATTTCCGCTCCATCCTGATCGTCACATTTCCGCTACCCGCCAGCATCCTCGTTTCCTTCCTGCTCATGGATGTCTTCGGCATCTCGTCCAATATCATGAGCCTCTCCGGACTGGTAATCGCTATTGGCGTCCTCGTCGATGCGGGCATTGTCATCACGGAAAACGTGTTGCGGCACTGTGAGACCGCCGAGGAACGTCTCGGGCGAAGGTTGAACCGTGCCGAAACGATGGCCTGCACGCTGGAGGCTTCAAAACAGGTGGGGCGCCCGATCTTCTTTTCGATGGCGATCATCCTGCTTTCCTTTCTGCCGGTCTTTGCATTGCAGGGGCAGGACGGGAAACTCTTTCACCCTCTCGCGTTCACCAAAACGTTCGCCTTGGTCGGTTCCACCGTCCTGGCGGTGAGCATTGTACCGGTCCTTTGCAGCATTCTGATCCGCGGCCCTTTCCACCGCGAGGACAAGAACTGGGTCATGCTGTTCCTCATGCGCCTTTACGAACCGGCGCTGGACTGGTCGCTCAAGCACCGCCGCACCGTCTTGGTGATCGCCGCGTTTCTCCTCGCGCTTTCGCAGGCGATGTTTTGGGGGCTTCCGAAATCGCTGGTCAGCAAACTCGACGCCATTCCGCCGCTGCAAAGGCTGCTGACCGGGATCGGCAGCGAACACATGCCGAAACTCAATGAAGGAAGCCTGCTGTTCATGCCGGTGCTTTCACCCGCCACCGCGCTCGGAGAGATCCAACGGGTCATGGCTTGGCAGGATGAAATGTTCGCCGGCATCCCGGAGGTCGAAACGGCCGCGGGGAAGCTGGGCCGGGCGGAAACGGCCACCGACCCCGCTCCTGTGGAGATGATCGAGACAACCATCACGCTAAAGCCCAAGGACCAATGGCGCCCCGGGATGACGCTCGAAAAACTTAAGGACGAGATGAGTCAAAAGCTGATGCAGGTACCGGGATTTGTGCCGGGCGGCTTCCTTCAACCGATCGAAAATCGCATCCTGATGATCTCCACTGGAATCCGGGCTCAACTCGGCGTGAAGATCCTCGGGGACGACCTCAATGCCTTGCAACAAAAGGCTTTCGAGGTCGAACGGCTAGTGCGCGAGATCCCCGGCGCCAACGGCGTTGCGGTATCGCGTGTTGTCGGTAAGCCGTACCTGGAAATCGAACCGCGTCGCGAGACGATCGCCCGCTACGGGCTCTCGGTAAAAGATGTCCTGGACATTGTGGAAGTAGGCCTGGGAGGTGTTTCGGTATCGACGGTGATTGAAGGCCGGGAACGCTACCCGATCCAGCTTCGCCTTGAACGCGGCGAGCGGGACGATCTCTCCCGCATCGGCGACCTGCTGGTGCCGCTGCCGCGCAATGAATCCGCCGCTGCGGGCGCGAGCATGGCAGGAGGAGCCATACCGCTCGATCAACTGGCTGACATCCGCCGCGTCACCGGCCCAAACGAGATTGCCAGCGAAAACGGCCGTCTGCGCGTCTTTGTGCAATCCAATGTCAGCGGTCGCGACCTCGGCAGCTTCGTGAAAGATGTGAAGGAGCGAATTGCCCGGGATATTACCCCAAACCTTCCGCCGGGCATGACGGTTGAATACAGCGGCGAGTATGAAAACCAACTTGCCTTCGTGCGAACGATGACCTTGATTGTCCCGGCAGCGCTGCTGGTGATCTTCGTGCTTCTCTTCATCGTCTACAACGACGCCAGGGAAGCGGCGCATGTGCTGCTGGCCGTTCCCTTCGCTCTCAGCGGAAGTGTGTTCCTGCAATACTTTCTCGGCTTCCCGTTTACCGCAGCCGTTGGAGTTGGCTACATCGCCCTCTTTGGGACGGCAATTCAAACCGGTGTCGTGATGGTGGTTTATCTGGAAGAGATGCTGCGGCAACGAAAACAGGAGCGCGGGGACGCCTTCAATAGTGACGACCTCATTCAAGCAGTCAAGGATGGTGCAAAGCTGCGACTACGGCCAAAGGTGATGACCGTGGCAACCACGCTGGCCAGTCTTCTGCCTGTCTTCTGGATCGAGCGCACCGGCAGCGAAGTCATGCAACCACTGGCAACCCCGGTCGTCGGTGGCTGCATCAGCAGTCTGTTGCATATCCTGATTGTCACGCCGGTCATCTTCGTCTGGCTGCGCTCTCGAGAGCTGAAAAAACCGATGCCGCCAACCCCGGATAAGACTGAGGCGGCGGCATCGCTGCATGGTTAACCTCCCGCTACTTTTTTGTATAAAGCTGGTCGAAAACGCCGCCCTCGGAGAAATGCACCTTCAGGGCGGCCTTCCATCCTCCGGCGACTTCTTCAATAGTGAACAGATTCAGATCAGGGAACACGTCGCTATGGGCCTTCAGAACGTTTTCCGACCGTGGGCGAAAATAGTGTGCCGCGATAATCTCCTGCCCCTTCTCACTGTAGAGATAGTTCAGATACGATTCCGCCAGCTTCCGCGTGCCGTGTTTATCGGCGACAGGTTCAACCACGGCAACCGGCGATTCCGCAAGAATGCTCACCGAAGGCACCACCACTTCGAACTTGTCGCCAAGCTCCTTCAGCGTCCCCCTGATCTCGTTCTCGAAGGTCAACAGTACATCGCCGATGTTCCGGTGTGCAAAGGTCATCGTCGCCGCGCGACCGCCTGAATCGAGCACCGGAACATTGGCCAGAAACTTCTTCACGAACTCCCGCGCCTTCGTTTCATCTCCCCCGCTCTGCTTCAAAGCATAACCCCAGGCTGCAATATAGCTATACCGCCCGTTCCCGGATAATTTCGGATTGGGAATGATGACCTCGACGTCATTCCTCACCAAATCGCTCCAATCCTTGATTCCCTTGGGATTTCCCTTTCTGACCAGAAAGAGAATGGTGGATGTATAGGGAGCAGCATTGTCCGGGAAGAGCTTCCTCCACTCCGCTGAAACGAGATTCCTTTCCGTAAGAATTTCGATGTCAGTGCTTTGGTTCATCGTCACCACATCGGCCTCCAACCCGTCCAACACGGCGCGAGCCTGCTTGCTGGAGCCGGTGTGAGCCTGGTTGACAGTGATCGCCTCTCCCGTCTTCGCCTTCCAATGGGCGGCGAAAGCTTCATTATAAGCCTGATAAAACTCCCGCGTCACGTCATAGGAGGCATTGAGAAGCGTTGTTTCCGCCCCCGCCGTACCTTGAAGAGCAAGAGCAAGGATGGAGACCCGCAGGGATGCCCCGATTGAAGATTTAAGGGAAGCTCCCGCCCGCAGGGTCCCAAGCCTCATAAGCCACGCTGAAGAATTTTTGATCATGGGCAGGGGATTTATCCGCTCAATCTATATCAGTCAAGTATAGATTAGAAAATTTTTAGATTCGGGAAGATTTGAGTAGGACATATAAAATATTTTTGCCGAAGTCTGCCGATGCCATTCCTTCCTCCGGGAAGGCTGCGAGAGGACATTTGCTTCCTCCCTGGCCCATTTTTCCTTCAAGGCATCGTTGGCGAATGCAGATTTCTCCCACCCGGAAAAATCACCAGAATACCGAACCCGCAATGGCGTCCACCGCTCCAATGTCTCACGATGCTAGCGTTCACAAGGTCAATCCTGCACCAAAGAATCCCCTCACCTAAACACTAGGCATCGGGATTGTCCAAAGACTGATCTCACTACAAGGATGAATGCGAATCCAGGAAGGAATCCTCGCCCCCAAAACACACCCACGAAGCCCGAGCCGCCCACAAGACCCGGGAAGAGCAGGAACGGGAACACATGGCTGCCGCGGGATTTCCCCCGGGGCGCAGAGCCTGCCGAACCCGCGCCGAAAGGGGGGGCCCATTGAAAAAACGCATCAAACAGTTGATGGCCTTTCGCCGGCTTCTTCTGCCGCTCGGTTACGCGGCCGGCCTGATGGTCAGCCTTTGGGCCGCCTACCTGCTCAGGTTCGACTTTGCCATACCGCCCGAGTATGGCAGCCAACTCGTTACCTCCATCGGGTGGATCACCTCGCTTCAACTCTTGATGCTCCTGGCATTCGGGCAAGTGTCCGGACACCTGACGGTCTTCAGCATCCCCGACTTCGGACGCTTGCTCTCATCGCTTGTGTTAAGCGTCACCGCAGTTCTCGCCCTTAGAACACCCAACGACGTCCTGCTCGTCCCCCCGCGGAGCGTTGCCATTGCCGACTTCTTCCTGGCCTTGGTGATCCTCGGCGGTTGGCGGCTCTCGATGCGGATTGCATGGCAACGACTTAGAGCCACCAGTGACGAATGGAGCCCATATTCGCGACGCATCGGCATCGTCGGCGCGGGAGACGTCGGCTGCAACCTCGCACGCGAGCTTCTGATGAAGCCCAATATTGGCCTAAAGCCGGTGGCGTTCTTCGACGATGACCGGCACTCCTGGCGTTCGCGCATCCACGGCATCCCCGTTGTCGGTCCGCCGGAAATGTTGATTGACCAGGAGAAGACCATGGAACCCGCCGCCTCCTTCATCAGCAGACTCCTGCAATACCATGCCGGAAGCATGACTGCGGCGGGGGAACTCGATGAAGTCATCATCGCCATGCCGTCGGCCCCGGCAAAGAGGATCAAGGAGGTCGTTCGGATCCTCCAGGAGGCGGGCATGAAATTCCGCACCGTCCCGTCACTTGACCAGCTTGCCACAGGCGCCGTACACGTGAACCAACTTCGCGCGGTGGAGATACAAGACCTCCTTGGGCGCGACCCCGTGTGCATTGAGACTGAGAATATCCGTGCCGCGCTGGAGGGAAAAGTCGTCCTCGTCACCGGCGCGGGAGGCAGCATCGGCAGCGAGCTCTGCAAACAGATCGCCAGCTTTAGCCCTGCACGACTTCTGATGGTTGAACAGTCGGAACCGCAGCTGTTCCAGATCGAGCAGGAACTTCTGGGGCGCTTTCCCGGCCACCCCATCCTGCCGTGCATTGCCGACGTGCTCGACGAAGAGCGGATGAACCATCTCTTCGAGCGCCATCGCCCACAGATCGTCTTCCACGCCGCAGCGCACAAGCATGTCCCAATGATGGAGAGCCAGCCGGGCGAAGCCATCAAGAACAACGTCTTTGGCACCGCCCGCGTAGCGCGGCTCGCGGTCAAATACAATGCCGAACGCTTTGTTCTCATCTCCACGGACAAAGCGATCAACCCCACTAATGTCATGGGGGCCACCAAACGACTCGCGGAAATGTTCATCCAGGCGCTGCATGGCGCCTCTCCCGGGTCGACCAAACTCATGGGGGTTCGTTTCGGCAATGTCCTGGGATCTTCAGGGAGCGTCATTCCCACATTCGCCAAACAGATCGCCTCAGGCGGGCCGGTGAAGATTACCCACCCGGAAATTACGCGCTACTTCATGACGATTCCGGAGGCGGTCAGTCTCGTCCTCCAAAGCGGCGCCCAGGGCATTGGCGGCGAGATTTTTGTGCTCGATATGGGGAAACCCGTGCGCATTCTCGACCTCGCCACCGAGATGATCCGGCTGAGTGGCCTGACCCCGGGCGTCGACATCGACATTGAATTCGTTGGCCTTCGTCCGGGAGAGAAGCTGTATGAAGAACTCTGTGCCAACGGAGAAAACACAACACCCACGCATCATCCCAAGATCATGCGCTTTGTGTCGCCGCTTCCCAATTTAATGGAGCTCGCCCCCACTCTCTCGAACTTTGCGGAATGCCTCGGCTCTCTGCCTCCCGAGGAGATAAAGCTGCGCCTTCACCAGATCGTGCCGGAGTACCAACCCTACCTTCCCCCAAGCAGTCTCCATTTTCTCCCAGGTTCGCCGCAGGTCAGGGACCGCATTCCAGCATAGGAAACCAAAGGCTGATGAATAGATAAACTATTCATCAATCTCGATTAACTTACTATTCATCAAGAGTGCCCCTCATTTTTGAGGGGCATTTTTTATTTTTTCTGCAATTCCGGTTTGCCAATCCCGGGATTTGGATAAGTTAATGCATGCCGTTCCCCTTGAAATGCGACTTCGTTAAACATCGTGGGTTATCGGCATCCTTCCTGCATTTGAGGGAAGGAACTTCAAATCCAGCAATATGCCCCACCCTCTTCCCAGACATCCCCTTATGCCCACATAGTCTTTGAACGGCCCGTACGCCCATACCGGCCTCGCCATGATCCGGCCTGCAGATGAATCAGTCACGCAGGTGAGCATGGATTGCAGCTTCTCCAAATCCCCAGCAAGTCTCCCCCGCTCTTGACCTAAACGAAAACGCGCGTCTCAAGCGCGCCCTCTCAGCATTCAATTCGGCGTCCGGCTTTTGCCATTATCCAGCCGCCGCCAAATCCCGGAGATCGCTTTCCGGGTCAGAGCGCAATCGCGTTCTCCGAACCTTCGGACTCCCGTCGCCGCATCTCGTTGCAGCGGCACCACCATGGACGGTGTTTCAGCCCTCCCTAACCACCGTTATGAAACCGCTAATAAGAAAAGCTCTCACTCTCATTACGATATTCTTCAGTCTATTGATACTCGGCGCGCATGCTGCGCCCCAACCGGCGTTCCCTGGTGCCCAGGGCTACGGTGCCGCCTCGCTTGGCGGGCGGGGAGGCCGGGTCATCGAGGTAACCAATCTAAATGACAGCGGCGCCGGCAGCTTCCGGGAAGCCTGTCTAGCCACCGGGCCAAGGACGGTCGTCTTCCGCGTTGGCGGAACGATTAACCTGAAGAGCAGGATCACGATCAACTCGGCCAATTCCTATCTTACCATCGCTGGACAAACCGCGCCGGGAGATGGGATCCAGCTCACCGGCTGGGATGTCTTCATCAACTCTGCGCACGATATAGTAATTCGCTATATTCGCTTCCGCCCCAGTGAAACAAGCCCCAACGATTGGAGGAAGAGCAGCCTCGAACTCTACGGCAGCAGCACCTCGAACGCTTGTTACAATATCATCATCGATCACTGCTCCCTATACTGGGGGCCTGACGAGACCGCGAGCTGCTGGGATTACGTTCGCGACGTAACCTGGCAATGGTGCATTACCGAAGGGATGGAGCACAACTACTCGGGTGTGCAGAATGAAAACAGCAAAGGATACCTCATCGCAACCGATGAAGGAAACGGGTCGCGGATGAAGAACATTTCGATCCATCACAGTTACATGGCAAACTCCGCGCAGCGCAACCCGCTGCTGGGCTCCGACGGTCCTCACGAGATCGTCAATAACGTTATCTACAACTGGAGGGATTTCGGCACGAACATTCAAAACCGCGGCAACGGTACGGCCGTTAACCTGATCGGCAATTACTACAAGCGGGGCCCCATCTCCAGCTCCAGCCGTTACGCAGTCGGGATGGATGGCAAGGCCAATCCCAGCAACTACGTTTACGTAAAAGACAATATCGGGCCGTTCCGCCCCAACTCCTCCTATGATGAATGGGCCATCGTCGGCTCGGGATACGGGGGCGGCAATGGCTACTGGACGACCGCCGCACCGAAATCGTATCAACGCACGACTCCCTGGCCCTCTGCGCCGATCCCCATCACGGTCCATTCGTCCAGCGAGGTTGTCGCCAAGGTGCTCGCGGAAGTGGGAGCTTCCCTGCCACGGCGCGATTCGCTCGACCAGGCAACCATCAACCATTTCAACAACGGCACGGGCGGTATTCGTCTGGCAACCTCCCAAACCTCCAGCTGGTGGCCTACCCTAAACTCGGGCACCCCTCCGACCGACACCGATAAGGACGGCATTCCCGATTCGTGGGAAACCCGCTACGGCCTGAATCCGAACAACGCAGCAGACGGAGCGAGGCTTTCTTCCAGCGGAAGCGGCTATACCAACCTCGAAGAATATCTGAACGGAATGACTCCGACGACGCCGACTCCAACACCTACTCCGACTCCGAAACCGACACCCACCCCGACTCCAACACCTACTCCGACGCCGAAACCGACACCCACTCCGACTCCAACGCCTACTCCAACGCCTACTCCAACGCCACAACCCACCCCTGGTCCGGATGAAGCCTTGCCGGTATTCCCCAATGCACAAGGATTCGGCGTTGAGACCATGGGAGGAGCGGGCGGGCGGGTCGTTGAGGTGACTAACCTCAATGACAGCGGTGCAGGCAGCTTCCGAGCCGCGTGCCTCGCTACCGGGCCCCGGATCATTGTCTTCCGGATCGGAGGGACGATCACACTCTCGACCCCGATCGAGATGAACAAATCTCACTCAAAAGTGACCATCGCGGGCCAGACGGCCCCGGGCAACGGCATTCTCCTGAAGGGCTCAGGCCTGAGACTCTCTGGAGCCAGAGATGTCGCGGTTCAGCACCTCCGCATCTATCCAGGCAAGACCACCAACGGCTACGGCATCCTGATCTCGGGAAATTCTGCCGATGACAAGGCGAGCAATATCGTCATCGACCATTGCTCGATTCATTGGCCCGTCGGGCCTGCGGTGATGCTTTATGGCTATGTTGAAAATGCCACCTTCCAGTGGTGCCTCCTTAACGGGCTGGCCTCCGGCAAGGGATTGGAAGCAGCGACCGACTCCGGCAAGGGGTCACAACTGAAAAACATCACACTTCGCAACTCGGCGATCGCCCATTGCGTTCAGGCAAGCCCGTCCCTGTTTGCCGACGGTCCCTTCCACGTAGTCAACAATGTGATCTACGATTGGAAGAACTTCGGCACGGCAATTCAGAACTTCGGAACCGGAACGCGTGTGAACCTCATCGGAAACCAATACCTTACCGGGCCCACCACCAACAAAAGCCGTTATGCGGTGGCCCTGGAAAAGACGATGAATCCCAACGGCTTCATCTATGTTTCCGACAACATCGGTCCGTTCCGGCCTAGCACCGGCTATGCGGAGTGGGCGATCGTCGGATCAGGCTACGATACCAGCGGAAACAACTATTGGACAATCCCTGCATCGGCTTCGCTCCGGAGGACTTCTCCCTGGCCGGATTCCCCGGTGCCCGTTACCGCAATAGCATCATCTAAGACGGTATCCACCGTTCTCAACGCTGTGGGCGCAACCCGGCCGAAGCGCAGTTCCGTAGATTCGAACCTGATCACGGAGATCAATAAAAAGAAGAGCTCCATGAGCCAATCCAAGCTGTCGGACCTTTCAAAATCAACGAAGGCTGAAACCGACACGGATAAGGACGGAATGCCTGATTCCTGGGAAAAGAACCAAGGCCTCAATCCAAAGAACGCCTCGGACGCAAACCTCCCGCACAAGAACGGCAACGGCTACACGAACCTCGAAGAATATCTGAACCCAAGTAAATAGCCTAACCAGGTCACTTATGGAGGGCGCCCCGACCGGGCGCCCTCTTTTCATTTACCGCACATGCCCCGAACTACGCGGCAGATTTCGTCCAACTCTGCGTCCGCAAGCGACGATCCACTCGGCAGACAGAGCCCTCTAGCGAATATTTTTTCCGCCACTGCCCCCCCTCGCACCCTGCAACCTGCGAACACCGGTTGCAGGTGCAACGGCTTCCACGCGGGACGAGATTCCATTCGTTCCGCCTCAAGCGCCAGACGGACATCTTCCCTGGAAGCTCCAAACGCCTCCGGATCAATGGTGATACAGCTCATCCAGTAATTAGGCTCGCCATTGCAATCCCAGGGAATCCAACCGATGCCGGGCAACTCGGCTAGCGCAGCCTGGTAGGCGCGAAAATTCCGCTTTCGCGCGCCAATATGTCTATCCAAAACTCGAAGCTGCCCGCGGCCGATCGCCGCGAGCACATTGCTCATGCGATAGTTGTAGCCGATCACCGAGTGCTGATAATAGGGCTGCGGATCACGCGCCTGGGCAGCCAAGTGCCTGGCCCTTCGGATCAACGATGCATCGCCAGACACCAGCATCCCCCCGCCGGACGTCGTGATGATCTTGTTTCCATTGAAGGAGAAAACTCCACAACTGCCAAACTGCCCGGCGGCCTTCCCATGGCGAACGGCCCCAAGCGCTTCTGCCGCATCCTCGATCACGGGCACCCCGTATTCCGCACAGATGGGCAAGATGCGATCATAGTCGGCACATTGACCGTAGAGATCAACGCAAACCAGAGCGCGTGGAAGTTTTCCCCGGGAGGCGCACTCCTCCAGTTCCTCGGCCAGCAACGCCGGATCGAGATTCCAGCTTTTCTCCTCCGAATCGATAAACACCGGCGTGGCCCCTTCATAGACAATAGGGTTCGCACTGGCACAGAACGTCAGCGTAGGGCATAGCACTTCATCCCCGGGGCCGATCCCGAGTAGACGAAGGGCAAGATGAATCGCCGCCGTTCCGGAGGAAAGCGCCAGTGCGTGCAGCCCTCCAAGCCTCTCGCCGACCTCCTTCTCAAACGCGTCAACCTGCGGCCCCAGCGGGGCGATCCAGTTGGATGCAAATGCCTCGGCGACAAAGCGGGCCTCTTCTCCTTCCAAGTGAGGTGGGGATAGATAAATCGGCTTCATGGTTTTGGAACTGCATCAAATGGCTTTCTCGCGGCGATAAAAAGCATCCCTCCAAACTCAAATTGAAAACAACTTTCTGTCAGCATCTTCTCACTGGCGACGTCCACAATCGAGAAGCCAACCGCCTGCACCTCCTCCTCGATTTCATTCTTTCGATACCAGTAAATGTATGGCTGTCGCTTGAAGAGAATCATAAAATTTGGCCCCGACCTCCACTTCAACCAGCACAGATATTGTCTACTGAGACGCATCCAGTCTCCTTTCAGAATCTTCAACGGCCCAATTAATGCGGCTATAAACGGGTTATACCATCGTCCCTCCCAACTCATCACGCTCATGAGAATAAGCCCACCGGGGGCAAGCACCCTGTAAGCCTCTCTTAAAGCGGCCTTTCGTTCATTCTGTCCCTCGAGGAAGCAGTAGATCTGCTGACATGCAATAACGACATCCTTGGATTGGTCGCAGAACTTCAAAGCTGTCGCGCTTTGGATCGAAAAATCGATATCGCAGTCTACCGCGAGTTCCTTCTTCCTATTGCGCGCTACATCAAGGAGCCGCTCGCTTAGGTCAATCCCGCTAAAGTTGCAAAAGCCATAGGACGCAAGATTGAAGATGAAACGGCCACAGCCCGTCCCTATATCAAGAATACGCGCACTTTTTGGAATCTCATCCAGATGTCTCTCGAAGAATAGAGTTTCTTCGTGATGAAGGCCATCGCGGCGCGACCATTCTTTGAACTTTTCTCCATCGAACAGTTGATAGTTTTGCAGCGCCATATGGGTGCCATGGTTTCGATTAACGGCCCCCCAAAAGGGGCGGTTCCAACCGGCCACGGGCGCGGTAGGCCGGAAAATAATCCGATTCCCCCGTCATAAGACCGTTATACGCGTCTCGCACGGCTTTGTAGGCACAGCTTGCCTGATAAACGCCCGGATTCAGGATCCATCGCCAAACCGCAAACAAGGGCCTCCAGTCGGAAAAGGCAGTCTTGAAATAGAAAAGCGAATCCTCCCTTCCTCCAACGCCGCCGCCGAGGTGCAACATAGAGCATCCCCTCCCAGTGGCCCATAGCCGAACTTCGTCCACAAGCAACTTTGCCGGAGCATTTTGAAGATAGGCATCCAATGTCCCGCCGAGGTGGTACTCGATAATGCCATCGTGCTCGAAGAATAGGCCGCCTGACACCGGAATTCCATCGTAATAGACAAAGAAGAGATGTGTCTTCTCAGGGGATTCATCGCATAAGCTACCAAAATAGGCATCGTCAAAGAAATACATCTCCTTTGCGCCCGTGCGTCTCATGGTTTCGATATAAAGCCCAATGAAGGCTTCAAGATTCTCCTTCGCGACGTCGTGAACAACGGTAAAACCGCTCTGACGCAACCTCCTGATTATTCGCCGGTCACTCGACCGAACCTTTCCCGCCTGTTGATCGAGCTGCAGGGTGAGATCAACGGAAACGGTACGCCCACAGGGATGCTTCTCTCCAAGGCCCTCGATCAACCGTTCGTCCGAAATCAAGGGGTGCAATCTCGAGAACAGCGCTATAACTCCCCTCTCATAGAGACTCTTTTCCAATGCCCTCTGAAAGTTATTAATAACGGATGCCGGAAGGTTATCGTGGGAAGCCACCGGCCCGGCATAACCGTAGACGGATGTGGCATCCCACCAACCCTTTCCCAACTCCCCGAATCCGGGGAGCTCATCAAGCGGGCGAAGCAGTAGAGGAAGGGCGACCATCCACCCCCCTTCTCTATAAACCCACAAATGCGCCAAGCCCTCCCCCCGCTTCTCCGAATGAGCATGATAGGCATGCGTGTGATAAAAGTCGCTCCGCCGGGATTGCCCAATAATGCAATCCCACTCACTAGTCTGCTCGATGGTAAGCACCTCAATCATCTTCAGCCCAATCGTTTTACACCGGCACCACGGCCCTATCGCTTCTCAACAGCTTCAGGTATTCGCTTTTGACGGTTTGAAATACCGCCTTTTCGTCAAAGCGCTCTGCGGCAATGCATCGCGCCTCACTGCTCATTCTTGCGAAAAGTCCGGGCTCGCTAAGAATCCGATCAACCGCCCCAGTCAAAGCCTTTACATCGCCCAGAGGAACGCGAAATCCGTTGCGCCCCTCCTCCACGGCTTCGCGGTTGCCCTTGACATCGGTTACCACTGAGGGAACCCCCATTGCGGACGCCTCCATCACCACTCTCGGGAGTCCCTCGAATAAGGATGGCAGGACAAGGACATTCATCGTCTTATAAAATGGCGGAAGTTCCGCATTGGGGATATGTCCCGCAAAATGGCATCGGTCGGCGATTCCAAAGTCCGCAGCCGCAGAGGGATCGACGGCATCCGGCTTTCCGTAATCCGGATCACCGATGATCAAAAACCGCACTTCGGGGTTCCCTCTTGAAAGATCGCGGGCTGCGGCAAGAAAATCGAGGAAGCCCTTTCGCCGCGCGGCAAGCCGCCCGACAAATCCAACCACCGGCGCCGACGCAGGAATCTTAAAGCGCATTCTCGTAGCCAGCACATCCTCGCCGGCGACCCGGGCGGGATCGAATTCATCAAGATCGATCCCATTCCCCAGCCTTGCAATCATCTCCGCTTTGCAAATCCTTTCACCAATGGCCGTCCGGATATCCTCTTCATTCTGCGAGAGAATCCGATGGGAGCAGCACGCCGCGATCTTCTCGATGGCTATATAGAACCGCCTCCAGGCAGGCGGCATATGGTCATGGAAGTAGAACCCATGCAGCGTATTGACGACGACCGGAACGCCCGCCATCCGTGCCGCAAGCTGCCCAAGCAGACCCGCCTTTGGCGTATGCGTATGTACGATCGCGAACTTTTCCCTGCGAATAACCCGATAGAGATTCCAAAGGGATTCCAAGTCAGCAAGGGGAGTGAAATTCCGCGTCATCGTCACAGGAAGATGGCGAATACCCGCCCGCTCGATCGCAACGACGTGCGGACCGGGATTCGAAATCCCGGTAACGTTATAGCCTTCGTCGCAAAGGCTCTTCATCTGGTTCAGCAGCAAATAGCGGAGCGAAAGATCGACCGTGGTAATATGCGCAATCTTTAAACCCCTTCTCCGTCCAGGTAAATTCGGTGCCATAGTTCAAAGTTCAAAAGCAGCCAGAGTTGGCCATCCCATACGTGACGCCCTTCGACATGCTCGCGCCAGAGCGTTTCAATTGCCTTGGTGTTGAAGTACCCCCGCCGCCGCGCGCGATCGTCCAGCAAGACGTCGAAGGCGAACGATTTCAGATCGCCGCGAAACCAGGGATCGAGCGGGACAGCAAAGCCATGTTTGGGTTTTCGCAACACTTTAGAAGGCACCAGCCCGGAGACCGCCTTCTTGAAAATGCTTTTCGTCTCGCGCCCGCGAATCTTTAAGCGGCTGGGAACTTGAAAGGCAAGTTCCACAAGCCTGTGGTCGAGAATCGGAAGTCTTGCTTCAAGGCTGCACGCCATGGTGGCCTTGTCCGCCTTCTCCATGTAGCCATCCGCCAGGATCATCTTGAAATCCATATACATCAACCGGTTTAGATGATCCGACGTGGCACTTTTCTTCAAACCGGAGTAATATTTACAGAAGGGCCACTCGGCATCATAGTCGCCCACGGAAGCCAGGAGACTCCCTTCGAGAAGCTGCGCTCGCATCTCCCTGGTAAACAAGGTTAACCATGCCGCGTACCGACGCGCGGGATCCTTGATCGGCAACGTCGTCAATGTCCGTTTGATGCGTCTAAACCGGGGAAGTCTCCCGGCCAGTGCAGGAATCAACCCGGTCGTTAATCCGACGGGCAGACGCTGATAGGGCTCCGCCAACCGGTCCACGGAATATCGACGATACCCGCCAAAGAGTTCATCGCCGCCATCGCCGGAGAGCACTACCTTGACGTGCTGCCGCGCAAAGCGGCTGAGCAGGTAGAGCGGAAAACAGGCGGGATCCCCAAAGGGCTCATCATAATGATAGACCAGCTTCTGAAGCGTATCCACGAGATCAAAGTGCTCAACATTGAGTTCATAGTGCTCCGTCCCGAGCGCGGAAGCCACCCGTCTCGCGTCGGAAAGCTCATTGTAAGCGCCACCAATCCCGAACCCCAGGGAGAAGGTTTTCACAGGATGCCTCGAGTGCCGTTGCATCAATGCCACAATCGCACTCGAATCAACGCCGCCGCTGAGGAACGCGCCCACCGGGACATCCGCGATCATTCTTCGATGCACTGAATCATTGAGCACCGAAAGGATCTCGCGCATCCAGAATGACTCGCTCTCCGACGCTCCGGGGGGTATGGGATGAGGGGCATCCCCGACGTCCCAGTACTGGGAAACCGTCACCGAGCCATTCTGCACGGTTAGCCAATGCCCTGGCAGGAGCTTGCAAATGGAATGAATCATCGTCTCCGGAGCGACTGCATGGCCGCTCGCCAGATAGTTGACCAGCCCTCGGGGATTGATGCATCGCGGCACCGATCGATCCGCCAGGATTGCCTTGATCTCCGAGGCGAAGATCAACCGCTTCTCGTCCCGGTAATAGTAAAGCGGTTTTTCCCCCACCCGGTCGCGGGCCAGAAAAAGCCGCTGTTTCCGGTCATCCCAGATTGCGATGGCAAACATTCCGTTGAAGCGCAACAGAGAGGCGGTATCCCATTGTTCATACGCCTTCAATACCACTTCCGTATCCGTCCGGGTTCGAAAAACATGCCCATGCGCTTCAAGTTCGGCACGCAGTTCCTTAAAATTATACAACTCACCGTTGTAGACGATGCAGCAACTCTTCGATTCGTTCCAGATTGGCTGGCGCCCGCCCGAAAGATCAATGATGCTCAATCGGCGCATCCCGAGAAACACCTTGCCGTTGAACATTGTCCCGCGTTCGTCAGGCCCGCGATGTACCAGGGTATCAGTGCTTAACTGCCCCTGCCGATTAAGATCGCGGCTTTCACCTGAAAGGATCAGTTCCCCGTAGATTCCGCACATAATGATTGGTTGGCAATTGGCAGGGATCGCGTCCCGAACCAGGCTTGAAACATCAACACATCCCAGAGGTAATACTGCCAGTCGCGCGCACCGCTAAGGTGATCCTCCCAAATCTTTCGGACCGGCGCGGGATCAAGATAGCCTTCCCGCCGCAACCGATCCGAGGATAGAAGATCCTCGGCCCAATCGCGCAACGGCCCGCGTAACCAGGCGCCCATCGGAACGCCAAAGCCCATCTTGGGCCGTTCGGTGAGCTTTCTCGGCACGTACCTCTCCAGCACCTGCCGCAGGATCCACTTCCCCTGACCGCCGCGCACCTTCATCGAAGCCGGAAGGCTCATCGCAAACTCCACTACCCGGTGATCGAGCAATGGCACTCGCGCTTCCAGACTAACGGCCATGCTCGCACGATCCACCTTGGCCAGAATATCGTCGGGAAGATAGGAGACCAGGTCAGCCAGCATCATATGCCTTGGAAATTCCAGACCTCCAGGTCCTTCCTGCATCCTGAAAAGTTGCGTCGGCGGCTCCGTTCCTCCAATGACCAGCTCTTGCGGCTTTTTCCAGTGGGAAACCATCCGATGATAAAGCGCTTCCGCCGAAGGCATTCCCAGAAGATCCCGCCAGACTTCGCCTCGTCTTCCCGGGAGGAGCGTCCCCAGGCTTCGGCGAAGAGAGAGAGGAAGCCATCCCATCGTATTCCATATCCTTTGCGCCGTCCGATAACGGGAGTAGCCGGAGAACAACTCATCTCCGCCATCCCCGGAAAGGCTAACCGTCACATGACTCCGCGTCAGGCGCGACACGAGATAGGTCGGAATCTGCGACACATCGGAAAACGGTTCATCGAAGATCTCCGGCAACCGCGGAATGACATCCAGCGCCTCGCGAGAGGTGACGTAGAGCTCGTGATGCTCCGTGCCTAGATAAGCCGCGACCTCCCGCGCGTGCGGCGCTTCATTATAGTCATCCTCGCGGAACCCGATGCTGAAAGTTTTAACAGCACGCTGGCTTTGGCTCTGCATCATCGCGACCACCGTCGACGAATCAATCCCGCCCGAGAGAAATGCGCCCAGCGGAACATCGGCAATCATCCTCAAGCGAACCGCCTCGCGCAAGAGACGATCGAGCTGATCGGTGGCCTGCGCCTCGTTGCCATCAAACCCGTTCCTCACCCCATCCTCCACCACGCGTTGAGCCGACCAATACACCACAGGCTTGCGCATCACAGCCTCTTCGGATGGCGTATCGACAGTCAGCATCGATCCGGGAGGCAGCTTGTAGACATTCTTGTAGATTGAATAGGGAGAAGGCACAGCGCTATGCCGGAGGAAGAGCGCCAAGGAGTCCCGATCGATATCTTCGCGGAATGACGGATGCGTTCTCAGAGCCTTCAATTCCGACCCCCACAGGAGCGTTCCCCGCATCCAGCCATAGTAAAGTGGCTTGATCCCAAGCCGGTCACGGATCAGCGAGAGCTTGCGCTCCTGCCGATCCCAGAGAGCAATGGCAAACATTCCGACAAACCTGCCCAGCGCCGCATGAACTCCCCACGCTTCAATGGCAGCAAGGATCACCTCCGTATCCGAGTGCCCCCGAAAGCGATACCCGGAACACTCCAGTTCCATTCGCATCTCCCGAAAATTATAGACCTCCCCATTGAACGCGATCACATAGCGTCCGGACTGGGAACCCATCGGCTGATGTCCCGCCGGGGAGAGATCGAGAATCGACAGGCGACGAAACCCGAAGGCAACCCCGGCTTCCACATCCGTCCAGAGCCCGGTGTCGTCGGGCCCACGATGCACCAGCGCATCCGCCATGGCGCGAGCCCGAGCTGTCAGAGCCGACTGAGTTGCACCGCCTTGTTGCCAAAATCCTGCGATTCCACACATAGCCTAGCTCCTTTTCCGTGGTGCGTGCTTTTCGTAAAGATCCTGATACCGATTCACGATCATTGGCATGGCATAGTTCCGCAGGATTCGCTCCCGGGCCGTCGCGCCAAGAGCCTGCCTGCCTGTCGGACCAAGCCGGATCAGGGAACTACATGCCTCCGCAAGTCCTTCAAGATCATTCGGTGCAACGACAATCCCCGTCTTCCCCACCAATATTCCATGATCCCCCACGTCAGTCACCACACAGGGAACGGAACTAGCCATCGCCTCCGCCACCGCCAAAGAAAGAGCCTCTCCGTAAGAAGAGGCTGACACCGAGATATCAAGACCGGCAGTCACCATGTCCATATCCCGCCGCTCTCCCAACAGATGGACAGCTCCCGTCAGACCGTAGTCCCGAATCATGGAAACAAGCCTCTCATTGCCTGCCTCCATACCCTGGCCCGCAAAGATGATGGACGCCTCGGGGTGTCTCTCGACCACATTCTTTGCCGCGCAAAGAAAACCACCATGATTCTTCTGGGGATGAAATCGCCCGATCAACCCGATAAGGAGTGCGGAAGAAGGGAGGCCAAGTTCGTGCCTCAATAGAACGCGATGAGCTTCCGAAGGCATGAAATAGCCGGTATCGATTCCGTTTGGCAGCACCGTTCCCTTCTCTGGATCAAATCCCAGCGCCTCGTGCTGCCTTCGGCTGACCTGCGATACATAGACAATCTCATGCGGCATTCCCCTCCTTCGTGACAACCGCGAGGATAGCTGAATCAGACGGGCCGTGAGCCATTTCTCCCGCTGAAGCGTTTCCACGGTATTATGCACCGCCCATAGAACACGCGGCCGGGGCGACAGGAACCCGCTGGCGAATTGTGCCGCCAGGTTGCCGTGAACCATCCATCCCTGCACCACATCGGGCTTCTCCTTCCGCAAGCATCCCACCACGCGCGCCAGGGCTCCCAGGGAAGGCCTGCCCTGTCGCATCTCCGCATGGTAGACAGGAATCCCAAGCGCCTTGATCTCGTCCGCCAGTGGCCCGCCCCTCATCAAGGCAATCACCGCGCTTTCGAAGCGCCGGGAATCCATCCCCTGAAGAAGCCGCCAGAGCATGGTCTCTGCGCCCCCGGCATGAAGGCTCGCGATGATATGAACTATCTTTGGCACTTTAAGGTATCCAGTAAGGCGGCCTCCGTATTGCAGGCCAGTTGTGTCATGCTGAAGTTTGAAACGATCCGTTCCCGGGCCTCTGCGGCGCGGCGTGCAAGAACGGCTTTGTCCTGATCAAGCAGATTTTTCCACGCTGTAACCAATCTTTCCGGGCAGCCTGGGGGAACCACCCTCGTGCAGTCGTTTACGATGAAGGCAGCATCGCCGACGTCGGTCGCAACAACCGGGATACCGCAGGCCATCGCCTCACCAATTGCATTGGAGAACCCTTCGCCAAACAGCGAGCTGGAGGTAAGAATCGTCAGGGCGTTGTAAACAGCGGTCACGTTCCGCCGGGCCGGGTGCCATTGCAGGCGCCCCTCAAGCCCCAGTTCCGCCGTTAAGGCCTGTAACCGCGTGAGATTCGCTAACGGACCATCGCCCACGCAGACAAACCGCACCTCCGGTCTGTGGCGAGCAAGCAATGCCGCCGCATGCAGAAAGGTGGGATGATCCTTCATGGGATCCAGCCTTGCCACAATCCCGATCACCGGAGCTTCCGGCGCGATTCCCCACTCTCGGCGCACCTCTTTTCCCGCATCCCGATCCGGATGGAACCGATCCGCGTCAATCCCGTTGCGAATCACCTTCATCCGCGCTCCCTCAAAGCCCTCGGCAATATGCTCCTTGCGCCCGGACTCCGAGTTGACAATGATGCAATCGGCAAACCGCGAAAGGAGACGCTCCATCCAATAGCTGATATTCCGGCCCCAGTCGTTGTAGCATGAGTAATCACACGCTGAGCCGCGTATTCCCCAAATAGCGCGGGAGCCGCAGAGTGCCCGCGCCAGCAAGGAAAGCTCGTTCGAGAATCCCATATATCCATGCGTCACATCCGGCCGGACCTCGCGCACCAACCGGGAGAATCGCATCAAAAGCCCTGCCAGATCCCAGCGGCCTTTCTTGCCGAGCGATAGGAGCGTGACCCCGGAGCTCTCCGAAATTTCCGACTCCAGCGCACCTCCTCCGTAGAGCGTCGCCACCGTAACGTCGAACCGCTTCTTGTCGATTCCCTTCACCAACTCGATCAACTGCCGCTCAGCCCCGCCGCATGATAGCGCTCGGATCACGAACAGCAGCCGGATCCGGGTGTGCCTCTCCGTCGAATCCTCGATACCGTCAGTCATGGTAAATCCCTGCATGGTTGTGGGAAACATCGCATCCGCCCCCTCCTCCGGTCTTTTTCGATCTCATGGCATCTCTTGCCAGTTCAAGCCATTGCTCCATCACGGTTCCAACCGAGAACCGCTGGGCCACCTCCGGTGCGTACGCGGCCAGCCTCATCCGTTCGGTCTCATTCGTCATGAGCCGTTCCATTGCCCTCGCCAGCGCGTCGCCATCTTCAGGGGGCACGAGCACTCCATCCACTCCGTCCCGGATGATCTCGCCGGGGCCACTGGGGCAGTCGAAGGCGATAACAGGCAATCCACACGCCATCGCCTCGCAAAGCACATTGGGAAATCCCTCGTACCTTGACGACAGGACAAAGAGATCGGCCCGCTGCAATTCGGCGGTAGGATTCCGGGTCACCCCCGGAAGACGCACCCGCTCCTGCAACCCCGCCTCGCAAATCTGCGCTTCAAGCGCCTGGCGGCAACTCCCCTCACCCCAGATCTCAAGATTCCACGCGGGATGATTTACCGCGATGCTCGAAAATACCCTGATCAACAGATCGAATCCCTTCTGCTCCTCCAACCGCCCCATAGCCACGATCGTCCGCAACCCATCGCGTTTGACCCGTGAAACCAGCTTCCGAATCGCAGGCACCGGAACCGGATTGGGAATGACTGCGCTCCGGATATTACGAGGAAAAAAGCCCCGCGCCGCCGCGCTCTGGAAAACCACGCACGAGGCCCGGCGATAAAAGAGACGTCTCATTGTTCTCGTAATGAACCCGGCCTCGCCGGCGCGAGGATCGATCCGTTCCGAAACGATTACGGGAATAGTCAGACCCGTGGTCGCAAGCAACACCAGCACATTGACGCTGCTCATGAATGAAATCACCGCGTCCGGTTGTGCCGCCTTGATGGCCGCGCGAAGCACGTGAACACGCCGGAGACTATTGATGAAGGAAGACCGCAGGCTTGTCGATTTCCCAGCCAGCCCGAGGCGACGATGAACAACCCCGGGATGAAGCGCATAGAACGGCGGACGCTCGCCGTGATCAAACGTGAAGAGAACCACCTCGCGTCCTTCTTCAGCCCAGTGATTGGCCATCGTCGCCATGACCCGCTCCGCGCCTCCGGCGTTCACGGCGTAAATCACAAGAACGACCCGCTTCATCGCAGCCCCCTTTCCGCCTTGCGAAGGCATTGAACCAGCATGACCGCCATGAACAGAGTCATGAACAAATAAACAAGGCTGGTGGAGAGCGCGAGACCCGCCACTCCCATCCCCCGCATCAGCACGAGGTTAAGAATGACATTGAGACAAAAGCCCAGCAGCGCGCCCCACATCACAATGCGGTTCCCTTTCAGCGACGAGATCATCCGAACATAAAGGAGACTCAGGCTGTAAAATGGGATCTGCAGGAAAAACATCTGCTGCACACGGCTCACCGCCAGTGTGTCCTCAACAGTAAAGTTCCCCCGCTGGAACAACAATGCGGCCAACGGTGTCGATGCATAGATGGCCACCGCCGTGGCGGGCACGGTCACCCCCAGAATGAGCCATGTATAGGTCTTCAAGGTATGACGAATGCCGCTCCAATCTTCCATGGCGGTCATTTTGGAAAAGTGCGGCAACACCGCCGTCCCCAGGGCTGCCGTTCCAATCCCGACGGCCAGCGCCACCAGCTTGTTCCCATAGTTGAGCGTTGCCACGCTGCCGGCAGGCAAGGTGCTGGCCATGGCCTGATCCACCAGGATACTGCTGCAAAACAACACGGAGCCCGCTATCATCGGGATATACTGGCCAATGACTCGCTTCACATTGGCGTCCATCCCGTGCCAGAGCGGACAGATCGCAAAGCCCATCCCCTGCCGTTTCAGGGAGTGTCCAAGCACGACGAGTTGCAGCAACATTCCGGCCACCGTTCCACCCACCAGGGCGTCGATTCCCCAATGGTGTCCGCCAGCCCAAATCCCACCCAACGCGCCGAAGGAAACAACCGCCGGGGCAACCGCAACCAGCGCGAACCGCTCAGACGAGTTCAAGAGCGCCTCCCAATTTGTGATCAACCCGGTGATGACGATGCTTGGCAGTGCAAAAAGAAACAACCGGTGTGTCAACGCCGTCTTCTCCGCATCGAAGCCTGAGCCCAGATAAGGCAGCACCACAGGGGCCAGAAGCGCGAGAAGCAGGGTAATCGCCAGAAGCATCGCCCCGCTGAATGCGGAAATACTTTGGAAAAGGCGCTGGGCCACAAGCGGCCCCATCCGCTCCCGCGTTTCGATCTGCGTTGGAATCAATGCCGCGTTGAAAGATCCCCCAATGACATTGATGACATAGGAGGGCAGAAGAAACGCGATCACAAAGGCATCCATGGCGTCCCCGGTTCCGAACCATGCGGCAACCATCATCTCCTTGCCCATCGAGACGATCTTGACCACCAGCGTCAACACACCAATCGTTGTTGCCGCCGCAAAGATCTTCCGGTTCGGACTTCCCTTCCCATTCCTCTCCAGCGGTGGGGCAACAGGCTCGGACTTCATCGTCCTCCTCCACCTTCCAGATCCACCAGGATCGTTAACGATTCTACGGGATCAAGCGCAAACCTGACAACGCCGTCCTCCAGAGCCCATTTTCGCAAAGGGTCACCCATCGCACGCGGCGTGCCCCACTCCATGTTTACAGGCGCGGGTGGCAACGTTATCGACACCTCAGCTCGTCCCCTTTCCGGATTGCACACCAACAGATAAAGCCGTCCTTCATGGAGACGGCCGCATAAGCGCACGGTCGGGATATCACACCGCACCGCCGCCTCCTTCCCTCGCAGCAGGGGCATTGCAAGAGCGCGCACCTCCGCGTTGATGGCAGCGAGGCGCGGCCAGAGGGGCGTTGCCTCAAGATCCCAATCCTTCTCGCGTTTGGAGTACCACGAGATTCCACGAGCTCCCCCGATCAGGGCCAGATAAACCATGGCCCGGGCTTGCGCCACCGAAGGCTGCGTCTTGAGATCGCGCGTCCAGCCGCATTGCAGCACAAAAGTCAGATGCTGCCACGGCAACATCGCTTCCCGCGCCTTCACGCAAAAGTCGTACACCTCTGAAACTGAGCCACCCGGCAAAGGATAGCGATCCACCTGCACCAGGTCGCAGAAGCGTGCCCAGTATCCGAAGCTCGGTTCCTGACAAAGCGTCAACTCGATCGGTTGCAACGGGCGAGCCGCCTTCAACGCTGCATAGACACGCGGAACCTCATCCCTGGTCGCGATATTCTGGTCGGCATCGGGCTCGTCGATGATCTTCCAGCACAAAACCGCCGGATGCCTTCCCGCAAGCCTCAATAGCTCAAGAGAACGTTGAAGGTTCCCCTCCACCCTCCCACCCGCGTAGAGGGGAACATCGACCGCAATCCCGTGCTCCAGCGCAAGATCAAGGCTCCTCACAAAGTCATCCGGATCTGCGGGAAACTTTCCCTGGATCATGTTAAACCCATGCGCCGCCAATCGGCTATACTCCGCTTCAGTGTGCTCGACGTTATAGATTCCTATCGGAAAGAATAGCCTCTTCCCCCGCTGATGCGCCCCGGCATCGCCCAGAAAGGCAGGTTTCCGGTCACGGGGCGCAACCTCGACTTTCACCGCTTCCGCAGCCTTCATGCTGCCGCAAGCAACTTCGATTCGTCGTGTTCCCGGTGCAAGAGGAGGAAGCGTCACGGCGAGGATCTCTTGATACGGGTCGATTTTCCGCACGCGGGGCGGTTCCGCCATTGGCTTACCATCGATGCTAATCACAAAATGCCGCCGGCTGCCTTCATCGGAAGGATTCCTGAATGATGCCTTCAAAAGCACGGCAGTCCGGGAATCGGCTTCCACTGCAAGCGGCGCAACGGCAGTCATCCGCAGTTCCGGCTTTGCCGCGATTTTTTCAAAACGGAGATCGTCAATGTCCGCCGCTCCCGCTCCTGCCACGGTGACAATGAGATCCACCAGTTCTCCATCGGCAGGAACCTTAACGGCCATCGGCTTCCATCTCCCTTCCACCGAAGCCACAACAGGATGAATGGAAGTATTCTCTCCTCGCGTATTATAGAACTCCATCTTGAGCTTTACCGTCGTGCCCTCCTTTCCTGAGACGCTTCGCACCCAGGCGCTCAGGCGATAGGTGGCACCCGGCTCAAGATTAGTCACTCGCTGATGAACACCCGGCGCCATGATGCTGGTGCTTCTCATAGTGATCCGCAGACAGCGATCCCCAGTCCGCCCTCCTTTGGGCGCAATGGAGAGTTCCTCCTTGAATCGATCCACGCCAGACCATGATGCGAAGCCCTTTTCGAAAGACGGGTTCTGCAATGAATCGTAGCCGCTCCCCTTTATCGCAGCCACCGAAATGACGGCGGAAGCCACCAAACCCAGAACCGCGCCAAATTTCCAAGTTAACATAGGTTTAGATCTTTCCCACCCATCGATCCCTCTGCATGATGGTGAAGGCCAATGGCCAGAGCGAAAGCACCAGCCGCCGCGCACCCTTCTCATCAAGCACGGAGAGGGCGCTTCGCATCCCTACCCCGGCGTGCAAGGCAAATCGGCCATAACGCAACGCGGACCCGATAAACTCCTTCGGAGCTTCTTTGAAATACTTCCAGTGCGAATTTAGTACAATGCATTGAGAGTCAAGAATGCCCAAGGCCATTGCGGTAGGATTCCGTAGTGTCCTGGTAGCCGTCTCGCCCTCGTCATGAATATAGTAGATGCGAAGGCGCTCATTGAAGTAACGCGTCTTGTAACGCGAAGCGATCCGAAGCCAGACGATATTCTCGGGAACGACGACGTAGCCCTTGTGTTTGTCCACCACGGGAAACGGGTATTGCTTCAAGACCTCCGTTCTTTGAAATCCCCATTTCTCGCCGTCCACCTTGTACCGGTAGCGGATCTCGGCTGAGTCCGAATCAATAACATCTTGGGGGAACGGATCGCCCACCAAGTCGCCAAGCTCCGTCTCGCAAAGACAGGTCGCTCCCACGAAGTCATTTCGCTTCGTCTTCGGAATGGATATCCAGTGGTAATGGAAACGTTCCAAGGCGTCGGCCGTAAACCGGTCGTCGTCATCGGCGGAAAGGAACAGTTCCCCCCGGGCATTGGCCACCCCCGTATTAAACGCGATATGTTTACCCTGGTTTGACTGCTTTATATAGCGGATCGGTAATCGTCCTTCCCTGATCCACCCCGCCACCAGCGCTTCCGTCCCGTCCGTGGATCCATCGTCCACGACCAGCCACTCGAAAGATCTCAAGGTCTGGGCGCACAGGCTTTCGTAGACCCGGTGCAGTGTTAACGCCCGGTTGTAAGTCGGCGTGAATACAGTAAACACAATACCCCCTTGCCGCATGCACTCCGATTCCTCGGAATTTGTCTGAGTCATCATTTAGTTCCCCCTTCGCTATCGCCATCCGATGCCAGGATACCCGGGAAGTGCCATAAGCACCCGCTGTACAACATTCCCGCGAACGACGTGATCTGGTTATGCCACGTCAAGCCGATCACCAGATAGCTCCCCCAAAGCAGCATCAGGACCAGCCGGTCGCTCCTTATGATCGCTCCATTGAAGAGCCTGCTGAAGCCTAATGCCAAAAGAAGAAGATAGCTAAGCCCCCCGGGAATTCCCGCCTCTCCCCAAACCGTGATGTAGAGGTTGTGCGCCCCAATCGTCAGGGCCGCGAAACGGTTCCTCTCCATTTGAAATGTATACATCCCATGCCCGTACCACGGCCCATCGAGCGCCTGCATCGCAGCGGCCCGGGCAATATCGGTACGGCCCAGTTCTCCGCTTTTCCGCACATCCTTTTCCGAAAAATCGAGAATGCGCTGTATCTGGCGGTTCTTCGACAATTCGAACGTTCCCTCCGGAGCAAGTTTTACAACCACCGCTGCCGCGCCTCCGAGGGCCAGCAACCCAAAGAGAACCGATGCCACCGCTCCTGTACTCCAGCGCAGCGACCGGAGCTGCCCGATTCCATAGATCAGCCCACATAGCAAGAGAACATAAGCCCCCGTGCGCGATGCCGTCAGGAAAATACCGGTCACGGCCGCAATCCTGCCTAACCAGGCCAGAGGCCCGCGAATCCAGCAGGACATCAGCAGAGCGAACAAGTAGGCAAACGAAGCCTCGTCCGGATTACTCCAGATTCCCGCTGGGCGTTCCACATTGAACGCCGTCGCCGTGGGATCGTGCGCCCGTGCCAGCTGCAACACGATGTCAGGACGCCCGATCTCCCAGACGGCAATGCCCATGTTGACGATTGCGGCAACCTGAACCCACCTCGCGAACCCGCGAAGGGCAACCCTGCCGGTCACGACCATCGCCAATCCGCCGATCACCAGCATCGCCTTGAGACCAGTCTTGGCTACCTCGTCCAACGGCATCTCGGGCGGAGCGACCAGCGCCCCCCAATAGCAATAGAAGAGCACCCAGGCTAGATACGGCGCGACCCATCGCAGGTTACGCACTGCGGAATACTCAAAGAAGATGATCGTCGCCGCACAGCCGATGATTGCGAGATAGACGCCGTAAAGCAACTGGGAGGAAATCAGGATCAGGAACGGCATCGCGCCGATGTAAACCACCATCAGCACGGCAAGCAGGAACCCGCGTGCCAACGAAGGGAGCAAAGTCGGCCGTTCCATGCGGATGGACAGCCCGAGATCCTCGGAATCGACTCCTGAAAGACTGGTAGGATTCATTGCCATGACGCCCCCGATTCCTCTCGATGAAATCCTAATACCTTGTGACAGTAACACCGCAGCCCTGGATCAGAAAGACAATCTAGGTGCGTCATTTTATCTTTTACAAAGCACTAGTCTTCCAGGGACGGCTTTTTTGCCGCCTCCGATCCATTCACAATGGAAAGCCCTCCCTTGCCAGATCCGCCAGCTATTTTCAATTCCTCCGCTGCCCGGTAGTAGCCCGAATAGTCGTCGGTGCGGAAACGCCGCACTCCATTGAGAACAAATCCGTCCACCGTCGCCTCCGCCTTCCTGAGCTTGCGCAAAGCGGCGTTCACCACTTGGATCGACGTTCTTCCCGCGCGAATGACCAGAGAGATCGTTTCCACCTGCCCGACAATAAGGAGCGTGTCGCTGACGGCGTTAACGGGCGCAGTGTCAATCACCACACACTGAAAGTGATCCTTCGCCCAACGAATGACGGAACCCATGCCATCCTTGGCGAGGAGCTCCGCCGCCTTTGACGTTCGGCTGCCCGCGCAGAGAATGGAAAGATTCTCGATCCCGGATTTCTGAATCACGCACTCCAGGTCCATCCCCTTTGAAAGAACATCGGAAAGCCCGGGATACATCTCCCCGCCAAAGAAGATCCCCCCCACCGTCGGCAGACGAAGGTCCGCATCGATCAATAGAGTCGACAGCCCCTGCTGGGCATATGCCACGGCGGTATTGATGGCGCAGAAGCTCTTCCCCTCCCCGGGAACGGCACTGGTGAACAGAAAGGTTCGCCCCCGGCGCCCGGAGCTCCTCACAGGACTCAACAGCGAGAGCGAGGTACGCAATGTCCGGAATGACTCCGCCGCGCCCGACCCCGCATCACTCAGAAGCGGGAGACTATCCGCCAACGAACGAACCCGCCTCACCAACGGCACCGCCGCAAGCGCCGGGATCTGCCCCAGAAGCCCCTCGGCCTCTTCCACCGTGCGCAATGACCGGTCCAGCGAGCGATTGAGCAGCGCAATCCCGCACCCGAAGCCAAGACCGCCAAAGAGCGCCAAGATCATGGTCCTCTTTTTGTGGGGTTTTACAGGCGTATCGGAGACAATCGGCGGCGATACCACGCGCACCGCATTCTGAACGATATTCTTGGTCACGTCGCTCTCCTTCAACCGCTTCAAGACGGACTCGTAGAGGGCTCTGTCGGAGTGGACCTCGGAACTGAGCGCGCTATAGGCAATCGCCTTCTTGTTCAGTTCAAGGGCCGTCCGCTCCTGATCACGAAGAGCGCCCTCGATCCGCTTCTCCATCGCCACCGCAGCGTGATAGGACTGCGCGACACTCTCGGCCCCTTTGACAATGGCTTGCTCGAGCCCCTCCTTCAGTTCCGCGAGTTCACTCGTTGCCGCGATGTACTTGGGATGAAGCGGCTTGTAACGCTTGCGAAGCGTAGCGACCTCCGTTTCCTTAATCTGAATATTGCGCTGCAGGTCATTGACGGGCCCGGAGTTTGCAACGCTGGCAATCGTCAGAAGCTCGCGTGGATTGTCGCGTTTCATCTGCGAGAGCAAAGCGTTGTCGGTCTCGAGCCGAAGCCGTACCGTCTTGGCCTCCATCACCCGTGTATTCATTTCCTTGAGCTTCTCCACCACAAGGTTCTGCTTGTCTTCAAGGGAAACTGTCTGCGTCTGCTCCCGGTACTCCTGCAGAGCCGCCTCGGACTTCTCCAGCCTCGAACGCAAACGCGCTGCTTCCCCGAGCATGAAATCATGCGCCATTTGCGATGACTCCAGCCGCCCCTTAAAGCCTTGCCGTATAAACTCCTCGATAACCAATCCCGCCAGCTTCCCCGCCAGCTTCGGGTTGCGGTCATCCACGGAAACATCGATCAGGCGCGACCCAGGGCGAATTTTCGCCCGAAGCCGCCCTGCCAATTGGGTCTCCAAGGCCTCCAATGACGCAGGGCGTTTCACTTCGGGGAGAAACTCCGGGTCATCGACAAGATTCCCCTGCGCGATCACTTGCATCAACAAACCCGGGCTGCTCAGATTCTGCTCGATCGTCATCAACACCTCCTGCGCCCTCAGGTCCTCCGCCCTCACCCCGTCAAGAACCACCAGGCTTCTTTCCTCCTGTTCAACCTGGAGAATCGCCTCCGCACGATAGATCTTCGGGCTGCGCGAGAGATAGAATGCCCCAAGCGCAAGTGCCGCGATCACGCACAGGACGATCAATCGCGCCCTCTCCCGCAACGCATCCAGGATGGCATGAAGATCGGCGCCCATCGATTCCCCGAACCGGATTGAAGAAGGTTGATTCATCAGAATAGTCTTTCCCCTACGGTCACTACATCCCCAGGTTTGATCTCGACCGTGCGGCTATCTCCGTCCCGGGCCATCTTTTTGGCGTTGAGTTTGATGACGGTTTCCGCCCCGTTGATCATTCGCTTCAGGGTGATCTTTCCCGGCTCGGCGATCCGCGTATAGCCTCCCGCCATCCCGATCGCCTCCAGGAGCCCGATGGAATCATGATCGGGCAGTTCATAGGCCCCCGGCTTTTGCACCTCGCCCAGCACGGTGAAACGCCGCTTGGAATAGTCGCGAACCGTCACGCTCACCTGGGGATTCACCAGATAGTCTTTGGCCAGCAGAGAGCGGATCGTAGCGGCCGCTCCCTGCGCGCTCATTCCCCCCACCCGCACCACGCCGATCAAGGGAAAATTGATGGTCCCGTCTTTGGAGATACGCACGGTGGAGTTGAGGTCATCCTCCTGGAAGACCCTGATCTCAATCATGTCATTAGGGCGGAGATCATAGTTGGAAGATCGAAGTCGCACCGTCGGCTCAGGCGCTCCCTGAGGCCGCTGGGGCTCCGCCTGCAATGGCTGGGCCGCTACGACAGTGACAATGAGCAAAGCGAGCCTAAGAAGAAAGGTGCGCATAAATGGCAGTTGTATGAACGAGGCGAACCCGGCGACGCGCTCTTTCAGAAAGCGAAATTGAGTTCGAACCCCACTTGATTGTCGGTGAAGGAATTGCCCGGATGGTTGGAAGAATCCCTCTGGAAGTTGTAGAAAATCTCGGCATTGCCCCAACGGGTAAAATCAAAGGCGATCGCCGCCCGCCCAAAGAAATAGTGATCATTGCGGTTGGTGGTGGAGTCGTTGGTCACAGCATGGTAATCGAGGTTCTCGTATCCTCCGGTCAGCGTGAGATAGAACCGCTGAAGGAAGCGCTGGCGTATTTTGAGATCCACGCCTGTTCGCGTATAATCCGCTCCCGCCAGCAAAGCGGACGCCTCCGCCAATCGATAACTGGTCAACGACAGGGTCGTCCCGTCGAAGGGAACATAGCTAATGCCCAAGCCAAAAACGGGGTTGTTTCTAAACGAGGAACCCCGCTGCACGTCGCGGTACTCGCCACCCAACCTGCCATTGAAGGAAAGCTTTTCCGAAAAATCGTAAACGGCACGCACCAGAACCCGAGCGTAGGGCTGGTTATCACTCCCCTGCACCGTGAGAATCCCGAAGCCCACCCCGGGGGCAATCTTCAGCTTTGGCGTGATCTGAATGTTCAGCCACTCCTCGGTTTGGAATTCCCCGGAGTCAATAAGTCCCTGGTATTGAGTACTGGTGTAGGAAACATTGGACTCCAGGGAGGTTTTCCCGCTCAATTCATAGTTTGCCCTGACCGCTCCGCTCAGGATATACCGGCGCACCCTTCTCCCGGCGTCGATATCGGGGCTGGAGAGCGATTGAAACTTTCCCTCAAGTCCCAGGGAGAGTTTGCTGCCCATCCACCCGATGCTAAGCAGCGCATCCTGATCGTAGGCATTTTGTTCCGAGTGATCGACAAAGAAGAGATAAGTGCCGGAATAGTCCACGAGAAAGAAGTTCCCGAACGGCTGCGGAGGAGCTTCATAGATGCGCGGCACGTTGCGCGCCTCGCGCAGGGTATAGAGCGGCGCCTGGACCTCCCCCAAACCGAGTCGCAGTCCAAACCCGGCAAAGCCGATAAAGTCCGACTGTTTTCCCGATCGCTGAATGAAGATATTGTCGTCGTAATACCCCCCAATCCTGAAATGAGGAAAGACGTTCTTACGCCAGCCCGTCCGGACCCCTCCCCCGGCAATCACATTATCCATGCCTGGAAGATCGGATTCCTCGAAGATCGGTTCGGCAGGATATTCCAGAAAAGACTCCAGGTTGGAATCTGCATTCGAGGCAGGTTCCGCAACGACCGCCTCTTCAACAACCATCGGTTCAGGCACCGGCGCCAAGGGAGGTTCTATATTTGGGGGAGGAAGCGGTTCGACAGGAACTCCTGCCATTTCTTCGGCAGTAAGGTGGGTAGAAAATGCAGCGAGGACAAAAAGGAACAGCGCGCCCCCGCTCACCGTAAAAAGTATTTTCAACCAACCCTCGAGGCTCTCTTTCCGATGATAACATTTAAATGATGCCACGGACATTGAATCGGGTGCAACCCGACAGGAAGACGCCCACCGATATGCTGGTGAGAACCTTCATCAGCCCCGCGGGCAATACCTGAAGCAGGCTTAGCGACTATGCCGGGCGGTCAAGGCAACGAAAACGTCTTCCAGCGAAGGAGCGATGGCGCGGATCTCCGCGCTGACAATGCCCGCCCCCGCGAGATAACCGCGGATTTTCTCGTCGCTTACCCGTTCGTCAACCAGAAGGTGCATCGACTGGCCGAAGATCGTCGCCGTCTCGATCCCCTCGCGATGCCGTAACGCCTGAAGCCCCGTGGTGACATGGTCGCACGTTACGTCGACACGCCGCGTCCCGGGCGGATTCACCTCCGGCATCTGTTTCAGATCATCCGGCACGCCACAGACCACCAGCTTCGAGAGATGGATATAACCGACATGGGAGCACCGCTCCGCTTCATCCATGTAGTGCGTCGTGACAAAGAGCGTCATCCCGCGCCCCGAAAACTCGAAGAGAAGATCCCATAACTCCCGGCGTGCCACCGGATCGATACCGGCCGTCGGCTCGTCCAGAAAAAGGACGCGCGGTTCATGCATCAACGCACATGCCATCGCGAGCCGTTGCCGCCAACCTCCCGAAAGAAGCGCGGCGCGGCGGTGCAGATATGGCTCCAAATGCGTCAGGGCAACCAGATCATCATACCGGCTCCGCAGCTTCTCCCGCCGCAGCCCGTAAAGCTTCCCGTAAAAAACCAGGTTCTCGTCCACGGTCAGTTCATCGTAGAGCGAGAACTTCTGTGACATGTAACCAATGGTTCCCTTGAGCTCCGCGCTCTCGGCGGCGACGTCCAGCCCGTCGATACGGGCAATTCCCTCCGTCGGTTGCAGGATCCCGCAGAGCATCCGGATGACCGTCGATTTCCCCGAGCCATTCGGCCCCAAAAATCCAAAAATTGCCCCCCGCTTGACCGAAAAGCTGACCTGATCAACCGCCGTGAAGTTGCCAAAACGCCGCGTCAATCCGCAGCATTCGATCATCGGCCGCTCGGGGTCATTAGTCATTTCCGCCCTTCCGCTCCCCCGCCGGTGAAGCTGACTTCGCCCGACATGCCGGCCCGGAGCTTCCCGTCTGCGCCATCAAGCCGGATCTTGACGCCGAAAACCTGCCGCATCCGATCCCCGGGCGTCTGCACATTGCGCGGTGTAAATTCCGCAACGCGATTGATTTGTTCCACAGCCCCCTGAAAGAAACTGTTCCGATCGCCGTCCACTCTCACGCTCACAACATCCCCCAACGCGATTCTTCCCAACCACGGCGCGGGAACATAGACCCGCATCCATAGTGAATCGGGCAGAATCAACGTGGCGATCTCCCGATTCGCGGGAACGACATCCCCCCGTTTAACGCTCAGCACCTCCACGATACTTTCCCCTGGCGCGACAATCCGCGTCTCCGCAAGCTGCGCCTCTATCTCCGCCAACTGCGCTCGCGCCTGTTTGAGACGCTCGGGGCGAGTGCCTTCGCGCAAGAGTTCATAGCGGTATCGCGACGCCTCCGCGCTTTTGCGCAGCGCATTGGCGACACTGGCGGTTTTCTCCGCCTCGGAGGAGGAAACCGCCTTCTGTTTGACGAGTTCTTCGCTCCGCTTTGCGTCGGCCTCCGCGAAGACGACCTGCGCCTTCAGCGATTCCCACTCCCGTAGCGTGGCGGCAATCTCGTTCTCACGCGGGCCGCGTTCCAGTTCCTCCAATTGTGCCGCGGCCAGATCGCGCCGGGCCTGAAGTTCCGCGGCATCCAGCACCGCGATCACATCGCCCGCCTTGAGCCGATCACCCTCCTGAAAGGGAAGCTTCTCGATCCGCCCGCCATACCGGGAAGCCACATGCACTTCGTCCACCTCAATGGTCCCGGAGATCGTCTCGTGCGAACGGGAATCACCACCCGGCCAAAACCAGAATGCCGCCACTCCAACCGGCAGCAACATGAGCAGTTTGATAAACCCGGAAATCTTAGACATGGCTTAAACGAAGGGTGCCCAGAGCGTAACGAAACCTGTCTCGCGTGCAAACGTGGAATCTCGGGAGAAGGACGGAAAAAGACGGTGTGGGCGAGCTACCGCGCCGCTCTTCGATTCTTCCCGGTTTTCCTTCGGTTCCCCCATGCGTTCGCCCCTTCGGTTTCCTCCTTGCGCTTCGGCTTGAAATCGTATCGCATCGCTCCCTTTCCATGCAACCGCAACTCACCTCCGCCGACCGCCGCCGCCTTCGGGGCAAGGCACAGCTTCTCGAACCCATTTTGAAAGTAGGCCACGGTGGGGTCTCCCCCGCGTTTCTGAAAAGCGCCGACGAAGCCCTCGCCCTTCACGAACTGATCAAGATCAAGTTCACCGACTTCAAGGAGGAGAAGCACGAACTGGCGGAAAAAATCGCGACGGAAACCGCCAGCGCGCTGGTGCAAGTGGTCGGCAACGTGGCCGTCTTCTATCGCCAGAAGCCGGTAGCGGCCTAGGCCTACAGAGCCTTCCCCACTGGGACCAGGTAGGGCGGCAGTTCTTCCATCAGCCGTTTGAAGGACTGGAAATCGACCTGCTGCTGCCCGTCGCTCAACGCCTTGGCGGGGTTGGGGTGAACCTCGATAATCAACCCGTCCGCCCCCACCGCGACGGCGCCACGGCAGAGCATATGGATCAGGCTGGCGCGCCCCGCGCCCTGGCTGGGATCGACGATCACGGGAAGGTGCGACTCCAGCTTGGCCACGGCCACCGCCGAGAGATCGAGCGTGTTGCGGGTATATGTCTCGAACGTGCGGATACCGCGCTCGCAAAGCATGACGCGGGGATTCCCGTGCGCCAGAATGTATTCCGCCGAAAGGAGCCACTCCTCGATCTTCTGGCTAAGCCCGCGCTTGAGCAGGATCGGCTTGCCGGAACGCGCGGCTTCGATGAGGAGCTGGAAATTCTGCGCATTGCGCGCGCCGATCTGCAGGATATCCGCCGACGCCGCCACGTGATCCACGTCGCGCTCGCTGAGCACTTCGGTGATGATCTTGAGACCGGTCTCCTGCTTGGCCGCCTGAAGAAGCCGCAGCCCCTCCTTGCCCAGCCCCTGGAATTCATAAGGCGACGTGCGCGGTTTGTAGGCGCCGCCTCTCAAAATCGTGGCCCCGGCCGCCTTGACGGCGCGCGCCGTCGCGAAAAGCTGTTCCTCGCTTTCCACGGAACATGGCCCCGCCATAACCGTGAAATTCTTCCCGCCCACCTTGACGCCGTCCACGTCGATCACGCTGTCCTCCGGGTGTGATTCACGGCTCACCAGCGTGTACCGCTTTTGCACGCGCATCACCTTTTCGACCTGCGCCAACACCATCAGACTCTCCAGCGTGTGATGGGTGCGCTCATCGCCGATCGCCGCCACCACGGTTTGCTCCGCGCCGTAGATGGGACGGGGTTCATACCCGAGCCTGGCAACTTCCTGAAGCACCTCTTCGACCTGTTCGCGAGGAGTGTGGGGCCTGATGACGATAATCATGGAAGCAATGAAAGCAGAAACGCGGAATTGTAAAACCCGAAAAACGGATTTGAAGGTCTGGTAGACCGCTCTCGCCGAGAGCGCGGGATCGGTGAAGAGTCACGTTCAGACTCCATCCCCGCAGGATGGCCTGCTGTTACCGGGATGCGGCCCCTCATGAAGCCGCCGAAGTCGATACCCGCGCTCGACGGTGCGAGCGTGCTACCGGTGCTACCGCACCCTTCTCATTTTCCGTCGCTTTCCCGCGAGGAACCGGCGTTTTCCTCCGGCCCTTGCATCCGCGCACAATCGCCAATATCATTGAGGGCCAGCACCTTTAGTTTACCCTCCCTCCCCAGATTTTATGATGCCAGACTTCACCGGCGGCGGTATCGACGCCCTCCCCAAGGAAACCCGCTCCATCGGCAACGTCGAGATCGACCAACAGATCAGCGACCTCATTCACGACTACGGCTGCAAAGCTTCCTGCGATCTCATCCAGGAGATGATCGTGACGGCCCTCAAGATCGGCCGAGACTCCCTCTCCGTGGCGGATCTCAAGCTCTTCAACCGTTCGCTCCGGGAGTTACGGTACGCCGCGAAGGTCTTTACGAAATACGTCGACCGCCCCAAGGTGGCCGTCTTCGGTTCCGCGAGGACCCCGCAGGATGCCCCGGAAGCGGTGGCGGCCCGGGAGTTCAGCAGGAAAATGCGCGAAGAAGGTTTCATGACCATCACCGGCGGCGGCGATGGCATTATGGGCGCGGCGCAGGGAGGCGCGGGTCGCGAAAACTCCTTCGGTCTCAACATCCGGTTGCCCTTCGAACAACGAGCCAACGAGATCATTGAAGGAGATCCCAAGCTCATCAACTTCAACTACTTCTTCACCCGGAAGCTCAATTTTGTGAAGGAAACTCATGCCGTCGCCCTTTTCCCAGGCGGGTTCGGCACGATGGACGAAGGGTTCGAGGTCATTACTTTGCTCCAGACGGGCAAAGCGCGGATTTTCCCCATCGTCTTCGTCGACAAACCGGGCGGCACCTACTGGAAGACGCTGCTGGAGTTTCTCACCAACCACATGCTCGCCCACGGCCTGGTAAGTCCCGACGATTTCCGCCTCTTCTACCTCGCCAACGACGTGAACGATGCGGTGGCCACTATCCGGCAGTTCTACAAAAACTTTGTCTCCTACCGCTGGGTGCGCAAGACGCTTGTGATCCGCCTCAAACACCCGCTCACCCCCGAGGCGCTGGCCAAGCTCAACCGCGACTACGCCCGGATGCTGGTCTCCGGCCGGATCGAAGCCTCGCCCGCCCTGCCCGAGGAGGCAAACCAGCCCGAAATCGCCCACCTGCCCAGGCTGGTGCTCAACCCGGACCGGCATAACTTCGGGTTGATTCGTGCCTTGATCGATGCGATTAACGAAGCACCCGTGCAGAAGTAACGGGAAAAATTGGAACCTTGTAAAACCTTAACACTTCATTTGCCCTCTGGCACCCCGATGTGACAGCGGGCACCGCCTGTGCGAGGTTTCTCCCATAGCTTCCACACGCCGCTTGCAGCCATGCCCGTAACCCAAACCCGATCCGCCGCCAACCCAAGGGCCGCTTGTGTCCACGCGCTCCAAATCTGGGAGTCCGGCGGAAAATTTGCCGACGAAGTGCTTCATGATGCGCTCGCTTCGGGCCATTTCAATGCCTACGACCGGGCATTTCTCACGGAAACCTTCTACGGCGTCCTTCGGCACCGGACCGCCCTCGATTTCCTGATCGGAAAACTGCGGGATTCCGCCCTGGACCCTGCCACCCGGCAGGTACTGCGGCTGGGGTTTTACCAGATTTTCCGGATGCGAATTCCCTACCACGCCGCCGTAAACGAGACCGTCAACCTCGCGGGTCGCGCCCGGGGGCTCGTGAACGCGCTCCTGCGCCGGAGCATCCGCGAAAAGGAAGATCTTCAAAGGCAATTGGAAGAAGCCGCTCCTTCCATCCGCTACTCACACCCCGAGTTTCTGATTAACCGCTGGGAGAAAAACCTGGAGCCGGGCGCCGCCCTCCGTCTCTGCGAGTGGAACAATACCCCGGCAGAAATCTTTGTCCGCGCCAACGGCCTTCGTGTCACCACGGAGGAATTGCAGCGCAGCCTCCCCGGCTCGGAGTTTACGGAAGCCCACCCGCTCATCCTAAAGGTGCGTCAGGTGCCGTTCCTCTGGATCGTCCGGGGGCTCTGCTACGTGCAGGACCCTAGCACCCTTATGGCCGTGGAGCTTCTCGACCCCAAGCCCGGCGAAACGGTGCTCGACGCCTGCGCCGCCCCGGGCGGCAAAACCAACTACATCGCCCAGTTGATGCAGAACGAGGGGAAAATCGCCGCCTGCGATTCCTCCCGCCCACGGCTGGAGCGTCTCCGCGAGAACCTGGGCCGCCTCGGAGTCGCCAACGCCGTCACCCATCGGGTGGACTGGATGGCTCCCGGCGCCACATCCTCCTTCGAAAAAGAAAGCTTCGACCGCATTCTCGTGGATGCCCCGTGCTCGAACACTGGCGTCATCCGCCGCCGCGTCGATGTCCGTTGGCGGCTGACCCCCGATGATTTCGAGATCATGCCTGATCGGCAGCGCCGGATCATGGAAGCGGTCATCCCGCTCCTGAAGCCGGGAGGCACCCTGGTCTACAGCACCTGCTCGCTGGAACCGGAAGAAGACGAACTTCTCGCACAAGGCATCGCGCGCGATTTCCCAAAACTTGAACTGGTTACCATGAGCCGCCGCGAGCCGCATCGCGACCACATGGACGGCGCGTTTGCAGCCAAGTTCGTGAAGAGAATCTAGGGAGTGTCATAACGACACGACCTAGGCCAAACTTTTCACCTGCGCCCTTGCCAAGCGCCCGGCTCTCGCTGCACATTCCGGCCATGCAAGTGCCGTTGCTCGACCTAAAGGCCCAATACCAGACTCTCCGGGAGCAAATCCGCGCCGAGGTGGACTCGATCATGGACTCCCAGCAGTTCATCCTCGGGCCCAAGGTGGAATCCCTGGAACGCGCGATTTGCGAAACCACCGGGGCCGGTCATGCCATCGGCGTCACTTCCGGCACCGACGCCCTTCTCATCATCCTCATGGCGCTCGGCATCGGCCCGGGCGACGCCGTGCTGACAACGCCGTTCACCTTTTTCGGAACCGCCGGGAGCATCGCCCGCACCGGGGCCGCGCCGGTCTTCATCGACATCGACGAGGCGACCTTCAACCTATCCCCGGACGCCCTTCGAGAGTACCTCGAAGAATGCCCGCTCAATGCCGAGGGCAAACCGCTGAGCCGCGACGGTAAGGTTATCCGCGCGATCATGCCGGTACATCTTTACGGTCTCTGCGCGGCGATGGACGAGATCATGGGAACGGCGGCGAAGTTCGGGCTTCCGGTGATCGAAGACGCCGCCCAGGCGCTCGGGTCGGTTTACCCCTCCAAGAGCGGCGCGACCCATCACGCGGGCACCGCCGGAGATTTCGGCACGTACAGCTTTTTTCCCTCCAAAAACCTCGGCGCGTTTGGAGACGGCGGCATGGTCGTCTGCAAGGACGCCAAAGCGGCGGAAACGATCCGCGCGCTCCGCAACCACGGCGGGGAACGCCGCTACTTTCACCGGCTCATCGGCGGTAACTTCCGGCTCGACGCCCTGCAGGCCGCCATTCTCGAAATCAAACTGCCGTATCTGAATGCCTGGTCGGAGGCCCGCCGCCGGAACGCCGCGCTTTACCGCGAAGGCTTCCGCGCCACGGGGCTGGATAACACGCTCACACTACCCACGGAGCCCTATGCCGCGAGCGGGCTGCCCAACCATCACATCTACAACCAGTTCATCATCCGCGCGCCCCGCCGGGATGAGCTTTGCCAGCGGCTGGAGGCCGAGAAGATCGGCCACGCGATCTACTATCCGCTGCCCCTGCACCTTCAGGAGTGCTTCGCGTACCTCGGCCACAAGGAGGGCGATTTCCCGAAAGCCGAACGCGCTGCCCGGGAAACCCTGGCCCTTCCGATTTTCCCCGAACTCACTGGCGACCAGATTCAACGCGTCATCGAAGTCATTCGCGGGTTTTACTGTTAATCACACGCACCAATTCCAATGAACCTTGCCCCAGCCAAACCGTGGATCAAATACGGCGGGAAACTGAGCGAATGCCCAGTTTGGGAGCCTGAAACGCAATCCCTCCTCTGGACGGACATTCTCCTGGGCCACCTCTACCGGCACAACTGGAGCAGCAACACCACGGAGCGGATCTATGAAGGCCCCGCCGTAGGCGGATTTACCCGGCAAACCGATGGCGGACTTCTCCTCTTTCGCGTCAACGATATCGCCATCTTTCACCCAGGCGACGCCTCCGCCCGAACGATTGCCCAATTTCAGCACGAAGGTTCCACCCGTTTCAACGACGTGATCGCCGCCCCCGGAGGACGCGCTTTCGCAGGCACGATCGGGAAAACGAGCGACTCCGGCGGCCTCTTCCGGATCGAACGCGACGGTCGTATCGAGCAGGTCGCCTTCGGCGCCGGGATCTCCAACGGCCTCGCCTTTTCACCCGCGCTCGACATTCTTTACTGGGTCTGCTCCACGCGCCGGCGAATTTTCGCGTTTCCGTATCACGTTGACACAGGAGCGCTCGGCGAGCCGACGCTCTTCTTTCAGGGCGACGAAACGGACGGCTATCCCGACGGACTGACTGCCGATTCGGAGGGCAACCTTTACTCGATTCGCTGGACGGCGCAGGAATACGGCCTCATCGTCTTCAGCCCGGAGGGGAAAATTCTGCACAAACAGAAGCTCCCGCCCCGCGCCTCCTCCTCGATGTGCTTCTGCGGTCCCACGCTGACCGACGCCGCCATCACCTCCGCCGAAGACTCTTCCGACCCAGACAGGGAGGCCGATCTATACAAGATCGAAGGAATGCCGATCGCGGGACGCGTGGAGTTTCAGACCTCGGTCGGGATATAGTCTCTTTGCTCGCGGCAACCCCATCCTCTCTTGCCGTCATCAGCAAAGTTAGGGGCAGCACCTAGCGATATGGTGCCAATTCTCCCGGATCGCTACAAAAATACCCACCACGTAGATCAGCCACAAAGCATTGTACCCAATCAAGCCTCTTCGAGTCCAAAGCGACAGGCTGCTCCATGGACGGATGGCGAGGATGAATGCGGGCCAAAATTGCAGGCCGAAAACAGGGAAAACGATTCTTTGATCGACAAACGGTCCATTCCAGACCTCGGAAAAAATAAAACCCAGGGACCCAATGGCGAGGACAATCTGCTCCAAAGTCGCGGGAATTCCCGTCTCATACCGAGGTTGGATTTCCCCTACAGGCGACTCGAAATGCAACAGAATCCACCAATTGAAAGCCATCACGACCACAAACACGGCCAATAGCCGTACCAAGGATCTTAACGGGCTATTCATCGCACCTTCAACTTCTGTTGCGTTTCATTTCCCGCACTTCTGCCTACGGGGAAAGCCGATCAACGACCCACAGCCCCCCCGCTTCCCGGCGATACTCAAACCGGTCGTGAAGCCGATGCGCGCCGCCTTGCCAGAACTCGACGGTTTCCGGCTTCACGCGGAAGCCTCCCCAGAACGGCGGGAGCGGGACTTCGCCGCTGCCGAATCGCTCCTGCACGGCGCTCAGGCCCGTCTCCAGAACCTCCCTTGAAGCGATCGGGCGACTTTGCGCGGAAGCCCAGGCGGCGAGACGACTCTCGCGCGGACGGGTGGCAAAATAGGCTTCCGCTTCCGCCGTGGTAACACGCTCCACGGCCCCTCGCACGATGACCTGCCGTTCCAGCGCAAGCCATGGAAACAGGAGCGACGCGGCGGGGTTCTCCCCCAATTGCCGCGCCTTGCGGCTCTCCAGATTGGTGAAAAAGACGAAACCACGCTCATCGAGTCCCTTGAGCAGGACGGTGCGCAGCAAAGGCCGCCCCTCCGCCGAGGCCGTTGCGAGGCTCATCGCGGTCGGCTCGACCACCCCGGCACGGATCGCCTCCTGCAACCACTGGTTGAACTGTTCAATCGGGTCAGCCTTCAAATCGGCGCGCCGCAGGCGTTCGCGGCGGTAGTCGGTCCTGATATCGGCAAGTTTCACGGGGTCGGTCGAAGCGTCCATAAAGGCTGTAAAACAGGCATTATCCCGAAAACCAATGTTGGAGCGAGCGGAATTGTGCGCCTCAGCGGAGCGGTGAATCACACGAAAATGCATGTGCGGCAGCACAGGTAGACCGCTCGCGCCGTCGAGCGCGGGTATCGACTTCTTGGCTTCATGAGAGCCACATCCCAATCCCAGCAGCCCGTCCTGTCCGTCCTGCGGGAATGGACGTCGAACGCGACTCTTCATCGATCCCGCGCTCG
>JBBCKI010000070.1:0-85374 GCA_037190965.1 Chthoniobacteraceae bacterium
GCGAGAGCCGCTCGCTTGGTTGCGAGCTTTCCGCCGTTTTTAGCGGGACAGGAAACTTATCGGTTTTTCTTTCGGACTCAAGTTTTATTTTCGATTTATTTTCGAACTTCAAACTCGATTCTCACTCGAATCAACCGCCGCCTTCGCGTCGTTTCCCGTTTCCGTTGCGGGGCTGGAAACTTACCGGTTTTTTTCTCAGCTTCAAGTAATTTCTTCGATTTATTTTCGAAGCGTAAAACTCGATTTCCGAGGCATTTACCGTCGTTTTCCTGCCTTCCGTTTGCGGGGCGAGCACCTTAGCGCTTCGCTCCATTTCGTCAACCGATTTTCTTAAGAATCTTTCGATTCCCAAGCCGAGCTTTACGCTCAACCGGTTGTGGGGGTTTCCCTGCCCCCTTGCGGGACGTGGAAAGTAGCACGATCCCCTCCACCGTCAACCCACTTTTTCCATTCTTTTTGCTTTTCTCTGAAAAAAGTCCTCTAAACGACCCCGGCAACCCTGAAACCCTCCGATGAAAGGAGTTCACGAAGACGGGAGATCTGCTCCCCCTGAATCTCAATCGTCCGCTCCTTCAAGGTTCCCCCGCAGCCGCAACCGGCGCGAAGCCTCTTCAGAAGGGCCGAGAGAAAAGCGTCGTCCAGAGAAGCGTCGAAGCCATCCACGACGATCACACACTTTCCCCCGCGATGAGCGGTCTCCCGCCGCAAGACCACTCGACCCAATTTAGTCGGCTTGACCTCCACCTCAGTTGGCTTTTCCGGGGTGGTTGGTTTTCCTTCCGGTAACCCGCTCATCTCCAATCCGGAGAATGCCTGGAACAGTCCGCCTCCAACAGCCTTTCCCCCCTCGGTGGAAATCCTCTCTTTATTAGGACGCGCCATGGCTCAGATTTCCTCCTCTCTTAAAATTGTCCGCGTGACGTGACGGGAACCTGGAGGGATTTCCAGGGCGTTTTCGCCGATATTCCCGGTCTCCGCACAGACCATCCCCGGCCATTCGTCGGGCACAAAGTCAGCCATGGTCAAGGATTTGGCGATCCACGGATTCCAGACCACGGTGGAGCGGGAACCAGTTTTCTCGATGATGATCCTCCGATGCAGGACGGGGTCCGCAATCGTAAGGCCCGCCTCTGTGTTCACATAGACGCGATCCGTTTCTCCCGTGAACCGAATCGGCCCGGCCCCTTGGCGTTTGCGGGGAAGGTCCTCAATAAGAGTGACGTATTCCGTCTCTTCCAACCCCCGCACTTCGACATCCCGGACATCGCCCACCTTGAAGTAAGTGTGAAGTACGTCTTCACACCGAAGCGACGAGGCGTTTCCGTTCTCAATCTCCACCTCCATCGTGAGCGCGGCGGCCACAGTAATCCGATGGCGCAGCACCCAAGCCTCGCCCCCCTCAGGCCATAGTACGCGAGTCCCCTCGTCGGGCCGGAGACACAAAACCAGCGTGACCGATCCATCAGCCCCTTCTGAAGCGGACTCAAGCGCCCAAGGACGGATACGGGCAAACCCATGCGCCGGTTTTGCCGAGCCTTCCCGATGTGAACCGAACCACGGGAAAATCACCGGCACCCCACCCCTGATCGGTTTACCCGGCTCAAAGTACGCCCGCGCGCTCTCAAAGAGCAGCGGTTCCCGCCCCGTCGGGGCAAAATGCGCAACATGAGCCCCATGGAGATAAACGTGCGCCTCCGCCAATGGCGTAGCGACCTCCAATCGCGGCAATCCGCCGCGCCCCGATGCCAGTCGCACCGACCGGGGAAGTTCGAGAGTAAATTCCATCCCCGTTTTATACCTTATCCCGGGCCCGGATGCCTCTGAAATCAGCGCCTTTGCTCCATGATCGCCCGGGAAATCGCCTCGGCAAGCTGCTGCCGATGCGCGGGCGTGGCGCATCGTGCCGCCTCGGCGGGATTGCTCAGGTAACCGCACTCGATCAACACCGCCGGGCCGAGCGAATTGCGAAGCACACGAAATTGCGCATGTTTGGTCCCTCTATTCGCCACCCCCGGAACCGTCGCCAGTGAACGAACGATCCGCCGGGCGAACTCCTCAGTTCCCCGGCCATTGTGATAAACCTCCGCGCCATGGATATGCCGCTTGCGGGAGTCGTTGAAGTGAATGGAAACAAAGATCGAGTTTCGCTGCCGGTTCGAAATCGCCACCCGCTCGTCCAATGGAATGAACGTGTCGTCCCCCCGGGTCATGACCACCCGCAACCCCTCTTCGGTCAACCGGCTCTTGAGCCTCCGCGCCACATCGACCGCCAGTTCCTTTTCAACCGCCCGGACCGAGCTCACCAACACTGGCTTGGCCTTTCGTCCCTTTCGCGAGCGGGACGTTGAATAGGAAGGCCGGGCGACAGCCCCGGAATCGTGTCCTCCATGCCCCGCGTCAACGACCACCGTCGTAAACCGGGTGACCTCCCGAGATGCAGGCCCGGCGCACCCAGCGAGCCCAAGGAGCACCCCAGCGCAAAGCGCTCGAAACAAAGAGAGCCGGGGGTGAATTTTCTGGTAAAACATGGGCTGCCGTGGTGGCGTTTCACGAACCTATCCAAGGAAACCGCGGGCTAAGCCCATCATTCTGGACGCTTGGCAGAAAGAAAGCCCGTGGAAAACCGAAACCCCTGTAAATGAAAACCAACCGCCTCGTCCACGAAAAATCGCCCTACCTGCTCCAGCATAGCCACAATCCCGTGGATTGGTTTCCCTGGGGAGAGGAAGCGTTTGAAAAATCGCGCGCCGAAGGCAAACCGGTCTTCCTGTCCATCGGCTACTCCACTTGCCACTGGTGTCACGTCATGGAGCGCGAATCGTTCGAGAACGAAGCGATCGCCGAACTCCTGAACAAGTATTTTGTTTCCATCAAGGTCGACCGCGAGGAACGCCCCGATGTCGATCGCGTCTACATGACCTACGTGCAGGCCACCACCGGCAGCGGCGGCTGGCCAATGAGCGTCTTTCTCACCCCGGAGCTCAAACCGTTTGTCGGTGGCACCTACTTTCCGCCCGAAGATCGCTGGGGACGCGCCGGTTTCCCCACGGTGCTCCGGCGCATTGCGGAAGCCTGGCAAGGCGACCGGGCCAAAATCCTTGCCCACGGAGAGGAAATGATCGCCACCCTTCGCGAAGCGACGGAATCCCCCGCTCCCACGGTCGCCTTCGGCGCCGAAACGCTTCGAGATGGATGGGAGCAGATCTCCCGGCAGTTCGACCCCGAACTCGGCGGCTTTTCCAACGCGCCGAAGTTCCCACGTCCCGTCACCCTCAATTTCCTGCTCCGGTTCTTTGCCCGCGAGCCGCATTCCTCCGAAGGCCAAAGCGCGCGCGATATGGCCCTCTTTACCCTTCGCAAAATGGCCGAGGGAGGAATGAACGACCACCTGGGCGGCGGTTTCCATCGCTACTCCGTGGATCGCTTCTGGCACATCCCGCATTTTGAAAAAATGCTCTACGACCAGGCATTGCTCGCGAGCTCGTATCTCGACGCCTACCAGATCAACCGGGATCCCCGGGACGCCGCGACCGCCCGAGACATCCTCGATTATGTGCGCCGGGACATGACATCCCCCGAAGGCGGTTTTTTCTCCGCCGAAGACGCCGACAGCCCCCTCCCCGAAAACCCGCAGGAAAAAGGCGAAGGAGCCTTCTACGTCTGGACGCAGGCAGAAATCGAGAATGCCCTCACGCCGGACGCCGCCGCGCTCTTCAATCGCTTCTATGGAGTCGAACCTGCCGGCAACGCCCCGGAAGGAAGCGATCCTCATGGGGAGTTCTATGGAAAAAATACCCTGATCCAGCGGCATACCTCCGAAGAACTCGCCGCAGCCCTTGGCAAGACGCCCCATGAGATTGAAGCCTCTCTGGCGGAAAGCCGCCGCATTCTCCTCGCGCTTCGCAGCCAAAGGCCGCGCCCGCATCTCGACGACAAAATCATCACCGCCTGGAACGGCCTCATGATTTCGGCCTTCGCGCGGGCCGCCCAGGTTCTCGACGACCGCCAGGCTCTCACCGACGCCGAGCGGGCGGCCACCTTTATCCGGCAGAATCTCTACCAAGAAGGATGCCTGCTTCGCAGCTACCGCGAAGGCGCAAGCCGCGTGGGCGGGTTTGCCGACGACTACGCCTTTCTAATCCAGGGGCTTCTCGATCTCTACGAAGCCGGAGGAAAAATCCAGTGGCTCAAATGGGCCGAGGAACTCCAGCGGACGCAGGACAATCTCTTCGCCGATATCGCCCATGGCGGCTACTTCTCCGTCACCGCCGATGACCCTAGCATTCTCGTGCGGGTAAAAGAAGATTACGACGGCGCGGAACCATCGCCCAATTCCGTCGCAGCCCTCAACGCGCTGCGACTCGGACAGATGATCGACGACGCCACCCTGCGGGAACGGGGCGAAGCCACCCTGCGCGCTTTTTCGGCACAACTGACGCGCATGCCCTCCGCCGTGCCGCAGCTTCTCGTCGCGCTCGATCAATCGCTCTCCAAACCGCGTCAGATCGTTCTCGCCGGAAGCGCGGAGGCAATCCGCCCCCTGCTGCGAGAGGTGCATTCGCACTTCCTCCCCAACAAGGTCATTCTCTTTGCCGATGGCGGCGAGGGACAGGCATGGCTGGGCGAGGCGGTGGAGTTTATTCGATCCGTCGGGCCGGTGAACGGCAAGGCGGCTGCCTATGTCTGCGAGAATTTCACCTGTCAGGCACCGGTGACCACGCCCGAAGCGTTGAGGGAATTGATCGCAAAGAAAGGGTAGCTATCGCTTCAGCGGTTTCCCGGTGACGATAATGTCCCCGAGCTTTTCCAGCGTAGCCTTCGCCGGGAGGCTCTCCTCGGCTCCCGGGTAAAGAGAGCGTGGGATCCAGGTAAGCCGCTCGAAGAGAAAGGCAAGCGCAATGGAATCGTCACCCTCGGCTTTCCATCGGATTGCCACTTCGGAAAACGGTTTTCCGTTTCGAAGAACCTTATATATCACCTCGTTTGGTTTCTCTGCCTCCCCGGCGATGATTTTGAACTCAGCTTCTTTTTCGCCGCGAGAATCGTAGGTAACGGCTCTCCAACACTCAACGTTATCTTCATCGTCTTCATCGACCCCCTCCCACCAATCTGCTACGGAGACTATTCGTCCTTTAAGCCAGCGATGAAAGCGAGTTTCAGCCCAAACCGCACGAGGTCTCGAGTCGAAAAAGAGCTTTAGATAACCTCTTACATATTCTGGCTCCGCCCTGCTGTCCGCAATCCATTGGAGTTGCCCAGGCTTCGCGTCGAACCGGAATAAATGAAATTTCTGGTAATCTCTCCAAACCGAACCGGCTACGACGATCTCGTTTACCCGATCACCACTCAATTCCTTGATCCAAAATGGCTTTTCGGCAGGCTCACACGGCAAATAGTCATCGTCATTGCTCTTCCACCCCTTGGGTCGCCAAATGGGGCTGATATCCCAGAGCCCGCGCGGTTGCCATTCCTTCCCATCCCAAGTAGCAAAACCGAGTCCAACGCGCTCGCTCAACTCAACGAGCGCGTAGCTCTTCCGGTTTCCGAAAAGATCGCCATAGAGGACGTAAGGGCTCTCGGCTTTTTCCACGATCTCCCCACGCTTTGCAGGGGGCACGAGCGACTTCAGCGCCGCCAGCAACTCTCCCTTCGCCTGAGTAACCCGCTCGGAAGACTCATCAAGGGGAATGACATAAGGAGGTTGCGGTTCTTTCTCATTCGCCAAGGCACAGGGGGCGATGCAGGAAAAAAGAAATGCAGCCGTCAGCGCATTTCGCAAGGAGTTGCCGAGTCGTGAACGCATACGGCGGCGACCTTAGCAGATTTCAGAAAATTTGCTCCACGCCAAAAAGTTCGGATCATCCCTCCCCACCACGCCGCACCGTAGTGTTCTGCACAAATTGCTCATGCATCCGGTGGTAAATGCCTCGCTGCGCCGTCAACTCCGCATGGTTGCCTCGTTCCACAATGCGCCCGTGATCCAAGACGAGAATCAGATCGGCTTGCCGGATGGTGCTCAACCGGTGAGCCACCACGAAGCTCGTCCGGCCCTTCAACAAAAGCCCGAGCGCCTTTTGCAGACGGGCCTCCGTCACCGCGTCAATGGAACTGGTCGCTTCGTCGAGAATGAGGATACGCGGATTTGCCAGCAAAGCGCGGGTGAAACAAACAACCTGCCGCTGCCCCACGGAAAGACCGACACCTCCCTCGCCCACATGCGTCTCAAACCCCTCCGGAAGCGCTTCCAGTAAATCGAGAAGATCGAGCGACCGCGCGGCTTCAATAATCTCTGCTTCGCTCGCCCCCGGCTTCGAAAACCGTATGTTTTCCATCACGGACCCCGTAAAAAGAAAGTTCTGCTGCTGCACGATCCCCAACTGCGAGCGAAGCGACGCGGACTGCACGCACCGGATCTCATGCCCATCGATCAGAAGTTCCCCCTCGGTAGGCAGGTACGCTTTGGTCAGAAGATTGATAATGGAGCTTTTGCCGCTGCCGGTATGCCCGACCAGCGCGATCGTCTGCCCCGGCTCTGCGATAAAGGAGAGATTGTGCAACACGGGTCGCCCCGGAAGGTAAGAAAAGCTCAAATCGCGAAACTCCACCTTCCCCTGAAGACACGGAAGTTCCACTGCCTCGGGCGCATCGGTCCAGTCAGGCTTCTCATCGAGCAACCGAAAGACCCGCTCGGCCCCGACGAGTGAAGAGAGCCCCTGCTGGAACTGCGTCCCCACCACCCGCACCGGCTCAAAGAAAATCGGAGCCATGAGGAGGAACTGCACCACCGCGTCAATGGGGACGTTGAGCACCAATACCCGGTAACTTCCCACAATGAGCAGTACGCCGATGAATAGTTGAGTGCTCAACTCGAGCAATGGCAAAAAAGTGGCGTTGGTGCGCGACATGCTGAGCACATAGCGGGAATGATCCGCCACCAGGTGCCGGAACCACTCGGCGTTGAGCTCCTGTCTCACAAAGCCTTGGGTGACCCGGATCCCGTCAATCGACTCCGCCACCGTCGCCGTCACCCGGGAGAAACTTTCCGAGGCGCGCCGTTGGGAATTGCTAAGCCGAACCCGGAAAACACGATTCAAATACCAGATTACCGGGGTGATTGAGAGCGCGATCAGGAAGAGCACCCAATCCTTGAACGCGAGAAAAATCCCCGCGACGACCATCTGCCCCCCGTTCACGGTGCAGACAAAGATTACCTCCTGAACCCCCTGCCGGACGGCTTCCACATCGCTGGTCATCCGGTTGATCACCCGCCCCGCCTTCATCCTTTGATAAAACGCCGCCGTCAGCGTTTGCAGATGCGCGAAGACATCCCTGCGCAGGTCGCGGATCACCGATTCCCCAAGGATCAATGCCCAGAAAGAGCGGAACCGCATCGTCATCTGGGTAAACACACACAACGCGAGAAATCCGAGCGAGCCTAGCACAAGCCCGCGAACATCATGGCGGGCGATCGGACCATTGATCACCGCAGAGAAAGCCCAACTGATCGTGGCAAGCTGGATGGCTCTCACGACAGTGATCATGATCAAGCCGTTGCGAATCCATGCGTGCGGGCGCGTGTACTTGAAGAGCCGCTTGATCAAGACAAGGATCTCGAGCGGAGGCGGATCGGCCTCCTCCTTATCCTTGCGGGTGATGGTGAGCGACTTTGTCATTACACTGGTACTAAGGCCCGATCATCGCGGGCAATGCCCCCGGTTGGCTGGTTTTCAACGCCTGGAGATAAGGGCCCGCGCAACGGGAAAGCTGCTCATGGGTGCCCGCCTGGGCAATACGTCCCCGGTCCAGGACGACGACAAAATCCGCCCGCCGTAGAAGACTGAAGCGATGCGCCACCAAAAAGGTGGTTCTCCCGCGCATCGCAGAATCCATCGCTTCGGCGATCTCATGCTCCGTCCCGGGATCGAGCGCCGCCGTGGGATCGTCGAGCAACAGGATTGCAGGCTCCAGCAATACCGCACGGGCAATCGCAAGCCGCTGCCGTTGCCCGCCGGAGAGACCGACGCCTCCCTCGCCCAATACCGTGTCATACCCTTGCGGAAACTCCATGATGAAGTCGTGCGCTGCCGCAACGCGAGCCGCCCGCTCAATCTGCTCCCGCGTTGCCTCGGGATGCCCAAAGGCGATGTTGGCCGCAATGGTATTGCTGAAGAGGAAGCTCTCCTGAAATACCAGCCCGACATTGCGCCGCAGGCTGTCGAGATCGAGCTCCCGCAGATCGCGCCCGTTGACCGTGATCCTGCCCGAGGTGGGATCGTAGAACCGGGGAAGCAGACTCATCAGCATGCTTTTGCCCGAGCCGGTGGGGCCAAAGATCGCCACGCATTGCCCCGGCTTCACCTCAAAAGAAATCTCCGAAAGCACAGGGTCCTGCCCATGATCAAACCAGACGTTCTCGAACCGAATCGGCCCATTCAACGCCTCGAATGGAGACGCTCGGGGAACACTGCTTACCTCCGCGGGAGTATCGAGCACCTCAAAAACGCGGCGAGCGCCGGTCAGGCTTTCCTGAAGAGAGTTGGCAATCGTGCCGATGGTCGTAATCTGATTGGCGAACTGCTGAAGGATAATCGCAAACGCCACCAACCCCGTCCCCAACGGCAGCGATCTTTGGATCACCAGGTAACCGCCGTAACTGAGAAGAATCCACTGATTGAACTGGCTGATGAAGCCGATTGACGCGGAAAAGAGAGAGACCTTCCGAAAAATCGAAATCTTCTGGTCATACACGGCGTCATTGGCGGTTTGGAAACGCGCCATCTCCTCCTTCTCCCGCGCAAACGCCTGCACCACTGGCATCCCTTTGATGTTCTCCGAAAGCCGCTGCACCATTCCATCCACCAACTCGCGGTTCTGCCGGTAAGCGGGCTGCACGATCTTTGAAAACCGGGCGGTCACCCACCACAACAGCGGCGTGGTAAAAAGACATGCAAGCGTCAATGGCACATGCAGGCTGAGCATGTAGAAAAGGTAAGCCCCCACCGATAGCGTCAGCACGACGGCCTGGAGAAGCACCTGATCGACGAACATCCTGACGGCCTGCACGTCTCCCGTCACGCGGTTGATCAGGGACGAACTGACATTGGCGTCGAAAAAACGAAACGAAAGCCGCTGGAGTTTTTCATAAATCTCCGCGCGGAGAGCCACCACCAGTTCCGCCTGCACAAGGCGGTCCACGGCGATGCGGTAAGTGAAATCGAGGTAAGCGCGAAGAAGCGCGGCGCCAATCACCAGGGCGGATAGCAACGCGATCACCTCCATCGGCGTCCAATTCGCGGATGGATGAAGCCCAAACCGCCAGAACGGTGCGGGGGTATTAGGCTGGATGGCATGACGAAGTTCGTCAATGCCCAGGCCGGTCAGTGCGATCCCGGCGAGACCAAGAGCCAGCATGGCTCCCTGGAAAAACAAAACCCTGAGACATCCCCACCGGTAGCGCCACGCGAGCGCGAAGAGACGGCGAATGATTGCGCCATCAGTCGGGGAAGATTGGGCCATTACAAAAGCTTCAGGAAGCCGATGCGACACAAAGCGGCCCGCAGCCGCAATATCGACAGCGTTCGAAGCTGCTATTCTGAACGATGGAATTCTTCATGCGGCGAGGGCTACATGCCCGAGGTCGGCGCCGAGATCCGCCGCCGCCGCCCTCCGGGCATCGCCTTCATTCAATCCGAACTCCTGGTAAACCCTCGCCAGAGCTTCTAATAACTCCTGCGGGTTGTTTGCCTGAAAAGGGGCCCGGTTCAGGCTGCCGGGGATGGTGTTTGTACTCATAAATAAATTTCTGAAATCAAAAAGAGGTCTGGGGTAAAAACAAAAAACCCACTGTCCTTTCGGCAGTGGGTTTTTAGGAAAGCTGGTTCTGTTTACTTCGCATCATCTTTCTCTATCCCACTGCGGATACGCAATTCCCGCCATGACGGACGGAGCGTACGAAGGCGCAAATGCCGTAGCATGCCGGCATGACGCCACACCCGAAGGTGCGGTAGGCATACGTGGTAAGCATGACGGATTTCATGGAATGGTGAAAAGGGACTGAAAGTAAATCGGTGTAAAGAAAGCGTTTTGTGCGCTGTCGATGCGCGTTGACATTGCGCGACTCCCCGCCGCCCGTCAAGAAAGACCTTTCATTTTTTGCTTCAAGGCCTCTTTCTCCACTCCCTCGATCCGAACCACTTTCAATCGCGCCGTTTCGCCGCGCACCAGCGTGACGGCACCGGGACGCACCCCAAACACCTCCGCCAGGAACCGGAGCAACTCCGCGTTCGCCTTTCCCTCCACGGCGGGAGCCTTCACCTTGACCTTCAGCCGATCCGTCTGAGGGTCGCCCGAGCCCCCCACCCAGCCGACGATTTCGCTTCGCGGCGCGTTGGGAGTGGCCTGAATGGTCAATTGGATGGACATGGGCTGAATATGGTAAAAGGAATCATCAGACTTGCGCAAGCAGCCCGGTCGCGGCATTGGTTTCCTTCCGCCATGAAGTTCCCCCGCCTCGCCGTCTCCGCCGTCGTGCTCCTCGCCATCGCGGGCGGAGTTTTCCATATCTGCCGCCGCCCCGCCGCGCCGCTCAGCGCCGAACTTGCCACCCCCGCGCTGGCGCAGGCGTATCTGAAGAGCGTCATGCCTGACCCGGGCGGAAAACTTTTCTTCACCACGCCCGCTGTCGGGTTCCTCCCCGGCTCCCCTGAGGCTCTCCAGAAGCAGGCGGTCGAATTCGAGACGGCAGCGCAGGATCCCAAGGCCTGGCGGGCGCTTGACCGCAAGGAACGCTTCGACGCCTTGTGGCTGATGGGCAGCCCGGCCGGATTTCGCCCCCTTCTCGACCATCTCCGCCCGGCTGCGGACTGGAAGCTGACTTACATCGACCCGACAAGCCTCGTCTATCGACGCTCTCCCGCCACCGCCTGGACTCCCAAAGATTTGGAAGGGCTTAAAGCCACCTTCGCCTCACACTCCAAAGCGGAACAGGTGACCATGCGCGTCCAGACCGCACACCGGCTCGCCGCCATCGGCGAGCTTCAGGCTGCAAAGGGGCTCATTGATGAAGCCATCGCGCTCGACGCCGGCTCCTCCCCGGCCTGGACGGAACTCGCCTGCTGGCATGCCGCGCAGGGCCAATGGGATCGCGCGCTGGAAACTTCCGAACGCGCCCTCAAAAACGACAAAAACTACTTCCCGGCGCTCGCGGCGCGAGCCAACGCGCTCTTTGCGCACGGGAAATTCAACGAGGCCCTCAAGTTAACCCGCCGCCTTGTCGCGGACGCCCCCGGCGATGGCCCCAACCTCTATCTTCACGCCAAGGTGACGCATGCCGCGCACGCCTACACGGAGGAGATCGAAACGTTGCTCAAAATCATCGGGATCGCCGAAACGCGCTCAATGCCGACGGGCACGTGGCGCATCTTCCTGGCTCAGGCCTACGGGGCCACCGGGCAGGCGGAACCCGCGCTGGAACAGTTCGAAGCGGCACTCAAAGAACCCGGCCTCTCGGCGAAAGAACGGGCCTTTGCCGAGAAGGCCATGGAACGAATCCGCAGCCGCGAGCCGATCCTTTAAGGGACGCCCTAACTCCCGGAAATCTGCTCCCGGTACTGGTCGGCGCTTTTCAGTGCATCCAATTCTTCCGGAGCGTCCAGTGAGAGGACGAAGATCCAGCCGTTGCCAAACGGGTCGCTGTTCACGAGCGCGGGGTCGGCTTCCAACGCCGTGTTGACCTCGACGACCGTGCCGCTGACAGGAGCGTAGATGTCGCTGGCGGCTTTCACCGATTCCACCACGGCGATGGGCTGCCGGGCTTCGACTTTCGTGCCGACTTTGGGGAGCTCCACATAGACCACGTCGCTCAATTCGGCTTGGGCGTGGTCCGTGATTCCGATGCGGACCTGGTTCCCCTCGGGGCGGCTCCACTCGTGTGATTCGGCGTACTTGAGATCGTCAGGAACGTTCATGGCTAAACAAGGTAGGGTTACGATTTGCGATAAAGGGGCTTCTTCTCGATCATGGCGGCGAATCGCCGGCCGCGGATATCGATTTCGATCTCTTCGTTAATCCGCGCGATGCCGGTCGGCACATAAGCCATTCCGATTCCCACACCGAGGGAAGGCGATAGACTGCCGCTGGTCGTTTCCGCCACGGTTTCGCCTTCTTTGACCACCGGGTAATGCGCCCGGGGCGGCGGGCTCTTCTCCAGCATTCTGAAGGGGACGAGCCGGGATTTGACCCCCTCGGCCTTCTGGGCCGCGAGCACATCGCGCCCAATGAAGGAGGGCTTCTGCAGATCGACGAAAAAGGACATGCCCGCTTCCAGCGGCGTCCGCTCGGGTGAAAGATCGGACCCGTTGAGCGGATAACACATCTCCAGCCTCAGGGTATCGCGCGAACCGAGGCCGCACGGTTTGATGCCGAACTCGGCTCCCGCTTCCAGGATTTCGCTCCAGATCTTTTCGGCGCAATCGGCCGGGAGGAAAAGCTCGAAACCATCTTCGCCGGTGTACCCGGTACGGGCGATCAACAGCTCGATCGAGCCGACCCTGATTGGCTTGATCTCATTGCGGCCAGGGAGTGAAACCTTTCCGTCAAAATATTTATCAAACAAGGCGACCGAACGCGGCCCCTGGATCGCGAGCCCCGCATATTCGTCGCTCTTATCCTCCAGAGTAACCCCCTCCTGAAGATGCTGCTGCATCCAGGCGACGTCCTCCTCAATCTTCGACGCGTTGACGACGAGGAGAAACACCCCGTTCGCGTAATGATACACCAACAGGTCGTCGATCACGCCTCCGCGCTCATTGAGCATGAAGGTGTAGTGGCACTGGCCGGGTTCAAGGCGGTCGATGTTGTTGGTCAGTAACTGGTTGAGCCATGGCTTTGCCTGCGGCCCGCTGACGATGACTTCCCCCATGTGCGAGATGTCAAAAATCCCAAGGGCATTGCGGACGGCGTGATGTTCGTCCATAATCCCCGAATACTGGACCGGCATCAGCCACCCGCCGAAATCGACAAGTTTCGCGCCCGCTTTGACGTGTTCCCCGTACAGCGGTGTTTTTTTCAGACTGGAATTAGCTTCGCTCGACACGCGGCCAAGCTAGGATTCAGCCCATCCGATGTCAAAAGGTTAAACCTGAAATGAATGTAATCGACTCTCTGGAGCGCCGCTTTGGACGGTTTGCAATTCCCGGCCTGATCCGGATCATTGCGGCCTTCAATGCGCTCGTTTTCATCCTTGGAAAATTGAATCCGGCTCTCCTCGGCTTTCTCGACCTCACCAGGGAAGGCATCGCGCGCCATGAATACTGGCGGCTGGTCACCTATATCTTCATCCCGCAGACGACGAGTTACCTGTTCATTTTTTTCGCCCTGAGCTGGCTCTGGATGCTGGGCGAAGGGCTGGAACGCGCCTGGGGGGCCTTCAAGGTCAACCTTTTCTACCTGGTCGGGATGATCGGCACGACACTGGCGGCGCTCTTTTTCGGGTCGGAGTTCTCCAACACGATGCTCAACCTCTCCCTGCTCTTCGCGTTTGCCCGGTATTACCCGGACCAGATGCTCCTTTTCCCGCCGATCCCCATTCGCTGGATGGCCTGGATCCTCTTCGCCCTGTTGCTGGTCAACTTTGCCACGTCTTCGATGGCCTACCAGATGGCGCTCCTGGCTGCGATGGCCAACTATGCCCTCTTCCTGGGTCCCGAAATCGTCGCGCAAGCACGCCAACGCCGCGAGGTGACGGTCCGCCGCCGCCGGTTCGAGGAATCCTCCGTTCCCGACGATGAGCCCCTGCACCGTTGCACGGTCTGCAAGCGAAGCGAAATCGGCAATCCGGACCTGGAATTCCGGGTCAGCCGGGACGGCAATGAATATTGCATGGAACACCTTCCCTCGCGGACGACAACGCCCTCTTAGCCTAAAAGCGGTGATGGGAGGGGATGAGCTGGCGCAAGATGCTGAGCCTCGACGAAAGTCACTCGCGGCCAGCAGACCGCGTCAGATCGCCGATCCATTGCCGCTTTTAGGCTTAGGGTAATCGTTGACTTGCGCCTGCATTGAAACGGACTAGGCTGATTGCCCCCTGCGGAACCCGCTCCGGAGCCGTTCTCCCGGTGATTTTCCCCACGGATTCTCTCCATGAAATTCTATGTGACCTTCTTCGTCTCGTTCTTCGCGACGGACCTGTTCATCTGGTGGTGCGGCAATCGGATCCTGCGAAAGATCTCCGCCCGGCGCGGGCTCGTCCGCGCTTTTCATCTTTTCATGGCTTTCCAGACGGTCTCCCAGGCCATCATCGTTTTTGCCCGTCTCAATCAGATGAACGTCGACGCGCTGCTGCCGATGCCGTTCATGATTGCCACGTTCATCTGGCATTTGATCCTCGCGCCGGTTGCGTTGGTCCTCAACCTCCTGGAGTTGGTGCGCGAAGCGGTGGTCGCTGCCGTGAGATTTTTTCGGTCGCGGAGGAAGGTGGAAGCCGAACTCGTGGCCAAGGCGGATCCTGAACCCGAAAAACTGCCCGCCCCCAACGCGGTGTCGCGCCGGGAATTCCTGAGCGCGGCGGTGGCGTTGACGCCGCCTCTCTTTACCGTCTCGATCAGCGCAATCGCCAGCGAGCAACTCCAGAGATTCCGAATTCGCCGCGTCACGGCGGTGATCCCCCAGTTGCCGGGCGAGCTGGAGGGAATGACCATCGCGCATGTCAGCGACACACACGTGGGGCGTTTCAGCCACGGCGAAGTGCTGCAGAAAATTTCCGAGGCGACCAACAACCTGAAGGCCGACATGGTTGTTTTTACGGGCGATCTCATCAACGATTCGCTTCGCTGGATGCCCGATGCCATCGAGATGCTCCGGAAGATCGACAACCGCGTGGTGCTTTGCGAAGGCAACCACGATTTGATCGATGACCCATTTGAATTCCGCACCCGCATCAAATCGACGCCGGATCTCAGCCTTCTGATCAACGAATCGCACACCGTAAACTTTCGCGGCGTCCCGATCCAGTTTCTGGGGCTTTGCTGGGGCGGCCCCGGCACCAGCATAAAGCGGCAGTGGAACGAGGAGTATACCCTCGCCCAATCCACCGCCCATCTCCTGCGGATGCGCAATCCTTCGGCATTCCCGATCATGCTCGCGCATCATCCCCACGCCTGGGATCACGCGAAGGACATTCCGTTGACACTGGCCGGTCACACACACGGCGGCCAACTGATGCTCAACGAAAAACTCGGCGCTGGCTCCATCATGTTCCGCTATTGGTCCGGGCTCTACACCCGCCAGGCCACAGACGAGCATTCCGCCGGGGCGCTGGTGGTTTCCAACGGCGTGGGCAATTGGTTCCCGCTCCGTGTTTCGGCACCCGCCGAAATCATTCACATCACGCTGCGCCGCTCCGCGTAATAGCTACGGACGAGAGGGGCGGTAAAAAGAATGGTGCGGCAGCACTAGTAGCCCGCTCGCGCTGTCGAGCGCCGGGTTCGACTCTCGTGGCCTCATAAAGGTATCTCCCAGTACCAGCAGCCCGTCCTGCGGGGATGGCGCCAAACGCGACTCTTCACCGATCCCGCGCTCTCGGCGAGAGCGGGCTACCTTACTTCGGGGAATATGCCTCCGAATGCCGTCGATGACGCTCCCAGTTGGCGGCGTAGCGTTGGACGAGTTCCTTCTCGCCACGGATGATGAGGAGATTCTCCGCATTGCGAGATTCCGCCGCGTTGGTGAAATTAAAGGAGCCGGTGATGACGGTTTCCCCGTCGATCACCATCACCTTGTCATGCGCGATGGCGTGGTTGGCATCGATTAATACGGGAATGCCTCCGTGTGCGATGAAATCGGCGGAAGTGTAGCGTTCGCCGCGCTGGCTTTTATCGAGAATGACGCAGACGTCGACGCCCCGCCGCTTTGCTTCCACCAGCGCCTTGGCAATCGCCCTCGAAGTGAAGGTGTACGCCTGTACGCGGATGCTCGTTTTCGCGCGGCTCAATTCCCTCACAATGGCGTCGGTGCCGCCTCCGTCGGGGGAAAAATAAACCTCCCAACTCTCCGGTCGCGCCGGAAAGACAGAGAGAGCGGGCGTTGTGGATTGATGCTGCCGGTCCAGCAAAAACACCCCCGTGACGGCAAACATCGCCGCCGCGATTGCCAGCGGCGTCCGTCTCCCCGACCGGGTCCGTCCCCTCCGGCGGTCCGAAATTTTGGGGCTGAGCGGATTCACGGCAGGGAGGCTGCCTATGGCTTCTTCTGGCTCTCCTGAAGGAGTTTGGCCCCGCCAAGCTCAGCCGCGCCCGCTTTTCCCATGTCCGTCCAGAGCGTGCCCGCGCCGCTATGGAGAATATTGATCTTCAGGTCGCCATTGAGCGAATTCGCCAATGTCCAAAGGTTGTAGGCGGCAGGGTCGCCGAAGGATTTGATCTTCACCTGATACCCTTTCGCCTTCTCGCCTTCAACGAGCCGGATCACGTCGGCCTTTGCCTTTCCGAGCACGGTGGTCTTCTGCGCGCGAACGCCTGCGGTCTCCTTCTCGATCTCGGCAACGCTCTTGAGCGTCTGCCCGCCGATCTCGGCAACCTGTTTCTCCTTGTCGGCATTGATCTCGGCCCGGAGCTTCTCGGTCTCCTGTTTGACCTCCTGGCTGCGCTGGTCGATGAGGCTCAACTCGGTATTAAGCTCAGCCTGTTTTTTGGCGGTATTCTGCTTCTCCTGGTTGGTGAGATCCCGTTCCTGCGCGATGCTGGCCTGCTGGATCGGGTCAAGGATCTGCCTGGGGACGTTGACGTGACGAATGAGCGCGTTGTGAATGACGATCTTCTTCTCACTCAAGGTCTTGGCCAGAGCATCGGTCATGTCGTTCTGAAACTTTTCGCGGCCCTCGCCAACGATGAAGTCGCGCGCGCCATAAGCGGAACCCTTCAACCGCGAGATGGAGAGAATCTGCGGCATGATGACCTTCTCCACCGCAGCGGGAAGATCGCCGTAGTTTCGGAAAACCGAGGCGAGGTTGTCGGGCAACAACTCGAATTCAACCGTCATATCGAGGCTGATCTCAAAGCCGTCCTTGGAGGGGAACTCGACGAACTGGTTGAGAATGAAAGCAGGCTCCCCATGAAGGCCGCTTCCTTTGCCGAGAGCCGTCGTTGGCGGCGCAGGAGGGGGCTCCGACGCGACCTCCAAAGCGGGCTTCGTGACAGGGCTCTTGCGGCTCAGGCGGACGAGGGAATCGGGCGAGCTACTATCCAAAGAGAGCTTGCTGGCAGGCTTCGCCTTGTAGCTGCTGCCCTCGTTCTCCATATACGACTGCCGCCTCGCCTGCTGTTCGGCGAGCAGCTTGTTCTGCAACTCGTTGACCGCGACGTTGTTGGTCGAGATCTGGCTCTTGGTGATGACACCGCCCGTCTTCCCCATCAGGGCGACCTGATTGACGCCGACCTCCACGATATCGATTTTGAACTGCCGCGGATTGACGTAATACAGGCCGGGCTGAAGCACGTCGGCGCGCACCCCTTTTTCCCCGGGCCCCGCAAACTGGCCTTCCGCCGCCTGCTTGCCCGAAAGCGAGGTAACAACGCCCACATAGCCGATCGGGACGCTGATCGCATCCACAATATCGACCTGATAGCCGACCGGGTTGAGCCTGTATTTCCCGGGGCCAAGCACCTGCTTCCATATCCCCTTCTGCCCCGCGTCGGCAAGGAACTCGCCCTGCGGAAGCTCTTCGCCGACCTTGGAGGTCACAATGCCGACCTTGCCGGGAGGGATCAGCGTGGCGGAAACAATCTGGTGCGCGTACGCGACGGGGTTCAGGAAGTGACGGCCTTCGCCGAGGACTTTCTCCTGCACGCCCCGCTGGCCTTCGCGCGCGAGAATCTCGCCGGGCGGCAGCGGATCGCCGCCTTTGGCGGTGATGACAGCAATTTCTCCCGGGCCGACATAAAACCGGCAGAAGGTCCATTGCCAGAAGCCCCAGGCGGCAGCAATCACGGCGACTCCGCCAATAACGGTGGTAAGGGTGGAACGGTTCATGGCAGGGTTCTACTTGTTGGGAAGGAACGGTTTGAAGAGACCGCCCAGGCCGCTCTCATCGTCTCCGGCGAGGATCGATTGCACGCGGGGTCCGATCTTCTGGTAAAGCTCGTATCGGGCAAAGTTCATGCCGCTGCCGAATGCCTGGATCTGTCCGGCAATGACGTTGGCGTTGGCTTCGTTGGCGAGTTCGATGACTTTCCGCTCCGCCTCGGCCTGGAGGAGGATGGCGTCGGCCTGCGCCTCGGCGGCGGCGGTCTCCAGCCTGGCAACCTCCAACTGCTGGCGGGCTGAAATGAGGCGGACTTCCTGATCCTGCCGCGCGCCGATCACCGCGCGCAGGCGAACGGTCTCCGCCTCCACCTTCTCCTTGTTCTGCTCGGCGAGCATTTCCTGGCGGGCCAGTTCGGCCTGCGACTTGGCCTGCAAAATCTGCTGCTCGATCTTCCGGGCATCCTGCACGGCAATTTCCCGCTCTCGGATGACACTGGCGATCTCATCGGGCGGGGTGATGTTGCGGATCAATACGGAGCGCACGGCCACGCCGGAGCTTAGGCAATGCGACCGGAGGTGCGTCTCCAGGTTATTCTGAAACTGCTGGCGCGTCAGGCCAGTGATGTAATTTTTCGCCGGGTTTTTGCTCCCCTCGATGCGGCTGAACCCGCGAGCCAGCGGCATGATGATCTTCTTGATGATGTCCTCCATGTCGCCGACGCGGTGGGTCAACTGCGCCACCTTTTGCGGGATGAGGGCATACTCGATAGTACCTTCGACGTGAACGATAAAGCCGTCCACGGTCAGAAAGTTAATGGCGTCCTCCCCGCTCATCTCGAAGCGCTGGCTTTGAAGGTTCACCTCGGCCACGGTGACGGTGTACGGGTTGAGATAATAGGTGCCGGGATCGAGAATCTCGGGCTGCACCCCTTTGAAACCTTTGGGAGCAAGGTAGGTATTACGGCTTTCCGCAGGGATCTCCTTGCTGAAAAGATCCTCGCCCACCAGCGAGGTGACCGTCCCGGCGTACCCGGCGCGGATCTGCGTGGCGTCAAAAAGTTCGACATGATAGGCATACGGGTTGATCCGGTATTTGCCGGGCCGCAGCACCTCGGCCACGATCCCTTTCGTTCCCTCGGTGGCGACGATCTGCCCATCGGGGAGGTTCTCACCGTAGAGCCGCGTGAGGACACCTAGCTTCCCGGCGGGAATGTCGGTCGTCTTCTTGATCTCCCAGGCCCACGAATAAGGATTCTTGAAGTAGCGCCCCTCCGGGAGCACCTCCAGGCTGATCCCCTGTTCATTCGGTGCGGTGGCCAGCACCTGCCCGGGAGGCAATGCCTTGCCGGTTTTGTGGATCAACACGGCGAACTCTCCGGGGCCCGGCTCGATCCGGCAAAACACCCAGAAGTAAACCGCCCCGAACCAGAGCGCCCCGATCAGCACCGCCACGTAAGCAACAGAGACAAACGGGCCGAAACCTTTGCCGGGACTATTGCCGAAGACTTCGTCGAGAGGGGAGCGTTGTTCTTTCATAACGGGGTAAACTGGTTCCGGCCCTGGCCGAGCGGCAGTCTACCGGGAAAACCTGTAATGGCAAGACGGGGAATGTCGCGGTTGCGAGCGCCCCGGGGAGGCGTAAGTTAAAAGTGGGAAGGCAAGATTCCGCTGGTTCTGAAAAGAACTGGTTCCCGGCCGAAAGGCGGGGAGAAAACAACGGAGTTTTACCTTCCTCTTTTTTGTACTAATTCTGTCGCGAGGTTGATCGCGGCGATCATGCTGTCGGGGCGGGCGATGCCGCGCCCGGCGATCTCGAAAGCCGTACCATGGTCGGGGCTGGTCCGCACGAACGGAAGACCGAGGGTGACGTTCACCCCTTCGTCAAATGCATGGAGCTTGAGCGGGATAAGCCCCTGATCGTGGTACATGCAGAGGACGCCGTCGAACTCGCCGGAGACGGCCCGGAAAAACAGGGTATCCGGCGAGATCGGCCCTTCAATGGCAGCTCGGCCCTCCCAGCGCGAGGCGAGGCGGATGGCGGCTGGCGTGATGACGTCGATCTCCTCGCGCCCGAGCGCGCCGGACTCCCCGGCGTGCGGGTTGAGCCCCGCGACGGCGATGCGAACCGGCCTCTCCCCGGCTCCCCGCCGCGTCAAAAGAAACTCCGCGAGCAACGCACCGACCCGTTCGATCTCCGCCCCGGTCAACAGGGTCGCGACCTCCCGCAACGGAACGTGCGCAGTCACGAGAGCGACGGTCAACGCCCCACCGGTGAGCAGCATGGCAAAATTGTCGACCCCGGCACGGGCCGCGAAAAACTCCGTCTGCCCCGGAAACCCGAAACCCACCGCCTGCGAGCGGGCCTTGTGGATCGGGCCGGTAACAACGGCGGCAATCTCTCCTTCGAGCGCAAGCCGCGCGGAGGATTCCAGTGCCTCGACGGCAGCTCGGGCGCTTTCGGAGGTCGGCGCGCCCGGAACAACGCTTTCAGCGCTCCCGATGACCCGGTATTCGAAACGAGGGTCCAGCTTTCCGGAAGCCAGCGCGGCGGCGACGACCTCCGGACCTACCCCTGCGGGATCGCCCAGAGTGATCCCGATAGTGCGAACTGACGATGTTGCGATCAGAAAATTTTCACGTAAGCCTTGCTGCGCAAGCCCTCGATCCATTTCTGTTGAGCGGCCTGGCGTTCCTCCTGGAGGACTTTCTTTGTCACGTCATCCCGAACTGCCGCAAACGGCTTGGTGTCTCCGTTTCTGCGGGCCTCCACATAAAGAAGGTAGTAATTGCCGCCCAGTTCAACCGGCTTGCTGACCTGCCCGGCCTTCAGGCCGAAGGCCACCTGGGTGAGCTTTTCGTTCAAGGTGGAACGCTCGATCCAGCCCCAGTCACCCCCGGAGTCCTTGGAGGAATCCTCCGAATACATCTGCGCCATCTTGGCGAAGTCCGTGCCTCCCACGATCTTGGTCCGCAACTCGCCCGCGATGTTCTTCGCGTCCGGGTTGTCGCTGCGCAGGACGATCATCCGCAGCTTGACCTCCTCGGGCGTGGTGTACTGGCTCCGGTTGGCCGTGTAATATTTTTCCAGCTTGGAAGGGGAAATCAACGGACTGCTCTTAACTGCCCGCCCGCGCATCGCCTGGACGATCATTTTGTCCGTCTCGATCTTGCGGAAACGCTGGATGGTGTATCCCTGAGCCTGGAGGGTGCGGATAAACGCCTGCCGGTCCCCATTGAATTGCTCCCGGATGATCGTGTTGACGTGGTCGTCGATGATGTAGTCCGGAATTGAAAATTTGTTCTTCGCGAACTCCTGCAAGACCAATTGGCGGTCGACCAATTCCTGAATGGCGGCGAGGCGCAATTCCTTCACCTTGTCGACAAGTTCCTGCCCCCTGAGGGCTTCACGAAGGCTTTGCTCGCGCATGGCGACGAGTTCCCGAACCTGGGAAAACGTAACCACGTCGTTATTGACGACAGCAGCAATCCCATCGAGCACTTCTTCGGCTGCGGAAGCCGAGATGGCAAACAGGGCGGCGAAGGTGGCGGTGACCAGTGAACGCGAAAACATGGTGTTTAAAAAACAGGGCAACCGTAAGTCCGCGCCGGATGAAGTCAACAGCAAAGCAAGGGGACGGATTCCTCGACTCCAAGCTGGCACCCGGGCGGCGAGGCCTTTATGTTCCCCCAATGCAGTTCAAGGACTACTACAGGATTCTCGGAGTCCCAAAAACGGCCAGCCAAAGCGAAATCAAGAGCGCCTTTCGCAAGCTGGCTCGTACGCATCACCCCGACGTCGTCAAGCCGAAGGAGCGGGCGGAAGCGGAGACCCGTTTCAAGGAGATCAACGAGGCCTACGAAGTCTTGGGCGACGCCGAAAAGCGGCGCAAGTATGATACGCTGGGAGCCGACTGGGATCGGGCAGCCCCGCAACCGCCACCAGGGTGGCATCAGGGCGCGGGCCAACGGACGGCCGGGCCGGGAGCAGGAGGAGCCGAGGATTTTGAGTTCAACTTCGGCGGTACCGGCTTCAGCGACTTTTTCGAGGCCTTTTTCGGCTCCGGAGGTCGGCGAGCCAATCCGTTCGCCAGTGGCCGCGCGGCAGGCACACAGCGGGGCGTCGATGTCGAGGCCGACCTGATGGTGCCTTTGGAAGAGGCTCTGCACGGCGCACGGCGCAAGATCTCCTTCCAACGCAGGGGCGGAGAGATCCAGAGTTATGAAATCACGATTCCCCCTGGCGTCCGCGAAGGGCAACGCATCCGCCTGGGAGGCCAGGGTGAAGCGGGAGCCCACGGCGGCGAAGCGGGCGATCTCTATCTCAACGTCCGGCTGGCTCCCCACCCCGATTTCCGCCTCGAAGGGGCCGATCTTATTTACGATCTCGAAGCGCTGCCGTGGACGGCCGTACTCGGCGGTTCGGTGACGGTTCCCACGATGGAAGGGAACGCAAAGCTCAAAATTCCCGCGGGCAGCCAACCCGGACAGCGGTTCAGGCTCAAAAGCCGGGGAATGCCCCGGAAGGGAGGCGAGCGAGGCGATCTTTACGTCGTGCTCGGTATCGAAATCCCGCGCGATCTGACGGCGGAGCAGCGGGAGTTGTGGGAGAAGCTGGCGAAGACAGGAACCGCATGAGGACAGGTAAGCGTACTCCCGAACCCCTCCTCTGCCAATGCCCTGGACCTTCAGCCATCCACTGGCCGTTCTTCCGATTCATCGCTTGTTCCGGGCGCGCCTCAACTTCGCGGCCTTGGTGATCGGCAGCCTTTCCCCGGATTTTGCCTACTATGTCAGGCAGTTTCCAGTGGCCGGGTTCGCCCATACTCTCCCTGGAACGTTGATCGTTTGCCTTCCCACAGGATTGATGGCTCTCGCTATCTTCTACGCCTTGCGGCGGCCCTTGTGTTTTATCCTCCCCCAGCCCCACAGGGCCGCTCTCATGCCACTGACAGTTACTCCGCCCCGTTTCAACCTTCGAAACTTTGGGATCGCGGCGGTGTCGGTATTGCTTGGCGCATGGACCCATGCTTTCTGGGATTCGTTCACGCATCGCGGCGCATGGGCTGTGGAACGGTTTCCTGTGCTCAATGCGCCGTTCGCTCGCATCGGCGTCAGCGAGCTTCCCCTATCTTACTTTCTGCAACAATTGAGCACGTTCGGAGCGGGCGCGGCGCTGGCAACCCTGTATTTTCTCTGGCTTCGAAGGCAAAGGGCAGCCGCGACTCCCACGCGGGATTCATTGTCCGACCGTTCGCGCTATCTCCTGATTGGCACACTCGGAGTCATTGCTTTCGCTCTGGCTGCACCTTCCGCCCTCGGGATGGCCTCTCAATATGGAGGCTATCTTGCGTTTCGCGTGTTTCTCTTTCGCATCGGCGTTTACGCCACCGCAGCGTTCATTCCATTGCTAATGGTTTGCTCCGTCGTCCTCTATTCAAGATCCAGGTCTGCACCGGCAAACGAAGATTCGCAACAGTGCTGATTCATTGGGTTGATCTGCGATTTCACTTGCCGGAGATTTCATAGGCGAAGTCTCCGTGGTCCGTGGAGATGAAGACCTGGCTCACGGGTTTTCCATAACAAAGCGCACGGACCGCATCCGGAGCTGCCGGAGCGTCGGTGATGGTGATGAATGAATCCCCATACTCCCGTAGACAACGCGGAAAACCTTGCTGCAGGTACGCTCTCCCCGTTGTCTCGCGTGGCGCACAGAGCGAGGAGGTAAACTCGCCATTGATCAAGACGCTCGTCACCGCGATGGGGTGCCGCGCCAAAGAAGTGATCTGCACGCCGCCAATGACCCCATAATCGAGGTACTCGATGGCCAGAATCTCGCCGTCTCCTTTGCGATTCGCGGAGTGGCGCGCGGGAACAAAGAGAGACACCGCCAATGCGGTCGCCGTAGGAAGATAATACGTCGTTCTTGCCATTTTTAGGGACCTTGTCCCGTAGGCATTAAGGCGCGGCCCGAACCGCGCTTGGTCCCAAAGGCCGTAGGAAGCCTGACACCCAAAGCACGGTCAGACCGCGCCGATCCACGGCGCGATCAGCAAATGCTGGGTGTCAAAAAGTTCCTACGTTTTTGGGACTCCCAATCTGCCTACGCAGCTAATTTATAACGTTGTCGGCCGACTATTCCCGGCGGGTCGAACGACGTCAATATTTTCGTGTTTGACGGGAAAATCTGCCGTAAGCGTGCGCGATAACAGATGGCGCGAGCGGTCTACCGCGCTCTTCATCGCCCGCCCATCCAACGCCGATCGCCCCGATCCATTGCCGTTTTCAGGCACAAAGAACTCAGGGAAACAACGATCCCGCATCCGAGCCCGTAAACGGGATTGTCTCCGGGCGAATTCTCGGCGAAGCTCCACGGCTAATATGAGCAAAACAAGGTCTGGATGTCTCTGGGGCGTTCTGGGTGTCGTGCTTCTTTTCAGTCTTCTCCTGAATCTGGCGCTGGTCGCGGGACGGACGAAAAGCGTAAGTGCAAATCTCGGCACGACCGCCAAACCGATCGAACGCCTTCAGGAACAGGTACTGGTCAAAGGCTCGCAGGCCGGGCGCATTGTCCAGATTCCCCTGCGTGGGTTGATCAGCTCCAGCATCGCGGGGCGCATGGGCGATTCGATGGTTACGGACCTCAAGATCCAGCTTCACCAGGCCGCCAACGACCCCGAGATCAAGGCGATCGTGCTGGCCATCGACTCCCCCGGGGGCGAAGTGACCGCGTCCGACATCATCTACAATGCCATTCGCAGGGCGCGGGAGAAGAAACCTGTGGTGGTTTCGATGGGGTCCATGGCCGCTTCGGGCGGATACTACGCCGCGTGCGGCGGGAGCTACCTGATCGCCAATGACACGACATTTACCGGCTCCATCGGCGTCATCATCCAGTCGTTCCGCTACAATGATCTGCTCAATAAAATCGGCGTCGAGCCCCTGACCTTCAAGAGCGGGGCGTTCAAGGACATGCTCAGCGGCACCCGCGAGATGACCCCTGCCGAGAGGGAATACATTCAGGCGCTGGTCATGCAGACGTACGGCCGGTTTGTCGGTATTGTCGCGAAGGAACGAAAGATCCCCGAAGCGGAACTTCGCGCCGGGGTGGCGGACGGCCGCGTCGTGACTGGTCAGGACGCGCTGGCGGCCAAGCTCGTCGACGCGCTGGGCGAGATCGACGACGCCTACGCGAAGGCCCGCGAGCTGGGCGGAGTCCCCGACGCTGCCGTGGTTGTTTACGAGGAGCCGTTCCGCCTGGGGCGCCTCTTCAGATTCTTCGGTGCCGAAGCGAGCCAGAGCGGGAAGGTGGAGCTCAATATTTCCGCCATGCCGCTTCTCCAGCTCGAACCGGGACGGGCCTATCTGCTCCCCAGCATTTGTGTGCCGTGAGGGGACTTTCGAAAGCAGCCATGCCCCCCGCCACTGAAACCGTCCTCAGGTCGGGAGCCTCTTTTCTCGTCCTATGACACCGGTTGAAGACGGTCCCTGGGCACTCCCCCTGGCGGGAACGGCAGTCGTGGTGGCGTTCCTTTTGGCGATCCTCGTCGTCTGCCTCCGGGTTTTCGGGCGGTTGACGGCGCGGGTTCTCAAGGGGCAGGGCAAGGTCTGGAGCGAACCCCTGGGCCTCCCCGATCTCCTGGTCGTCGGTGTGCTTTCGACCTGGTTTGCGGTCCTCGCCGTGGCCGGTTTTGCCCATGGGGGAGAGGAGGCAGGCCCGATGTCCAGCGGAGACATCCTGCAGGGGGCGCTGCTCTTTGCCGTCATGGTGGGAGGCATTACGCTCTTCCTGCGATCACGGGAGATCTCCGTCTTCCACCTTTTCGGATTTGGCAAACTGCCGCCCCTGAAAGCACTGGGGACAGCCGCGCTTCTTTTCGCGGCCGCCTACCCGATCGTCCGGGTTTGCACGATCCTGACCGCGCAATGGCTTGGAGAACGGGCGGAATCTCAAAAGATCATCGAGTTCTTCATTAATTCCGTCGCGCAGTCGAACCCTTGGCAGATCGCCGCCACGGCGGCGGCGGGGATTCTGATCGCCCCGGCGACGGAGGAATTCCTGTTCCGTGGCTACATCTACGGGACGGTCCGACGGTACCTTGGCCCGATTGCGGCGATTTTGCTCAGCTCCGCGCTGTTCGCCCTCATCCATATGAACCTCCTTTCGCTCCCGTCCCTGTTCGTTCTGGCGATCTGCTTCGCGCTCGCCTATGAGGCCACGGGAAGCCTGCTGGTGCCGATGGCGATGCACGCCTTTTTCAACGCGCTCAACCTGGGCGAAATCTTTTTCCACGCCTCGCGGCAATGACAACGCGGCTCTCGGATCTTGGGGAAGACCGGCTCGTGGCCCGGCTCACACGAGGCCTCCCCGCTCATCCGGGGCTGCGGCTCGGGCCGGGGGACGATTGCGCGGTGGCGGCGCGCCCCGGTGAGGCGGTCTGGACGCTGCTCAAGACCGACTGCGTGATTGAGGGGGTGCATTTCACCCCCGACACCGACTTCCGCCGGGTGGGCTGGAAGGCATTGGCCCGGGCCGTGAGCGACATCGCCGCCATGGGGGGTGAACCGGAGCACGCGCTCATCACCGTGGCGTTCCCTCCGACGCTGGAGGTGGCCAAGGCGGACGCCCTTTATGCGGGGCTGCGCCGTTGCGCGCGGAAGTTCGGGATCTCCATCGCGGGTGGCGAAACGGCGCGGGTTCCCAGCGTGGGAAAGCCTCCGCAACCGGGACCGATTTTCATTTCCGTCACGTTGACCGGGCGAGTGGAGAAAGACCGCTACGTCACGCGCTCCGGCGGCCGCCCCGGGGATATCCTTTTCGTCACGGGTCGCCTCGGCGGTTCGCTGGCAGGCAAACATCTCGATTTCATGCCGCGCCTGGCAGAAGCGCGCTGGCTGACCGCCCATTTCCGTCCCCATGCCATGATGGACCTCAGCGACGGCCTCGGGGCCGACCTCCCGCGTCTGGCGCGCGCCAGCGGCTGCGGGTTCGAACTGGGCGAGTTGCCACACACGCCGGGCTGCACCCGCGAGCAGGCGCTGGCCGATGGCGAAGATTTCGAACTCCTCTTCGCGCTCGCCCCACGGCAGGCAGCCAAACTGGAGGCGGCATGGCCTTTCCCGAAATTGCCATTGACGCGGATTGGGCATTTGAGCGCAAATCGGCGCGCCCGGACCCACAGGACCAAGACCAAGACCAAAGGAGCCGAGCCCGCCCAACCCACCGTTCATGGCTTCGATCATTTCGCATCACCCGCAGGAAACCTTTGAAATCGGCCGCCGCCTCGCGGCGGAGTTGCACCGGGGGGATGTGCTCGCGCTGGCGGGGGACCTCGGCGCGGGGAAGACGCATTTCACCAAGGGGATCGCCGCCGGGCTGGGGATCGATGCCGGCGTGACCAGCCCCACCTTCACCCTGATCCACGAATACCCGGGCGGACGACTGCCTCTCTATCATATCGATCTCTACCGGCTCGAAGCCGCCGGGGAGGCATTGGACATGGGGATCGACGACTATCTCGGGGGCGACGGCGTAACGGTCGTGGAATGGGCTGATAAATTTGCGGAGCTGCTACCGCGCAATGCCCGCTGGATCCAATTCCGTGTGCTGGAGGGCGACGACCGGGAGATCGAACTATGAGCGTGCTTCTTGCCATCGAAACCTCCACCTCGCAGGGGAGCGTCGCGCTTCTCGAGACGACGCAGCCCGCGTCGCCACGCATCCTCTTCTCGGAAGACTTCGCAGCCGGGCGCAGCCACAGTTCACAGCTTTTCGCGGTGCTCGAACGAGCCTTGGATGCCGTGCCTGAGGGCGATGACCTTCACGAGATTTCCGTCGGGCTCGGGCCCGGCTCCTACGCCGGGGTACGCATCGCCATTTCCGCCGCCACCGGGCTGGCGCTGGCCCGCGACGCGCGGCTGACGGGGCTCCCATCCATTGTCGCGCTCGACGAAGGCGATTACATCGCCATTGGCGACGCCCGGCGCGAAACCTTCTATTTCGCCGTCGTGCGAGGAGGAGAGTGTGTGGCAGGCCCCTCGTTGGTATCCGCCGCCGATCTCCCCGGCAGGATCGACGCCGCAGGGGGGTTGCCCATTTTCGCCGCGGAGCTTTCTCCCTCCTTTGAGGGCCTGGGTCTGGCAGCTAGCGTGGAGTTGCGCCACCCCTGCGCGCAACGGCTGGCGCGTCTTGCCGTCGCCGGAAAAGCCGTCATCGCGCGGGATCTTCTGGAGCCGATTTACCTGCGCGATCCGCACATCACCCAGCCGAAGGCGTAGCCCCCCGTCGGTGCGGCAGCACCGGTAGCCCGCTCACGCCGCGAGCGCGGGCATCGGCTTCCGTGCCTCCCTGAAGGACACACCCAATCCTACAGACTCACAGTCTGTCCGGCGGGGATCAGTGTCAAACGCGTCTCCTTGCCTGGTCCCGCGCTCTCGGCGAGAGCGGGCTATCCTTTTCCATACAACCCGAAACCCCCTTTCGTGCTTGCAACGCGTTTCTGAATTGGCGGGCACCCCGGCGGACGGTACACTCCGGCTCATGAGCGAGCTTTCCACTGAGCAGGTCACTCCGTTCGAGTTCCACACCGCGTCGTTGGCGACGGACGCCTCGGCCAATCCGTTCAAGCTGGTGGTTGATCCCGTCATGCGGGTAAAACTCCGCAAGGCGCTCTTTGAACTGATCGAGAACCACGACACCCAGCTCGCCGAATACGTGGCCAACGGCCAGCTCTCGCTGGATTCGTACAAGGAATACATCGAGATCTTCGCCCGCAGCCTGCGCGACAGCATGGCGACCACCGAGGGGGTCAACTACCTGCTGGAATCGTGCGGGTTCCGGGTCGAGCCCGATCAAATCAATCTCCACCCGGAAACCCGCTGGAAATAAGCGGTTTTTCTGGGTTGCAGTTCAGTCCCAAGAGTCGGAAAATTATTCTTATGTTAACCAGCCAACGGATCATCGACGCAATCAACGAGCAAATCGGCAACGAATTCTCGGCCATGCTCCAGTACACGGCCATCGCCGCGCATTTCGACAGTGAGACGCTGCCGGAACTCGCCGCCCATTTCCGGGCGCAGGCTGAAGAGGAGAAGGAGCACGCGCACCGCTTCATTAAGTACGTGATCGATACCGGGGCCAAGGTGGAGATCCCGGCGATCCCGGCTCCCACCAATCATTTCCAGTTCGCCGAAGAAGCTGTCAAACTTTCGCTGGAACAGGAGAAAACCGTGACCGCACAGGTCAACCGGCTCGTCCAAATTGCCAAGGAAGAGAATGACTACACCTCGGACACGTTCCTGCAATGGTTCGTGACCGAACAGCTTGAAGAGGTTTCCTCCATGGAAGATCTTCTTCGCGTCGTTCAACGCGCCGGAGAAGCCAACCTGCTCCGCGTGGAAGATTACCTCGTCCGCAAGACCAGTACCACCCGAGGCTTCGGTGCCAATTCCGAAGCCTGAGCCTTATTATGTATCAGGAAGCCTCCATTACGCTCTCCCGCGAAGTCAAAGCCGTTCGCATCCCGAGCGGCGAACAGATCACCCTTCCCACCGGCAGCTCCGTGATCATCACGCAGGCACTGGGCGGCAGCTTTACGGTGCTGGTGACCCATCAGCCGGGGCTTTTCCGCATCCACGGAAACGACGCCGACGCGCTGGGCCGCGAGCCGTTGCCCGTTGAAGCAACGGGAATCGAGAGTGCCGAAGGGCCGTTCGACATCGAGCAGGTCTGGGCGCAACTCCGGAACTGCTACGACCCGGAAATCCCCGTCAACATCGTCGATCTCGGCCTGATCTACAGCCTGGAAGCGACGGACGATGAATCCGGCGGAAAGCGGATCAGCGTGAAGATGACGCTCACCGCGCCCGGCTGCGGCATGGGGCCGACGCTGGCCGCCGACGCGGAGCACCGGATTCTGACGGTGCCCGGCGTGGCCTCGGCCAATGTGGAACTCGTCTGGGAACCTCAGTGGGGCCCTGACCGGATCTCCGCCGCAGGCCCTCTCTTTCCTTTTCTCCCTCTGCAACTCACCCAGCAGGTCCTTTTCAAGCGGGACACGCAGCAAGCGATGGTGACCCGAATCGGCCTTGGAATCCCATGGCCACCTCTACCACCACCCTTTCGCCCGCCGACCTCATTCGTGAATCCGCCGTGCCTTTGACCGGCACGGCGGGCAGCTTCGATCCCCTTCTGGAGTGGATCGGAGACGCCTCCGTGGTTCTTCTGGGGGAAGCCTCCCACGGCACGCACGACTTCTACAAAGCGCGCGCCGAAATCACCAAACGCCTGATCTCCGAGCGCGGCTTTACCGCCGTGGCCGTGGAGGCTGACTGGCCCGACGCCTACCGGGTCAACCGCTTCGTGCGGGGCGACAGCGACGACGACGAGGCCGTGGACGCCCTCGCGAGTTTCCAGCGATTCCCGGCATGGATGTGGCGCAACGCGGATGTCCTCGACTTCGTCGGCTGGCTGCGGACGCACAATGAGCCGCGCGCCTATGCCGCTCAGGCCGGCTTCTACGGGCTCGATCTCTACAGCCTCCAGGCTTCCGTGGAATCGGTGCTGGCCTATCTCGACCGGGTGGACCCGGAGGCGGCGCGCCGGGCGCGGGAGCGGTACGCCTGTTTCGAGCATTTCGGCGCACCGGCCACCTATGGCATGACAGCGGGCTTTGGCCTTTCGGAGTCGTGCGAAACGGAGGTGGTCAACCAGTTGGTGGAACTCCGGCGCAATGCCTCGGAGTACGTCTCCCGGCAGGGCATCCGGGGCGAGGACGATTACTTTTTTGCCGTGGAAAATGCGCGGCTCATCCGGAATGCCGAGCAATACTACCGGAGCATGTTCCGGGACCGCACCTCCTCATGGAATCTCCGCGACAAGCATATGGCGGAGACGCTCGAGGTGCTCTTCGAACACCTGCGTCAGCGGCAAAAGCCGAAAATCGTCGTCTGGGCGCACAACTCCCACCTCGGCGACGCCCGCGCCACGGAGATGGGGGAACTCGGCGAACTGAACGTGGGCCAGTTGATGCGGGAACGCCACGCGGCGGACGTGGTGCTCATCGGTTTCACCACCTATTCGGGCACCGTCACCGCTTCCTCCGGCTGGGATCGCCCGGCGGAACGCAAACGCGTGCAGCCCGCGCTGCCCGGCAGCGTGGAAGCGCTTTTCCACCACGTTGGAACGCCGCGTTTCATGCTCAACCTTCAGGCCGACGACGAAACGACCGACCTCCTCAAAGAGCCGCTCCTGGAGCGGGCCATCGGCGTGGTCTACCAGCCCGAAACCGAGCGCGAAAGCCACTACTTCCACGCCCGCGTCGCGGAGCAATTCGACGCCATCATCCACTTCGACGAAAGCCGCGCCGTGGAGCCGCTGGAGCGCACCCCGCGCTGGCATGGGGATGAGCCCTCGGAGACGTTTCCGAGTGGGTATTAGATAAGTTGCGGGTATTAAGCGCTACGCCTGTCTCAGCAGCTTTTAATCTGTCCCACGCGAGGGGAAACTTACACTGGGACTTACCCCTTCTGCTCTTTCGCTTCCCGCGCGATGAGCGGCCCGAGATGGACTCGTGCTGCTTTTGGTGAAGGCGGAATAGTCTAGCGTTCCCCGGCGAGGATGGGAACGGCGTGAGCGAGGAAGTTTCTTGCCATGATTTCAGTGGCCTCCGAGTCAGGGTGGAACTGATCTGGCATCCGTTCATGGAATTCCTGTCCGGCGATCTTCAAGCCGCTGAGAAAATGGATATTCTTGTCGCCATGCTCCCAGAGAAGGTTGACGGCTTGCTCCACGGCGGCTCGGTAGTCATTGAGCGTCATGCCATGGGGGTTGGGTGTCTCATCCCGTGGTTTGCTGTAGATTGAGGAGAGAAGAAGGATGGGGGTATTTGGGTGTTTTTCGCGAATAATCCGGACGAACCCAATCAATGACGGTCTGAAACTTCGCTGATTGAGGGTTGATTGGCTGTAGATGTTACCCCCTGCACAGATGGAGATATAGTCAGCGGGTTGGTCGCGCATCATCCGCGCGATGTCGATATCGAGATGGCATTGCCCTCCGTAGCCAAGGCACGTCAGGTTCCAGTTACGTTCGCGGGCGACGATGGAAGGCCAGGTGAGCGAGGGTGAGTTCGACGAGCGGCAATGGGTGATTGAGCTTCCGTAGGTGATCCACCTGGGCCGGGTGTCTTCGTAGGGCCGGAGGGTGGCGTTGTCATCGATTTCCAGCTGTTCGAGAGCGAAGTCGCCCTGTTGCGGGAGCCAGAGTTCGATCAGTTTTTCGTGGGTGCCTAGTCTTTTGAACTCGAAGGCGGGCTGATCTTTCAGGTCCCAGGTGGCGATGAAGCATCCATCGACAAAGAGATCGAGCTTCTGGTTTTTTTCGAACGGAACGGTGCGCCCTTTCACCTCGTCGGTGGTGCTGCAAAATGAGAGCCGAACTCCTGCCTGGGTGGCTGCCATCTGGACAAGAGCGGGGGAGAAGAGGGCACGATCCGCGAAGGGAATGCGCCAAGGGCGGCTGTAGGCGGGAGTGCGTTCCATTGAAATGGCTCCCGGCCAGGATAAACGGCGGTCGTCGTGGGGAATAAGCATGGGCGAGTTGTTATCGATGAAGATGGCGGCGGTTTCTTCTCGGAAGAGCTGTCTTTGCGTCGGCATCCCAGAGTTTCAGAATATGGCTATTACGCTGCGTCTTTATAGCCGAGGGCGCCCTTTCGCTGACCCCATTCACCCAGAGATCTATGATGCAATGCGCCGTCGCCGTGACATCCAAAAAGCCCCTGCGGCCCCAAGGGAAAGAAGCCCTAAGCAGCTAGGTTCCGGCACTACGGCTAACTCAACCGCTGTGAACTCGATCCAGTCGGTCTCGTCTTCCGAAATCCGTGTTTGCAGAACAAGACCGTAAGTCGCATCAACCAAATAGGTCCCAAGGTAATTCGCGAAATAAGCCGACGGATCGATATAGGTGTTCGGAAGGTTGAAGATCCCTTCATCGGGAAGGACAAAACTCATGCTGAGCCCCCACACGCTTTGCTCTTCAGCCTGATATCCGAGATTTACGTAGGAAAACTGTGCCGTCACGCCCCCTAACGTGTTCAAGGAAAGCGTGGTCACCAATTCGGGCCCGAGATCGGGACTGAATGTTCCAGTAAGCCCGGTGATTCCAACGTACGAAAAAAGAGGGATTTCCAGTTCAGCCGATCCCCACACCGCCACCGATCCACTGAACGCCGAATTGCCTGTCTGTTCAAAGAGCGGATTCAGGGTCAGTGTAAAGGTCGTCTCCTGCCCCTCTACGAAACCGAGTTTGGTTTCGTTTGCCGTAGCCTTGAGGACAAGGTCAATCGCCTCTGCTCTGGAAAAGCTAAAAAGAAGAAAAGAAGCCAGCAGGCTTCTTTTGATAAGGCCGGGGGTCATTTTTATCATGAGGGTTTATCATGCCTAATGATCGCCCACTAATGTCAAGCATTCCGTTATTGACGGGGTCGCGCTTTGAACCCAACCAGCCAGCCCGACTCCAACGAATCTCCCGACATGGAAGACAAGCTTCGCGGTAAACGAATTGCAATCCTTGCCACCGACGGGTTCGAGCAAGCGGAACTGGAAGGGCCGCTCAAAGGGTTGAAGGAGGCGGGGGCGGACGTGAAGATCGTCTCGTTGCAGCCCGGCAAGATTCTCGGCATGCACCATGAGGACAAGGGCGATCTGTTTGAGGTCGATCTGCCGCTGAGCCGAGCGAAGATCGAAGACTTTGACGCCCTGGTGCTGCCGGGCGGGTTGATCAATCCGGATTCCCTCCGCGCCAATGAGGAGGTGATCGATTTCGTGCGGGCCATTGCCCGGGCGGGAAAGCCGATCGCGGCGATTTGTCACGGGCCGTGGATCTTGATCGAGGCGGGGCTGGTGCGCGGGCGGCGGATGACCTCCTGGCCCAACATCAAGACCGACATCCGTAACGCCGGAGGCGAATGGGTGGATGAGGAGGTGGTGGTCGATAACGGGATCGTCACCAGTCGTAGCCCCGATGACATCCCCGCTTTCAACAAGAGAGCGATTGAGGAGTTTGCCGAGGGGCATCACCCAGCGATGGCGGCGGCTGCGCGGTGACGCTCAGGCCCGGCGGTTCTACTTCGCCAGACCGCGCAATGTCGCCATATTCTCGACGTCTTCGACGAGTTCCTTACCCTTTGGCGTTTCGAGCACTTTGGGGACCCCCGCCAGCCGGGGGTCGCGCATGAGGACCCGGAAGGCGTCGAGCCCGATCTTCCCCTTGCCGATGTGATCATGGCGATCGACCCGCGAGCCGAGGGCGGCCTTGGAGTCGTTGCAATGGATCGCGGCGAGCCGGGAGAGGCCGATGATTTTATCGAAGGCTTCGAGCGTTTCCCGCGCTCCGGCTTCCGTCGAGAGATCATAACCGGCGGCGAAAAGGTGAGCGGTATCGACGCAGACACAGAGCCGCTCGGGGTAGGCCGAATGCTCGATGATCCAGGCGAGTTGCTCGAAGGTATGGCCGAGCGAACTCCCCTGCCCGGCGGTGGTTTCCAGGGCGACCTTCGTTTTCACTTCGGGGATGGCCGTGAGGACCGCGTCGAGGTTTTTGGTGATCTCCGCAAGTCCTTCGGCTTCACCCCGGCCCATGTGCGCACCGGGGTGCAGGACCAGAAAGGGGAGTTCCAGCTGATCGGCGCGGATGAGTTCCTCGCGCAGGGCGCGCAGCGACTTTTCATGAAACTCCGGGTTGGTGGCCCCGAGGTTGATCATATAACCCGAGTGGCCGAAGACGGACTTCAGTTCCGCCCGGCGAGGATGCTCCACAAACGCCTTACGCTCGGCCTCGGAGAGCGGGGCGGCAAACCATTGCATGTTGTTCTTCACGAAAATCTGCATGGCGGTGCAGTTCACGGAAAGCGCGCGATCGATGGCGTTGGCAGGGCCGCCCGCGATCGACATATGCGCGCCGAGCAACAGACCATCCGAGGCTTGGGGCGCGGGTGCAGACGCGGCGGGCGTTTTCTTTGCGGTGGAGGAAGCTTTGCCTGTTTTCATGGAAACTTATTGCGTCGGCTTGAACATGCCCTTGGGGAGACGCCTGGGCCTCCACACCGGCTTGGAGAGCGTGGCGTCGGAAACGTATTCAAAAAGATGACTGACGGGAGCGAACAACAAGCCCGCCGGGCCTTGCGCGTTGATGCGGATGTTGAAATCGATTTTGTCGTCGAGAAAGAAGAGTTTTCCACCGCCGTACATGGCAAACCCCTTGCCATCGACCATCAGGTCGCCCGTGTGGATCATCCCGTCTTTCATGTCGAAGGTGGCAGTGGCTTTGCGGGCGGTGTTGTAGCCCGCGCCGGGGAGGATCGTGTTCAGGATACCCGAGAGCGGCCCGAACAGAGGGATGCCGAAAACGTAGCCGTCGGAAAGAGAGAGCGCCCCGGTCCCGGATAACGCCCTGACATCCTCGCCCCGCCCTGCAAACTTGTAGTTGCCGCGCAGTTTCCCCTGGGAGGATTCATAATCGAGGTAGAGCTTGGTGAGCTTGGGGAAGTCGATATCCTCCACGCGGACTTCGCCGTGATAGTCCCCCTCCTTTTTCGAGAGCGAGATATCGGCATTGCCCAGCACTTTGCCGCCGAAAATAGAGCCGTCCAACCCTTCGATCTTCAGCCGCTTGCCGACGACCCAGAGAGTCCCTTTGATCTTCGGGAAAAAGAGATCCCTGTTGATGAAATGGTAGTCGAGGTTGGTCCCGTCCACATCGATTCGCAGCCGGGTATGATCGTCACCGTGGATCTGCACGCTGCCGTCAATGAGCAGGGAGGGGCGCGTACGGAAACGGTAGGGCGCAACGTGGCGGGGGAGATCGCCCGCTTTATCCACCCAGACAGCGACATCCACCGGCGTCATTGTCGATTTTACCCCCTTGAGGGTGGCGATGTTTCGCTTCAGGTCGTAGATGAACGCGCCGGTCCCCTTCCCTTCCGGCCGCTCCAGGACGAAGTCGGAAAACGTGAGCTGCTCATCTTTGAGACGAATGCCGGCGACGAGAGAATTGAAGCCGACTTTGCGAAAACGAGTGGCCCCAAAGGCCACCGTTCCTTCCGCCTCCATCCCCTCGAACGAAAGTGAGGGGGCCCGCCCTTCCAGGCGAAAACGTGGAACGGCGGGGAAGTCCCATTCTCCCAGAATCTCCCCGGCGATCCTCGGCAGCAGCGGCGGAAGCACTTTGGGATTGATGCCGCTCTCCAGCGAAAACCGGAACTCGCCGGGAACCTGCATGGCGCTCAGCAGCAGATTGCCGCTGCGATGGGAGAGCCGGGCATCGCGCACGAACCATCGCCCTCCGTCCCAATCCCACGCGAACTCGGTGCTTGCGCCCTCGAACATCACCGAGCGCGCGGCAAACCGGCCCACCGAGAATTTCCCGGTCATTTTGCCCTTCAACGGACGATCCTCCTCCCCTCCCGGCAACGCGGCCTCGCCGCTCAGTTCGAGGAGCGGCGGGGCATAAAAGACGAACTCGTCCACCTTCTGTGTAAGCCTCAGGGAGTGCGCCAACCCTTGCAGGTCAAGCGTGGAGCGAAGCTGAAAGACCGCCTCGCCGGTCTCCAGACGGAAGGTGCCCGAAGCATCAAGCTCGCCCAGCTTGTCGGCGATGGCGCACTGGTTCAGGCTGATCCGCCCCTCGGCATAGGTCGCGGCAATTCGAGCCGAACGAACCTCGTAACCACTGTCGACGGTGAAGCGATCGGAATGGAACAGCCCTTTGACGGTCAACTGGGAAGGGTTGGCAAGGTCGCCGCTGCACTCAACTTCCAGTTCCGGCCTGCCGCCAATGATCTTCAGGTTGTTGAGCCCCCGCAGGACCTCATGCATCCGGCCCGCCGCCGCACCTCCTGAGGAATCCTTCGGCATGGCGGCCCGGACAGTGCCGGGATTCAACAAGCGTCCGGAGACGACGACCCGAAGGCCGTGAAGTTCGGCCTCCGCGTCGAAATCAAGTTTGTTCGGAGGCAGCAGGATGCGGGCGTTGAGACGGGAAACATCCAGCCGCTCGCTATTGCGGTCGGCGGGATCGAGCGGCAACGAAAGCCGTGCGCCACGAAGATCGACCGCCTTCACGAATTGTTGCCCATGGACGAGCCCCGAATAATCGATATCGAAAGCCACCTCGCTGATGTTTGCGAGGACCCAATTCTCCCGAGGATGGTTGATGCGTACCTCCTTGGCCACCAACCCGCGCAATGGGTTGAGCGTCAACCGGCCGATATGGGCATGGATGCCCCGCTTCTCCAGCTCCCCGGTGACCAGACGACGCCACTTCCGGGTGAAGCCCCGGTCATTCACATACCAAAGCCCCCAGATGACCGTCGCCACCGATAGGCAGACTCCGGCCCAGAACAGCCGGATCAGCCACTTCCGCAGCCGGAACCAGCGTTGCTGGGGTGGAAAATTCGGATGAGATGGAACTGCCGGGGTCGTCACGCCGATTGATTTTATCGTGAGGGCCGGGGAGATTCCAGCCCTGAGCCCGATTTGCGTTCAAATCGGCCCGCCCAATTAAACATCCAACAGCGCCGCCACCTGCCCCGGGACGTCGCCGGTTCTCATCAACGACTCACCCACAAGGATCGCGTTGACCCCGGCGGCAAAGACGCGGCGGGCGTCAGCGTTGGTTTTGAGGCCGCTTTCGCTGACGAGCAGGATTCCCTCCTCGGGCACTTCCTCGCTGATCTCCTCGGTCGCGGCGAGATCCACCTGGAAGGTGGCGAGATTCCGGTTGTTGATGCCGATCAACCGCGCGCCGCACTCCAGGGCTCGTTCGAGTTCCTCCCGGGTGTGAACCTCCACCAGCACATCGAGCCCGAGGGTGGTGGCGCTTTCATGAAGCCGCTCCAGCTCAGGCTGCTCCAGCGCGGCGACAATGAGAAGAATGGCGTCGGCCCCGGCTACTGCGGCTTCGAAAATCTGGACTTCATGAAGGATGAAATCCTTGCGGATCACCGGCAACCGGACGGCATTGCGGACTTTGGTGAGATCCCCCAAATGCCCCTGGAAGAATTTTTCGTCGGTGAGCACCGAGATCGCATGAGCCCCGGCGTCCTGATAGGCCTGCGCGATGGCGACGGGATCGAACTCCTCGACAATCGCCCCGGCGGAAGGAGAGGCCTTCTTTACCTCGGCAATCAACCCGAGTGCTTCCGGCCCCCGATCAATGGCCGAGGCGAAGCCGCGATAATCGTTACGCAGCAACGCCGCGGCGCGAAGGTGCTCCAGGCGCGGCAGCAGACGCGCGATCTCCACTCGTTTCTGATCGAGGATGACTTGCAAGCGATTCATGGCCCGCGAATAGAACACCCGCGCCCGGGAATTGCCACCAAAAGATGGCGTCCACACCCGAGGATTTGCCTTCTTCAAAAAAAATCGATGGAAAAACGCTTGCAAGAAAGCCGACTTCTTCCTAGCTTCCCCTCCTCGCCAACGCTCCGCAAGGAACGGTCGGCGAACTTCAAGGATCAGAAGCGGGTGTAGCTCAGTGGTAGAGCACTTCCTTGCCAAGGAAGACGTCGCGAGTTCGAGTCTCGTCACCCGCTCCAATTTCCAAACCGCCAACCTCTCCAAGGTTGGTTTTTTTGTTTCCCGATCACGGACTCCCGCAGATCAGACAATACCGCCATTGGCCCGCAAGGTCTGTCCGTTGACCCAGGCTCCATCAGGGCCGACGAGGAACGAGACAACTCCGGCAATGTCCTCCGGACGCCCCAGGCGCTCGAGCGGAGGCATCTTGGCCATATGCGCAATCTGCTCGGGTGATTTCCCGTGAAAGAACAGATCGGTCGCCGTCGGCCCGGGAGCCACGGCATTTACGGTGATTTCGCGTCCACGGAGTTCCTTGGCAAAGATGCTGGTCAGTGTTTCGACCGCCGATTTTGTGGCGGCGTAGGAGGCGTAGCCGGGCAGCGCGAGTCCGAGCACGCTCGTGGAAAAGTTGACGATGCGTCCACCCCGGCGCAAGCGCTTCGCGGCGAGACGCAAGGCGTTAAAAGTCCCTTTTACATTGATGGCGAAGAGACGATCGAAGAGCGCGTCATCGGTATCGGCAAGAGAGACGAGGGCGGGCTGCATAATCCCGGCATTGTTGATAAGGACATCAACCCCTCCCAAGATCTCCTCCGCTTTGTCAAAGAGCGCCGCGACCTCTGCTGAAGAGGAGACATCCGCCTTGACGGCGATAGCCGTTCCTCCCGCAGCTTCGATCTCCTCCACGACTTTCTCCGCATCGGCGACGCGACCCGCATAGTTGACCACGATGGCAAGACCATCATGGGCAAGTCGCTTGGCGATGGCAGCACCGATTCCTCGCGAAGAACCGGTGACAATGGCGACTTTGGTTAGATCAGTTTTCATAGCGCTTCGATAGAAATGAGATCAACGACGGGTAAGCATCACCGATCCTTCGATATCTGGGCCCCCACCGGACTTCCCTATCGCTCATTCAGAAAGTGAATGCCCGCTGGAGGATGTTTTCCCTGATTCTTGCCTCTGCGGAGATCGCGCGGCAGCAATAGCAGGACGGGGAGGAGAGATTCCCTAAGAATGCCACTTTCCGGAATCGAAAAGGAGAAAAGAAGAAGGTGAAATGGGGTGACCGACGGGATTTGAACCCGCGACAGCCAGAACCACAATCTGGAGCTCTACCGACTGAGCTACGGCCACCATTTCACCAAGACTTCCGAATCAATCGATCAGAAGTTTTCCCGTCCTTCAACGGGTGGAGGCGGGAGAGTATAACGGCTCTTTCCGAAATCGGAAACGGAAAATGCGTTTCCGGAGGAAAAAGTTTAGGAAATCGCTGATTACGCCTTATGGGGGGTTTCCGAGCCTTACCCGAAGGTCAGCTTCGTAACCCCGGAGGCTCCGGCCGCATTGAGCACGTCCATGATCCGCTCGTGCCGGGTATCCGGCGAAGGACGGATGATCACCGGGTTATCGGCCCCGAACCGGTCAATGGAACCTTTCAGCCATTCGCGGAGGGGATTGAGCGTCTTGTCGGTGGGCGTTCCGTAGGCCGTGTTATTGGCCGTCACCTGTCCCTCGGGTGCGATATCGATGATGATCGGGGTCGTCACGTTCTTCTGTCGACTCGGACCTCCTCCGGGGAGATTGACGCTAAGCTCGCTCTCCACGATCTGGGAGCCCGCGCTGGCCATGAAAAAGAGCATGAGGACGAAAACCACGTCCACCATGGGAGCAATCTGGAATCCAATGTCGCCGTCTTCTGAGCCTACGGAAGCCATAGATAGGGATGTTCTATTTTAGGGGAGATTAAGGGTGGCGCAACACGCCTGTTAAAGCGCCTGTTATTGAGGCTTGGGAGCGTCCTTGTCGACAACCGAGAACGTCACGTTCGAGACCTGCGCCTTTCCGATCGCTTGCAGGACCTGGCGCATGTACTCGTAGCGAACGCCCCGGTCAGCGCGCATCAGCACGCGGGTCTGCGGCACGCTGATGAGCTTGTTCTGCAACATCGGGATCAATTCATTGGGGGAGGAATACATTTTGTTATCCACCTCAATGGAACCGGCGTTGTTGATCGCCGCCCAGGAGACGTTGACGATCACCTGACCCTGCGTGTCCTTCTTGGGGGGCTTGGCGTCCTTGGCAACCGGCAGATGAATGTTCTTATTGCTCTGCAACACCTCCGTGGAGCTGATGGACATAAAGAACACCAGCAGCACCAGAAGAATGTCGATCATCGGCGCGATCTGAAACTCCGGATCTTCCTCCGGAGCGTTGCGCGTCTGGGCGCGCTTGCTTGAGCCTTTTTTATGAGACATAGCCCTTTAATGACGTCAGTTGACGGCAATTACTGCGCCCACTGGAGGGTCGCTCCGCAGTGCGGGCAGGGATTCTGTCCCGGGCTGACGGCGCCGTTACAAACGGGGCAGTTGGTCGTCAGCGAAACGGAAACCTTACGGGACTGACGGGCACCGGCCACAGTGCCACCGGCACCGGCGTTGAACGCGTCACCGATCTGCACTCCCTGGAGCTCGTCGAAAGGAATGTCACGGATGAGGGTGTTGACGACGTCGTCGCCATGCACGATCACCATCTGCGAGCGGTTGCGGAAGATGTAGTAGGCGACGAAAGCAGGGATGGCGATGAAGAGGCCGCTTGCGGTGGCGAGGAGCACCTCACCGATGGAGGAAGCGAGCGCGCGGGGATCCGCGATACCCTTCTGGCCGAGAACCGCGAACGCGCCCATCATGCCGATAACGGTGCCGAGCAGTCCGATCATCGGAGAGACGACCCCGATCACGGAGAGATAGCTGTTGCGGGTGCGGATCATCGTGGCTTCGCGCAGGCCGTGTTCGGCGATGGCGTCTTCCACGGCTTCCTTACCACGACCCAGGCGGGAGAGCGCAGCTTTGAGAACGTTGGCCAGATAGTTCTTGTTGGCGTTGCAGATTTCCCAGGCTTCCTGATAGTTCCCTGCGGAAATGGTGTCCTGAAGAGCGCCGACCAGCGTCGGAGGGGCGATTTTCTCGGGGCGCAGCGTCAGGATGTTCTGAATCACGAACGTCACCATGGTCACGGAGGTGCCAAGGATCGCGATCCAGATCATGATGATGAGCGGGCCGCCGTGCATGATCGTCTGCAGGACGGTTTGCTGTTCATGGACGTCGCCGGCAGCTTCTTCCTGGGCAAAGCCATGGACAGCGGAGAGGAGGAAAAGGCCAAGGATGATGGCCGACGGGAGGAACTTACGGATTTTCATGGGAGCAAATCGGGGGTCAAAAACAGCGTGGTAACAGGTATGGGGGTATTAAAATGGATTTTACGAAGAATGGAAGCGGATTTACGGGACCGCGACGTTGTGGTTTTTGCGAAGGGCGTCCGCCTTCTCCTTCGCACCGGCGACAGCGGCGCTGTCATGATGAAAGAGAGTCACGGTTCGCAAATAGTTCTCCAGGGCGGCAGGGTAATCCTGCTGCGCCTCTTGAACCTGGGCCAGCAGATAGAAAGCCTGGCTGTAGGTCGAGGCGACCGCGGGGGCGGGATGCTTCTCCCCCAACGCGCGGGTGGTGATCGGCTCAAGTTTTTCCTTGGCCTTGTCGTAATCTTTCTTGGAGAGCGCGATGCGGGCGAGGCCGACGTCGCTCTGGGCGGATCCTCCCTGGGCCCCGTAGGTCTTCTGAAAATCGAGATAAGCCGCCTCGGCCTCAGGCAGTTTGTTAAGGGAAACGTAGATATCCCCCAGCAGGCTGGTGGCCTGTTGCGCCCAGACGGTGGGCAATCCCTTGAATTTGTCGGCCACGGCCTTGATGGGGGCGAGCGCCTTGGCGTAATCCCCGGCGTCATAGGCGGCCTTGCCGGTTGCAAATTCGGGCGGAGCCGCCATCGTCACAGAATGAATCTGCGCGATCTGGATGCCGATCGTCCCGGCACCGACCTGAATATTGACACTCGAACCAGTGACGCCAATGATCTTGCCGTCCTGGGTCCGGTTGTCTTTAGTGATCACCCTGTCCTGCGCGGCGGCCATCGTTGCAAAGGACAACGTGAGGCCGAGCGCAAAAATGAGTTGCTGGGAGGAAAAGCTGCGTCTTAGCTTCATTGTTTCAAAAATGAGGCTAAATAAAGCCGTTGTCGAAATCAACCGCAACCCGCAAACAATTTTTAGTTCCGAATGGTCAATCTGTTTCGAAAATATCAGCAGCCGCTGATGGTCGTGATTACCGTCATGATCATCGTCGCCTTTGTGTGGATGTACAATACGGCGCAGTTCGACCGGATGGGAGCCGACCGCGCCTACCGGATCTACGGGCGTTCACTCTCCCAGGCGGACATCGAGCGGGCTGCCCGCCGGTTTCAACTGGCAAGAGCTCTCGGCCTGACGGAACTCATGTACGGCCTTGCCGGGAACGCCCAGAGCGAGGGCCAGGCAGTGGAAAACTTCGTCTGGAACAGCTTCGTGCTCAGCCACGAGTCAAAGAAACTGGGTATCTCCCCGGTCAACGAGGAGGTGATGGAGGCTCTGAAAAAACTCCCCGCCTTCCAGACGCACAACCAGTTCGACCCGGTAAAGTATCAGGAGTTCCTTCAGAACATGCTGATGCCCAACGGTTTCACCGACTCTCAGCTTGAGGATCTGGTGCGCGATTCGCTGCGGCTTAAAAAGCTGATGGCACTCGTGGGAAGCACCGTCGATGCCACCCCGGCGGAATTCCGCGAGCTCTACACCCGCAACAACCAGAAGACCGACGTCTCGCTGATCCGCTACCAACTGGCCGACTTCGCCGGCGGCGTGGAACCGACCGAGGAGGAGATCAAGAAATTCTACGAGGACCACCTTCCGTCCCTGAACACCGACGAAAAGCGGACGATCAGTTACGTGGAAATCTCCTTGAGCGATGAGGAAAAGAAACTGACCGGCAAGGACCGGATGGAAGCGTTGCAGAAACAATCCACCCGCGCTGACGACTTTGGCCAGGCGCTTCTGGCACCGGACGCCACGTTTGCTTCAGCCGCCAAGAAAATGGGGCTGGAGGTGAAAACCACGCCTGAGTTCACCGAATCCGACCCGCCCACGGCACTCGCCGCCATCCCGAAAGCCCCGGTGGTCGCCTTCCAGTTGACGGAAGCAGCTCCGGACAGCAACCCGGTGGAATCCGAACACGGATTGCTGATTCTTCATCTCGACAAGATCGTTCCCAAGCGCCCGCTGACGCTGGAAGAAGCTCGCACCCGGGTGGTGGAAGGGATCAAGACCGAGCGCGGCCGCAACGCGCTGACGACCAAGGCCAACGAGACGCGCGCGAAGATTGCCGAGGCGCTCAAGACGGGCAAATCGTTTGCCGACGCGGCTGCCGAAGCGGGTGCGACGGTCGAAGCCTTCCCGGCATTCTCGGCGGCTGAGCCCTCCGACAAGCCTTTTGCCCCGGAAATCGCCGCGCAAGCGGGTGAACTTCCCGAAGGCGGCTTCAGCGAATTGGTACCGACCTCCGAAGGAGGGCTCCTTATCTATCTCGCCAAGCGGGAACCGGTGGACGAGGCGAAGCTTGCCGCCGAGCAGGAATCGCAAATGGATGGGCTTCGCGCCTTCAAGCGGTACGCCGCCTTCAACGAATGGCTCCAACTCGCGCTCAAGGAAGCCAACCCGCAGAGCGTCGGTAATCGCGCCAAGCAGGAGCAGGAAGGTCAGGAAGGGTAAGGCCCGGTGCCAATGGAAGAGGATGTCAGCCAGGAAGTTGAGGAGCTTTTCGATGACGCCAATGGCGATCTCGCCCTTGGCGATCTCGAAAGCGCCGTGGAGAAATACCGGCGCTGCGTAGAGCTGGCCCCCCGGTATTTCGACGGCTGGCACGCCCTCGGCATGGCCCTCATGAAAATAGGCCGCTATCCCGAAGCGATCGAAGCGGGGAAGAAAGCCGTGGAGATCAACCCCAACGACCAACTGGGATGGTCGAGCCTCTCCCTCTTTTACGTGCGTGACGGCAACATCGCGGAAGCCGAGGCCGCCGGAGCCAAGGCCCGCATTCTCTCCTGGGGAGGCAAGCTCAAAAGCTGATCCCCGGGGAGCCACCGGATAGCGGCGCAAGCCCTCTCTCCCATTCAAATTTCCCATCCTATGGCCAAACCTTTTTTCATTACCACCGCCATCGACTACACCAACGCCGCGCCGCATATCGGGCACGCGTATGAAAAGATCCTCGCCGATGTGATCGCCCGTTATCACCGGCTCAAGGGCGAGCCGGTTTTCTTTCTCACGGGAGTCGATCAACATGGGCAGAAAGTGCAGCAGACCGCTCAAAAGGAAGGGCTGGCGCCTGCCGATTTCGCCCGCGAAGTGACGAAAAAGTTCGTCGCTCTTTGGGAAAAACTGGGTGTCTGCTACGAGGAATGGGCGGCGACCACGGATCCCCGCCATAAGGAGGTCGTCCGGCAGATTCTCCAGCGCCTTTTTGATGCCGGGGAGATCTACAAGGCGAAGCACTCCGGCTTTTACAGTGTCCGGCAGGAACAATTCCTGACCGACAAAGAGCGTGGGCCGGATGGCGAATTCGGCCCGGAATGGGGCGAAGTCACCGAAATTACGGAGGAGAACTATTACTTCCGGCTCGCGAAGTACCGCGACTGGCTCTTGCAGTATATCGACACGCACCCCGGCTACGTGACTCCCGCCTTTCGGCAGGTGGAACTCCGAAACGCGGTCGAAAAACTCTCGGGCGATCTCTGCATCTCCCGCCCGCAAGCGCGCCTCGCCTGGGGGATCGAGCTCCCCTTTGACGCCGATTACGTCACGTACGTCTGGTTCGACGCGCTCATCAACTACATCAGCTTTGCAGGCTACCTGAGCGAGGGCGGCGCGGCGGATTTCGAGAGCCGCTGGCCCGCGCTGCATGTTATCGGCAAAGACATTCTCGTCCCCGCGCATGGCGTTTACTGGCCCGCCATGCTGCACGCGCTCGGGTTTGGCGACGACGCCATCCCGCCATTGCTGGTGCACGGCTACATCAACATTTCCGGGGCCAAGATGAGCAAGAGCCTCGGGAATATCGTCGATCCCGACGCCCTCGCCGACCGTTACGGCGCGGAAGCCCTCCGCTTTTATCTCATGAGAGAGACAGCCACCGGGCAGGATATGGAGTTCTCCGAAGAACGCCTGATCCAGCGGTACAACACCGACCTCGCCAACGACCTCGGCAACCTGCTCAACCGCACGCTCAACATGGCGGGGCGGTATCGCGCGGGCGTGCTCAAGCGCCCTGCCGCCGACACGGAATTCCTCGCGGCCATCCGCGAACAGGCCCGGAGTTACGGGGAACGGCTCGATCAATTCCAGATCCATACCGCTCTTGAAGCCGCCTGGAACATTGCCGGAAAGTGCAACGCCTACATCGAGAGCGAAGCGCCGTGGAAGCTGGCCAAGGACCCCGCGCAGGCCGAGCGGCTCGATGCGGTGCTGTATCACCTGGCCGAAGCCCTCCGCGTGCTCTCCATCCTCATCACTCCCGTGTTGCCCAAGGCGGCGCAGGGAATGCGCGAGCAGCTCAATGTTGCGGGAGAGCCTCAACTGGCCGAAGTCTTCGCGGAAGGCGGCGGGCTGCCCGACGGGCATCAACTGGGCGCTCCCACACCATTGTTTCCACGCATCGAAACCGAGAAAACCCCGCCGAACTGAACGCCATTAACCGCAAGTGATTTCGGATTGAATGCCGCCCCGCAGCCACTCATTATTTCCCACCTGTGAAAACACCCCGCGAGCAATATTACGACATCGAACGGATTATTGAATTCGACTTCGTTCGAGCGACCGAACATGCCGCCCTCAACGCCATTCAGTGGCTCGGACGCGGCGACAAGGAAGCCGCCGATGCGGCCGCCTGCGACGCGATCCGGGGGATGTTTGACCTGATGAACATCTGCGGCGAGGTCGTCATCGGCGAAGGGATCAAGGACAACGCCCCGGGGATTTTCAAGGGAGAACACCTCGGCACCTGGGCTCCGGGCACGCTTCGGTTCGACCTCGCACTCGACCCGATCGACGGCACAACCAACATCGCGAAGGGCGCGGCCAACTCGATTGCCTGTCTCGTCGGCGCGAGTCCCGAGGAGGGCGTGAAGCAGGCTCTCAAGGATATCCCCTCGTTTTACATGATGAAGCTCGCCTACGGCCCCAAGGTGGTGCGCTACATGGAACGCACCGGCGTGGAAACCGTGCATGTAAAAAACGCCGTGGATGAGACGATCATCTCCGTCGCCCGGGCGCTGCGGAAGCGAATTCAGGACGTTGTCGTCCTCGTCATGGACCGGCCCCGCCATCAGCGGCTGATCGAGGAAATCCGGGCCACCGGGGCTGCCTTGCGAATGTTCTCCGACGGCGATATTGCCGCGGCCATCGCTCCCTCCATTTACGAGAGCGGCGCGGATCTTTATATGGGCGTGGGCGGCTCTCCGGAAGCCGTGCTCGCCGCCGCCGCATTGAAGTGCCTCGGGGGCGATCTCCAGGCCATGATGTGGCCGCGCGATGAGGAAGAGCGAAAGTCGATCATCGAAGCCGGGTATGGCGACGATCTCGGCAAGGTTTTCTACGCCAATGATTTGGCCAATGGCCAGAATATCATGTTCTGCGCCACGGGCATCAGCGACAGCCCGCTCTTGAAGGGAGTCCAGGTGCGCAATCACACCGCCACCACGCACTCCGTGCTCATGCGCGCGAAGAGCAAGACCGTCCGGCAGATCACCACCCATCACGATCTCCGCTCCAAGACGATCTACCTTCGGTCCGACAACCGGGAACACCGGCTGTAGGGAGACTGGAAAGACATTTTCCTCACGCCGAGCCTAGTTCTTCACTGTTTTCAATGGAATCCAACCGCTCGATGGGGAAGCCGGTGCGGCAGCACCGGTAGCCCGCTCGCGCCATCGAGCGCGGGTATCGGCTTCCCTGGCTCCATAAGGGCCTCATCCCAATCCCAGCAGCCCGTCCTGCGGGGATGGGCGCCAAACTCGACTCTTTATTTATCCCGCGCTCGACGGCGCGAGCGGGCTACCTTGTATGCTTCGTTTAGTCATCTCGGCTCAACATCTTGCACCAGCTCATCACCGCTTTTAGGGTTGCCGGACCGAAACAAGAGTTTCTTCGATCCGCTCCATTACCATCTGGGAGGAGAGCGACCCCATGCAGGTATGAGCATGGGGGCAGTCCCGCTTGCGGCGCAGGTTACAGGGAGCGCACGGGACTTTCACCCGGACGACGCTGCGCGGCTGTCCGTAGGGGCCGATGTGCAGGGGGTTGGTGGGACCAAAGACGCTAACCACAGGCCTCCCCATCGCCACGGCGTAATGCATCGGCCCCGAATCATTGGTGACACAGAGGGCCGCGCCTTCGATGAGCGCCCCAAGTTCCCCGATGGTCGTGCGCCCGGAAAAATCGTACGCTCCCGGGCAGGCGCTCGCGACCAGGGCGCAGCGTTCCCGTTCGGCTGGGCCTCCCGCAAGGACAACCTCGAACCCGCGATCTTTCAGTTCGCGCCCCACCTTTGCAAAACGCATGGGATCCCAATGCTTCGTCTCCCACTGGGTTCCGGGAGCCAATACCACATAAGGGTCCCTCGAGACTGAATGGCGCTTGAAGAGAACGCTGACACGCTCATACGCCTGGGGCGGAAGATAAACCCGGAGATCCAGCTCCCACGGCTCTGTTTTACCGAAGCCAAGCAATTCGCCCACCCGGAGATACCGGTCGACGGCATGAAGGTCGAGCGTCGGCAACGAGAGATGATGCGTGTAGGCAAGCCACGACCCCTCCCGTGCGCCCCGCCATCCGTGCGTCTTGAAAGCGCCCCGAAATGCCAGGCGCGGAGGCGGGAACCCGACCCGCGTTGCCGCACCTGTAGCCAGCGTAAAGACCGCCGAGCGAAATTGCCCATGGAGATCGATAACCAGGTCGTAACGGCCTCGGCGCAATCGGCCCAGCAATTGAAAAATGAGCTTTGACGCGCCCCAGTCGCGCCCGAAGCGACTCAATTCCCCCCGAGGGAAGGAGACAACCCCCGGCGCGGCCGGATGATGGCTGACAAGCTCGGCGAGTTCGGGCCGAATGAACCAGTCGATCTTCGCGGCCGGAAACCGCTCCCGCAGTTTAACCAGCACGGGAAGCGTGTGGATCACGTCGCCAAGAGCCGACGGCTTGATCAGCAGAATCCGCGAAAAATTCTCGCCCGAAATTTCTTTCACTAGAGCCTTTTAAGTAAAAAGTTAGCCGTTGATTTTGCGAGCGCCGTGGGCTGGTGCGCGCTTTTTCAAGCGAAGCGGCTGTATTTTCCCTTACCGCCCGAGCTTGAAGGGCTGCGCCGCCGAAAAACAATGGCTATAGAATTAATTAAACCGCTCTAGGCTTTCTTGGATCTAAAAAGCTTTTTGATCCACGCCGAAAACCGGTGCCGTCGCTGTTCCCTCGCCACCACGCCCTCATCGAGCACCCAGTTGAACTGGATCACCCGGCGTGGCCCGGCGAACGGCTTATGCCCATGCCAGGAATTCCCGCTCCGGCGAAATGCCAGCAACGTTCCTTCAAGAGGCGGTACTTCGGCGGCGAAATCTTCAAGATCGGTGCCCGAGCGCAACACGCGCAGTTGCCCCCCCGACTCCTCCCAGGAGTTGTTCATATAAATCAACACCGTGATGATCTTGGTCGCGGAGTCGGTGTGAATGCGCCCGTCCTTCTGGCTGCATTGCCCGCGCACCGTTGTCATGGTGGGCCGCCCTTCGAGCGATATCTCGAATTTTTCCTCAAACGCTTTGCGGAAAGGCTCGCTGTTGAGTTCCTCGATCAACTTTGCGAACGCCGGCCCATAGCGCACTTCGCTCAAGGGGAAACTCCCCGAGCGGCTTACCGCCGGGTAGTCCGCGTTGACACTCTCCCGGGCAAATTCCAGGATAAACCCCGGAACAACGAGGTAATCATAAGGGTCGTGCGTAAGAGGTGTCTCCCGGAAGCGTTCCAGGTCGAGGGTGGAAAGAAGGGGTGGGGTGCTAACCTTGGCTACCATGCCCCGGGATGATGGTCGCGATCCCCCGGCACAACAACCTGATGGCAGGCTGGCAGTTTCCCTGATAGACCCGTAGCGCATTCTTGTTGCGCCGAAAGAGCGAACCCGTAAGATGCACGCGCACCCCCCGCTGGTTCTTCCGTGATGTCCCCTCATTCGAAGCTTATCCCCGATGACTCGCCTCTTGCGAACCTCGATGGCTTTTTTGCCGCGCTTGGCGAGCTCCCGGTGCTGAACCCCGAGCAAATGGGGATCCTGCGCGAAGAGGAGTTATTGGAGTCATTGACGGTGTTGTTTCTGGAGATGGCCGGGACCACCATCGACGCCATGGTAGCCGCGTTGGAAGCGGGGGACATCAGGGGGCTCTCCTCCAAGGCGCATTTGCTCAAGGGGAGCGCGGTGAATTTCGGCGCAGACCGACTGGTTGCGGTCTGCCAGGAAGTCGAGCAATCAGCAGCGCGGCTGAAAGAGCCGACGCTGCAAAAATTGCTCGACGCTGTTCAAGCCGAATATCAACTTGTCAGGCAGGCTCTCACCGCCGCCTGAACCATCGATCTTTGCTGGGGATATTGCGGACATGAAAATTATTGTTGCTGAAGATGACCCAGTTTCACGCGAGAGACTGAAGAGCACTCTTTCAAAGCTAGGGCATGAAGTGCAGGCATTCCCCAACGGTGGCGAAGCGTGGGAAGCCTACCAGAGCGGCAAGGCGCGGCTGATCATCAGCGACTGGATGATGCCCGAGATGGACGGTCTCGATCTCTGCCGCGCCATCCGCAAGACCAGTGGGATGGATTACGTTTACTTCATCCTCGTCACCGCGCTGCGCACCGGCGGCAACGATTACGACCGCGCGGTTCAGGCCGGGGTGGACGACTTCCTGGTCAAACCACTCGATGCCGACTCCATCTGGCGACGTCTCTTCGTGGCGGAACGGATTCTCAACTACACCGTGACGATCAAGCAACTCAAGGACTTGATCCCGATCTGCATGTACTGCAAGAAGATCCGCAACGACAGCGACTACTGGCAGAGTATCGAGAATTACTTCCACGAACACACCGGCAGCGACTTCAGCCACGGCATCTGCCCGGATTGTTACGACCAGTTTTCGGCGGAATCCAACTAGGCTTCCGCCTTGCCCTGAACGAAAAATCCGGCGCTCCATGCGCAATTTTCCTTGTTACAAGGTACTGGGCGTGTTTCACAAATTAAGCGCTCTCACACCTATTCCCGATCCCGATGTGGCAACCTCTCAAAGATTTATCGCTCGGTATCGGTCTGATCGTCGCGGCCGCTTCCGCCCTACTGCTTTCAGATTTGTCCTCGCGGAAGAAAACGAGCCATCCCGCCAGCGGCCTAATTCCGGTGGCATTGATGCAGTTTGCCTCCAATCCGGTCTTCGATGAAACCTCGCAGGGGATCATCGACGGGCTGGCCGCCGGCGGTTTTCGCGACGGCGAAGCCATCCGCCTCCAACGCTTCAATGCCGAAGGAGACATCCCGACAACCAACCTGATTGCCAGCCGCATCAGCGACGGCTCATTCAAGCTCGTTGCCACCTCGGCCACCGTCTGCCTCCAGGCGGTGGCGAACGCCAACCGGAGCGGCGGGGCCGCACACGTCTTCTGCGCAGTAAGCGATCCGATCGCCGCAGGGGTCGGCATCAAGGCGCTCGGTTCACCCGACAAACCGGCTCACCTCACCGGCATCGGCTCCGCGCAGCCGGTGGAAGAGATTTTCCGGATTGCCAAAAAGGTAAACCCGGAGCTGAAGGTGGTCGGCGTCGTCTGGAATCCCTCCGAGGCGAACTCCGAGGTCTGCACCCGGCGCGCGCGGGCGATTTCCAAAGAGTTGGGCATCGAACTGATCGAAGCCCCCATCGAAGGAACGCGCGATGTGCGCGAGGCCGCCCAGGCCCTGGCCCACCGCGGAGCGCAAGCCTACTGGGCGGGCGGCGACGCCACGGTGATGAGCGCCATCGACACGCTGATCGCCGTGGCTCGCCAGAATCACGTGCCCGTGTTCTCGAATATTGGCGGCCATACCAAGCGGGGCGCGCTTTTCGATCTTGGAGCAAATTATTACCAAGTAGGATACAAGGCGGGCGGGATCGCCGCCGAAGTGCTCGCGGGCAAGCCTGCCACCGGGATCACGGTGGAAGATTACATGCCGATGGAACTCGGCTTTAACCTTCAGGCGCTCGCCGGATTGCGGGATCCGTGGCAGCCCCCGGCCGAAGTCCTCAAGCAGGCCGTCACGGTCATCGCCGCCGACGGCACCGTGTCCAAAAAAGAAGGAGCAAGCCTCCCCTCCCCTGCCTCCCGGAAGAAACCGTTCAAAATCGCCGCCATCGCTTATTCCGACAACGTTCCCACCGAGGAAAGCATGGAAGGGTTCCGACGCGGGCTGAAGGAGGCCGGCTTTAAGGAAGGTGAAGATTGTGTCGTCAACTTCCGGTGCGCACAGGGCGATATGTCCTTGCTCCCCTCCTTGTTTGCGGCGGCGGATCTCGACAAGCCCGATCTTTATCTGACCCTCTCCACCCCGACTTTGCAGACCGCCGTCAAACGGGTGAAAACCACCCCGGTCGTCTTCACGCTGGTGGCCGATGCCATCACGGCGGGTGCAGGGAAGAGCGACGAAGATCACCTCCCCAATGTCACCGGCATCTACATCATGAGCCGCTGCGCCGATATGGCGGAACTCCTCAAGACGTACTACCCCCAGTGGAAGCGGATTGGATCGCTGGTCGCTTCGGCAGAGGACAACTCGGTACAGGCGAACAAGCTTTTTGCCGAGGAGCTTGCCAAGCGGGGGATCACGCTCGTCAACGTATCGGTCAACCAATCCGGCGAGATGACCGAAGCTGCCACGGCCCTTTGCCGAAAAGAGATCGACGCGGTGGTACAAGTCCCGTGCAATCTTGTCTCCAGCGGGTTCGTCGCCGTCACCGAAGCCTGCCGCCGCTCGCGGATGCCGCTCTTCGGGTTCATTCAGGACGCCGCCCGCAAGGGAGCCGCGTTGGTGCTCTCGCGGGATTATGCCGACTCGGCGGAGGATGCGGCAAAGATCGCCGTCCGCATTCTGCGCGATGGCGAAGACCCGGCAAAGATTCCGCTGGCCGCACCCCACAAGACCGTCCTGATGATCAACGCCTCCGCCGCCCGCACCATGGGCATTGTCATCCCGCCGGATTTGTTGCAGAAAGCCGACGTCGTCCTCCCATAGCATTTCAAGACTCTCCAATGGAAATCACGCGCCACCCCGACGGAGAAGCCCTCCTCCTCAAACTGCAAGGCCGGCTCGACGGAGCCTGGAGCGAGCATACCGGCGCGGCCCTGACGCGCGCCATTGAGGAAGGGTGGCACCAGCTTCGCCTCGACTTGAGCGGCGTGACTTTCGTGAGCTCGGCGGGGATCCGTGTCCTGGTGATCCATTACAAACAGCTCGCCCGCATTCAAGGATTACTCACCGTGGTCAATCCCTCGCCGGAAGCGCGCGGGATCCTGGAGATGGCGGGGCTGGGGACGCTGATTACCGTTCTGGAAGAGGAAGCGGTCCGGGATGAATCGATCCCCTCGGATGAGGGCCCGCTCCTGATCGAACGCGACGGCTTGCGGTGCGAAGTCCATACGCTCAATTCGCGCGGCATCCTTTGCGCCCGTGTGCTCGGCAAAGGAGCGCTCGCCCGGTTCCCGGCCCATACGCTGGGGCTGGGTCTCGGGGCGGTAGGCAATGGATGGAACGATTGCGAAGGCCGGTTCGGCGAATTCCTCGCCCTCGGCGGAGCCGCCCTCACCCAACCCGCCGACGGAAAGCAAAGCACCGACTTCGTGCTCGAACAGGGTGCGCTGGTCCCGGAAATCACGGCGATTTCCGGCCTTGCCGCCGAGGGAAACTACGCTTCGCTGGTTCGCTTCGACGCCACGGGCGTGCAGCACGAAACCCAGCACCAGGCCGTGCCGCTCTCCACCCTTGTGGAGATCGCGCTGGAACTGGCGGGCAACCGGCCTGTCGGCTTCGCGCTGGCAGCTGAGACGGAGGCCCTGGTGGGAGCGGCGCTTTGCTCGCAGCCCGATTCGGAAGGACGCATTTCGTTCGAGTTCCCCGAAGTCCGTGACCGCCTTCTCTTCACCGCCGAGCCCGCCTGGCCGCGCAGCTTTTGCCTCGCCACCGGTTTCGCCGCGCCTTCGGGGGACACGCCGCTCGCCGCGCTCCTGCGGCCTTCGCGCCCCCCCGGAGAGGGAACCGGCCCGCAGGTGCATGTCCACGCAGCCGCGTTTGCCTATCGGCCCTTGACCAAGGGGCTCCTCGATCTCAACGCCACCGTCCGGCAATTGCTGGAAGAGGAACGGGCTCTGGGGCTCCTGCATCTCCTCAACGACTGGAGACCCGGAGGCCTTGGCGAAAGCCGCTTCTTCCGAGGCGCGCTCTGGATGGCCCCACTCGAAATCTGACGCCGATATTACTCAAGCCATGACCCTGCTCATCGGTTCCCTTTGCCTCGGATTCATCCTCGCGCTTCTCGCGCTGGGCATCTTCATCTCGTTCCGTCTTTTCGGCATCCCCGATATTACGGTGGACGGTTCAATCACCCTCGGCGGCGCGGTGACCGCCGTCTTGCTGATCCAAGGATTCGACCCGTTTACCGCGACCCTCGCGGGAGGTCTGGCGGGATTCGTGGCGGGAGGGGTGACCGGCATCCTACAGACCCGCTGCGGCATTAACCCGCTGCTGGCGGGCATCCTCGTCATGACCGGTCTCTATTCGGTCAACCTCCACGTCATGGGGCGCAGCAACATTCCGCTCCTTGGGGCGAAGACCTTCGGCGATCATTGCCACGCGCTGGGTCTCCTGCTTTTTGGCCGGGAGGAGTTTGAGCTGGCGGGATGGCTGGTGGAATCCCGCGAAGTCGCGACATTGGTCGCCCTAGGGGTGGTCACAACGTTGACGGGGCTGCTCCTCTACCTCTTTTTCCGCACCAGCGTCGGCACGGCCATGAGAGCCAGCGGCGACAATGAGCAGATGACCCGCGCCATGGGGGTTAACGTGGAGAACTACCGGATCATCGGCCTCGCGCTTTCCAACGGGCTCGTCGGGCTCTCGGGTGCGTTCCTCGCCCAATACCAGGGGTTCGCGGACGCGCAGATGGGCATCGGCATGGTTGTCGTCGGGCTGGCAAGCGTCATCATCGGCGAAGCGCTGACCGGCTCGCGGGGCCTGGGGCTGGCACTGGCGGGAACCGTTATCGGCTCCATCCTCTTCCGCGAGCTGATCGCCATTGCACTGCGTTGGGGACTGAATCCGAACGATCTCAAGCTCGTCACCGCCGGGTTCGTCTTTGCAGCACTTGTGCTCCCCGGGGTGCTTCGCCACGTTGCCCGCCGCAAAGTCCAGGCCCAACCCCGCACCGCCCCCCTCTAACGCCATGCTGAAGCTGCAAGCCCTCCGCAAAACCTTCAACCCCGGCACGGTCAACGAAGTCCGCGCCCTGCGCGGGGTGACGCTGGAGATCGCCCCGGGCTCCTTCGTCATCGTGCTGGGCGGCAACGGCTCGGGGAAGTCGACCCTGCTCAACGCCGTCGCCGGATCGTTCCAGGTGGACGAAGGGAAAATCGAACTGGCCGGGCGCGACGTGACCCGCTGGCCCGAACATCGGCGGGCGAAGCACATTGGCCGCGTGTTCCAGAACCCGTTCAGCGGCACCGCTCCGGGAATGTCGATCCTGGAGAATTTCGCGCTCGCCGCCTCGCGCGGCAAGTTTCGCGGATTCGGCTGGGCGCTCGGCAAATCGCTTCGCTCGGAACTGCGCGCGCGGGTGGCGGAATTGAAGATGGGGCTCGAAGACCGACTCGACAACGCCATCGGCAGCCTCTCGGGCGGACAACGCCAGGCGCTCACGCTCCTCATGGCGACGTGGATCAAGCCCGACCTGCTGTTGCTCGACGAGCACACCGCCGCGCTCGACCCGAAGAGTGCGGACCAAGTCATCCAACTCACCCAGGCCGTGGTCTCCCGCGATAACCTGACCACGCTGATGGTCACCCACGCCATGTCCCAGGCGGTGCAACTCGGCGACCGCATTGTAATGATGCACCAGGGGAACGTCCTCCATGACTTTACCGGCGCGGATAAGAAGCGCCTGGCCATCGTCGATCTGCTCCAGCGCTTCGACGATGTCCGCCGCCGCGAACTGCTCGACGCCTCCGCCGCGCGGCTCCTGAGCGAGCAGTATGTGTAAAGGATGGACGGTCGCGCCGGTGACCGCCGCTTTTATTACCGCTCCGCTTTTTGAACCGGCGGGATTTTCCATGATCCGTCGAGCACGGCTTCCTTCGGCCAGTAAAGCCGCATCATCAGGTTGAAGGGACCCGCGGGCGCGGGAAGCCAGTTTGATTCCTTTTCCTTGCCTGGCGATTCATGCTGGATGAGGAGGTCGACCGAGCCATCGTCGTTGGCTTTTAGCGAATTGCGCGGGCTCAGGGAATACCGATTGAGCGGGTTGGGCACGAAAAAGAAATCGCTGTTGTACATCGTCAGCGACCAGAAACCGTTGACCGGAGGCATCTGGCCTTTTGGAAACCTCAGAAGGTAACGGTTTCTTCCATCCAGCGGTTTGCCTGCGTCGTCCACGTCCGCCTGGGGGTAGACGGCGTCCTGCGGAAGATTAGCCCCCAGCCCGACCAAGGTGACAAAGGCCCTCTGAAGATAGTCGGTGCCGTAAACCCCCGTTTTAAGACTATACCGCCAGCCGTTGACCTCAGTGCCCGCCTTCTTGGCGTGGTCGCGGATTTTCTCCAGCGCCGCTTTGGGGACGTCTTGGAGCGCCTCAACGACGGCTGGGTCGAGCTTCGCAGGGGCGAACGCCTCTCCGGGCACAACGCCGATCCTCGCCATTTGGGCGACCATCGGAGCATCGGCGGGCAGGGGCGGGTTCTCCTTCAATAGCTCCGCAAAGAGCGCGAAGAAATCCTCGGCTTTAAGCGCGTTCACCTGTTCCCTGACGGGCGTTTTCATGTCGATGGCCGGATCCACTTTGCCGGGCGGCGGCGTGTGCGGCTTTCCATAGGCGCTCAACGGCACGAGCGAACATTGCTCCTGCAAGGCATGAACCTCCGCGTAATCCTCCGGGGTGCCCGTGGAATAAATCCGGCCCAAAACCCAGGCGATGCGGCTGGGACAGCGGACTTCGTGAATTCCTTCCGGCAAGGTGCCGCGCCATCCCGGCCCAACGATGGCGATCCTTTGGGCATCGGTGCCCGTCGTGCGTTTGCCCGGGTCGGCAAAAACCGACGTCCACGCGTCGAGCATCGGCATGAGAAAATATCGCCCCTTCATATCGGGGAGACTCAGAACGTACGGCTCCTTCGCCAGGTCCAGCCACGCCGTTGAATAGAGCGTATCCGCATTGGGGGCGGTTACATCACGGAAGGAGGCATCCGGATAGGTGCGCGCGTGATAGAATTGACCCATCGGGGCATGCTGGTTCTCCGGGGCAGCGGTGTTGGTCATTACCCGGCGCGTCATCTCCATCGTTACCAACGGGTAACCGTAGATGTACGTTTCGACGCCGATCTCCCTCGCCTCCCCCTCGCTGAGCGGCTCCGCGCCGCCTCCCCGGGGCGATGCCGCCAGAACCAGAGCCGCCATAACCGTGAAAAGTTTCATAGGTGTTCCTGATTCGCTTTCCCAATAAGCGTCGGTTTGCTTTTTCCCGCCAGAGCGCCAGAAGAAGCCTTCAACGGCGCGATCGAGATCGCTCCCGGAAACGAAGGCCGAGCGCGGCGCTTCTCACATTCTACCGGAGACCTACTTCAAAACACTCGCTTCCTTCTTCCCTCCGTCAATCGCCGCCACCGGCGTTGCGTCGTGATGGATGATATCGACGTGCTTTGCCCGATGCGTGCGGAAGAATGAGTAGCGATCGAGGACGTTTTCCTGGAACGCCTCGAAGTAGAGGAAGAGCGCGGGGGTGACGTAGAGAGTCACCAGTTGGGAGACGATCAGCCCGCCGACGATGATGAGCCCAAGCGGCTGGCGCGAACTGCCATCCGCGCCGAACCCGAGCGCGAGCGGGACCGCCCCCATCAGCGCGGCAAACGTCGTCATCATGATCGGGCGAAAACGTTCCAGGCTCGCCTCATGCACCGCGGCCTTGCGATCGAGCCCTTCGGCCATTCGCTGGAGAGCGAAATCGACGATCATGATCCCGTTCTTCTTCACGATGCCTATGAGGAGGAACATCCCGACAAAGGCATAGAGCGAGGCTTCCTGATTGAAGAGGAGCAGCGTGGCAAGCCCGCCGACGGTGGCGACCGGCAACGCGGTGAGCACGGTGATCGGGTGAATGTAGCTCTCGTAAAGAATGCCGAGGATGATGTACATCGCGAACACGGCGAAGATCATGAGCACGGTGAGACTGGTGATCGTCTCCTTGAAGACCTGCGCCTCGCCCTGGAGGTTCCCCCGGATATTCGGCGGCAGCACTTCGGCGGCGGTCTTCTCGATGAACTTTGCGGCGTCGCCGATGACCGCGCCCGGCGCAAGGTTGAAGGAGATCGTAACCGCCGGGAACTGGTTGATGTGGTTGATCGATTGCGGCCCGACGGTTTCCTTCCAACGCGCCACGGCCTTGACGGGAACCAGCGTGCCTTCGTCCGATTTTACGAACAGCCGCTCCAGCTTCTCGGGCTCCGTGCGCAGCTTGTCGCTGGCTTCCAGAATGACCTGATACTGGTCGTTCGATTTTTTGATGAGGTAGACAAAATTCTGTGCATAAGCGCTCCGCAGCGCATTGAGGACGGCCTGCACGGAAACGCCATAGGAGGCGGCCTGCTCCCGGAGAATGTCGATCTCCAGGTTGGGCGTTCTCGTCTGCATATCCGAGTTGACGAAAAGAAACCCGGGATAGGGCCGAAGCTTTTCCATCAAGGCCTCGGCGGCGGCCCCCACCTCCTGGGGGTCGATCCCGCTGACGGCGTAGGAGAATTTGCCCTGGTTATTGGAGGCCGCACCGGTGCTGATCTGCAAAACCGGGGAGGCCTGCAGGAACGGTCTGATCCCCGGGATCTTCGACATCTCGGCGGAAAGCTCCGCCATCACTTTGTCGATGGAGGGGCGCCCGGAGGCAGGCTTCAAAAACGCGAGCACCCGCGCCTGCGAGGCGGCCATGCGGCCCGAGTTCCCCGAGATCGTCATGCTCAAATCGACATGAGGGTTCGCTTCCAGCACATGATCCACCTGGGTCTGAAATGCCGCCATTCGTTCCGGGGAGGTCCCCTCCTGTACCATGAAGATGCCGCGAATGAATCCGCTGTCCCCTGTTGGCAGGAACGACTTGGGGGCGGCCTGGAAAAGAACCACCGTGCCCACCATGCAGACGACCCACGCCAGCGCGGAGATCCATTTGTGCTCCAGAAAGAAATCGAGCGACTTGCCGTAGCTCCCTACGATCCGGGAGAACACCCCGTGGACTTTTTGCTCCAGCCAGGTTTTTTTGCCGGTCTCGTGGCGGGTCAACATTCGCGCGCACATGAGCGGCGTCAGTGTCAGGGAGACAATCCCGGAGGCCATGATGGCGATGATGATGGTGAGCGCGAAGGACTGGAAGGTCCGCCCGATCAACCCGGGCATGAAGACCAGCGGCAGGAAGACCGCCGCCAGGGAGAGTGTCATCGAGACAATGGTGAAGCTGATCTCCTTGGCCCCGTTGAAGGTGGCTTCCAGGGCGGTTTCGCCCGCCTCCATCCGGCGCACGGCGTTCTCAAGAAACACGATGGCGTCATCGACCAGAAAGCCGATGGAGAGCGTCAACGCCAGCAGCGTCAGGTTGTCGAGGCTGTAGCCAAGGAGGTACATCGCCACGAAGGTGATGAGCATCGACATAGGCAGCGCCACGACGGGGATCAACGTATCGGTCGCGCGCCCGAGAAAAACGAAAATCACCAGCACCACCAGCGCGAAGGCGATCACCAGCGTTTCCTTCACCTCGTTGACCGAATTGACGATGGTGACGGAGCGGTCGAACATCGGGATCAGCTTGACCGAGCCGGGCAACTCGCGCTCGAAAACGGGGAGAAGGTCTTTGACCAACTGGGCCGTGGCCACGGCGTTGGCCCCGGCCTGCCGGGAAACGGCGAGAACGATGTTAGCGGCCGGAGCCTCCATCCCGCGCGCCCAGACATGGCGCTCCATCCGTTCGTTCTGCGTGGAGTCGATCACCTCCGCCACGTCGCGCAGATAAATCAGCGCGCCGCCCTTGCGGCCCACGACCAGGTCGCGATACCCCTCGGAGCTGTCGATCTGCCCCTGCGGCTGAAGCAGGAAGGTGCGATTCGCCCCATCGAACTGCCCCGCCCCCTGCGTGCTCGTCCCCGCGCGGATCGCGGCGGCGAGATCCTCGATCGTCATGTCGCGCGCGGCAAGCTTGGCCGGATCGGCCTTGACCCGCACGGCCCCCTTGGTTCCGAAAATATCGACCTTCGAGACGCCCTCCAGGATGCTGATGCGCTGCGCCACCTCGGTGCTCGCGAAATCGTAGAGCTGCCCCTCCGTCAACGATTCGCTGGTCAACGCGAGGAACATGATCGGCTGATCGTTCGGGTTGAACTTCGTGAAGGTGGGAGGAGAGGGAAGATCGAGCGGCAGGCTGCCGTTGGCCTGGTTAATGGCCGCCTGCACATCGGTCGCCGCGGCGTCCACGCTCTTGTTCAAGCCGAACTGCAGCGTGAAGTTGGCGCTCCCCTGCGCGCTCTGCGAGGTCACCAGTTCCAACCCGGGGATCTGCATGAACTGCCGCTCCAACGGCGTCGCGACATTGCTCGCCATTGTCTCCGGACTTGCACCGGGGTAGCTCACCATCACGTTGATGACGGGAAAGTCGACTGCCGGGAGATCGTTCACCGGGAGCCGCTGGTAGCTCATGAACCCGAAGACGATGAACGTCACCGTGAGCAGCATCGTCATGACGGGCCGCTTGATGAAGGGATCGGAGAAGGTGGACATTGGAGGTAGGCGTCTGGGCGATTAAAGCGTTTTTGAGTTCAAACCGCTCTAAGGCTGCACGATGGCGACGGTGGCGCCCGGAGATAGCGTGATCTGACCGGTCACGACCACGGTTTCACCCGGTTGCACCCCTTCGACGATCACCACCTGCCGGCCTTGCTTCTGCCCCGGCTTGACGGGCCGGAGATCGACAGTGGAATCGTCCTTCACCACGAATACGAACGGCCCCCGTTTGCCGACCTGCACGGCTTCGCCCGGCACCAGGACGGCATTCTTCAAGGTATCGAGCAGCAGGCGGACGTTCACAAACTGGCCGGGCCAGAAGAGGCGGTCTTCGTTCTCGATCGCCGCCCGCATCCGCACGACCCCGGCATTCGGCTGCACTCCGCTGTCGAGAAAGTCGAACTCGCCCTCGCGTTTGATGTCTGAATCATCGGGAAAACTCGCCTCCACCTTCAGCGTCCCCGCCGCCTTGTAGTGGCGAACCTTGGGGAGCTCATTCTCAGGCACGGAAAAATCGACGTAAATCGGCACCTGCCGCTGGATGAGAAGAAGCTGCGTTTTGTTGGCCTCCACCACGTTGCCGCCATCCACCATCCGCTTGCTGGTGCGCCCCGAGATGGGCGAGCGGATGGTGCAGTAATCCAGATTGATCTGCGCCGTCTCCACCGCCGCCTCGTCCGCCGTCACCGCCGCTTTCGACATCAACGCGTTGCTCTCCGCGACATCGAGCGCCTGGAGCGCCACCGCATTGTTGCGGCTCAACTCGCGGTTGCGCTTGAGTTGCGCCTGGTCATAGACCGCCTTGGCGCGACTCTGTTCCAATGCCGCCTGCGCCTTGTGAAGGGCGGCTTCAAAAGGGCGGGGATCGAGCGTAAAGAGGAGATCCCCTTTCTTGACCTCCGCACCGTCCTTGAAGTGAACCTCCAAAATCGCCGCCGTCACCTGCGGCTGGATTGTCACCGCCTCAACCGGAGAGCATTTGCCGATCTCATCGAGATAAACCGGGACATCGCGGGTCTCCGCCTTGGCTACCGTCACCGCACGCGCAGGAGGGGCGCCCGGAGCGACGTCCTTCTTCTGGCAGCCGGACAGAAAAATCAACCCTCCGAAAAGGAGAACAGGCAACAGAAGCGGGAGGGCTCCGGGAGAGAAACGGGCAGTCATGGCATTCATAGTGGTGCGATTCGAGCCAAGATCAACCCCTCGAGATAAAAAAAACTCCAAAAACGCGGGTCCCGGTTCAATCCGGATCCGATGCTGGAGCGGGTGGAATTTTGCAAGAGCCTGAAGCGGAAACCGTTGAGAAGAAGCGAAGCCCCATCTTTTGCAAGGGCGTGACTCGTCCGGCAGATTTCGCCATTGCTTCAATGCTGCTCAAAATGCTGTCATTCCGGAATGTCAGATGAATCACCAACTTTGGCGCACCGGCAGATGCCTGCCGAAGTTGCATCAGCATCCGAAGGCTGTCGACCGGCCCGGCCCATCGCAGTCGTTCTGGATGGATACACTCTCAATCCCGGAGACAATCCGTGGACGAATCTGGAAGCGATCACCGAGTTGACGGTCTACGATCGCACCCCGCCGGAATTGGTCGTCGAACGGGCAGCCAACGCTGAAATTGTTTTCACCAATAAAACGCCGCTTTCCGCCGAAGCGATCGAAAGCCTGCCCAACCTCCGCTTTATCTCGGTACTGGCGACAGGCTACAATGTCGTCAACCTGCCAGCCGCAAAGGCGCGGAACATCCCGGTTTCCAATGTGCCGACGTACAGCACCGATACGGTCGCCCAGCACACCGTCGCGCTTCTCCTGGAGTTGTCCCACCACTGTGGAGAACATTCCGCTGCTGTGCGTGAAGGAGAATGGTCCCGCAGCCCCGATTTCTGCTTCTGGAGGAAGCCGCTGATCGAACTTGCGGGGAAGACCCTCGGGATTGTCGGCTTTGGGCGGATCGGCCGCCGCGTGGCGACCATTGCAGAGGCGCTTGGAATGCGGGTTTGTTATTACAGCCGCCACGTTAATGACCATTCTGAAGGCCAGTTTGTCAGTTGGGATGAATTGCTCCGGATTTCCGACGTTATCTCTCTTCATTGCGCGCTGACCCCCGAATCCGAAAGGATGATCAACCGTGACGCCTTGACCCGGATGAAGCCGACCGCACTGGTGATCAACACCAGCCGGGGAGCGCTTGTCGATGAGGCCGATCTGGCGGATGCCTTGCGCCAAGGGGTGATTGCCGGTGCAGCCGTTGACGTGCTGACCACGGAACCGCCCCGGGAGAATCCGCTGTTGGCCGCGCCCAACTGTATTATCACTCCCCATATGGCATGGTCGAGCCGGGAGGCTCGGCGCCGTCTGACTGAGGTGACGGTGGAGAATGTCAGGGGCTTCCTGAGAGGAGCCCCGATCAATGTGGTCCGGTAGGCATCAATCCACCTTAACGCCAACGCATCAATCGCGCGGGAACTCCGCCATAGATTCCCATCGGTTCCGTGCTTTTGGTAACCACCGCGTTTGCGGCAATCACGCACCCTTTGGCTAGCACGGTATTGGCGCAGATCGTCGCATTCGCGGCGATCCAGACATCTTCCTCCAGGGTGATCGGCCCAGCCTTCTCGCCGGTCAGAGCCATTGGCCGGTCTGTGATTTCGTCGTGGTGGCCAACCGTAGCCAGCACCACATGTGCCGCGATATTGCAGTACGGCCCCAGTCTCAGGCCGCCCCATCCGTAGAGAACTCCATAGGGAGCAAAGTGACTATGGTGACCTATTTCAACAAAGCTCGATTCCCAGTTTCCCAAGCCCGCGTAGACGCCCGGATAGAACACCACATGATCTTCAATGATCAGCCTTCCCGGCGAACCTTCGAAATAGCACCGGGGATGGAAGATCACGTTCGCTCCAATACGCGCCACCTTCGGCGCACCGAGGAAGTGCGTGCCTGAATGCATGATAACGTTGTCCCCTACTTCGAAGCATTCAGGGTGCTCGATATAAACATCAGGGGCGATGCGAACATTGGTGCCGCATTCCTTAAACCGTTTGCAATAAGGATTTTGTTCCATGGCCGCTACAGCGTTGTTCACTGCTTCGTTTTCGCGCTTCGGCAAATCGCGCCGAGAACTTTTTCATGGGCCAGCCCGTCGGCGAAGGTGGGATGCACGCTCTTTCCGTCTACCACGACTTTGACAAAATCGGCAAACGTATTGATGAAGTATATTCATACCCGATCAAATGGCCCGGCGGCCACCACGTCTCGACATGCGGGAGCCCCTTCCGTCACCGCAATGAGAGACGCTCTAACAGAGTGCAGAGAGAGCAACGGATTCCGGGCGCAAACAAACAAGATCTGAAATTTTGAGAGGAGTTCCGAGCCGGATCGATTCGTTGGCAGCAAAGCCGATGGCGGCAGAGGCGGCTCCCTGTTCATGCCCGGCATCCCGATTCATGGAATCCCGTGTTTTGCCGGGACCAAAGATCTGCTCCTGTAGCAGGGGATCTCCGCCGCCATGGGAACCCGCCACCTCTGGAATTGCCACCGCATACGCAGGCTCGAAGAGCGGCTGCACTGTAATGCTTTGAGAGATCTCTTTGTCGTTAAGAGAGGCGTCGCCTGCCTCACCACGGATAATATGCGACCTGAAATGAGTCGTAAAAATAATACGACCGGCGTCTCCATTCAGAGTGACCCGGAAGCCTTCAGTGGGAGAAAAAGCCGTGAGCATATACGTCAACAAAGCGCCACTGCGGTAGCGGACGAGAACGCTCAGGGAATCTTCAATGTCGATTCCATCACGAAATACGTTACGGTCGCGGATATAACCATCCTCTTTCTCCGCATCGAGGTACAGGCATTTGAGCGAGTCGTTGCCCTGCAAGTCGAGTTTGAACGGATCACTGTCAGGGGCCTCTCCCGTGTAGCGGTTGTAACCCGTGAGTGAACCCAACCCTCGCGACAACGCATTCTCCCGCCCATAGAAGGCAAGGTTACCGAAGGCAAACACGGTGTCGGGAATGGCATCGAGCCACCAATTGACGAGATCGAAATGATGCGTCGATTTATGCACCAGCAATCCGCCCGATTTGGACTTTTCACTATGCCAGCGCCGAAAATAGTCGGCCCCATGATTGGTATCGAGAGTGTACTCAAGAAGCACGTTCTTCACGCTGCCGATCACTCCACTCTCCAGCAACTCCTTGATTTTCGTGGCTCCGGGCATCCAACGCATGTTGAAAGTGACACGAACCGATTTCCCGGTCCTCCGGACCGCTTCAAAGATCCGCCCGCACTTGAATTGATCCGTGGTGAGCGGCTTTTCGGTGATGACGTCGCACCCTGCGTCGAGCGCCCTGACGATGTACTCATCATGCAACGCATCCACCGTGCAAACGATGACCACGTCGGGCTTTTCCCTGGCGAGCATTTTGTCGAACTCCCCTGCCTGGTAAGCAGGGACTTCCGAAACTCCGAATTTGCTGCTCAAGCGATTTCGATGAAAGGCAAGCCTCACCGGGTTGATATCGCAAATGCCGACCAGTTCCGACGTGTCGGCATAGTTCGAAACAATCGGATCCAGAAACATCACGGCACGCCCTCCGGTGCCGACGACTGCATAGCGTTTTTTGCGTAGTGAAGAAGCGTTCGTTGTCATGACTAGGTGGGGCCTGAGCTGCGGTTAAACAAAACGGAGCCGCATCCATCCCGGCGCGATGATGGCGGGATGGCGGGCTCAACAGCGATGAGGGAAAGCCACTGTGAAATCAACCAATCCCAACTGGTTTCCCAAAAAGACCAGCGTATCCGGCTTGAACCGGCATAGTCGCTATTGGACCCTGCTAAAGCCAAAGAAGCGATAGGCAACCCGCGGGCAGCCTATTCAATGAACCCCCAAAAGAGAACACCCATGACCTTCATCTCGAAATTTCCGACCTCCGTCTTACCGGCTGCGGCCTTGGCGATCTTCTGCGCAACTCACCAAGCCTCGGCGGCTGGCAAGACGTGGAATAGCAGTGGCACGGATTTCAATACGGGGAGCAACTGGTCCGCTTCGGGCGTTCCGGGTTCCACAGACCATATTGTTTTCGCGACAGCAACTACGGGAACCAACCCGAACCTTTCATCGGCCACGACCATTCAGCAGATCCTGTTCTCTGATGCTGCCAGCTCCGGTTGGACGATCTCGGGCTCAACCATGACTCTCACGAGTCCCGGAACCGGGGCCACCCCCGGGACAGGTGCCGCCATCTATGCCTTAAATACCAGTGGCACCAATACGATCTCCGCAAATCTCGTCCTCGGCGCAACAAGCGTCCAGAACCAGCGCTTCGATGTCACCACAGGCGGGACGCTGCTCATCTCCGGGACAATCAGCGGCAATATTGGAACGTTGGTAAAAGGGGGCAACGGCACCATCTCTCTCACAGGGTCTAACACTTTCAGTGCTACCATTTCGATTTCGAATGGAACCTTGCAGGTGAGCAACAATGCCGCTCTGGGTAACAGCGCCAATGGGGTGACCCTGGCTGGCGGCATCCTGAAGTTCGGCTCGGCATTCGATCTCTCTGAACGATCCGTCAACATCTCGGCGGGAACCTCGCGGCTCGATACCAATGGATTTGATGTAACGCTGGCCAACTCCATCGGCGGCGGTGGCGCTGGAACACTGAGGAAGGACGGCGCAGGAACGCTGACTCTTTCCGGCAGCAACAATTACACCGGTGGCACCACGATCAACGCCGGTGCGGTGGCCATCGGACACAATTCCGCGCTCGGCACGGGGACGGCGTCCATTACCGGCGCGGTGACCCTTCGAAGCGACAGCGCAGTGGACCGTGTGCTGGCCAATGCAATCAACCTGGCGCATACCGGCGCGACGACCATCGGAGACGGCGGGAATCTCACCTTCGGAGCGATGACCCTCACCAACGCCACGGCCAACACGCTGACAGTCAACAATGCGGTCACGACGGTCGCATCGATCGGCGAAGATGCCGGAGGACGCAAATTCACGAAGGCAGGAACAGGGGCGTTGGTTGCGACGGGTGATAGCAACTTTACCGGCGCCACTCAGATCAACGGAGGCGTCTTTGCGGTCCGCGGCACTTTTAATCATACCGGCAATCTCGGGCTGAACGGTGGCGTCATGGGGCTCAATGGGACCTATTCCAAGAATCTCGGCACCTCGGGCAACCAGGTTCAATGGCTTGCGAATGCGGCCGGCGGGTTTGCCGCGATCGGAGCGAACAATACCTGGGGCCACAGCGCCAATAACCTGACCGTCAACATCGGCGGCAGTGCATCGACGTTGACCTTTGGGAGCACCAACTTCATTGCCAGCGGACGCGCCCTGATTCTTGGGGCTGCCGTCTCCAACGGAACGGTCACGTGGCAAAACGGGCTGAACCTTGCGGGAGCCAATCAGACGGTCCAGGTCAATCGCAGTACGGTGGTCGGCGCGGGAGTGGACGCCATCATCACCGGAGTCATCTCCAACGGCAGCCTGACGAAAACCGGCGATGGCATCCTGAGCTTGGGAACCAAGGATAACCTCGTCACCCAAAACTACGCGGGGGCCACGCTCGTCAACGCGGGAACCCTCTTGATTAACGGCTCCGTGGGGAACGGCGGCATCACGGTTGCCAGTGGCGCCAAACTTGGGGGTGAAATCACGGCGGGAGGCACGACGACCATCCAGAGCGGCGCAACCCTGGCGGTCGGCAACAGCGCGGGCCTCGGGACGTTCGCTTCGCTAAGCCTCTCGGGCATCACCGAGATCGAGATCAATGCGGGCGCGGATGCTTCAGGACGCGGCACGACCTATGACGCGATCAACGTGACTAGCGAAGGCGGTCTTACTTACGGGGGCACCCTCAAGCTGGTGTTCGCAGGAACAGTCACAGACACGGGAGCGTTCGATCTCTTCGATTTCGTCGGAACGACCCACAATAGCTTCACGGATATCGTCCTCTTCGCTGGGGAAACCAACATAGGCTCGCTCACCTTTACTGGCGGTGTTTGGGGAGGAACCTTCGATCTCGGCTACGGCTCCGGCATGCAGAGCTTTACCTTCAGCGAATCGACCGGTGGAATGACCGTCATCCCCGAGCCCTCCACATGGGCACTGATCGGCCTGGGCCTGGCATTTGCCATCGCCCGGAAGCGGCAACTTGTGAGTGCGTAGCCGGTTATTGGTGTTTTTGTGAAGGGGGTGCGAAACTGACGTTCCCCCGGATCTCAGGAACGATCAACGCTGCCGCACCGGAGCTGACCGTTCCTGTATCGACCAGCTCGATTACTGATCTCGCCAGCTTCTTTCGGAAGGCGTTATGGTTGATGTCGTAACTGGCAACCGACGGGTTGGTATATTGCAGAAAGTGCCGGTAATCCCGACTGATCAAGGAAATGTCATTGGGAACCGACAAGCCCATCGACAGGATGGTTGTCAGGCTCATCAAAGCCAGCTCCGCTGAAATCGTGATTAAACCGGTCGGCCTCGATGACGATTTGAGAATGTTTCGCAGGAAAGGCGCGATGTCCCGAGTATCCGCATCGAACCGGATCACCTGAGCGGAGACATTGCCTTCTTTGTGGTGCCCGGAGACCTCGAGAAATCCTTCAATGCTCGACATTGCGCCCGGGAATTTTACGTCCCGGGTGATAAGGGCGATGTTCTGGTGTCCCAGCCGGAGAAGTTGCCCGGCGGCATGACGACAGACGGCCTTAAAGTCGATATCGATGTGAGGGAGGCCGATCCCCGGATGAGGGGTTCCAACAAGAAAACAGTTCACCTGGCTCTTGAAGAAAAGCTCCTGGATATGCTGATTGCCGGCAAAGAGCACCCAGCACGCCGCTTTTCGCGTCGCCAGGAGTTGGTCAATATGCATCGCCGCCAGACCGCCGATCTCGTTCCCCTCGCAAAAGATCTCCAGTGTCAGCCCGGCTGCATGGAGATCGTGCTGAAGATTATTGAGCCGCCACGAGGTGAGTGCATCCATGCTCTCCGGTGAACCCTTTACAAAAGCGGCAACCACTTTGGACTGCCGGTTGGCCCGTGTTTTGGGCGGCTTCACGATTCTCGTCCTTTTGCCCTGTGCAATCTTGAGCAGCTTCTTCTTTTCGAGAACCAGAATGGCCTTGCGAAGGCTGGATCTTCCAACCTGAAGATCCCGACTCAACTGGCGTTCCGCCGGAAGATATTCCCCCCACTCTCCGGCTTCGATGGAATGCGTCAGCGCATCCACAATGGACGAAATCAAATCCAGCCGAACCGGGCGCATAGTCATGGGGGTGATGGAGGGATTTGCAAGAGGCGAGGAAACCACTTGCACACCAGTCAGCTTATGAGCAACCTGCTGAACGTCAATCTTCAATGAACCCTGGGTTGTCCATCTGGTTTGCTACGAAAACCACCTAGCCCAACTTGAGAGGCGCGGACTTTTCCCTTTAAGTCCTTGTGTGAATTTCTCCCCCGCCCCCTTGGCTCTCGCAGACCTGGCCCATCGGCATCTGCGTCATCTGTTGGGCATTTTTCTGATGTGGATCATTAGCTTGGGCGGTGACGCGGCGACGGCTCAAGCAGCACCCATTTCGCTCCGGGTCCAGGGGCTTCCCAGCGATGCCGCCACCGACCCGGCCTCCATTGCCGAACAAAACGTGGTCGCGCGGTTCCGGGAGAAGTATCCGTATATCGACGTCCAACCCGCAGAAGGGCTCAAACTCGCAACGCTCAATAGCGAAGCCAGCACGATCATGATGATTGCGGGCGGGATCGCGCCGGACGTCATCCGGATGAACTTCCGAAGCAGCGATACCTATATCCGCCAGGGGATTGTTTTGCCCTTGGACGAGTTTCTTGCGCGGGAAGCGACGGATGGCGACCAGGAGGTTCTCGCCGCGATCCCTTCTCAAATCCTGCCTGTGGTCCGGAAGACGGCACCCGATGGACAAAAGCGCTTGTATGGCCTTCCGTTGCAGTTGCTGGTCAGTGGTCTTTACTACAACAAGGAACTCTTTCGTCAGGCAGGGTTGCCGCCGCGAGCGCCTAGGAATTGGGATGAACTGCTCGAGTTCGCCCGCAAGATCACCGCGCTGGGGCCTCAGTACCGCGGCATCTTTCTCCAGTCCGGACTCTCGGCGAGCTTCTCCTTGATGAACTTTGTTCGCGCGGCGGGAGGCGATGCCGTGGCGGAAGAATCTCCCGACCATTGGCAGGCCGTTTTCAATTCACCCGAGGCCGTGGATGCCTACCTGCTCTATTACCGGCTCGTCGCTGCCGAGACGCTTGCCTACCGGACGCCGGGGACCCTCAAGGAAGAGATGATGAGCAAGATGGGGATGTTCTTCCGCTATGTCGGGGACACCGTGCCGATCGACTCGGAACGGTGGGGCTTCGGGGCGGTCCCCAAAGGCCCGAGAGGCGATGGAGGGTCCGAGATCAATGCCGGGATTCTTGCCATCTTTTCGGGCATCACCGATCCCGCAAAACGGCTTGCCGCGTGGCAATATATTCGGTTTGTCACCAGCGAAGAGGCGGACCGCCTGCGGATTGCCTCGCTGGTTGATCTCGGCCTCGCGAGCACCGTCAATCCGGCACACCTTCGCAGATTCGGCTTCTCGGAATACCTGGTGATGTCGCCCAAGGGGCTTGAGGAAGAGCTGACGGAAGCTCTCGCCACCGGGAAACCGGAGCCTTATGGGAAGAATTGCAATCTGATCTATCAGGAGATGACCTATCCGCTCGACCAGATGCTATTGAGCCCCACCATCGGACAGGCATGGCGCGCGGGGGATCAAGACGCTGTACGCCGCGAAGTGCAGGATATCCTCAATCGCGCCGTGGCGCGAACCAACGAGCGGATGATGGGCTACGTCGCGCCGGAGACGATGAAGGTTCGCCGCATTGTCGCCTGTGCGGTGGTGATTGGGATTGTGGCGGCCTTTGGATTCGTCGGCCGCTCGGTGGTCCGGGCTTTCTCCAGCGGAGCGGCGGGGGTCTCCCGGCCCGTTGCAAGCAAAAGCATTGTTCCGTGGCTCTGCCTTCTCCCGGCAGGTCTCCTTGTCTTTACCTGGAGCTATCTTCCCCTTCTCCGTGGAACACAGATCGCCTTTCTGGACTACCAGATTCTGTTGCGCTCCACGTTTGTCGGGTTGGATAACTTCGCCAATGTGCTCTTCGATGGCAGTTTCTGGAATTCGCTTCTGGCCACCCTTCACTTTGCGGGATGGACGCTTACGCTAGGCTTCGCCGCTCCCATCCTGCTTGCCTACCTGCTGCACCTTATCCCGAAACATAAGGTGCTTTTCCGCACAATTTACTACCTGCCCGCCGTCATCAGCGGCACGGCGGTCTTCTTCCTCTGGAAAGAGCTTTTCGATACGGAGGGCATCTTCAACCGCATCCTCCGCTTCGCGGGATTCGAAGCCGCCATGGCGTGGCCCGAAAGCCCGCATCTGGCGATGCTCTCGTGCGTGATCCCGGGGATTTGGGCGGGAACCGGACCGGGATGCCTGATCTATCTCGCCGCCCTCAAGACGATCCCGGAGGAACAATTTGAAGCCTCGGAGATCGATGGGGCCGGTTTTTGGAACAAAACCCTGCATATCGTTTTCCCTAGCCTCAAGGCGCTCATTGTCATCAACTTCGTGGGAGCGGTGGCAGCCGCATTCCATGGCGCGACCAATGTCATGATCATGACCGGCGGCGGCCCCAATGGAATGACCGAGGTGACCTCGCTGAAGATCTTCTATGAAGCGTTCGCGCGGCTTCGCTTCGGACCGGCGACCGCGATGGCGTGGGTTATCGGCAGCATGCTGGTCGGCTTCACGGTGCTCCAGCTTCGCCGCCTCAGCCGGATGGAATTCAAGACCGCCAAATAATCATGTTTTTCTCCCCCATTACCGAGCGCTCGCTCAAGGTGCGCGCCTTCTATCTGGCCTGCTATGCTCTGCTGGCGGTTGGCACCCTTACGATGGTGGTTCCGTTTATCATTATGCTCGGGGGCTCCCTGGAACCGGGGCGGCACCTCTCCGCTTCCGGAGTCCTCCCGGTTTATCTGTTTGATGATCACGCCTTGTGGAAGCGTTACGTGGCGTCGAAATACAGAAACAAAACCGAGCTTCTCAAAATGGCTTGGGACAATGCCGACGCTGACTTTATGCGGCTTCCCGAGGTGAAGCAGGCTGATCCGGCTGGCCTCCCTGATGTGAACTTGTGGCAGGAGTGGAGGGCGCAAGCCTCCGTTCCGGAACATCTCTTCGGGCTGGGGTTCAGCGACAGCGTCGCAACGATTCCCTACTTCAACAACCGGGAGTTCCGTCTCTGGATGGCGCAGCGATACGAGACTATTGAAGCGCTGAACCGGGAACTTGGTTCAAGCTTCCGGTCATTCAGTGTCGTTCGTCCGCCAAATATTTCATTCACGGGCGCTCCCCTGAATATCACCCCGTTCGTCGAACGGTTTCTGGAATTCAGCGAGACCGTTTCCGAGAGACGAAAGTTCATCTGGGACGCAGGGGCCTACTATCGTTCGGTATTCCTTCCGGCCACCGTCGGGCAGAGCATCGCGGAGTTCAACGCGAAGTATGAAACAAACTATGCAAGCTATGCAGAAATCCCTTTCGATGCCACCGCGCCGGAAGTTGCCCCGGAGGCGTGGGCGACCTTTGTAACGAAGCTGCTGCGTCCCGACTTGGTTGAGTTCACCCCAACCGGCAAGGAACGGTTCGAAGCCTCGGGCGGGACCCGGGGCGATTTTATTCGAATGAAGGCAGAGCCGGGTGACTTGCGGGTGGTGACTTTGGATCGGCAGTTCGCCGCCTGGGCGCGGCAAAAACATGGGGTCAGCGATGCGAGGATTCCGCAACTGGCGTTGGATTTCAAAGCATTCGAGGCGGAGAAGTCATTCTGGAAGCGAACGTTCTTCAAACAGAACTATCAATACGTGCTCGATGAGATCCTCCTGAAAGGCCGGGCGATGCGGAACACCGCCATCCTGGTAACCCTGATGGTCGCGGGCACTCTGTTGGTCAACCCTTTGGCCGCGTATGCCCTCTCCCGGTTCAAGCTGCGGCAGTCGTACGCCATTCTTCTTTTCTTCCTCGCTACCCTGTCATTTCCGGCGGAAGTGACGATGATCCCGGTATTTCTTCAATTGAAGGAGCTGAATCTTCTCAATACCTTCGGCGCTCTCGTATTGCCGGGGCTCGCCAACGGGTTCTCCATCTTTCTTCTGAAGGGCTTCTTCGACAGCCTGCCCAAGGAGCTTTATGAAGCTGCTGAAATCGATGGAGCCAGCGAGTGGACGATGTTCTGGCACATCGCGATGAACCTTTCCAAACCGATCCTCGCGGTCAACGTACTGGCCGCGTTTGTCTCGGCCTATGGAGCGTTCTTCTATGCGCTCATTCTCGCGCCGGATCCGAAGATGTGGACGATCATGGTTTACATCTACCAACTCCAACAGAGCGCCGATACCCCGGTGGTCTACGCGTCCTTGATTCTCGTGGCGATTCCCACCCTCTTGATCTTCATCTTTTGCCAGAAGATTATTCTGCGAGGGATCGTGGTTCCCTCGGATAAATAGGATCTTCGCCAAAGCGTCTCGTGTGATCAAACGCGTGACTGGAGGATGGGCGAGGTAGCCCGCTCTCGCCGAGAGCGCGGGATGGGTTTACGAGTCGCGCTTTGACGTCCATCCCCGCAGGACGGGCGGCTGGTACTGGGATACGGCCTTCATGAAACCACGGAGCCGAACCCCGCGCTCGACGGCGCGAGCGGGCTACCGGTGCTACCGCACCATTCCCGTCATGCACTCCATCTGATCTGCCACCGACTTGGCGCTATGAGGCGACGAGTTCCGACTGATTGCCCAAATATCGCTTCAAGGAAGCGAGATTCCGGCGTTTCGGATGGCCGTCCGTATCCATGACCGGTTTGCCATCGGCATCGATGACAAACCCGCTCTCAAAGTAGGTCAGCAGAAACTTCTCTTCAAAAAAGAGCAGGCTGATATAGCAATAGTTCTTCGACTGATCGGGCTCAACATGAGGCAGACGAATCCAGCTCTCTCCCTCGTCGGGAGAGAGCGCAGCGGAAAGTGGTGTCCGGTTCTGAAAGCCGGGTTCGCCAAATCCGACGACGCCGCGATCATTGTAGAACATCACGAGAGCGCCGCTCGCCGGAACCCGTTTGATCGTTTGGGGCGAGCAGCTCACATTGAAACCGGGGATCGCCCGAAACTCGTCGCCACAGGCGTCGACGTCATCAAGGATCGAGTAAAAGATATGGGAAAGGCTGCGCACCCAGAGCCATAGTTTCCCATTCGCCAACTCGAGCACACCGGGCTCCTGGAAGACATCGTATTGTTCCTCAACGGCTCTCTTTTCCACCGCCGCCATCAACTCTGGGCGCAGAGGTTGCGGCAGGCTGAAATTCTTCTTTTCAAACCGGCGCGTTGTGTCCGGGCGTTTCCATGACTGGCCGCCATCTCTGGAATAGAAAATCCCAATCGAACCGTTGACCCACTCCTTGAGAAGCTCCTTGTCGTCCCCATCTTCGGGGATGTCGCGATGCCGAGCGTACGGAAGGACGATCGTCCCGTCCCGCAATTGTACCAACCGGTCGTTGTTAACCACGTAATATTCCCGGTCGAAATCGATCGGTTGCTTCGCGCTCCAGGTGGCACCCTCGTCGTCGCTGGTCGTCCAGTAAGGGATGCAATGGGTCTTTGCCCATTTGACATTGTAGACGCACCCGATCCTTCCATCGCTCAAACGGAGCAAGGAGGGCGAACAGACATTCAGGGCATCCTCGGGTGGCCTGAATGCAACCCGAGGAGGCGACCACGTTTTTCCGCTATCAAAGGACCGTCTCTCGAAGATTTCTGCATGGGAATGATCGCGGTTCCCACTGGTCCGATAAGCCGAATACATCAGCAATAGGCCGCCGTCCTTCAGTTGCACCACAGAACTTTCGCCGGAGCGGAGGCCGTCATAGCGGTGGTCTTCAATTAAGGCGTACCGGTTTGACGCCGGAGTGTCAGTCATCATTTATCGTGTCTCGGTAAGATCTCCCTCCGGGGTCCAGCGAACATTCTCGGGGGGCGAGGTCGAGAGGCCTTCAACCACCCGTCGCCGGGGTGACACGCTCCCATCGAGGAAGAGGATATTGATCCTCTCATTATGACGGAACGAAAGAAAGGCGTTGTTCCCGCGGAATACGATGGTGTTATTGCGACCCTGCCCTGTCTGGGGGACGTAGCTGTGCTCCGGCGTCGAACTGCTGAGTTGTAAATCGGCAAGAACAACCACCGTGGATAGATTGGCGCTTCCTGCGAGTCTGACGCCGGGGCTGGTCTCCGATTTGCCGAGATTGACGTTGTAGGTATAGCTCAAGGGCACCACTGCCTTGTTGGCATAGCTGGGATCCGGCTCGCTGTTGGGACAAAAGAAGAGGGTATCTTTTTGAGCGGTCTTCGCGACGGCGCTCCTCACCGCAATATAAGGCGTGATCTGAGCATCCCATTGTTTCCCCTTGCCATCCTGGTCATCCGAGGACGCCGCCGTGGCATCTCCCGCAATCATGGGGAGTTGCCCGTTATTATCAGCCGCGTAGAGGTAAAAGGCAGCACCCATCTGCCGCAGGTTCGAGATGCATCTGACCGAAGTGGCGTTGCCTCTGATGCCTTTCAGCGCAGGACCGAAGATCAGCGCGACAAGGACAACCAGAATGCCGATCGCCACCAAACATTCAATGAGGGTAAAAGCGGCGCGCTTTTTCTGAATGCCTGGTTTCATTGGTTTAGTCGGCTTCGTTGACATCCTTCGGCGACTTCTTGCCACCGGTCTCCTGCTTGCTATTGAAAGAATAAGTTGTCTCGCAGCTCACTTGATCGGAGCGGAGTTTGAGACGGATCGATCCTTTGTCAACCGCTTGAAGAAATGCCACGTTATAGACCTCCCCAGGCTTGAAGCTGTAAGGCATGAACGGGCTGGCGACGATCTCTTTGCGGGCTTCCATCTTTCCCTCTTCACCAATGGCTTCCACTTCCAGAACCACGTTATCGAGGATGGAATCGGCATCCGCCGTGACCCGAAATTCAGCCACTGTGGCAATCCGATCGTCCAGGGTAACTTCCCGCACGACTTTGGGCTCGACGATCCGGACCCTTGCCGAAGCCTGGAACGGATTCTGATTCCACTCAACGGCAGGGAAACGCTCCAGCATGGGCAAGGCCGCATCGAATGGCCCCGCAATCGTCCCCTCCAGCGGGATCGTGGAGCTGACATTAGCGACCCCGGAATGGCTATACCCTCTCAAAAATCCGATTCGCGATGGCTTGACGCCGGAGAGTGACTTGAATGGAATCCGGATTTCGCCCTGCCAGAATCCGGCGGAGGCACCGCCATAGGTCGCTTTGAACTCGACTGGATTGGTCAGCCGCTTGTCGTAAATCTCCAACTTCCCGTTTGCCCAAGCGCCAAAGGCTGACATGGTTGATCCGCCTTTGCTGGGAAGGTTCAGGTAAATTCGCACAAACTCCCTGTCGGCGTCCTTCAAGCCAATCTCTTCCCCCGCCACACCCCAGCATTTAAAGGAGATATAGAGGTTATTGGCGTCGGAAAGCACTTTGATTTGGGTTCGGGCATCCGCCACGAGACGTTCCGATCCGGAGATGAACCAGGCTTCCTGCGGATGAGCCTTCTTCCATTCCGGTTCATCGGCCTTGCCGTCGATAATGGGGGGCACTTGGGCGGTCACAACCGGAAGCGTCTCAACCTGAGCGAGCTGGTTCAGAACGCTCGTGGAGATGCCGCCTGATTTTTTGCCGGCTTCGATGGCAAGGGTTCGTTGATTGAGTAGATTCTCCAAAAGCGGCACGGCTCCATCGAGTGTCCACTTCGCACAATAAGGCAGAGCCTTCATTGTCGTGGGGCTTTGTTTTGCCAACACCTTCAGAATGCGACGCTCCTCCTCCAAGGTGGCGACCCCTTTTTGAATTGCGGCCAGCGCTTCCTCGAACCGATTCAGCGAGGAAAGCCTCTGGCTGCGATAGACTTCCGCTTTAATCCCTGCTGCCAGCTTTGTCGAATGGAACACTTGCCGCAGGTAAACCACGCGCGAAATGACCTCCGGATCGAACTTGACGCCGTTCTCTCCGCTCAGCTTCGCCCACGCAGCATCCATCGCCTGGGCCGCCGTTGCGGCGCGTCCTGCCTCAATGTCCATGCGAGCTTCGGTTTCATCGACGATATTCCGTTCAGGACGTCCGCCAAAAACGATATAGGGCGAGCAGTTTGCAGTGATTGCCTTGGTGATGTCCGGGGCCAATTCCTGACCGAAATAGTTTCGAACAAGGTGCGGCAGCACGACGGTGAAGGCCTTGGTAGTATGATCCCCGGCGGCGGAATCATACATCTTCGCCCGGTCCCGCTTTCGGAACTTGTCTGCCCCGGGGGCCTTGGTGTTCCAGCTATACTCACGCATTGCGTAAGAGAGGATGGGCACATAGCCTTTATCGATGTAATTATTCTGGGTGAAGACCAGATCGCTGGAACTGCCGCTATGCAGGGACCCGAGCCACGCCGGGACATTGCTGTAAAACTCCGCGGCGGCGAGGCCATACCACGCGAAGAGCGGCCTCCCCGGAATCAATGAGAGGAATGCTTTCAAACCCGGCTCGCCATTCTCGCCCCATGGCTCGCGTATGGCAAAAGCGACATCCCCTTTCGGAAAGGCGGCGTGGAGCTGCTTCCAAAACGAAGCATACTTTTCCCGGTATTTGCCAAGAGCAGCGGCATCGAGGTTCAGGGATTTTCGAAGATGCGCCTGAGCCTGCTCCGAGGGATCAAAAATGTCCGAATTGTACGGATAGAGAGTAAAATTGAGTTGAAGCTCAGGGTTGGCTTTCTTGAGTTCTTCGTAAAAAATTCTGAACTTGTTGATGGTGGCTGCCGCATAGTCATCTCCCCACCGTTCGCGATCCGCCTTGCCACGCTGATTCCAGTTGGCAGGGTTCACATAGCCGCCGGTATCGGTGTCATGAAAGCCGACATCGGTGAATCCAATCTCACGAATCCACTGAGCCAACTCCCTGGCATAGGCCCGGCGCTCCTCGTCCATCGACCACGACTGGATCCAACTGCCGTACCGAGCCTTGGCTTTTACCTCCAGGAAATCCGGGTTGACGTTGGGGTGATCGGAGGCGGGACCGACAAACGGGTAGAGGTGATAGTAAAGCGAAGCGATGCCCCGCTTCTTCCCTTCTTCAATGCCCATCCGGGCGGTCTCCCTGGCATAGGGCGTCATCTCCCGGAACGCCATCTCTCCCCAGGAAAGCGGCTTGTACCAGACCATGGAGAGCTTCCGGCGCAACATGTCATCATACATCTTGGACATCTTGCCCAGGTATTTCTCCCGTGCGTCCGGATCGTTCGGCCGTTTAACAATATCAATCGGAGGCTCGGTTCCCATCGCATAGAGGTATTCGATATCGGGCCAGTCCCTCACCTCCGCCATCCGCAGTGCCGGTTCGCCGCCAGACTGCTTTTCCAAAAGTTCCCCCACTGTCACGCAGGCATACAATGCCCCGATCGGGTCCGCTCCCGCGAGATAGAGGGTCTTGCCGTCCTTGGTCGTCCGAATCTCATACCCGCGCGCCCCCGGATTTCCGGGGCCAACGTTGACGACTCCCTCAGCGACTGCCTTGGCAATCAGGGGATTGTCGTCCCGGGTGCCGATCACGATTTGCACTTTTCCGTCGGCATTGGTGCCGCTTGGCGAAACCGAAAGGGCGACACCGCCGAGATCTGCCAGGCGCTTGTTGATCCATTCAGCGCCAAACTTCGACTGCGGCGAAGCATCGGAACCGACAAGCAGGACGACGTTGGCTCCGAAAGAAAGCCGCCGCCCTGTGAGCTGGATCTCCTTTGGCATTGGGACGATCTCCAACTCTTCCCAAAGTCGTTCATTCGCGCTTTCAGAACCTCTTGCACCCGAGGCGGAGAGGCAGATGCACAGAAAAGTCGATGCCAGTATCGAGAGTTTCATTCTTTTTTCCAATGTTCAGCCAGATCTCCTAGGATCCAGCCGGATCGGCCTTTTCATTCGTCCAACGGATGAAATCGAGGCTCCACGAACGGGTTGAAGGAGCTTGCGAGGCCTTGAAAGTTCCAAACAAAAGAGAAGGAGACTCCGTCGACGGAGCGCCCGCCACCTCTGAGGCAATGACGCCCGATTTCTCCGTGCTGATTTGCATTTTGCCGTCCTTGATGACGATCCGGTAGGTATCCCAGTCATCGGTGATCACCGGCTTCCCGTTGCATTTTCCGGGGAGGAAGGAGGCGCGCCAGAGCTGCGTCCCATCCGCAACCTGGACTCGAAAGACCTCATCTTCCGGAGAGTCGGACTCGCACTTGATCCGGAACTCGACGGTCGCCATCCCGGAGCTCATATCCCATACGCCGGAACTTTCGGTAGCACTTTTGGAGCGCTTTCCCAGGGAATAAAAGTGCCGTTTGCCCGCGCCGGTGCTTCGGGCGATGAGCACCCCCGCGGCGATTTCCGCCTCAGCGCCGTTCCCATGAGAACTCCAGCGCGGAGCAGCCTCCTCCGGCCGCTCATCGGCATGATAGGAATGCGCAAATTCCAGGTCACGGGCAAGCGGAGAGACAGCCATGACTAACACGCTGGCAAATAGAGAAAGGACGGAAGGCATGTCGTTGGGAGGTCAGGGATGGATGCAGAGCCAAAGCGAACAACCTTGGTTGGCTTGGGCTCTGCCTCGGGGGTGGGTTCTTCAGCGGGTTCATGTTCCATCATCAAGCCCCTCTCTTCAACCCGATAGAAGTGGTTCCCCAAGCAAACCACCTGCCCTCGCGTGACGCGGCGAGCCTGCCTGCATCGATCCGGTGGGGTGCATGCTTCCCTCGTTCCCAAACTCTGTTTGGGAATGCCCGTGTCTTCGAAACTCCAGTTTCGCAACTCTGTCCGTTCCGGCACCCTACACGAGATGACGAAGCTTTCGAATCAGAGATTCGACGACAATTGCATTACCAATCTGGAGATTGGTAACGAGGAAATACCACCTGCCCTCGCGTGACGCGCCGATCCGAGGGGTTGAGCGCCCGATCTAACAAATACGCGGAAGCTGTTCTCCGGAGAGCATATCCACAACGCGTGTACCGCCGACGCGCGTTTTCATCATGACGAATCCGGGGTGATCGTCGGTCACTTCGCCAATGATGGCAGACTCCCGACCCAGCGGGTGCGCCCGCATCGCGGCAAGAACTGCGGCTGCCGCCTCGCCGGGGACGATGGCCAGCAGCTTGCCTTCGTTGGCAACATAGAGCGGATCAAGGCCGAGAATTTCGCAGACGCTTTTGACCTCCTCGTTGATGGGGATCGCGGCTTCATCAAGCCGGATGCCCGCGCACGCGCTCTGCGCGATCTCGGTGAGCGCGCTTGTGACGCCGCCGCGAGTCGGGTCACGCAAGACATGGAGATCCGCGCCAGTTTCCAGAATGGCTTCGACGAGGCCGTTCAGAGGCGCGGTGTCGCTGGCCAGTGTGCTTTCAAATTCCATTCCCTCGCGCACACACAGGATGGCAATGCCATGCGCGGCAATCGGCCCGCTCACAATCACCTTGTCTCCCGCCGTGGCGCGCGCGGGTTGAATGTTCACTCCGCCCGGCACAACACCGATGCCCGAGACATTGATGAAGAGCTTGTCGGCCTTGCCTCGATCGACCACTTTCGTGTCGCCGGTGACTAACAGTACCTTTGCGGCGTCCGCCGCTTCCCGCATCGACTGCACGATGCGCCGGAAATCCTCCACCGGCATCCCCTCTTCCAGGATGAATGCCACCGAGAGGTAGAGCGGCCGCGCTCCGCACATGGCGAGATCGTTCACAGTGCCGTGGATGGCGAGTTTGCCGATGTCGCCTCCCGGGAAAAAGAGAGGGCTTACGACATAAGAGTCCGTACTGAAGGCGATTCTCGAGTTCCCCACACTCAGTATTGCACCATCGTGAAGCGGCGCGAGAAGGTCGTTGCAGAACTGCGGCAGCACGATCTCCTGGATCAGCCGCTGGCTCAATCTTCCGCCGCCCCCGTGCGCGAGGACGATCGCCTCGTAAGTCGTCATGGGAAGCGGACAGGTGGCGGTGGAAAAATCGGGGTTCGCGCTTTCAGGAACAGGAGGCATAGGAGGTCCGGCTTACGTCACGTCTTCCGCGCCCAACGCGATGTGGACGAGATCCCATACGATATGCACCGCCGTTCCGTGCACCTCCTGAATCCGATGAATGCTGTAGGAGGGAACAACGAAGCAGTAATCGGCGAAATCGGGAAGCCGCCCGCCGTCCTTACCCGTAAAAGCGACCGTCATCATCTTTTTTTCCCGCGCGGCTTCCAGAGCATAGAGAATATTGGGCGATTTCCCGCTGGTGCTGAAGGCCATCACCATATCGCCCGGGGAACCGAGGAGGCGAAGCTGGTCGACGTAAACGTGCGTAAAATCGACGTCGTTGCCGATCGCGGTCATCGTCGCGATGTCGGTCATCAGCGGAATGACAGGGAAGGCGACTCGCTTTTCGATGATCGGGTGATTGAACTCCACGGTAATATGCAGCGCATCACAAAGGCTCCCGCCGTTACCTAGCGCAAAGAGCCTGCCGCCCGCCGCGAAGCGCTCGGCCATGGCCCGGGACATTGCTTCCAGCGCGTCGGCATTGCGGTCGAAGAAAAGCTTCTTCATCTCCACGCTTTCGCCGCATTTCTGGGCAATCTTGTCGCGGAAGCTATCGGCAGGATTGACCGTTCCGGGAAGCGGCGGAATTGGGAGAGAGGAATTCATGAGGTGATCTCTTGGGGTTGCTGCTGTCGGGCCAGCTCCAGATGCCGTCCGTAGGCGTAGTACGCCGCGCATGCTCCTTCGCCGGAGACCATCGTCGCCCCAAGCGGGTTTTCCGATGTGCAGAGTGTGCCGAAGGCCGGGCAGTCCTTCGGCTTTTTGACGCCCCGGAGAATCAACCCGCTGATGCAGATTGGGGGCTCCTTCGTGTCGATCTCTTTCACGTCGAAAAGCCGCTCGGCATCGTGCTCCTTGAACTCGTAGCGAAGTTTGTAGCCGCTCTTCGGAATCGATCCGACGCCGCGCCATTTTCGGTCGCAGACCTCGAACACCTTGTTCACCAGCTCCTGTGCTACCCGGTTGCCATCCCGTTGGACGACGCGGGGGTACTGATTCTCCACGAGATGCGTCCCGGCCTCGAGCTGCCGCACCGCCATCAACGTTCCCTGCAGGATGTCGAGCGGCTCGAACCCGGTAATGACGATGGGCACGCGGAAGCGCGCGGCAAGAGGCTCGTACTCGCGATAACCCATTACGGTACAGACGTGACCGGGCCCGATGAACCCCTGCACGCGGTTGAGAGGCGATTGCAGGATGGAGGCGATGGAGGGCGGCACCAGCACATGGGAGACGAGGAGCGAAAAGTTCTTCACCCCCTGCTTGCGCGCCTGCCAGGCCGCCATCGCATTCGCGGGAGCCGTCGTCTCGAAGCCGATGGCGAAGAAGACGACGTTTTTGGCGGGGTTGGCTCGCGCGATCTTCAGGCAATCGATCGGGCTGTAGACGACGCGCACATCGGCACCGCGCGATTTGAGCGCGAGCAGATCGCCTTGTGAACCGGGCACGCGCAGCATGTCTCCGAACGAACAGAAGATCACGTCCGGCCGCCGCGCGATGGCGTGCGCCTTGTCGATCATTTCCAGCGAAGTCACGCAGACAGGGCAGCCCGGTCCATGCACGAGATCGATCTCGGGCGGCAGCAGGTGGTCGATCCCGTATTTGACAATCGAATGCGTCTGCCCGCCGCAGACTTCCATCAAGACCCAGGGGCGTGTCACGATCCGGCGGATCTCCCCGGTTATCTTCAATGCGAGCGCCTCGTTGCGGTATTCGTCGAGAAATTTCATCGGCTCTGCTCCCCGGCCTCAGGCGGCCATGATGAATCGATTTCAGGGGCGTCCAATTCCCCAAGCTGTTTCATGGCTTCGAGCAACCTGTACGTCCGCTCGGCCTCCTCTTCGTCAACCCTGCTGAGGGCAAAGCCGACGTGAACGAGAATATAGTCGCCGGGCTTGGCTTCAGGAGTATACTCGAGACAAACCTGCTTGACGACGCCGCCGAAGTTCGCGCGGCCCATCCTCACGCCGTGGCTATCGTCCGTAATTTCGAAAAGCTTGCCGGGAATTGCGAGACACATGGATTTCGAGAGCGCCGACGCCCATCGCGTTGAAGATCGTCCCCAGCGGCGATTGCGTACAGCATCGTACCCGGGATCAATCGAAACTACCCCACTGCCTGCGCGTATCCTCGGGCCTCCCGAAGGAGAATCCCCGTTGCATCCAGGCAGCGGCCACGATCTGGCCAAGCGCGATGCCGCCGTCGTTGGGCGGCACATCCTTATGCCAATACGGCAGGAACCCCTCTTGCGAAAGCCGCCGGACCATTTGCTCGGTCAGGAGCTTATTCTGGAAACAGCCGCCCGTGAGGACGATCCGGGGTTCTCCCACGATCCGCGCCACCGCGACCGCCGCTTCCGCGAGCATGTTGTGGAACTTCGCGGCGATTCGACCGGGGCAGAGACCGTCTTGGCGGTCGCGGATAATGGCCAGGACCGTCCGCTCCCAGTCGAGCACCTCCTTCTCGCGAACCTCAAACGGATACGCTTCCTCGACATCGGGATCGACGGCGGCCTCCAGTTCCATCGCCGCCTGTCCCTCGAAGCTCACCCGATCCCGCAGTCCCGCCAGAGCAGCGACGGCGTCGAAGAGCCGCCCCACGCTGGAAGTTTTTGGCAGGTTGACGCCGTTCTCAAACATCTTCCGCAACCATGCCGCCTCCTTTCTTGAAAAGGCGGAAAGAAGATCGCGGCGCTCCCAGAGTTCGTCGCCAAAAATCTCGTGCAAGACGCCAAGGGCACAGCGGCGAGGTTCCTTGATCGCAGCTTCCCCACCGGGGAGCCCGAAAGGCCGCCAATGCGCCACGCGCCGGAACGAACCTCCATCCGCCAGCAGGAATTCTCCCCCCCAGATGGTCCCATCGGTTCCGAACCCTGTGCCATCCCAGGCAATGCCAAGGGCGGGAGGGACGAGCCCGTTCTCCGCCATGCAGGCCGCAACATGCGCCCAATGGTGCTGGATGAAATCCACCGGGAATGGCGAATGCGCGGCATATTTCGTGGAGAGATAGTCGGGGTGCAGGTCCCCGACGATGCGCTCGATCGTGGCGTCGTAAAGATGCGGCAGATCGCTCGCCGCTTTGCAGAAGGCGGAGTAAGCCTGCTTTGTCTCCAGATTCCCCACGTGTTGGCTGAGGAAGATGTTCGTTCCCTGGCTCAATGCCACGGCATTCTTGAGGTGCGCCCCAACGGCCATCATCGCAGGAAGCGATTGCGCCACCCGAACGGGAAGCGGCGCGTAGCCGCGTGCCCGGCGCAAGACCAGCAAGCGGCCGCACATCGGCCGCACCACGGAATCGTCCATGTGCCGGGCGATCGGCCGGTCGTGGACGAGGAAGGTGTCGGCGATGCCGCGCAGCCGCTCAAGAGCTTCATGCTCGTCGATGCAAATCGGCTCATCGCTCAGGTTGCCGCTCGTCGCCACCACGGGAAAGCCAAGCTCTCGCATCAGCAAATGATGGAGCGGAGTGTACGGAAGCATCACGCCAAGGTACGGGCTGCCGGGTGCGACCGATGGGGCCATAAAGGCAGCCCCCGCGCCGACATGGGAAAGACTAGGCAGAAGCACAATCGGCGCTTCGGGCGAGCAGAGGAGCCGCTCTTCCAGGACGCCGATCTCGCAGATCTCCCGGGCTCGTTCCAGCGACGGAACCATGAGGGCAAATGGTTTCTCCTCACGATGCTTCCGCGCTCGAAGCCGCCGCACCGCCGCCTCGTGGCCTGCATCGACGATAAGCTGAAAGCCGCCCATCCCTTTCAAGGCAAGCACTTCACCGTTGCGAACCCGCTCTGCCGCCGCCATCAACGCTTCGTCTTTCACTGCCAGCAGGCCGCCCCCGGCATTCCACAACGCGATCTGGGGGCCGCACTCCGGACAGGCGTTCGGTTGGGCGTGAAAGCGGCGATCGAGCGGGTTGCGGTATTCTTCCTCGCATCGGGCGCACATCGTAAAGCCCTTCATCGTGGTGCGCGGGCGGTCGTAAGGAAGTGATTCGATCATCGTGAACCGCGGGCCGCAGTTCGTGCAATTGGTGAACGGATACCTGAACCGGCGGTCGTTCCCATCGAAGAGCTCCCGGAGGCAATCCGCACAGGTGGCGATATCGGGCGAGATCACCACGTTCTTGTCGCCGGTGTCGTCGCTATAGCGAATTTCGAAACGCCGGTATCCCGCCGCTTCCAGACAGTTCACCCCCACGTGATGGACCGTCGCGCGCGGCGGTGTCTCGCCCGTCAAACGGTCAACAAAGCACTGCACCACTTCCTCCGCGCCTTCCACTTCGATGACCACTCCTTCCGCCGAGTTCAATACCCAGCCGCACAAGTTGAGTTCGCTGGCCAGCCGGTAAACATAAGGCCGAAAACCGACCCCTTGAACGGCACCTTGCACAAGGATCCTGGCACGCTTGATGGAGGGCGGGGACTGCATGGGGTGAAAGATTAGGGAGTGTCTACGAATTGAGAAAAAGTGAGCTTTCGGCTGCGAGGATTGCGGCGTCGCGGAGCTCCGCCCTCCGTTGGCGGGTATTTCGCTCTGGTTTATCAA
>JBBCKI010000071.1:0-70768 GCA_037190965.1 Chthoniobacteraceae bacterium
GTATGCTCGATTCTGAAAAACTCCGACGCTCATATTTGCCCTACACGGCCTGTTTCGAAGGAGGGCAATGATTTATCATTCCCAAAAATCGAGCATTTTACGACGAAATTAGAGTTTTCACACAGTCTGTCTGTTTGGGAATGCCCGTGTCTTCGAAACTCCAGTTTCGCAACGCTTTTTGTTCCGGCAGCATGCACGAGATGACAAGGCTTCGAATCAGAGATTCGGGGACAATGGCATTACCAATCTGGAGATTGGTAACGAGGAAACTGGAAAACGCGCCAATTAAGTTTTATCCCGCCCAATCGATATCCACCCGGCGTTTCTGCTGGAAGCGGTCGGTGTAAAGAAGGTGCTTCTGCTGGTGGCCGAACTCGTGCACCAGCTTGGTGACTTTTACGTCAAAGCAGCAGTACTCGGCGATTTCCAATAGCTTCCCCTCGCGCCACCACCGGATGGCGTCAAGACCGTCCCCCGTTTTGCCGACGCCGAGCGTAGCCGTGGCCACGGCGTCGAGACCGAGCCGATGGCCGAGTTTTTTTTCCAGCTCCACGAGAAGGTCGAGCGTCGGGATCTGCGAGGGGAGGTCGAGAATCGTGTATCCCATGAGCACTTCGTAGTCGAAATTGATGACGTTGAAGCCGACGACGAGATCGGCCCGCATCAGCTCGTTGACGAGGTCGTTCACCTTGTCCTCAGAGTAAATTTTGTAGGCGCACGCGGCGGTGGAATACGTCACGCCGATGGACATTCCCATGTCGCGCTTGCGGTCCCACCCCCCGGCGTCGTTGGCGGTGCGCTGCGTTTCCAGGTCGAAATAGACGATATTGCGGGACATTGCTTGAGAGTGCGGGCGTTGGGCGGGAACGCTATCATTGCCCGAGGGGGGGGAGTAAACCTAAAAGCGGCAATGGATCGGGTGAGCTGGCGCAATCTGCTGGCCAGCTCATCCCCTCCCATCACCGTTTTTAGGCTTTGAACTTCGGCTGCCCGGTTGTAGGTAAAACGCCATGAGCAATCGAGTTCTGGAAGGCAAAACCGGCGTCGTCTTCGGCGTCGCCAACAAGCGCAGCATTGCATGGGCCATCGCCAAGGCGTGGGCCGCTGCCGGCGCGAAGCTGATTTTCAATTACCAGGGGGAACGGTTGAAGGAGAACGTGGAGGAACTCGTCGCGGAGTTCGGCCCCGACACGCCGCTGTACCCTTGCGATGTGACCCGCGATGAAGAGATCGCCACGTTCTTCGGCAAGGTGCGCGAGCACACCCCGACGCTCGATCTCATGCTGCACGCCGTCGCGTTTGCTCCCAAGGAAGCGCTGGAAGGCGAGTTCATCAATACCACCCGCGAGGCTTATCGCGTGGCGCACGACATCTCCGCCTATTCCCTGGTCGGTCTGGCGCGCGAGGCGGCTCCGTTGATGACCAACGGCGGCTCCATCGTCGCGATGAGCTACTATGGCGCGGAGAAAGTGGTGCCCCACTACAATGTGATGGGTGTCGCCAAGGCGAGCCTTGAAGCCACCACCCGCTATCTCGCTTATGATCTCGGCGCGAAGAAGATCCGTGTGAACTGTATCAGCGCCGGTCCGGTCCAGACCCTCGCGGCTCGCGGCATCTCGGGCTTCAGCAATATGCTCAAGCATTATCAGGAGCACGCCCCGCTCAAGCGGAGTTGTGACCCGGCGGAACTCGGCGCGACGGGCGTTTTTCTTGCCAGCGAGGGAGCGGCCTCGATCACCGGCCAGGTGCTCTACGTCGACGGCGGCTACCAGATTATGGGGATGTAAGAATCCCCAACACCCCGAGACAGCTTCTAACCCTCCGGGGGACGATGCACTTTTCATGCAGCGTCTCCGGAGGGTTTTTTGTGGCGGATTGGGGGTGATCTTTATGCTTTGGGGGGCCGTCTCTTTTGGCCAGACCGTGATTCCCAACCGGCCTCTGCCCACGCCGCTCCCGTTGCTGGTGCCTCCCACCCCGGTTCCGCTCGTTTCTCCGGGGCCATCGGTGGCTCCCTCCCCGTCGATTACACCGATTCCATTGCTGACCCCGACGCCCACTCCCACGCCTGTGCCTTCGCCGAGGGCGACCCCCACGCCCCTTCCGACGGTGACGCCGGTTCCCCTTCTTTCGCCGACGCCCACTCCGGCTTCTCCGACCCCGGCTTCTCCGACACCGTTGCCGACAGCACCGTTTCCCTCGCCGTTGCCCACCGCTCCCCCTCCGTCGCCCACGGCGAGTCCAAGCGTGACCCCTACTCCGACCGCAACGCCTGCCCGAGGGGCCCGGTAGCATGCAGGTAGTCCGCTCTCGCCGAGAGCGCGGGACACGACGATGAGACGCGTTTGGGCGCACATTCCTGCTGGATGAACCGTTGCTTGCCGGGATCTGGGTAGGGAAGCCTCGGGAATCGATACCCGCGCTCGCGGCGCGAGCGGACTACCAGTGCTGCCGCACAGTTCAAGCAGGAACACTTTGCACCGGGGGTTTCTCTGGAAAGTGTTGGCGTAATCGGGCAGGATGGAGGCCATGACCGCGATCACCTTTGCGTTGCCGGAGGAGAGCCGGGATTTTGCCCACGCGTTGCGGCATTCGGGCGTCGCGGGGAATGATTCGTGCCGCGCGCTATTGGGGAACCTTGGATCTCACGAAGTGCTTCTGTTTCATACCGGCATGGGGGAGGCTCGTACCCGGGAGCGGATGGCGCGTCTTTTGGAGGAGCACCCCGTCAAGCGGGTGATCAGCGCGGGGTACGCGGGCGGGCTTGATCCCGGGCTTTCCGCAGGGGCGCTTTTCTTCGCCAGGAATTATTCGACCCCTCAACTGCTGGCGCAGGCGGAGGCTATCCTGAAGGGGGCGGCGGTGCATACCGGCGTGCTGGCCACGACGATGGCGGTGCTGGAGACGCCGGAGGACAAGGCGCGGCTAGCCCGCGAAACGGGGGCGGACGGGGTTGATATGGAGACCGCCGCGATTGACGCCCTCTGTCGGGAGCGGGGAGTGCCGATGCTGTCGCTCCGGGTCATCTCGGATACCGCGCGGGAGGAACTCGCGGTGCCATTCTCCGTCTGTTTTGACGCTGCCACCGAGCGTCCGCGCCCTGCCGCGCTGATCGGGTTCCTGCTCCGCAATCCGTCGCGGGTGCGTGGGTTTTTCCATTTTGCCCTGAGGATGAGCCGCGTGCGCGGGGTTTTGACGGCAGCGCTCATCAGGCTGCTGGAGGCGCTGCCTGCGACAAATCATTAACCCGAATTCTGAAGTTGCTCGCGACGATCTTGCGCAATCTCTTGGGCAATTCATCCGCTCCAAAATCGGAGTTCGGGATTAAAACTCTCCGCCGATCTGGACTCGGAGATACGGCGCGGGGTCGGCGATGTAGCTTTTGTTGGCGCGCCAATAATCGAAGGTGCGATCCACGGCGAATCCGGCGGCTGCCGTGATTTCCCAATGTTTGGCAGGCGTATAGAGAAAGCCGAGCCCGGCGCGGACCTCGGTGTAATCAATGGTGGTGCCATTCAGGCTGTTCACCTTGGGGTCGTTCGGGCGGTCGCGCCGGTCGACTTTGTAGGAACCGGCCAGTACCTCTCCGCCCGCCCAGATGGAGAAAGAGTCCGACACCTGGTAGAGGAGTCTCGGGTTTGGCAGATACCCTTCGAGGCGGAGCTTGTCGTTGATGAGCCAGACAACGCCGAGGGTGGGAATCGCCGGATAATGCCGTAGGAAAGAAACTCCGAGCCCCCAGACGCCGTAGAGCTTTTCCGTCACAATCGGGATGTAGCCGCCCAGTTCGATCGGGACATCGAACGCCCCTCGCGTCACCTCGTGCTCGAAATAGAAGCCGGGCCGGATCTGGGCGAGAAAGCCGACATGGCCGTACATGATGTACGAAACCCCGACGGGGACATTGAAGGTCTGCAATGTGGACGGGACAAACGCGTTGGCCGAGCCGCCGAAATCAAAGCGATCATAGGCCGCGCCGGCCTGGAAATACCACTGGCCCCGGATCGGAATGCGCCGGATGGACTCGAAGCGATTGTGCAGGGCGCTTCCCCGGCCGATTTCCTTGTGCGTAAATTCCACCCCGCTGGAGAAGACGACGCTGGATTCAAGGGTGATGACATTGAGTGGCACCGGCTCATCGATTTTGGGCGAGGTGTCCGGCGGCGTCTTTGGGCCGGCGATGACCGAGGAGACAAGAAAGAAGCTGGCGAGGAAGACGCTGGGAGAGTTCATGGGCTTGCGTGGAAAAGAGGGGAGTGGGTTTTCCAGACAGAAACGCATGCTTCGCCAATCCCGGTTTTCAAGAATCCAATGTTGGAAGGGAATTCAACAAGCGTTTAACGGAGGATGTTGAGGGCTGCGTGTTTATGCGTAGTTCTATTATTAGGATCTCTGCTTTGATTTTAAATAAATAGGCTTATAAAGTTTAAATCATCTTTTGATTAAAAAATCACTTGCCCGGGTAAACCCGGTTTGTTATCGATGCCTATGCCTTAAGTAATTAAGGTAATAACACATAAACGCATTCATAATAAATAAATAATTGTATGCTCCAGAAATTGAATAAGAAGACCCGCCAGGGCTTCACCCTCGTAGAAATCATGATTGTTGTGGCGATCATCGCGCTTCTCGCCGCGATCGCCGTTCCGAACTTCCTCCGCTCACGGAAGCGTTCGCAGGCTCTTGCCATTCTTGAAGAAGTCAAGCTGGTCGAAGGTGCCAAGCAGCAGTGGGCTGTTGAAGGAAATAAGAAAGGCGATGATACGCCTGACTTCGACACCGATCTCAAGCGCTTCCTGAAGGCCGGTTCCCGGCTCGCTGATTCAGGTGGGACTGATACGCTTAACAATGAGTTCACCCTTGGCAATGTGGATACGCCGGTGAAGGTCAGCGCCGATACGATCGGCGAGTTCACCGTCGACAACGGGGTGTGGGGGTCTGAGGACGAAGAAACCAAATTCTGGGGCGAGCATAAGCCCTAAGGCTTCCGCTTAGAATCTACTTTCAACATCCAGTCGCTTCCAAGCGGCTGGATGTTTTCTTTTTAAAGCTTCGCGTGGGAAAAGGATTCATAACAGGCGCACAAGGAGAACCCGAGAGACGATTCAGGGTGAACTCTATCGACGCCATGAAACATCTGCACGAAGGAATCAAATCAGCGGCTCCCGCCCTCAATCCCACCCTGAACGACCTCCCCGAAAAAACGCGAAAAAAGGTCGTCAAACTTCTCAATCAACACGTGGCGGACGGCCTTGATCTCCGCACCCAGGTCAAGCAGGCGCACTGGAACGAAAAAGGACCGAACTTCATCGGCCTGCACAAGCTTTTCGACAGGGTGGCGTCGGCGGTGGATGAGTACGTGGACGAAATCGCGGAGCGGGCCGTGGAACTCGGCGGCATCGCGCTTGGCACCGCCCGAGTGGCCGCCCGAGACTCGCGCCTCCCGGAGTATCCTCTGGACATCATTGCCTCGCGCGATCACGTCAAGGCGCTCTCCGCGGCGATTGCCAAATTCGGAAAGTATCTTCGTGAAAGCATTACCGAAACGGCGGAGATCGACGCCGATACCTCGGATCTATTGACGGATATTTCCCGGGGCATCGACAAGTGGCTCTGGATGGTGGAAGCGCACAATCATTGATCCCGAACTTGGCTGGCCCGCCAAGGGTACGCTCGTGCCGCCGAGCGCGGAAGACGAGCAGGAGCCGCGTTTGAAGCCCGTCCCCGCAGGACGGGTTTCTGACTGCCGGGATGCAGCTTGAATGAAGCCACGAAGCCGATAACCGCGCCCGCGCGCGGGCGGACTACCGATGCCGCCGCGCCTTTGTTTTTCTTTCCGGTTTTCGCTTTTCCGGTCTTCTCTCACACACTCCCCGGCTCAGCGTCTTTCGATACGTCGTTATGAATGCGCAACAGGAAGCGGCTGTCTCGGTTCTCCGTGATTTGATCCTGAATGCCCGCGATGGGCAGGAGGGGTTCCGAAAAGCTGCAGAATGCATCGTGGACGATCCGGAGCTCAAGATGCTCCTGTCGTCTTTGTCACTACAAAGAGCGAAATTTGCGGGAGAACTCGAAGCTCAGGCCATCGCGATGGGTGAGCCTCATCCCGATCAAGGCTCGTCGATTTCGGGGACGGCGCACCGCTGGTGGATGGGGCTCAAGGCTTCCCTGGCCAAGGGGGATAATCACACCATCCTCGCTGAATGCGAACGTGGGGAAGATTTGGCCAAGGAAGCCTATAACCACGCGGTCTTGGCGGAGGTTTCCGAGGGCCTTCCCGACCCGGTGCGGGAGATCATCAACCGTCAACGCCGCGAGGTCCTCGCCGCCCATAACACCATCCGCGCCCTGCGCGACGCGACGCCGAGCGCCGCGGCTCAATTGATGGCTGCCGCCAAAGTGAGAAGCGAGCAAGCGGCCAGGGAGGCTTCCCAGGCATGGGAGCAGACGAAGTCGAAAACCCGCGAGATCACCCGCTCCGCCGGAGGGTTTGTCCGCCGCAATCCCTTTGCGATTCTGGGCGGCGCGCTGCTGGCCGGGCTTGCCGTGGGATTGGTGTTTTACGCCTTCGAACTCCGCTCCGAACGTACCCGCCTGAGAACCACCCCCCGTTTTAATCGTTTACTTGGGCGGATCAGCGGGCGGGCACAATCGAGAATCGAGAGGGCTCAGGACCGGCTGGCCGACTTGACGCCAAGCTCTCGCAGATCCCTTGGACGCCGCTTCAGGCGGGCCTTCCGGCAATTCATGGATTGACCTGAACGGTTCTGAAATCGGACGGCTGCTTACAGGGTCCCGGTCTTATCGGCCGGGGCCTGAGCGTCGAGAAACGGGGTTAACACTTCGCGCCAGACAACGTACCCTGCCTTACTCATATGCAGGCCGTCTTTTACGAAGAGATCCTGCCGGGGAGTGCCGTTTTCATCAAGAAAGGCGAAAAATGTGTCGATGAAGGTGCAATACGGCGTGGCCTGGCAGAACTCGGCGATGAGTGAATTTGCCTCCTTGAGCGTCTTCATCCTCCCGGAGTGCGCCGGCGCCGGTGTGATGCCAATGAAGGCGATCGGCGTGCCGGGCAGGGCGGCGTGAACTTTTTGGACAAAACCGCGATAGTCGGCCAGCAGCCGTTCCGGGCTATGCCCCATTGCGAGATCGTTGCTTCCCGCGTACATCACCACCAAGCGGGGCTGGTACGGAATGACGACTCGATCCGCGTAGAAGGTGGAGTGTGCAATCGTCGAGCCGCTAAATCCACGGGAGATAACGGAGTGCCGGGGGAAATCCTTCGCCAGCGTTGTCCAGAGCTGAATGCTGGAGCTGCCGATGAAGAGGATGCTTCCTTTGCGTGGGGGATGTTTGGCGTCCTGCGCCAGAAAAGCCTCAATTTGTTTTCCAGACGGGGAAACTGCGGGCGACACCGCCGGGGCTGGCGGTGTTTGCGCGTGGGACGACGAAGGGTGGCATGACGCCAAGCCCATTGAGAGCAACAACATGCAGCGGGGAAAGAAACAACGGAGTATCTTTCTGGCAGGATCCAACATGCGCATTGAAAAATCAAAAATAGCCTTGGGGATTCAATGAATTTATCGTGCATCGCACCAAAAAATTTTCCTCACATGCGTTGCAAGCGGCTCGTTGGAATGCTCTGATGAAGCGCGTTCATGGCTGCCCCCGATCGCAAAGATCGTCTTGTCGAAGCGTTCCTCGATTCCCTTGAAACCGAGCGGAACCTGTCTGCCCGCACCATCATCAATTACCGGCACTCCCTCGCGCTCTTTCGCGCTCATGGAAACCCGCCGCCGTGGCGGGAGTGCACGCCGGATCATTTCCGCGCCTTTCTCTTTCACCTGATGAAAAGCGAACTGGCCCGCGCCTCCGTCCGGCTTCATTTCGCGGCGTTACGGACGTTTTATAAATTCCTCAAGGAGCGGCACGGGCTTCAGGTAAGCCCCCTTGAGGAGGTGCTGTTGCCCAAGGCGGAGCGCAAACTTCCCGTGGTGTTGACGGCGGGGCAGATCGACGCGCTTCTCAATGCTCCTTTCAAAGCGGAGCCGACCAAACAAGCGCCGAAAGGGCTGCCCGCTCGCGACGCGGCCATTATGGAGCTTTTTTACTCAGCAGGGCTTCGTCTTCAGGAGCTCGCGGGGTTGAATGTGGCGGATCTCGATCCTTACTCGGAATCAGTGCGGGTGCTTGGCAAAGGCCGCAAGGAACGTATCTGTCCGGTGGGCGGTCCGGCACTTACGGCGATTGCTCGTTACCGGGAGGAAGCCAACGTCCGCAGCGGGCCGCTGTTTCTCTCCAAGCTGCGCAAGCGCCTTTCCGTCCGCAACATCGCCGCGATGCTGGAAAAATACGTGCTTCTGGCGGAACTCCCCCGGGGGGTCACCCCGCACAAACTGCGACACTCCTTCGCGACGCATCTGCTCGACAACGGGGCCGATCTACGGAGCGTCCAGTCATTGCTCGGCCATGCCAGTCTCTCCACGACGCAGATCTATACCCATGTTTCCGTGGAGCGGATGAAGAAGGTTTACGACCAGGCGCATCCTCGCGCGTGATCTGAAGTAAGCAAGCTATCCGGGGGGCAGCGATTCGATGAATGTCCGGATGCCTTGGAGAAACATCTCCACCGCGATGGCGGTGAGGATAAGGCCCATCAGTCGTTCCGCGGCGGTCATGACGCGGGGACCGACGAAGGAGGCTATCTTCCCCGCCGAGATCAGGATGAACGTGGAGAGAATCATCACGACCGTCAGTGCCGCCAGGCAGACCCAGAGGCGCGAGGGGTCGCCCGAAACCAGCAGCAAAACGGTGGCGAGCGCCGAAGGCCCGGCCACGGTCGGGATTGCAAGAGGGAAAAGGAGCGGTTCCGAGTCCGAGGTAACCCCGAAGAGATGTTCGGAGGTCGGGAAGATCATTCGCAGCGCGATCAGAAAGAGAATAATGCCGCCCGCGATGCCCAGGGAGGTGGCTGAAAGGTGGAGCAATTGCAGGAAGACTTTTCCCGCCAGCATGAAGAGCACGAGTACACCGAAGGCCAGGGCGCACTCCCGAAGGATCACCCTCCGTTGCCGTTCCTCGGGCACCTTCCGGAGCGCGTTGAGGAAAAGGGGGATGTTCCCGATGGGATCGAGCACGAAAAAGAGGAGAAACGTCATCGAGATGAACGTCATGCCTTTATCTTCGTGCCGGGTTCCCCTCGCGGGCACCCTTTTTTTTGAGATACGCTCCTTCTTAGAGCGTTTTTGAATTTCCTGTTGTAAACATTTAACCTCAAGAACGTTCTAATGGAAAGCACCGCGGCCATCCTGCTCCGCCGCAACCGGTATTCGGAAACCAGCCTCATTGTGACCTGGCTGACGCAGGGCCACGGTAAAATCAAAACCCTGGCCCGGGGAGCCCTGCGCCCAAAGAACGCCTTTTTCGGAGCGCTCGACCTTTTTTTCGAGGCCGAAATCGCCTTCGCCCGGAGCAGCCGCAGCGAAATCCACACCCTACGCGAGGTTGCATTGAGAGATCCTCACGATGGATTGCGGCGGGAGTACGGCCGCGTGGAATTGGCTTCCTACTTCGTGGAGCTTCTTGAGCAGGTAACGGAGCCGGAGCACCCCGTCCCAGAACTCTATGATCTCTTGCGCCGCGCGCTGGGTTATCTGGAAGCCCATTCGCCCAGCCGCAAGGCGTTGCTCCATTTTGAGAGCGAACTGGCCCGACTCCTCGGCATCCACGCGGAGGGCCCGGCGTTCCCGGCGTTGGCTCGGCAGATCCATCGCCTGCCCGATGCGCGCCGGGGATTGATAGCGAAGCTTTTGGAGTGAGGGGTTTGCAAGAAAGGCAAGGGCGAGCGCCTTTGGCGTTCCCGACCCACATTTTTTTGCCCCCTACGTCAGCCGCACCGGCACTCCTTCGCCTGCGAGGTAGCGCTTCACATCGCCCACGGTGAACTGGCCGAAATGGAAAATGCTGGCGGCCAGGACCGCATCCGCCTTGCCTTCGGCCAAGACCTCCGCGAGATGCTCCAGTTTCCCCGCGCCGCCGCTGGCGACTACCGGGACATTGACCATTTCGCTGACGCGCCGCGTGATCTCAAGGTCGTAGCCTGCCTTGGTCCCGTCGGCGTCGATGGAATTGAGGACGATCTCCCCCGCTCCCAGCTTTACGGCCCGGGCCGCCCATTCCACCGCGTCGAGGCCTGTCGCCTTTCTTCCGCCGTGGGCAAAAACCTCCCACAGGCCAGGGGCGACCCGTTTGGCGTCAATGGAGACAACGATGCACTGGCTGCCAAAGCGTTCCGCCCCGGCGGCAATCAGCTCCGGCGTCGCGAGTGCCGAGGAGTTAATGCTGATCTTGTCGGCCCCGGCCTTGAGCATGAGGCTCATGTCGGCGACCGTCCGAATGCCCCCGCCCACTGTCAGCGGCATAAAGCATTGATCGGCAGTGCGTTCGATCACGTCGATCATCGAAGCCCTCCCGTGCGCGCTGGCGGTGATGTCGAAGAAGACCATCTCGTCGGCGCCCTGATCGTTATAGCGGAGCGCCATTTCGACGGGATCGCCCACATTGCGCAGTTCCCCGGCTTCCGCTTTGCCGAACTGGACCCCGCGGGTCACTTTTCCGTCATGAACATCGAGGCAAGGAATGACACGTTTTGTCAGCATCTAGGCAAAATAGGTAGGAATTCGGACAGAACAGGGAAATTTTTGCCCCGAACCTGTCCTAAATCGGTAAGGCATACCCTGATCGTGTAAAATTAAATTTGCTATCATCAATCTTGACTTTTAAGATCGCGCCCCGGGTCACAGGGCCACAGGTTTCGTCAACAACCAGCATATTTACGATCACCGGCTATGGGCAATCACGAAGCGGGGGAAACACCAGAATCGATCCATTTCAAAAAACCGGCATTTCAGCTTTCCAAGGAGCCGGTGGTCCATGGAAGACCGATCAGCCCCGTGGAGGATGCCCCCCGTTCGTATGAAGTTGCTCCCGGTGATTCGGGGGAGTCCGCCTTCCAGCCTGAGATTCCTCCTTACGAAGATCTCGGTTCATTGCCAGCGACTTACGGTTCGAAATCGCTTTTCCTCGTGGCCCGCGATCCCCATTGGTTCTTTAGCTACTGGGACATCGACTGGCAGGAGTTTCCCCGGATCCCCGGGAGCCGGATCATCCTCAAGATCTATAATGCCGATGGAGCGGAGGTTTATTCCACCCCCGTCAACCCCGATGCTCGCAACTGGTATGCGCCGGTTCCCCAGCAGAACGCCACATTTTACAGTGAGATCGGGTTCATCAACGCGGAGGGAGCCTGGGAGGTGGTGGCCCGTTCCAACGACGCGCTGACCCCATCGGATTCCATCTCCGACGAGATGGGGGACCGCTTTGCCACGGTCCCGTTTCACCTCGCTTTCCAGAAGGTCCTCGACATGGTCAAGGTGAGCATGTCCGAAGGGGAATCGTTACTCTCGGCGCTCTCCCGGCTCCAGAGCGAGGGGCGGCGGCTTGTTTTTGCCCTCGGCTCCGCGCCGAACTGGAGCGACGAACAGCGCCGTCTTCTGGCCGCGCTCCTCGGCAATGAACTGACCGAGCTTTTCAAGCTCCCGCCGGACGAGGTCGATCGCCTGTTGCGCAATCAATTGAAAGAACGCCTTTCCAGTGAAAGCTCCAGCGGTTCCCTTCTGGAGGCTCTGTCCCTGCCCATGGGGGCCTTCGGCTCCTGGACGGAGCTGGGAAGCTGGGTGCGGGCGGCGGAGAGTTCGTTCTGGAGTTCCTGGCTGAGTTCGTGGAGCGGAGGGCGCGAAGAACTCCCTTCCTCGTGGCTGGCGTCCTGGGGGGGAGCAAAGGAGAGTGCCTTCTGGAGTTCCTATCTTTCTTCCTGGGGCGGCGAAACGCTCGCTTCATGGTCCGCCCCCATCGGCGCGAGCGAAAGCGCGTTCTGGAGTTCCTGGCTTACCTCGTGGGGAGGCGGGCTGGGCGGAGCCTCGGCGTTCGGTTCCCGAGAATTCGGGGCCAGCTGGAGCGCGCAACCGTTCGGCGCTCCGCGCGAATTCTTCATGCACGTCAACGCCGAGGTGATCTTCTACGGTGGCACGCACCCCGCCGCAGAGGTCTGGGTGGACGGGCAACCGATCACGCTCAACCCGGATGGCACTTTCCGGTATCACTTTAAGTTTCCCGACGGAAAAACCTCGATCCCCATCGTCGCGCAATCGCCCGACGGGCGGGAGCAACGTTCCGCCACGCTCCGGTTCGAGCGGCAAACCCAGCGTCGCGGGGATGTCGGAGCGACCGCGCAGCCGGCGTGGCTGGAGAATCCACCCGGGGGATCCTAGGGAGCGCCGAAATCGAGGCTCGCGAGCCGGTAAAAAAACACCACCAGAGAGCTACGACAGAGAGAGTCAGACGACCGTTGCTGCATTCCTGCCCTGGCGGGGTTAGCCTGCTCTCAATCCGTAGTCCCTGGCGGCGACCACACTATTGCCGCGAATTGCCCCAATGACAATTTTTTTGTCATCAATCGCTTGCAAACGCCAGAGTACGCCGCATAAAGTAAGCGCGCTAATACACGAGTGCGTGATTCATAGGATCACGCATTCCCCCCATCCCCTAATTCCCCAGTATGGTCAAAATCGTTCTTGGTCTCGTCATTGTCTTGGCTCTCGGCTCGGGTGTCCTCAACCTTACTCGGACCAAAGATACCATTAAATCCATCCGCGCGGAGGTTGAAACCGCCAAACAGGAGCTCTCTTCCGCTACCACCCAGCGTGACAAGGCGCTCAACGACGCAAAGGCCGCCGCCGAGCAGGCTGCCGCCGCCGCCGCCGCCAAGGAATCTGCGGAATCACAGGCCACCACCGCCAAGGCCGATGCCGAAAAAGCCAAGAGCGATCTCGCGGCAGTCAATCAGCAGATCGCGGCAAAGGACACCGAGCTGGCAGAGCTGAAAGCCAAAGTGGAGGCGGCCGCTCAAACTCAGGAAACTCCTTCCACGGATCTGGCCGATCTGGAAACCAAACTCAAGGAAGCGCAGACCAAGCTGGAAGAACAGCAGCAGGTTGCGCGCTCGCTGGAAAGCAAGAGCAAGGAGGCCGAACAGCGTGCCGCCTCTCTCGAGGAAGAAAAAGAACGCCGTATCAAGGGCCTGAATGCCCCGGGCCTCGAAGGCAAAATCCTCGCCGTTGATACCAACTGGAACTTTGTCGTTCTGAGCATCGGTGATCGCCAGGGCGTCGCGCCCAACTCCACCCTCCTCGTCAAGCGCGGGACCACGCTCGTCGCCAAGCTGCGCGTGACTTCGGTGGATCCCGCCACCTCTATCGCCAACATCGTTCCCGGTTCCGCCCCGAAGGGCTCCTTCGTCCGGCCCGGCGATGTCGTGATCTTCAGCGGCTCCTAGGCTTTCGTCTCATGAGGTTCCGCTCCTGCCTTCTCCTCCTGTCCGCCGTCCTCGGCACTGGTCTCCTTTCGGGTTGCGCGACCACAGAGCCCGCCTCCGAAGATCGGGTTTCCAGCATCCCTTGGAACCGGCCGGAGCGCTGGGAAGGCGGCGGCCCTCTGGGCGGGATGATGAACACCCAGTAGAAGGGAATAAAAGAGATTGCCGGGCGGCGTTCCCTCCCGGTAAAGGCCTTCTGCGGGTTTTCATAAGACCGCCTCCAAAATTTTCCGATGGGCGGCATTCTCGTCATTCGAGGCGGAGCGATTGGGGATTTCATCCTGACGCTTCCCGCCATCCGGCTCCTCCGCGAAGCCTTCCCGGAGACACCCGTGGAAATCCTCGGGTACAAGCATATCGTCTCCCTTGCCGAGGGGCGTTACTACGCGCGGGCCACCCGTTCCATCGAGTACGCCGGTCTCGCCTCATTTTTCATTCCCGGCGGGGCCTTGCCGGACGACTTGGTCGACTACTTTGCCGAGTTTGATCAGGTCATCAGCTATCTTTATGACCCGGACGGTTTCTTTGAAGGGAATCTTCGCCGCGCTGGTGTCGAGAATCTCATCAGCGGCTATTCCCGGATCGATATCGCCCCAGGGGCCGCGCACGCGGCGCGCCAGCTTGCCCGCCCCTTGGAGCGACTCGCTCTTTTTCCGGAGGATGGGGTGGCAGGGGAGGAAGCCGTCGTCCATCCCAGCGCGGACGATCGCGCTTTCGCCTCCGATTTTTTGCGGGAATTCCGCCGTCTTTACCCGAACCGTCCTCTGATCGCGATCCACCCGGGCAGCGGCGGCAGGCAAAAGCGTTGGCCGCTGGAGCATTGGCAAAACCTTCTCGGTTCTCTTCGTCAACCGAACGCCCTGGGCTCCCCGGCGCTTCTGTTCGTAGGGGGTGAAGCCGACGCTGAGCAGATCGCCACTCTCGGCCCGAAATCCGAAGCAGGAGAGCTTTTGGCGTGGGATCTCTCCCTACCGCGTCTCGCCGCCGTGCTGGAGCAGTGCGCCGCCTTCATCGGGCATGATAGCGGTATTTCGCATCTTGCGGCCGCCGTTCGAACCCCGTCGATTCTCCTGTTCGGCCCCACTGATCCCGCCATCTGGGCTCCCGCCGGGAAACATGTTGAAGTGGTCCGCGCCCCCGAAGGGGACCTGGCTCAGCTTTCCCCGCAGGCGGTTCTGATGCCGTTGGCGAGGATTGCTCAATCTCACCCTGGCTGGCAGTTTGACTTTGTGGATCGATTGTGAGCAACGTTGAATCGCAATTCAAGAGTATGAACCTTGCCAGACAACGGTTGGACGCAGCAATTGCATCGAAGGGCATTTCCAGTGAGCCGATCAGGGCGATGGCTCTTCGATTGCTCGCCAGGCATCAACCGTGCGGGAGCTTTCTGGACTATGGTGCCGGTGTCGGCGATTTGTTGCGGGAGATTGCCGCTCTGGCCGCCTATTCGGAAATGGCGGGAGTCGACATCCTGAGCCGCCCGGAGAACCTTTCGGAATCGATCGAATGGTTCGCCCAGGATCTGAACTCTGAATTTTTCATGGAAAAGGAGTTCGATGTCGTGGTCTCCACAGAGGTCATCGAACATCTTGAAAATCCCCGGGCGACATTCAGGAACATCCATCGACTCTTGAAACCCGGCGGCATCGCGATCATCACCACGCCAAACCAGAACTCGATCCGCTCCTTCGCCACCCTCATTTTTGCAGGGCATTTTTCGGCTTTCCTGGGGGCGTCCTATCCCGCGCATATCACGGCGCTGACCATCCTCGATTTAATGCGAATCTCGAAGGAGACGAACTTCGAGGTACTCGATCTCTGCTTCACTGATAGTGGCGGAATCCCGAAGTTTCCCGGCACCAAGTGGCAGGACGTCAGCTTCGGTCTGCTTAGAGGCCAGTATTTCAGTGATAATGTGGCCGTTGTTGTCCGCAAGCCAGCCGCATAGGGCTGTCTCGGGTAATTCTGACGCTATTATCAAAAAAATTGATAGTTTCCGAGAAATCGGTTGCCCGAAACAGAGGTCGGAGCTTTAATACCTCTTTCCGAAAGATCCAAAGCCCTAACCCCGTCTTTCCTGTTACCTCTCTGAACCATGGAACGTTACAGAACCTATCTCATTTTTGGTGCACCGGGCAGCGGCAAGGGCACCCAAGGGAAAACACTCGGCACGATCCCGCGTTTTTTCCATTGTGCCTGTGGTGACGTTTTCCGCTCCATCGATACCCGCACGGAACTCGGTCAGGCCTTCCTGCGCTACTCCAGCCGGGGCGAACTGGTGCCCGATGAAATCACCCTCAAGCTCTGGCAGGTCCGCATCAACGATTGCGTGACCGCGCACACCTTCAAGCCCGAGCTTGACGCGCTGATCCTCGACGGGATCCCGCGCAACGTCCGGCAGGCGGAGCTGATGTCGAAGATCATCGACGTTAAGCGCGTTTTCCATCTTTCCTGCCCCGACCGCGATGCGCTCGTGACGCGCTTGAAGAAGCGCGCGCTCAAGGACAACCGGCTCGACGACGCCAATGACGCCGTGATCCGGCATCGCCTTGAGACTTACGAGAAAGAGTCGAAACCTCTCCTCGACTTTTACGGCCCGGCATTGACCCAGTGCATTGACGCCTCGCAGTCGCCGGTCGCCGTGCTCGGGGAGATTATCCGAGCCATCGTCCAGGACGAGCAAGGCGATTAGAGCGGTTTTGAATTAGGCTGTGTCTGCGAATTGAAAAAAGTGAGGCTTCGGCTGCAAGGAGTACGGCGTCGCGGAGCTCCGCCCTCCGTTGGCGGGTATTTCGCTCCGGTTTATCAAGAGGCTTTCACCCACGCGCGCTTGCCGCGCGGTAGAGGGAGGGCGGAGTTCCACGACGCCGCTTTTGGCCAAAGGCCCTCTATTTCTTCTTCTCAATAACTCGGGCTTGCAGGACCTTTTCTTAAACGTACTAATCTTTCAAAATTCGTAACCTGTGCGGATCGTTTTCATCGGCAGCGGCGAGATTGGCATTCCTGCGTTGCAATGGCTCCAGCGGGAACAGGAGCTTCTTGCCGTTGTCGCGCAACCCGATAAACCGGCGGGGCGCAAGATGACGCTGACGCCCCCGCCCACCAAGGCGTTCGCGCTCGATCACGGCATCCCCGTGCTTCAGCCGCGCCGCATGCGGGATCCGCAAGCCATCGCGGAACTCTCGGCGCTCAAGCCCGAGGTGATCGTCGTGATGGCCTATGGCCAGATTCTGCCGAAGGCGGTGCTCGAAATCCCGACGCTGGCCTGCCTCAATCTCCACGCCTCCCTCCTGCCGAAGTACCGTGGGGCCGCGCCCATCCAGGCCGCCCTCGAAGCGGGGGAGCGCGAAACCGGCATCGCCGTGATGTGGATGGATGAAGGGCTCGACACCGGCGACGTACTCCTGATGCAGTCGCTCCCGATCCGGCGGCGTGAGACCGGCGGGTCGCTGCATGATCGCCTTGCCCTGATCTCTCCCGCCGCCCTTGAAAAGGCACTGGCGCAACTGGCGGCTGGAACCGCGCCTCGCATCCCTCAGGATAACGCCGCCGCCACTTACGCGGCCAAGCTCTCCCGCGAAAGCGGGGTTATCAACTGGCTCGCGTCGTGCGGAGCCATTGACCGGCGTGTCCGCGCCATGAACCCGTGGCCCGCAGCCTCGACTTCGATTCCGGCATCGGGCGATCAGCCGGCGCGCAAACTCAAGGTTTTCTCCGTGATTCAGGAGCGTCGTCACGCCGAAGGTGCGAGCGAACCGGGTGTCGTCCTGCGGGCCGACCGGCGCGGGCTTCTTGTCGCCGCGGGGGAGGGCGCGGTGCTTCTGCGCGAGGTGCAACTTGAAGGCAAACGACGTATGGCCGCGGGGGATTTCCTGTTGGGTCATCCCGTCGTGCCGGGCACAAAACTGGGCGGCTTGTGAAAACGCGCGTGCCATCCCGTTCGTCGCAGAAGACTCGCGAGTCGGAATTGGAGCGCCATGTTGCGGCATTGCGCGCCTGCGATCGCTGCCCGAAGATGCACAAGCCGGTGGTTTCCGGCGGCCCCGTTTTTAGCAGGGTGCTCCTCGTCGGGCAGGCTCCCGGCGTGAAGGAGCCGGTCCTCGGGCGTCCCTTTGCATGGACGGCGGGCAAGACCCTCTTCCGCTGGTTTTCGGAGCAATGCGGCGTTGCGGAGGCCGATTTTCGCGCCTCGGTTTACATGGCGGCGGTCTGCCGCTGTTTTCCCGGGAAGACGGCCCAGGGGGGCGACCGCGTTCCCACGCCAGGCGAGATCAGGCAATGCGCTTCGTGGCTCGACGCGGAGATCGAAATTTTGCGGCCCGAGCTGGTTCTCCCCGTCGGCAAACTGGCCATCGCCGAGTTTCTCCCTGCCCAGCCGTTGACCGAGATGATCGGCAAGATATTCCGCAGCCGGCGCGCCGGGGTGGAGTTCGATCTCGTGCCGCTGCCCCACCCGAGCGGCGCGTCGCCGTGGCATCGGATGGAGCCGGGCAAGAGTCTGCTGACCCAGGCGCTGGCAAAGATCGCCGCGCACCCGGCCTGGCAAAACCGAACACACGTTTCGTAAACCCCGCTCTTTTCCGGCTTTCCCGTCCTACCGCCGAAACGGTAGGCTCTCGCCGTCATGCGCACCCGGCAGTTTCTATTTCTCGTCCTGATCGCGGGACTCGTCCTGATGCGGGAATCGCGCATCGAGCCGCTTGCCTCGGTGGAAAACAGCTTCGCCTCCTGGCTGAACACCAACGCCAAACGGGAGCCGAGCCGCGCGCCGCTCGTGCTGTTGGAGATCACCGATGATGATTTGAGCGCCACCCCGTGGCCATGGAGCCCGTTCGACTTCTCGTTAGCCGTCAGTGCCGCCCTCTCCTTCGAGCCTGCCGTGCTGGCGCTGGAGCCGGTGCTTTCGTGGGAGGCCGCCAAAACCGAGCAGATCACGCTTCTTCATCACCAGCTCCTGAGGGTTCCAAAGCTATTGCTTGGAGCGGATCTGGGAGTTTCGAGCACCCTCCTCCCGCCGCTGCAGGAGATCCCCCTGCTCCCGCATGTGAAGGGCGAGACCGGCGCTTTGCCCGAGTACAATGCCGTCGCGCAGCGTCCGGTGGAAGAATTGCGCCTGGCTGGCGCGCTCGGCTTTGAGAATCTTCCAGGGCGCGGTGAAACCCTTCAGAGAGTGCCGCTGGTCTTTCGCTATTATGGACACGTCGTGCCGTCCTTCGTGTTGCAGGCGGCGATGCTCTGGTACGGGGTGACGCCCGATGAAGTCACGGTCGTCCCGGGGGGATATGTGGCGCTGGGAGAGGCCGTTCGTATCCCGATTGACGCGCGGGGAACTTTTGCCGTTGATTTCGGCATCCCGATCACGCGGCTTTCCGTGGGCGATCTGATACTGGCCGCCGCACAGGATCAGAAGCCTACAGCGGGAGCGGCCCCGCGCATCAAGGGCTCGTTCGCTCTCGTCGCGCGCAATGATGGCGCTTCGCGCATGCTTCACTTTGCCAATCGCTCCGGTTCACGCGGGGAGTTCTTTGCGCAATCGATCGCGACGATCCAGCAGCAGGCGTTCATCCGGCGCATCCCGGTTTACGGCGAAGCATGCATTATCGCCGCGGGAATCGCCCTGGCCTGGTATGCCTCGCGGAAAAGCAGGCTCGCCACCGTCACGCTGGGCGTCGCCGCCGTCGCCGCCTACATGCTTATCGCCCTCGGCATCTTTGCCGGAACCTTCATCGCCCTGCCGCTGCTGCTGCCGGTGGGTCTGATCGGGTTCGTCGTGCTTCTCCGGTTAATTGACTAAGCGGGCTTGGTGCAATCTTTGCAAACGCCGTAAAAGGCGAATTCGTGATGGAGCCCGCGAAATCCGTATTCTTCTTCCAACTGGCGTTCCAACCGGGCTCCCGGGCAAGTGATTTGCAGATTTTGGACCGTCGCGCATTCCGTGCAGACGACGTAATCATTGTGCTGCTCTCCCGGCATTCCCATCGTGAAGAACGGCGGCTTCTCCCGAACCGTGATTCGGCGGACCAATCCGATCTCCTCCAATTTGACCAGAAGCCGGAAAACCGTGCTCGGGTTGCAAAGCTCATTCAAAGGGGAGGAATCGCTCAACGTCCTCCAGTTAACCGGCCCGGATTGCGCCAAAAACCCCAGCAATGCATCGCGCGCCCGGGTCTTTCGCAGACCTTTGTCGTGGCAATACTGAAAGGCCCACGCCAGCCTCTCGGCTTTCGCGGCTGCTGTTTTGTTCGGCTTCACTCTCCGGCAACTATGACATCGCCGAATTTAAGGATCAACCCCCTTTGAGGCGTCGCCCGCGGCCTTTTACTCCGCCTCCAGCCATGCCGGAAAGGGATCGACGAACCGCTCAGGCCAAAGCGTCGGCCCTGATACCATTTCCTGATCCGTCAGAAGGCATTCGTTCAACCGATCCAGCATCGCTTTCTTCGGGAGATTCTGACCGATAAACACCAGCTCCTGGCGCCGGTCCCCGAAAGGCTCCAGCCATTCCCTTTCGATGCTTTCAAGCATGGCTTCATCCTCCGGCCAGCAATCGCGTGGGGTCGTCGCCCACCAGAATCCCACCGGTCGATGCTCTGCCGTACCCCCGGCCTGCGACCATTGCCCAATGATGTCATGCCGTGTGGCCAGCCAGAAAAACCCTTTCGAACGAAGCAACCCGGGCCACTCCTCGTTCATGAAATTCCAAAAGCGCTCGGGATGAAACGGTCGGCGGCCGCGAAACACGAAGCTCGAAATCCCGTATTCTTCCGTTTCCGGGGTGTGTGTTCCGGCCAGCTCTTTGAGCCATCCTGCCGAAGCCTGCGCTTCTTCCATATCGAAAAGACCCGTATCGAGAAGTCGGCTCAGCTCGACACGACCCCGAATGCAGGGGATGACGCGCGCTCCCGGGTTCAGCTTCTGCAAGATCATCATGAGATCGGATAGCCGTTCCGGTTTTGCGAGATCCGCCTTGTTGATCACGATGACGTTGGCGAACTCGATCTGACTGATCAGCAAATCCGCCAAAGAACGTTCGTCACCCTCGCCTGCTGCCAGTTCGATTTCCGATAGCAGATCGGTCGATTGAAAATAGGCCAGAAAGCTGGATGCATCCACGACCGTCACCATGGTATCCAGACGGGCCAGGTCGTTGAGTCCCCGGCCTTCCTCATCCAAAAAGGTGAAGGTCTGCGCAACGGGGAGCGGCTCTGAAATTCCGGTGGATTCGATGAGGAGGTAGTCAAAACGGCCCTCCGATGCCAACCTGGAGACCTCTTTCAGCAGGTCGTCACGAAGGGTGCAGCAGATGCATCCATTGCTCAGTTCAACGAGTTTTTCCTCCGTCCGGCTGAGGCGGGAGTCGCCGTTGCGGACTAGGGAGGCGTCGATGTTCACTTCGCTCATGTCGTTGACGATTACTGCAACTCGCTTGCCTTCACGATTTGCCAGGATGTGGTTGAGCAACGTCGTTTTCCCCGCCCCGAGAAATCCGGAAAGGACCGTTACAGGAAGGCGCGCGTTAAGTTTCAAGGCCGGTGCCGAGGGAGCAGAATTCATGGCTTAAGGAATATTGGCAGGGATCGCCGCAGGGTTGATCCCTTTGTCGAAGATTTTTTTCATGGACGCGGCGGAGATGTTTTCCACATGCCCGTCCATATAGAGATAGTTTGCAGAGCCTTTGAGCCGATCCGCTGCCCTCACGCCCGTGCGATGCCGGTCCGGCTCGGTGTCGTCGAGAAAAGCATACCATGTTAGCCAGCCATCAGAGTGGGTATGATCATGCGCGGGGCCGGGCTTTTTCTTATCTGCCGAGAGAATAAACATGGAAAGAGTCGCTGATGGGACCGGCAGGTTGGACAAACGGTTGAAGGCGGGATCATCGAAGACGAGATTGTTGAGCACATAACTCGTCGCCTTTTGCTTCAGGATGTATTGCTTCCGTTCACTTTCGTCGGCCGGGCAAACCCTGACGCTGTCAAGGTTGCCCAGGTAGTCGGAAAGAAGATAGATCCAGCTTTCTCCGATATAGCGAATGCCCGTTGTGTGGCTCGTCGGGGGAAGGCAGCCGTCGTGATCGCAGGCGTAGAGAGACAATGCCATGCCGATCTGGCGCATGTTTGACAAGCAGGCCGCCCGATTCGAAGTCATCATGCTGTGCGAGATGACACTCAGAATCAATCCCGCCAAAACAGCGATGATCCCGCAGGCCAGCATGACCTCCAGCAAGCTGAAACCACGCCTCTTTTCCTGTGAAAACACGACAAGTGACAATGCTTAAAAATGGACCTCCACGACCCTTTTCAGGCCGTGGAGGCGCGAGGCATCACTAGCGAGCTGGCCGCCGCCTGATGCGGGAAACCAGCACCCCACCCACGGCCACACCGATAAGCGCCACCGAGGAAGGCTCGGGAATCACATGAAAACCAAAGGTGCCCATCGCGGTCTTTTCTCCATCGACGAGATGAGTTCCGCTGAATTCGAGCGTCAGCTCATAATACCCCGGAGCGGTAAACGCCCAATTGTAGTGTTCGTGACCGCCGGCGTAGAGTCCGTAGGAATTTTCACCCCATGGTCCGCCGTCGCCCTCGTCAGGGTAAGTCGCCCCCAAAGTCAAAGAAGGAGCATAGGTGGAGAAGAGAAGATCCGTGAGTTGAGAGCCACCCGCGTTTGAATTGTAGAGAGCGAAATGACCGGGTCCGGTCCAGCTCTTCAATGTGATAACGATGGTATCACCAAGCCACTCGCCTAGTCCGATTTCCTCCGCTCCCAATCCAAGATCCGGCTTTCCGGCGGCAGTAGCTCCGCTTTTAGGGAGAACCCAGATACTCTCTCCGGCAGCGACACCCAGCACGGGCACTCCGGTCGGATCAAAAGAAGCGGAGGCAGGACGAGCCTGTGGCAGATTGGGAACAATAGCTACAAGGTCTTCCGGTGCATATTCCGACTGCGGAGGCGGCGTCTGCCCATCCACTTTAGCCCCGAGGCCAACATGCCAGTGAGGGATCAATTCGCCATCCTCATAACCAATCCCTATGTCGGCATGGCCGAGGGAATAGCTGCTTTGTGCGACTGCATTGGAAGCGGCAGTCATGAGGGTGAAAGCCCCTACCAGGACCGAGGCCGCCAAGGTTCGAACTTTTCGTGAATCGAGGGTGAGTTTCATAGACTAAGGTTTTTTCGATCGTTGAGAACGGTGACGAAGATCGCCGTTTCAGCGCGATAGAAAATGCAATCGACTTGCATGTCAAATATAATTGCAATCTATTTGCATTATTGGTTTTGAAACTCGCTTTGCGTGATCGAGTGCCGGAAAGAGGCCAGGTAGACCGCTCGCGCCGCGAGCGCGGGATCGGTGTGGAGTCGGTCTTGCGCCCATCCGCGCAGGACGGACTGTTGGTATTGGGATGTAGCCCTTACGAAGCCATGGGAGGCGAACCCTGCGCTCGACGGCGCGAGCGGGCTACCGGTGCTGCCGCACCATGCTTCTTTTTTGTATCAACTCAGCCTTTTGCGCCGGTTCACTGGCCTAACCGGTCGTCCTCAACCCGCTGGCAATGGCGTTGATGGAGAGGAGCAGTTCGGGGAGCATGGCGTCCGCGCCCTGCTCGTCGCCCTCGGCATGCAGCCGCCGCCACTTGCGGAGGAGTTCGATCTCCTGTTCATGCAAGACACGGAGCGCTTCGGCACGGAGCTGCAGCGTCTTGAGCATCTTCGGGCGGCGGGCCGTCAATGGGCGGCCGCTGAGTCTTTCCAGAGCGGTTCGCGTCTTCTCCCATTCGCTGAAGATCAGGCCGAACACCCGCTCGCGCACCGCTTCGTCTTCCACCAGCGACGCATAGGCGCGCATGAGGGTCGGCTCGGTGCTGCTGAGACTCGATTCGACGTTCGTGAAGAGATAGCTCAAAAACGGCCACGTCTTCATCCCCTCGGCCAGACGCGCGAAATCTTCCGGCGCGGCGGCTTCCAGCTCCAGCAACGCGGAGCCGACCCCAAACCAGCCCGGCACATAAAACCGCGCCTGGTTCCACGAGAAGACCCATGGAATCGCGCGGAGATCCTGCAACGTCGGTTGGCCGGTGCGCCGCGCGGGGCGGGAGCCGATGCGGCTGTGTTCCAGCGCGTCGATGGGGGTGGCCTGGCGGTAGAAAGTCATGAACCCGTCAGCTTCCAGCAGCGAGCGGTACGCCTTGTAGCTAGTCTCCGCGAGGCGCTCCATTACCGGTTCCAGCCCGTGCGCGGGAGGCGGCGAAACTTCATGGCGCAGCGTGGTGGCGCTGACCCCGGCCACCAGCAGTTCGAGGTTGTAGGAGGCGGTCTCGAAGTTTGCGAACTTCTGGGCAATGGTTTCGCCTTGTTCGGTCACGCGGATCTCACCGGCCAGCGAAGCATGCGGGAGCGCTTCCAGGAAGCGGTCCGTGGGGCCCGCGCCCCGGCTTACCGTGCCGCCGCGCCCGTGGAAGCAGCGGATCACGATGCCGTTGTCCCGCCCGATCTGCGCAAGGGCGGTCTGCGCTTTTTGCAGCCCCCATTGGCAGGCGAGAATCCCGGCATCCTTGTTGGAATCGCTGTAGCCGATCATCACCTGCTGCACGAGCCGGTCCTCTCCGTTGGCTCCCATAGACCTTGCAGGATGGCCTGCGATTTCCGTGGCCAGCCGCGCCTGCCAGCGAAGGCTTCGGCGGGTCATCGGGTGTTCGATAAAGCGGCGCAAAACGCGCGGCGCAAGCTGAAGGTCGGAGACGGTTTCGAAGAGCGGCACCACCGGGAGCATGCACGCGGGCCCCTCGGGAGTCTGGCGCGTCAGCCCGGCTTCGCGGGCCAGAATGTAGACCACCAGCAGATCGGAGAGCTGCCGGGTCATGCTCACGATCAACGCGCCGACGCCCGCCGTCCCGTTGCGCTCGATCTGGGCGGCCAGCACGCGGAAGCAGCGCAGCACCGTGTCCGCTTCCTTCCCCGCCGAAACCCCGGAGTGCAGGAAGGGGCGGGGCGATTGCAACTCGCGTTCCAGGAACCGGAGCCGCTCCGCTTCGGGCCAGTCGGCAAATTGGCTGCCGTCGATGCCGGCGGCGGTCAAAAGCTGCGAGAGCGCCTGATCGTGGAACGCCGAGTTCTGCCGGATGTCGAGTTGCGCGAGGTGAAAGCCGAAAAGCTCCACCGCGCGCAGGACCGGTTGCACGTCGCCGTCGGCCAGCCGCGCCGCGCCGACCTCGCGTAGCGAGGCATCGAGCAGTTGAAGATCGGCGGCAAGCTCCCGTGAAAAACGGTACCCCGTTTCGCGTTCGTGCGCGCCTTCTCCCGCCTCGATCTCCAGCGGCAGCCGGGCCTGCATCAGGTTCACAAATTGCCGCCACGGTTCATCCCCGTGCATCGCGAGCACGGGGCGGGCGCGATCGCCGAGTTCGGCAATCAGCCGCTCGCGCCCTTCGCGAAGCGAGGCCGGAGGGAGTTGCACCCAGGCGGAGAGGCTCATCTTTTCCGAAAGCGCCCCGAGCTGCCGGTGCAGCATGAGCAGCGCATTGACACGCAGGGAATTGAGAGTCTCGGCAGTGACTTCCGGAGTCACCAGAGGATGCCCGTCGCGGTCGCCGCCCACCCAGTTGCCAAAGCGAATTTGCGGGTACTTGCCGCGAAGGATCTCGGGGTCGAACCCTGCGTTGGCCCAAGCAAAGCGGAGCCGTTCGTCGAGCTTCGGCAGAACCGTGGGGAAAACGTCGCGCAGATAATGCATGACGTTGCGCAACTCATCGGAGACCTGCGGCTTGTGGGTGAGGATTTCGCCGGTGCGCCAAAGCCTTTCCAGCGTGGCGACGGTCTTCTCGCGCAGGGACGCCGCTTCCGACGGAGTGAGCCCGGGGTTTTCGCGCGCTTCGATGAGGCTGAAGAGAACCCGGTGTTGTTCGAGCACCGCAAGCCGTTTGGCCTCCGTGGGGTGCGCCGTGAGCACCGGTTCCACGCGCACGCGGGCCAGCGTGTCGGCGATCTGCGCCGGGGTGAACCCGCTCTCCTTCAGTCGTGCCAGTTGCCGTCCCCAGAGCCCGTGCTCGGCGGCCAACCCCTCGGCGCGTTCGCGCAGCGAGCGCATATCGGCAGCAGCCAGTTCTTCCGCCATGTTGAGAAGCTGGAACGCGATGGAATAGACTAGCCCCACCCGCGCGGGCACCTTCCCCTCGGGCGGAGGTGTACCCCGCCAAGGCAGAAACGCCGCCATTTCGCCGTGACCGAGGCTTTCAAGCACCTCGGCCAGGCAATCCATCAAAAAACAAAGGTCGCGGTCGATCTTTTGAAATCCGACCCCGAGATAATCAGGCTTCTCTTCGCGCACCACTTTTTTGTCACCTGCCGGAAGGTTTGTGTCAACAGCGGGAGGAAGAGAAACCGGTCCGGCTTCAAGGTCTGAGTATTTCCACCACCCGGTCGATCTCTTCCACGGTGTTGTAGAAATGCGGGCTCAGGCGGATCAGCTCGCGCCCTTCGCGATTGTGGCGGAGCGATGCGACGATCTGATTTTCCTCCAGCTTCCGGAAAAGATCCGCCATGGACGCGCGGGGATGATGGAAGGTCGTGATCCCGGAGGCGTTGGGGCCGTCGGTGGGGCCGTAGAACTCGAAGCCGAGGGGGCGGAGCGCGCCGACAAGATGCGCTTTCAACTCCAATAGCCGGGCCCCGACATTCTCGATGCCGTAGCTGTCGATCAACTCCAGCGCCGCCCGCATTCCATAGCAGCCCGAGGCGTTGAGGACCCCCGGTTCGTAGCGGACCGCCGTGTCGGGAAGGCGGATTTCATCCTGTGCGATGAAGTTGGGCGAAATGACATTCCACGCGCCCAACAAAGTCGGGCGCAACAGAGGGAAATGCTCCTTGCGGACAAAAACGATCCCGATGGCCATCGGCCCGAGCATCCACTTGTGGGCGTCCGCGCTCAGGAAATCGACGTGTTCCACCGAGAGCGGAAACGCGCCGAGGGTCTGGATGGCATCGAGCGAAAACAGCACGCCGCGCTCTTTGAGCAGGCGGCCGATGGCGTCCACGTCGATCCGGTAGCCGGTCAGGAAATGGCACGAGGCGAGCGCGACCAGCCGGGTGCGCGGGGTGAGCGCGGCAGCGACCAGCTCCGGAGTAATCGCCCCGGGGGCTTCCGGTTTCAGGTAGCGGACCACGACACCGAGCCGGCGAAGGTCGATCCATGGGTAGACGTTGGCCGGGTAGTCCTCGGCGTAACAAACGACTTCATCGCCGGGAGCCCATGAGAGGCCGTTGGCGAAGAGGCTCAAACCGAGCGAGGTCGGGCCCAGCAACGCGATTTCGTCGGAATGCCCGCCGATAAACTTCGCGGCGATGGCGCGGGTGCGCTGAAAGTCGCGCAACACCGGGCCGAACTCCTGATGGTCTTCGCTGGAGCGCCGGGTGTAATCGACCACCGCGTCGGCCACGGCGCGCGGCAGAACGGTAACGCCCGCGTGGCCCATGAAGATTTTGCGGCGGCAGACCGGAAAGGCTTCCTGTCTCGCCGCCTCGTTCTTGAGAATGGAATCGAAAACGCCGGAATTGCTCATGGGATGGTCTGGTTGATGGGGGGAGATGGTGGTACTGTGGAGATCGTGCGCGCGGCGTCGGAATCTCGCCGTTCCATCAGCGCATCGGGCATCGCGAGCTTGGTGCTCACCTCAAACTCACGAATGATGTAGCGTTCGCCTGTCTCCTTGTCCTCCCACCGGGCTTCCCTTGCGAAGAAGTTCGGGCGGGAAACGGGGGGGATCTTGGGCAGCGGCCTCGTCCCGCTCAGCAGCCAGAAGAGCGCCGCGTGAGCCACGATGACCGCGAGCGCGATCAGGACGATTTGCCTTCGGCTCATTGTTTCCGAGCCTGCTCGCCCTCCCGGATGAGCTGCCAGAATCCCGGCTTTTCCTCAAGGGAGCGGTCCTCTTCCACCATCGGCAGCTTGGAGCGGAAGAGAAAGTCGCGGATCGTGTTCTTGTGGAGCACCCGGTGGATGGTGATCCCCTCCGTTGCCTTTTCGAAATAGATGCGGTAATCCCGCGCGCGGTAGCGGTAGAGCGCCTTGCCGTCTCGCGCCATCTTGCCAAACCGCTCCGGGTCGAGCCTGTCGAGGTCTTCGGGCAGGATCTGGAATTCCGCAAGAAGATCGAGTTGAAGCTCGGTCGGCAGCGCGGACATCTCGGCCGCGCTGATTTCGTTGAAGACGATCTGGAACATGAAGAGAGGGGGATGTTACTCCCGATTCCATCCTTTGGAAACCGGAAACCGGAAAGAAGAAAAGGTGCGGTAGCACCGGTAGTCCGCTCGCGCCGTCGAGCGCGGGAACTGACAAGGAGGCGCGTTTGACGCCCATCCCCGCAGGACGGGCTGCTGATTGTTGGATGCAACCTGGATGAAGCCAAAGGAGCCGATACCCGCGCTCGACGGCGCGAGCGGACTACCAAGATCAGCTACGGCTATCCGCGATCCTCGCGACCACGGCCGGGTAGAGCGCGTGTTCTGCAGCCTGGATGCGCGCGTGCAGGCTTTCGACGGTGTCCTCGGGAAGGACGGGGACCTCGCGCTGCTCGATGATCGGGCCGGTATCCATGCCGCTGTCGACATAGTGGACGGTACATCCTGTCACGGTAGCCCCGGATTCCAACGCCTGCTTCCAGGCCGCAAGCCCCGGGTAAGCGGGTAGGAGGGAGGGGTGGATGTTGATGATGCGCTGCGGAAACGCTTCCAGCAGCGGTGCCTTGACCATCCGCATGTAGCCGGCGAGCACGACAAGCTCGACCCCGGCTTCCTGAAGCAGCGCCACGATTCGCGCTTCCGCCTCGGGCTCAAGCTTGGTGCGGAAGCGGCCAGGAGACACGAACTCGGCGCGAATCTTCAGGGATCGGGCAAGGTCGAGAATTCCCGCGTCTTCAAAATCGGAAAGGACAATGCGGACTTCCGCGTTGACCCGGCCCGCGTCGATGGCATCCGCGATGGCGGCAAAGTTGGAGCCCTTTCCGGAGCCGAGCACCCCGATTTTGAGTGGTGCGGTGGGGTTTACGGTTTGCATGGAGAGGAGACGGATTTCAGGATGTTGGTGGTGGATCGGCCGGGGACGAGCGGGAGAATGCGGATTTCCGCGCCAGCCTTATCCAACGCGCCGCGCTCTTCGGGATCAAGCGATTCCGCGGTGTAATCGCCCCCCTTGGCGTAGATCTGCGGGCGAACGGTGCGGATCAGCCCGGTCATCCGGGTCTCCGAGGTTTCGGGGAAAATGACGACAAAATCGACACACTCCAGCGCCGCGAGCACCTCGGCCCGGTCGTCCTGCCCGTTGACGGGGCGGGTCGGCCCCTTGAGCGCCTTGACGGAGGCGTCTCCATTGACCGCGACGGCGAGCGCATCCCCCAACGCCCGCGCGGCTTGGAGATAACGGACGTGGCCCACGTGAAGCAGGTCGAAGCAGCCGTTGGTGAACACCAGTTTCCGCCCTTCGGCGGCGAACTCGTCGCGCACCCGGGCAAGGGCGTCGCTGGAAACAATCTTTTTCAAGGCGTCAGGCATGAGATTCAAGGAAGGGAAAATCTTTAAGGAACCGCTGATTAAAGCGAGCGATGCCGCAAGCTGGTCATTTTGGCGGCTTTCCAACCCGATTTTTCCTCACCTGTCTTCAGACAGGCTGCGGAAAATCGGCTTGGAAATCCATCCAAACTGCCTGCGCTTTCGTCATGCTCCATTTAATCAGTGATTCCTTAGCCGTGATTGCACCGCCCGACAATTAGCATTTGTGCTACCCCCGTTTCCTGATCCACAGTGGAGGCATGCACGACCCACGGTTTGACAAGCTCGCGAAACTGCTCACCGGTTTTTCAACTTCGCTCCGGCGGGGCGACAAGGTGTTGCTGGAGGGGTTTGATATTCCGGCGGAAATGATGGTGTCCCTCGTGCGGGCCGTTCGCGGCCTGGGGGCGATTCCATTCGTGCAGATTCATCAGGCGCGCATCTCCCGGGAGATGGTTCGGGAAGCCGATCCCGAGCAGTACGACCTCATCGCCAGACATGAGCTGGCGCGCATGAAGCAGATGGACGCCTACATCGCCATTCGGGGCGCGGATAATGTCGCCGAGATGGCCGACGTGCCGGGCGACCGGATGAAGCTGGTCTCCAAGAAGATCAAGCCGGTGCTCGATCACCGCGTGAAGAAAACCCGCTGGTGCATCCTCCGTTGGCCCTCCCCGTCGATGGCGCAACAGGCAGGGATGAGCACGGAGCAGTTCGAGAATTTCTTCTTCGATGTCTGCACGCTCGACTACGCGCGGATGCAGCCCGGCATGAAGGCGCTCAAGGCGCTCATGGACAAGACCGACCTCGTGGAGATCAAGGGCCCCGGGACCGATCTCCGCTTTTCGATCAAGAACATCCCCGCGATTTCCTGCGGCGGCACGCACAATATTCCCGACGGCGAGGTCTTTACCGCGCCGGTGCGGAAGTCTGTGCAGGGGGTGATCTCCTACAACGCGCCGACGATTTATCAGGGCGTGGCTTTCGACAACATCCGGCTCGAGTTCAAAGACGGCAAGATCGTTGGCGCCGTCGCGAACAACACCGAGAAGCTCAATCACATTCTCGATTCGGACGCGGGCGCGCGGTACATCGGTGAATTCGCCATCGGCTTCAACCCGCACATCCTCCACCCGATGCGCGACATTCTCTTTGACGAAAAGATCGCCGGGTCCTTCCACTTCACGCCGGGCCAATGCTACGAGCAGACCGAGAACGGCAACCGCTCGCAGGTTCATTGGGATATGGTCTCCATCCATCGTGAGGACTACGGCGGCGGGACCATCCATTTCGATGGCAAGCTGATCCGCGAGAATGGTCGGTTCGTCCCGAAAGCGCTTCAGGCGCTGAATCCGGAAAATCTGGCGTAATCGTTTTTTAGGGTAATCGGGAAAAAGCTGAAACCCGGAGGGGGAGAATAAAGTTTTTGTCGGCGGGCGTTAAAGTTGCTGTCATCGGCAGGCAACTTTATGCACACCGACGCGACGACTTCGCATCCCCGCAGAAAAAAACGGTCCTTCCTTCGCACCTTTTTTTGGGCAGTCGGGGCGGTTGTCCTGATTGTCGCTCTTATCGTGGCCGCTCTCGGGGCGGTCGTTCAGTACGGTGCGCCGCCGACTTTTGCGACCTTGCCGGATTCCTTCAAGAGCTACAAGGTTGAGCTGACGCCCGATCTCGTCGCGCGCGGCAAAGCCCTCGCGGAAATGCGTGGCTGCTTCGATTGCCATCTGAACCGGGATACCGGGAGCGCGACGGGCGTTCTCGTTCCGGATGTCCCGCCGCCTGTGGCCAAGGTGACCCACGGCTCTAACATCACGCGGGACCTCAATCATGGCATCGGTTCGTACAGCGACGGGCAACTTGCGTGGCTTCTGCGCACCGGTGTTCGGCCCGACGGGAGGCTCCTCGCCCCCTGGATGCCTCGCATGGTACAGGCCGCCGACGAGGATCTGAAGGCGATCATCGCGTTCCTGCGGTCTGACGATCCGATGCTTGCCGCCAACCCCCTGCCTTCCAAGGGGACGGAATTTGGATTCCTCGGGAAAGCCCTCCGCAAGTTTGCGTGGAAGCCAGATGTGCTGCTGCCAGGGCCGATCGTGGCTCCGCCCCTCACCGACAAGGTTGCTTATGGCAAGTATGTGGTGGCCGGGATGATCGACTGCTACGCCTGCCACTCGGCCAATTTTGCGATGGTCAACAACGCGCAGCCGGAGTTGACCCCGGGGTTTCTTGGCGGCGGCAACCCGATGATTGATCTGGCGGGCGAGCCGGTTTTCTCGGCCAACATCACGCCCGATCCCGAAACCGGCATCGGCAAATGGACCGAGCAGGACTTCATCCGTGCGCTCCGCGAGGGAGTGCATCCCAAAGGGACTCCGCTCCGCTACCCGATGCCGCACTTCCATCAGTTGAGCGAAGAGCAGGCGTCCGCCGTGTTTGCTTACCTTAAGACGGTGCCGCCGATTCAAAACGCCGTGAAAAAGTAGGTTCGGGTTCAACACGGGGTGCATGGAGGGGAAGTAATGGTGCGGCAGCACCGGTAGCACGCTCGTCGAGCGCGGGTATCGGCTTTCGTGGCTTCATGAGCCCTCGTCCCAATACCAGAAGTCCGTCCTGCGGGGATGGCGCCAAACGTCGACTCGCGAACCGATCCCGCGCTCTCGGCGAGAGCGGTCTACCTTGCCCATCTTCCACCGGCCAATTTCCAGCGGCTCTTCGGTTCAATCGGTCTCGTCCACAATCCACTCCAGATACTTGGGCAGACCGCCGGAAGGCACGAAGGTGACGATTTCGGGGACTTCGTAGGGGTGTAGCTCGGAAAGACGCGCTTCGAGGCGCGGATAGCACTCGTCCGTGCTTTTGAAGAGGACGAGCACTTCGGTGGAGGTCTCGATTTTGTCCTTCCAGCGGTAGATAGATTCCACGCCGGGGACGAGATTGCCGCAGGCGGCGAGCCGTTCTTCCACGCAGGTGCGCACGATCCGCCGCGCGGTGTCGGCATCGGGGAAGGTGCTGATGACGAGAAGCGGGAGCATTGCTCTCTTTTCGTGGGTGGTGCCTCCTGCGGCCCTGCCTTTAAGCCGCCCCGACCGCTTGGCTTGACGTCGTGGAGATCGCCTGTTGCCGGGTGATCCAGCCCCCACCCAGCACGCGCTGGCCTTCACCGTAGCAGACGGCGGCCTGGCCCGGTGTTACGGCGCGTTGCGGGACATGGAGGCGAACGCGGGCTTCGCCATTGCCGCTGGGGTCCGGATAAACGGTCGCGTCGGCTCCAGGGTGGGCGTAACGGATTTTGACGTTCACTTCGAAAGGGCCGGTCGGCTCGCCGTCGAGCCAGTTGCAATGATCGATGCTGAACTCCTCGGTCACGAGATCTTCCGCGTCGCCGACAATCACGCGGTGCGTGGCAGGGTCGATATCGATCACATAAAGCGGTGCAGGCGATCCGCCGGGCAGCCCCTTGCGCTGGCCGATGGTGAAAAGCTCGATGCCCTCGTGATCCGCAAGGCGCTTGCCGTTCTTGTCGTAGATGCCGCCGCGATGGAATTCGCTTTCGTCGAGGTGCTGGCGCAGGAACGCTTTATAGTCGTTGCCCGGCACGAAGCAGATTTCCTGGCTATCCACCTTGTCGGCCACCTTGAGGCCGAGCCGGCGGGCGATCTCGCGGATCTCCGGCTTCTCCATGCCGCCGAGCGGCGTGAGCGCGCGGCGGAGCTGTTCCTGCCTCAGGCTGAAGAGGAAGTACGACTGGTCTTTACGCGGGTCCCGCCCTTTGCGAAGGACGGAGGGCGCATTTTCGAAATGCTCGATGATCGCATAGTGCCCGGTGGCGATATATTCCGCCCCGAGCGAACGGGCCTTGGCCCAGAGATTGCCGAACTTGACCTTCTCGTTGCACATCACGCACGGGTTCGGTGTCCGCCCGGCTTTGTACTCGGAGGTGAAGTAGTCGATGACCAGCGCCTCGAAGTCCGTCGCTTCGTCCACGACGTAATGGGGGATGCCGATGGAATGCGCCACGCTACGCGCGTCCGCGATGGCCGAGGGGCCGCAGCATTTGTCTTCCGCCCGCGAGATGCAGTCCTGCGGCCAGACTTTCATTGTGACGCCGACAACATCGTACCCCTGCTGCTTGAGCAGATAGGCTGCGACGGACGAATCGACGCCGCCGCTCATCCCCAGGACGACGCGCGGTTTGGTGGTACTCATGAAAACCCCTAGGATACGCCGGATCACGACGGCGTAAACCTCAAAAACAGCCTCTGCGGTCGGAGGGATGGCGGAAAGATTGAAAAACGTCGGATGGCAATCTTGAAATCTGCCCGCTATCGTCCCTCATGCAAAAACGTATGAGGGGGGCCCATCCCCGCACCCCGGGCGGCAGACAACCTGTCAAAGGTTCCCAAGGCAACGCACAGCCGGGCAGCTATTCCAAGTTTATGCCCGTGAGAGCGCCAAAGCCTCCTGCAAAGCCTTCTCAGCCCTCTGCGCCGCCTTCCGACCCGACCGCCTGACGATGAGCGAGTCGAAGGATCCACTTCACGGCGTGACGCTGGAGATGATGCTGACGCGCCTGGTCGAGTTCCACGGCTGGGAGGAAATGGGGAGGCGGATCAATATCCGGTGCTTCAATTTCGACCCGAGCATCAAGTCGAGCCTTCGGTTTCTTCGTAAAACTCCTTGGGCGAGGACGAAGGTGGAGGATTTGTATTTGCGCTACGTTTGGGTTTCAGCCCGACAGGCTGCGGACCTTAGGAACGCAGCGACGCCAGAGCCGCCTCGATCGGAACCGTCTGCCGCTGGCGATCCAGAAAGAAACTGATCTCGCGGTAGCCGACCTCGCGCAGGATGTGCAAGGCCTCCTCGTAGCGATCCGCCACGCGCTGGGGCAGGTGGGCGTCCGCGCCGAGCACCACGGGGATGCCCCGTTCGTGCATCAGCTTGAGCTGGGGAATGCCGGGGTTCATCTCCGGCAACAGTTTGCTCAGGCCGCTGGTGTTGAGCTCCATGGCCACGCCCGTCGCGGCGATGCGGTCCAGAGCCCGCTCGATGAATGGTTGGATGCGCGCGAAGTGCCATTCCTCAGGCGCTTCGTTTTTGATCAAGTCGGGGTGGGCCAGCGTGTCGAAGAGACCGGACTCCGCCGAGCGGGCGAGGTGATCGTAGTAGAGTTGCTGATACGCGAAAACGTCTCCCGTAAAATAAAGCCGTCGATAGTCGCCGACCTGGTAATGCACCGAGCCAAGCACATGGTGGAGCGGTTCCCGCGCATGAAGCTTTTCCAGCCATGGCTCCACCCCGGGATAGTAATCGCTTTCCAGCCCCAGACGCACATCGACCCGGCCCGCGAATGCCGCCCGAGCCCGCGCCACCATCGCCACATATTGATCGAACTCCTCCGGCTTCATCCGAACACTGGCGGAAAAGCCATCCGGCAGCGGGCAGTGGCAGGTGACGATCAGCCCGGCCAGTCCGCGCGCCTCGGCCACCGCCGCGAATTCCTCGGGTTCACCGATGGAGTGATTGCAGAGCGGCGTATGGCAATGGCTTTCGTAAAGGAGAGGTCCCGGCATGACCTCCTTACCTTCGACAATCCGGCACAGGGGCGCAAATCAAAACCCGAAACCTAAATTCGTTTCTGTAGGGCTCAGGGGTAGTTCGCTCTCGCCGAGAGCGCCGGAAAAGACGAAGAGACGCGCTTGGCTCTATCCCGCAGGATGTGCTGATTCCGTTGGGATGCGGCTTTCGATAAGACACGAGAGTCGATACCCGCGCTCGGCGGCGCGAGCGGACTACCGGTGCTGCCGCACCGTTCGGTGCGATGGCGCGGCTTTTGCTTGGCGGCCCTTGTTTTTGGGGCGATGTTCCCGGGGACCTTAAGAAACCTGGTGTCCATGCAATTAAAACGCGGTCTGATCCTTTTGATCATCGCCATTCTCGGTGTGATCTGGGGTTTCATTCCCGAAACCAGGGTGGAATCGCGCCTGGAGCAACGGGAGCGCATTGGCAATCCCTCTGCCATCGAGGAGGCCGCCCCGAAGCAGGCGCAATCAGAGCTGCCGCTCTGGAGTTCCACGCGCAGTCAGTCCGCCCGAGAGAACGCGGAGGCGCATTGGAGGAAGCATCGCAGGGAGTTCCCCGAATATCGGAGCGCCGAAGAGTATATCGCGGGGGCTCATCAGTTTCTTCGCGGCCCGCCCCCGGGCACGCTCTTCAAATCCCGCGACAATGGGGATCGGCTGTTTTATGATCCCGCGACGAATACCTTTGCCGTCCAGGCGAGGAACGGGGCGCCACGCACGATGTTTCGCCCCGACAAAGGGTTACAATACTGGAAACGACAATGAGCACTCTCTACCCATGTCCCTGCTGCGGTTCAGAAGTCTTGTCTGAGCCTGACGTTTACGAGATTTGCGAGGTGTGTGGCTGGGAGGACGACCCCGCTCAACGCAAGGACCCCTCCCTGAAGGGAGGGGCCAATGAAATGAGCCTCAGGCAGGCGCAGCGCCGCTGGAAACGGCGGCAGCGGGATGGCGGCTTGCGGAGGCCTGGAGAGGTCTAGAGCGTCTTCGACAGAATAAACCGAAAAAGCTCTAGCGGCGACGACTTGCCGGGGCCGCTGCCAAACGGCGGCGGGATTTCATCATGACAAGGGCCGCTGCCGCGCATCCTCCAAGCATCACGTACGTGGAGGGTTCCGGCACAGGCGCGACCGTCAGTTTTGAAAAGGAGACATATCGCTCAGGCTCGGTTGTTGAAATCTCCAAGGTCCTGATGAGATCTTCCTCGGTTGCCCACCAGCCAAGGTATGGCTGCGTGCCACTGGAGACGCTCAACAGGTCGATTGGCGCACCGCCGTTAATGGAGATTGAAAGAGTGCCGTCCATGGCGGCGTCGGAGATATCGGTCAGGGAGAAAAAGGCTCCCACACCGAGGACGCCCGTGCCGAAATCGATCGTGAGCGAATAGTTCTGCGCAAGGGTACCCAGCCACGGCCCGCCGGTCAGATCCGAGTCATTCAGCCAGAGGCCATTGCCTTCCGCTTCCACCGTGCTCACGGTAAATGAGACTGACGAACCCGGATAACTATCAAAAGACACCGATAAACCGGACTGCTCCCCGGAGGGCAAACTGGAGAAGTCTTCTGTAATATAGCCTCCGACGGGGAGCAGTGCTGTGAACGCTGTCTCACCGACATAAGGATCGATCGCCGCTTTTGCGGGGGCGAAGGAAAGAACAGAGGATGCAAGAAGTGCCGCGAGTGGCAACCTGCGATTCAGGAGGTTCGTGGAGAGAAACATACTCGTGAGTATAAGGTGTTGGGGGTCGCTGTTTTTGTTAGCGGTTCTCTAATCAACGGCTGTGTAGCTTGTTAAAAGTCAGACCGTCAAGGGTAATATGAATATCGAATAATAAACCATGACCTCTTCTCATTTTTGATTTGGCTAACCATTATTGATAACCATCCGCTTTATCCAATTTCACTCTTAGCATCCGGGGTTGTACGCACCTTTGCGTATATCATCTGTGATAAGACTTGCGGAGCAATTCTCCCGGTGGTTCCCAAGGCAATTACGGCCCAATGACGACGAACGAACGGAATTTCCCTCGTGCGATCGAAATGACAATCCGTTGTCCCGGTTTGATCGACCGGACCAGCCGTGTGAATTCGGCGGGGCTCCCGACGGGCTGCCCGCCGATTTCTTCGATCACATCGCCCGGTTGCAGGACTTCCGCGGCGGGAGCGGCGGGGTCGACGGCTGTGATTACGACGCCGTGCACGTTGGCGGGAAGCTCGCTTCGCTGGGCGGTCGGGATGGGGCCGGTTTCCAGCCCGTAGAGCGGGTTATCGGGGCCCGGCTCCCCTTGGGGAGCTTGTGGAGGCTTTTGTTGCTGCTGACGGGGTTGCGGGGAGGCGGAGGAGCGGAAACCGTCGGGTTGCTCCTCGATGGTGGCGGAGAGGGTCTCCTCGTTCTTATTACGCAGGATTTTGATTTCGACGGTCCCTCCAACCGGCGTGGAGGAGACCTGCCGGAAGAGATCGCGGATGCCATGGATCGCCTTGCCGTTGAAGGCGATGACGACGTCGCCCTCTTTGAGCCCCGCCTTTTCCGCCGGAGAGCCGGGGGCAATGCCGGTGATGAGCGCCCCGGGTTGATTGGGCACGCCGAGTTGCGCCGCGATTTCAGGGGTCAGTTCCTGCATCGCCACTCCCAGATAACCGCGCACGACGCGCCCGGTGCTGATGATGCTCTCAAGCGAGCGACGGACGGTGTTGGAAGGAATCGCAAAGCCAACGCCCTGCCAGGTGCCGCTGCCCGAGTAGTTGCCGATGGCGGTGTTGATGCCGATGATCTCGCCGCGCAGGTTGACGAGCGGCCCGCCCGAATTGCCGGGGTTGATGGCGGTGTCGGTCTGGAAGAATTCGGTGCCGCTTTCGTCGGAAACCTGGCGGCCCGTGGCGCTGATGATGCCCTGGGTAACACTCTCCTGCAGGCCGAACGGGTTGCCGACGGCGAGGACCATCGAGCCGACTTTCACCCGATCCGAATCTCCAAGCGGCAGCGGAACGAGCCCTTCGGCGTTGATTTTGAGCACGGCGATATCGTTGATCTCATCGGTGCCGATGATTTTGGCGGGAAACTCCCGGCCGTCGCGGAGCTGCACTTTGACTTCGTCCACGTTGGCGACGACGTGGTTGTTGGTCAGGATATGCCCCTCCTTGGAGACGATCACGCCGGAGCCGAGCGAGTTCTGGACGAACTCCCGGGGGACCTTGCGGCCTCTGCGGCCAAAGAAATACTCGAATGGGTCGACCCTCTGCTGCTCCTGCATCTTGCGCGAGGTGGTGAGGCTGACGACGGAGGGGATCACGGCCTCGACCAGCCGGGTATACGCTTCGTCGAGCGCGGCGAGCACCTGGACATCCTTCAGATCAATCCGGGGGGAAGGCGCGGGCGTGAACGTTTCAGGAACGCTTCGGTGCAGGTTCCAGCGGGAGATCAGGAAAACGGCGAGAATGACGAGGGCGACGAAGATGAGGAACCGTTTCATTCGCGAGAAGGGATATACTTTGGCTGGAATCTCCAAAAGCTCATTTTCAAGTCGCCAGCGTCACCTGCCGCCGCGCGGCAAGCAGGCTGCGAAAGCGCCGGTTCTCCGGGGCCGCCAATTCGGGATCGGTTGCGAAAAGTTCCGTGGCTGCCTGCCGGGCAAGCCGCATCAGGTCCGCGTCGGCAATCGGGTCTCCGATCTTGAGCGGCGGCAGGCCGCTTTGGGCGGTGCCCAGCAAATCGCCGGGGCCGCGCAGGCGGAGATCAGCCTCCGCAATTTCAAAGCCGTTGGATGTCGCCTCCATCGTCTGCATTTTCTCCAGCCCCTCCGGGGTGTCGGCGGCGTGAATGAGGATACAGTACGATTTATGGCTGCCCCGGCCGATCCGCCCCCGAAGCTGATGCAGCTGGGCAAGCCCGAAGCGCTCGGCGTTTTCGATCAACATGATGTTGGCATTGGCCACGTCGATGCCGACCTCGATCACGGTCGTGGCGATGAGCACCTGGCTTTCATTTCGGCGAAAGCGTTCCATGATGGCGTCCTTCTCCTCCGGAGCCACGCGGCCGTGCAGCAGTTCGCAACGGTGCGGGGCAAACTGCTTCTGCCATTTCTCGAATTCGGCGGCGGCTGCTTTGGCTTCCGTCTTTGCCGATTCATCAATGAGCGGATAGACGACATACGCCTGCCGCCCGACGTCGAGGTGCTTCTTGATGAAGGCCACGGCATCGGGGAGCTTGGATTCGTCGCGCGCTGCGGTGACGATTTTGCCGCGCCCGGCGGGAAGCTCGTCGAGCATGGAGACGTCGAGGTCTCCGTAAAGCGTCATGGTGAGCGTCCGCGGGATCGGCGTGGCGGTCATGACCAGCACATCGGGCGCGACGGCACCCCGCAACAAAGCCGCGCGCTGGAGCACGCCGAATTTGTGCTGCTCGTCGATCACCGCGAGGCCGAGCCGCTCGAACTCTTCGCCATAGAGCAGCGCGTGGGTGCCGACGATGATCTGGGGGGCGGCGTCTTCCGACGATCCGCCGAAAAGCGGGAGCGGGGCGCTCTCTTCCTGCCGGGAACCGGTGCGGAGCGCGATCCGGACGCCCAGCGGCTCCAGCCATCGTTTGAAGTTGAGGTAGTGCTGCTCGGCGAGAATCTGGGTCGGGGCCATCAGGGCCGCCTGCGCCCCTGCTTCCACGGCCAGCAGCATGGCGGAGAGGGCCACGACGGTTTTCCCGGAGCCGACATCGCCGTGCAGCATCCGGTTCATGGGGCGGGAAGCGGCGAGATCGTGGCGGATCTCATCGATCACACGGCTTTGCGCGCCGGTGAGCGGGAAGGGAAGCTGCCCCTGGAAGGCCGTCAACAACGCGCCTGATCCACAGTGGGCCTGCCCGGGCTGTGCGGTGGCTTCCGCGCGGCGCGAGGCGATGACCAATTGCATCTCGAAGAACTCGCCTAGAATCAGCTCCCGTTTTGCCGCGTTGAGCGTCTCCCAGCTTTCGGGGAAATGCATCGCCCGGAGGGCATCGAAGTGCCGCATCGTCGCCAGCCCGGCAGGGAGAGGGCCGAGCAGCACGGAGGCGGCCAGGCTGGAGGTTTCCGCAAGCAGCCGGTAGATCCAGCCGCGCAGGTCGCGCGCGGAGATTCCTGCCGTGGCCGGGTGGATGGGGGTGATCCGGCGCAGGTGCGGCGTTTGGTGTTCGCCCTGCTGGCCGTCCGCTTCCGGATCGACTTCTTCAAATTCCGGGTGATCGATGACGATCTGTTTGCCCACCCGCTTCGGTTTCCCGTAAATGATCAGCTTCTGTCCGACGGCGATCTTCTTCTGTACATAATGGGCGTTGAACCAGCGGCAGATGAGCGTACCGCTCAACGCGTGGCCGTTCTCTTCCTGGAGCACCACGTCGAACATCTTCCGCCCGCCGCCGAACCAGCGAGAGTTGGTTTTGGCCACGATGCCGCAGACGCAGACGGCCTTGGGGCTCTCGTCGCGGGGGAAGGAGTCGAACTGTCGCCGGTCTTCATGCCGGTGCGGCAGGTGCGTAAGAAGATCGAGCACCGTCGTGATCCCGAATTTCTCAAGCGCCCGGACGCGGGCCGTTCCCAACCACTCGATTTCGCCCAGCGGTTTCCCCGCAAAGAAGGCGGAACCGTCCGGCGGGGCGGCAATTTTGGCAGGTGACGTCACAAGGGCAACCTATGAGGGGAGCAGGCGCGAGGCAAGATCAGGGGTTATTCCCAGTTGTTGAAAAGTTATTCACAGGCAAAAAAGGACTCAGGAAAAAGAGGTAGCAGGGCCTCATCCTTTAACCCCCCGGCGGGAACGGGGGTGCGCCGATTGTGGCTGCGCGCCGCAGCCCATAGGCTCTCTCGCAACCGAAAGGATCCCGCCATGTCTCAGACCACTGCCGATCTCTCCGAACCCGAAGCCCTCGACGATGTATTTGCGGAAACTGAAGCATTGATGCCCGTGCCAGAAATCCCCGAGCAGGGGGCGATCAGCGACGAATCGCTGATGCGATCCATTGCCCGGGGCAACGCTGCTTCCCTTTCCGCTCTTTATGACCGTTACTCTTCCATTCTCAAGGCGTTGATTATCCGCGTCGTTCACGACGAGGCAGAGGCCGACGACCTTTTGCAGGAAGTTTTCCTGCAAGTCTGGCAGCAGGCCCAAAACTATTCGTCCGACAAGGGCAAACCGCTCGGGTGGATTGTGACCCTCACGCGCAGACGCGCCATCGACCGCCTTCGCAAACGGCAGGCTTATTGTCGAGCCAAGGACCGTTTTGAGGTCACCGTGGACCGGCAACCCGAGTCCTGGGTACACAATCGAATCGAGGATGACATCAACCTGGAAGACATGCGGTCTTTCCTCAACGCGAGGATCGAAACGCTTCCTCCCTTCCAGAAGCAGGCCATCGAACTGGCGTTTTTCCAGGGGATGAGCCAGCGCGAGATCGCGATTGCGACCTCAACGCCGTTGGGAACCATCAAGACCCGGCTGGAGCTGGGCTTGCGCAAGCTCTCGGAGTCGATCCGAGGGATTCGGCACAAGATTTAGCTCCGATTTAACTTTCGTCGAGGCTCTGGTTTTTCGCTGTTTTCAGCGGAATCCAGGGTGTCAGTGGGGATCAGAAGCCAAGCGGTGCGGCAGCACCGATAGCACGCTCGCGCCGTAGAGCGGGGGTATCGGCTTCCGTAACGTCACGAAGGCCGCATTCCAATACCAGCAACCCGTCCTGCGGGGATGGACGCCAAACGCGACTCTTCATCAATCCCGCGCTCGACGGCGCGAGCGGTCTACCTTGCGCCCTTTGCCTCGGCTCAGCCTCTTGCGCCAGCTTTCCTTCCACTACCGCTTTTAGGCTTAGTCTTCCTCGCGGAGAGCCGCGGGGTCGGCCCCTTCGGCCCGGAGTTGCCGTAGGCTCAACGCGGCGTGGCGTTTCGCCAGCCGCTCGCCGGTGGCGGGATCGAGCACCAGGGGTGCGTGGTAGAACGCTGGCGGCTCCCAGCCGAGGGCGCGGTAGAGCAATAACTGCCGAAAGGTGGAAAGCAGGAGATCCGCGCCGCGCACGACTTCCGTGATCCGCATCGCGGCGTCATCGGCCACCACCGCGAGCTGGTAGGCGGGGACATTGTCGCGCCGCCAGACCACGAAGTCGCCGAAATCAATCCCGGCTACCGCCGTTTGCGGCCCCTGGGCGGCATCGAGAAAGGCAAGGCGTTCGCCATGCGGCACGCGGAACCGCCAGTGGACATCGGGAAGATCGAGGCTTGGAGCGGGCGGCGTGCCGGGCAGCGGGCGGCAGGCTCCCGGGTAGTTGGGCTCCTCGTCGCCCGCATGAGGCGCGCCGAGGGCCGTCAGTACATCGCGCCGGGAGCAGCGGCACGGATAAATGAAACCGCCGCGCCGGAGATGTTCCAGAACTTCCCGGTAAAGGCCGCGCCGCTGGCTCTGGATGTAAGGGGCATAAGGGCCGCCGCAGTCCGGTCCTTCATCCCATTTCAGGCCGAACCAGTGTAAATCTTCGAGGATGGCTTCGCGGAACTCCGGCTTGCACCGGGCTTCGTCGATGTCCTCGATCCTCATCACTAGCGTGCCACCCGCCGCCCGCGCTCGTTCCTGCGCGATCCAGAATGTCCGGGCATGGCCAAGGTGCAGGTATCCCGTGGGAGACGGGGCGATTCTGCCGCGATAACCGGGTTGCGGGGTCATGGCCGGGGGTGCGGCGTTAGTCGCAAGCGGCGTGGGAAAAGCTGCGGAAAACCGCAGCACTCCAAGACGTTTCGCGCTTCATCATGCGCCATATAGGCATCGTGGGGGTCTCAATCCCGGAAGTTCTTGAAGGCGAGGAAGACCCCGAAGTCCTGTCCCCGCAGGAAGGTGATCACTTCCTGAAGATCGTCGCGCTTTTTGCCGGTCACGCGAATCTGGCGATCCTGCAGGGAGCTTTGCACTTTGCCGCCCATGCCCTTGATTGCCTTGGTGATATCCCGGGCTTTGTCGCCTTCGATTCCCTGCTGGATCAGGATCTTCTGGGTGGCGTGACCGAGAGGCGAGATGGCAGGGTCTTTCCGCTCGACGTTACGGAGGTCGATGTTCCGCTTGGCCAGTTTGTTGATGACGATCTCCAGCAACCCCTTGAGGTGAGCTGCGTCTTCGGCGGAGAGATCGATCTCATTCTTGTTCATCTCGATCTTGGCGGTGCTTCCCTTGAAGTCGAAGCGCGTGGCCAGTTCCTTGCGGGCCTGGGTGATCGCGTTGTCGATTTCTCCCTTGTCGATTTCCGAAACAATGTCGAATGACGGCATGGGGCGGATTCTAACCCGATGCGTTGATCCGCAAAAGAAGAAAGGATTTCGCGCCAAGCTCGCCAAGGCCGCAAAGAGAGAGGAGAGGGGCTCGTCCTGGAGACGAACCTTGGCGGTCTTGGCGAGCTTGGCGCGAGTCTCCTCCCCTCCTTGATGTGCAGGCTTCCCAAGGCCCCGCCCGGCCGTCATGCTCCCGTTCCGGTGAAAGCGTATCTTTTTGATGACGGCTCTGAAACAGGCTTGGGCCGGGGCAAACCGGTTCCCCTGGGCGCCCGGCTTCTCTATTTTGCGCTGGCGTCGGGCCTTCTTGTGGCGCTTTTCTACCTTTGCGCCCGCGCTTCCGGATACGTCTGGGATTGGGGGGCCGTGTTCCCTTACTGGCGCAAATTCGTCTCGGGGTGGCGGGTGACTGTGCAAATTTCCGCCGCCGCGCTGGTCCTGAGCACGGCCATCGGCCTCGTTTTTGCCCTCGCGCGGCGCAGTCGGATTCTGCCGGTCCGTTATTTCAGCCGGTTGTATGTGGAACTGATTCGGGGGACGCCGCTGCTGGTGCAATTATTGATCAGCTTTTATATCGTGGCCAACGGCTTCGGGGTGCAGAACCGCTATGTGGTTGGGGTCGTGGCGCTGGCGCTCTTCAGCGGCGCGTACATCAGCGAAATCATCCGGGCGGGAATCGAGAGCGTCGGGGCATCGCAACTGGAATCGGCGCGCGCCATCGGGCTTACCCTCGCGCAGACCTACCGGCACGTCGTCTTTCCCCAGGCCATCCGGCAGATGATGCCGCCGCTGGCGGGGCAGTTTGCGTCGCTGGTGAAGGATTCCTCGCTGCTTTCCGTGCTGGGGATCAGCGAGTTCATGCTCAGCGGGCAGGAGGTCAGCAGTTTTACCTATGCGACGTTCGAAGCGTACATTCCGCTGGCGTTCGGCTATTTGATCATCACCCTTCCGATTTCGCTCTGGATCCAGGCGATGGAACGGCGGCACCGATTTGAGACATGAACCTTCATCTGGAACAGATCGTCAAAAGTTTCGACGGACGGCGCGTGCTTGAGGAGGTCTCTGCGCGATTCGAGCAGGTGCGCTCGCTGGTTTTCATCGGCCCGTCGGGCGGCGGCAAATCGACGTTGCTGCGGATCATCGCCGGGTTGGAGACGGCGGATTCCGGTCATGTCTCGCTCGATGGCGAGCGCGTTCCGCAGGAGGAACCGGCCTTGCGGCGGTATCGGCGCTCGGTCGGCGTGGTGTTTCAGGCGTTCAACCTGTTCCCTCACCTTTCCGCTTTGGAAAACCTGACGTTGCCGCTCGAGAAGGCGCATGGCCAGACTCGCGAAGAGGCACGGAGCACGGCGTTGGCGGCCTTGCGCCGGTTTCGGCTGGAAGCGCACGCCGACAAGCGGCCCGGCCAGCTTTCGGGCGGGCAGAAGCAGCGCGTGGCGATCGCGCGCGCCATCGCGATCAAGCCGAAGCTGCTGCTCTTCGACGAGCCGACCTCTGCCCTCGACCCCGAGATGACCGCCGAGGTGCTGGAAGTCATTGAGGAACTTCGCGCGGAGGGGAGCGATTTCATTCTGGTCACGCACCAGATGGGGTTCGCCCGCCGCGTGGCGGATCGCGTCGCCTTTCTGGCCGAGGGCCGTTTGCTGGAAAGCGGCCCCGCCGAGGAGCTCTTTGAGTCCCCTCGCAGCGCGGCGTGCCGGGAGTTTCTTTCGCGGGTGCTGAAATATTAGGGCGTGTTCACACGAATTTGTCAAAAGTCGCCTTTTTGGCCCGGAATCGGCTTCTTCCAGAAGTTGAATGCCGCAGCACAAGGTAGATTCTTTTTCCAGCCCCAAGCCCCGGGCGGCCTCCCGGGCAGTGGAGGAATTTTTGCCGCGCAAACCGGAGCGGGAGGCGGTGTATGCGTTATGGGACAAGCTGGCGGACCGGCCTGCGCATGAGATTGAGGCGAGCTTGCAGTTCCTGATGACGACGCTATGCGAGTGGTTCGACGCTCGGGATGTCGTCTGGGTGGGGGCGGCGCGAGTGATGGCGGGGAAGGCGGCGGGGCAGGATGCGCAGTTGGGGTGGAGGGGGCTGGCAGTGCGGCACTACGATTGTGACGAGGCGAATCTGCTGCGGAGCCAGTACGCGGTAAAAGCGCAGGAGCATTCGCCCCCCGCGACGACGCTGGCGTTGATCGCGGGGATGGGGCGCTTGCGGGTGCATCGGTTGCACGACGGTTTTGTGGATATGGAGCGTTTCCGGCGGACGGAGGGCTACCGGGTAGTCTACGAGGAGGCGGGAATTGTGGATCGGATGTTTGCCGCGGTGCCGATCAATGAAGATGCCGAGTCGTTCCTGCTGCTGGATCGATATGGGGAGGCGCAGGGGTTTACGCAGCGAGAGATGGAATGGCTGCACTTCTGCATGCGGGGGCTGAAGTGGTTCCATCGGGAGCTGTTGCTGGCGAGCGGTTTGCTGGTGGCGGGAGCGCCGTTGACGCCCACGGAGCGGCGGATCTTATGCCTCGCGTTGACCGATAAGAGCGAGAAGCAGATTGCCGAGGCGGTGGGCCAGTCGCCCAAGACAACGCATAAATACATCACTGAGATTGCCCGGCGCTTTGGAGTGCCGGGAAGGATCGGGCTCATGGCGCTTTGGCTGGGGCGGGCCGGGTAAAGGGGGTGTTTTCCCCCTCTGATCCGAGGGGGGACGGGGAAGTGGGCGGTTGGTAGGGTGTTTGCCTTGAAACGCTCAACGCTATGATTCCCAACAAAACTTTTTTGCTTGCTGCCGCGCTGCTCGCGGGCTTTTCCGTTAGCGTCCAGGCAGAGGTTTTGCTTTCCAATCTCTGGCGTCCTTATGCCTACGACATCGGCGTGGGGAGGTACACGGCCTCGACTCAGTATCTGGCGCAGTCTTTCCAGACGGGATATACGAGCAAGGACTACTGGAGGCTGGACGCCGTGCGGCTGATGATGGGCAGTATCGTAGACAATCCGGAAGGCGATTTCGAACTGGCGATCTACAGCAGTTCGGACAATCTGCCCGGCGTAAAGCTCGCGACGCTTTCCGGGCCGAGCCGACCAGATGACGATATGGCGGAGCAGGAATTTACCGGTTCGCTACTGCTCGATCCCGGGACGCAATACTGGATTGTTGCCTCTTCCCCGGCTGCGCGTGCAAAAGGGGCCTACCGCTGGGGCGGCAATGATTATACTTCCTTCTGGATTGATGAAGACGGCTGGGGAGCGGACCCTCTGCATGCGATTGCGATCTCTTCAAATGGCAGCACCTGGCAGAATTTCAGCCTTTCGGACAACGGGATCGGCTATCTTTTCTTTGAGATCGACGCCACGGCTGTTTATGCGATCCCCGAACCTGGTGCATTGGCGATGCTGGGCGCCGGGTTGGCGGGGGGATGGCTTCGTAGGAAGCGGAGGACCGTGAAAGCCGCCTCCTGAGCCGGCGGATAAACCCCGGGCGTCCACACGCAGCTGGGAGGAGAAAAACGTTGCAATCAAAACCGCAAAAATTAAGCTCCTCCTCTCTAATATGGCAGATCTCGCGAACAAATATTCGGATAACGTCGCTGGTACGTTCTACGTCGACGATCAATGCATCGATTGCGACCTGTGCCGTGAGACGGCACCGGCAAATTTCACCCGCAACGACGACGGCGGCCATTCCTACGTCTACAAGCAGCCCGAGAGCCCGGAAGAAGAGGCCCTCTGCAAAGAGGCGATGGAAGGTTGTCCGGTCGAAGCGATCGGTAACGACGGCGAATAAGCCGTTTACAGACATTCTAATTAGCGTTCCCCCCCGCGCTTCTTGTGATCTGCTCACAGCGCGGGGTTTTGTTTTTTACGGAACGCCGATGGCGTAGCGCGTCAAAAGAGCTTTCTGGAGACGCCGGGAACGGCTATACCGGGCGGGACCGATGGAACCTTATCTCCGAGCCCGAGTCATCGCCGAATGGCGGGGTGCCCCCGAACCGGCGGTTCGCCCCGACCGGATGATCTCCGTCGCCGACGGGATCACCAAGCTTATGGGGTCTTTGGGGCTGGGGGAACGGCTTCGGGAGGAGGAGGTGCTTGGGGCGTGGGGTGAGATCGTCGGCGAGTTCATCGCTTCTCATTCCCGGCCTTTCAAGTTGCATGCAGGCGTCCTTCAGGTTCAGGTGCTTCAATCGACGATGCACTACGAACTCGACCGGGTCTGGAAGGTCAAAATTCTCGAGAAGTTGAAGCAACGCTTCGGGCCGAAGGCGGTTCGGGAGATCCGTTTTCGCGTCGGGTAAGAGACCACTTTTTTCATGGCTAGAAACCGCATCCCTGATCAGATCGAAATCCGCAACCTGGAAGTGTTCAGCCGTATCGGCGTTCCCGAGGAGGAGCGGCGCGAATCACAGCGGTTGACCGTTTCCCTGGTGTTTGAGCCCAGCCGCTCCTTCGAGGGACTTGAGGACCGAATCGAAAACACGGTCGACTATGCGGCGGTGTGCGAGGCTGTCAAAAAGGTGGCCGCGGCGCGGCCTCGAAAGCTCGTTGAAACGCTGGCGGAAGAGTTGGCAGCCCATCTGCTGGCGCAGTTTTCCATCTGGCGGCTTTCCGTGGAAATTCGCAAATTCATTCTGCCCGAGACGGAATACGTCGCCGTCCGCATTGAACGTCCTCTCCCGTAGTTCCCTCTCCCATGAAAACTCGTGCCCGTCTTATCGTCGCCGACAGTGAGCGTGATCCCGATCTGCTTTACGCCACTCGTTTTTTCGCCCCGGACGCCTTTGTCTACCTGGAGAAGGAGGGCCGAAAACTGGTTATGCTCAACGATCTGGAGATCGACCGGGGACGAGTTCAGGCCCAGGTGGACGAGGTGGTCGCCTACAGCGACGTGGCCAAACGCGCGGGAAAGGCGGCGTCGTTTTCCGATGTAGTCTTGCGGCTTCTCAAGGAACAGCGTGTCCGGAGCGTCAATGTGCCCTCGTCTTTTCCGCTGGGGCTGGCTACCAAGCTGACCGAAGGCGGCCTCGGGCTTTACCCACAGGAAGGACTTTTCTTTCCCGAGCGCGAATTCAAGACACCGGAGGAGCTTCGCGCGCTGCGCCGGGCCCTGGCGATTACGGAGGCGGGAATGGCCCGTGGCATGGAGGTGTTGTCGGCTTCAAAGATCGGCGCGGGAAAACGGCTCACCTGGGCCGGAAAGCAGCTCACCTCGGAACGGCTCCGCGCGGAGATCGATTCGGCGATTCTTCACGCGGGCGGGCTCCCCGCCAATACGATCGTGGCGGGAGGCGATCAGGCGTGCGATCCGCACGAGCGCGGCCACGGTCCGCTGAAGGGAGATTCGTTGATCATCCTCGATATTTTCCCGCGTGATGCCCGTAGCGGCTACTTTGGCGACATGACCCGCACGGTCGTTCGGGGCAAGGCGAGCGACGCTCAGCGACAGCTCTGGGAGACGGTGCTCGCCGGGCAACAATTGGCCCTCAAGGCAATGAAGCCGGGCGTGGACGGGCGTAAGGTCCACGATGGCGTCACCCAATTTTTTACGGAGCGAGGCTATCCGACGGGCCAGAAGGAGGGGCGTTGGACCGGGTTTTTTCACGGCACGGGTCACGGCCTCGGGCTGGAGATCCACGAAGCGCCGCGTTTCGGAGCCACCCGTTTCAAGCCCGGTCAGGTGCTGACGGTCGAGCCGGGGTTGTATTTCCCGGGGCTGGGCGGCGTGCGGATCGAGGACGTGGCCGTGGTGACGGAAACGGGGAACCGGCTGCTGAGCCGGTTTGAGAAGCGGCTGGAGGTTTAAGGATGATTTGAATCGGCGGTCCTGATACGGCGTCGCGGAGCTCCGCCCTCCGTGAAGGAGTAGCCTACGTCGCGCATCCTTTATTACGGAGGGCGGAGCTCCGCGACGCCGCGATAGCCCCTTCAATCTGAAGGCTCTCTCTATATCTACAACAGCGTCCCTTTCAGGATAAACCCGGCGATCGTGAAGTAGATGACCAGGCCGGTAACGTCGACCAGCGTTGCCACGAACGGGGCGGAAGAGGTTGCGGGGTCGAGGCCGCAGCGCCGGAGGATGAACGGGAGCATTGAACCGGCAAAAGTTCCCCAGAGCACGATCCCCAGCAGCGTCAGGCCGACCGTAAAGGCGATCAGCGCCCAGTGTTCCCCATAGCGCGTCGCTCCGGTAAACTCGATGGCGGCCAGCGAGGTGAGGATGATTCGCATCGCCCCAAGCCCGCCAAGCAGGAGGCCCAACAGGAAGCCGGCGGTGAGTTCCCGGCGCATGACTCGCCACCAGTCGCGAAGGCGGACTTCGCCGACGGCCATGGCGCGAATGATCAGGGTGGAGGCCTGCGAGCCCGAGTTGCCACCGCTGGAGATGATCAAGGGGATGAAAACGGAGAGCAGGACGGCCTTTTCGAGCGCGTGCTCGTAAAAAATCATCGCCGAGGTGGTCATCATTTCGCCAAGGAAAAGAACCACCAGCCAGGGTCCCCGCTTTCTCAGCAATCGCCCCATGGACACCGACATATAGGGCTCGTCGAGAGCCTCCATACCGCCGATTTTCTGAATTTCGCGTGTGGCTTCTTCTTCCGCTACGTCGAGAACGTCGTCGACGGTGACAATGCCGACCAGCACTCCGGCGCCGTCGACTACGGGGAGTGTGCTTCGGTCGTACTTTTTGAAGACTTCCACCGCTTCGGTCTGCGGATCGGTGACTGTCAGGGCGACGAAATTGGAGTCGCGGATTTCCGAAATCCTGACATCGAGCGGCCGGATCAGGAGTTCGCGAATGCGGATGTCATCGACTAGGTAACCCCGTTCGTCCACGACGTAGAGTACGTTGAGCGTTTCGGAGTCTTTGCCGTGGATGCGAATGTAGTCGAGGGCTTCCTTGAGGGTCCACTCATCCCGGACGGCGAGAAAATCGGGCGTCATCAAACGGCCGACGCTGTCTTCCGGGTAGTTGAGGAGCGTCTGTGCGACGGCTCGTTCATCCGGCGTGAGAAGGCGCAGGAGCTGGGTGACGACGTTGCTCGGCAGTTCCTCCAGAAGCGCGGTTCGATCGTCCGGCGACATCTCGTTGAGCACGGCGACCGCCTCTTCGTGGGCCATGGCCCGGAGAAGATGCTGCTGGTTGTCCAAGTCGAGGTACTCGAAAACATCCGTCGCCAGCGCGTGGGGCAGGAGGCGGAAGACGATCACGCGGTCGCCTTCGGGGAGATCGCCGATCAGATCGGCAATATCGGCGGGCTGCCAATCATCCAGAAATGTCCGCAAATCGCCAAACTGTCGTTCGGCAATCATTTCGCGGATTTCAGGTAGGAAGAGATTGCCCAGCATGCGTCAAATCGAGAAGGTTTTCGGAGCGCATGAAGTTAGGGCGAGGCTGCTCCAGCCGCCAGCGAAATCACCCGGATTCGCGCTTTTGCAGAGGGACAGGATTTCCCTCAGGTTTCCCCCGGTGAAAGAACGGTTGCGCGCGCCCGTCACTCACCGCTAGACTCCGGTTCATGCTTGATTTTGCCAAACGGATTTCCGCGTCAGCGGCGACGCGAGAGAGGTTCGCGGAGGCTTACCGCTGGATGCTCCTCGCGCGAGTCATGGAGGAGAAGCTGGCGAGTCTCTATCGGGGCGGGAAGATTACGGGCGGCGTTTTTCTGGGCAAAGGACAGGAGGCGTTGAGCGTTTCGCTCGGGATATCGCTGCAAAAGGGCGATCTCTTTGCGCCGTTGATCCGCGATCAGGCCGGCCGCCTCGCGTTCGGCGAACCGATTCTCGACGGCATCCGGACATACCTCGGCTCACGGCTGGGGCCGATGCGCGGGCGCGACGGCAACGTGCATCGAGGCCGCCCCAAAGAAGGGCTCTTCCCGATGATCAGCCATCTCGGGTCGATGATTTCCGTCGTCTGTGGGGCATTGATGGCGCGGCGATTCAAGGGCGAGACCGGGATGGTCGGTGCCACCTGTCTCGGCGAGGGCGGAACTTCCACGGGAGCTTTTCACGAGGCGATGAATCTCGCGGCCATTGAGCGGCTGCCGCTGGTGATGATTGTCGCCAACAATCAATACGCTTACTCCACCCCTAATTCCCGCCAGTTTGTCTGCGAGGACCTCTCGACGCGCGCCGCGGGGTACGGCATTGCGGGGCACACGGTGGATGGAACCGATCTCGACGCCTGCCTTTCGGTCGTGGGGAATGCGGTGGAACGCGCCCGCCGTGGCGAAGGGCCGCAGCTTGTCGTTGCCAATCTGCTGCGGCTCGCGGGGCACGGGGAGCATGATGACGCCGGGTATATCGACCCCGCGTTGAAAGCCTCGCCGCTGGGGCGCGACTGCCTGAAGGTAGCCGAAGAAGCGCTCATTGCCCGCGAATGGGTATCCGCCAGTGAGCTTGCCTGCTGGCGCGAAGAGGCGTTGAGGCAGGTTGAAGAGGCCATTGCCACGGCGCAACGCGAGCCCGCGCCGGACCCGAACATGGAAAAATGGTGCGCTCTCGCAACATCGCGGCTTGCCGACAGTTACGCCGTCGAGCAGGCTCCCTGAAATTCCTGCTGATGAAGACCAAGGGAACCAAGGGTATAGAAGCCCGCGTGACATGATTACCTACCTCGAAGCCATTCGCGAAGCCCAGGCCAAAGCTCTTGCGGACGATCCGCGCGTCTTTATTTACGGCCAGGATGTCGGCAGTTTTGGGGGCGCGTTCAAGGCCACCAAGAATCTGGCCAAAGAGTACCCGGGGCGGGTGCTCGATGCCCCGATCAGCGAGGATGCCATCCTTGGGGCCGCGGTCGGCGCGGCCATCGGCGGGATGCGTCCGATCATCGAGATGCAGTATGCCGATTTTTCCACGGTCGGGTTCAACCAGGTGGTCAATCAGGCGGCGACTCTTTATTGGCGCACCGAGACGTGCTGTCCGATCACCGTCCGGCTCCCGAGCGGCGGCACTGCCGGCTCGGGGCCCTTCCACAGCCAGAGTATGGAGGGGCTTTACGCCATGTATCCGGGGCTGGTGGTGATGACTCCCGCCACCGTGGAGGACGCCTACTCGATGTTGCTGGAGGCGGTTGCCATCGACGATCCGGTGATCTTCTGCGAACACAAATACCTCTACTATCACCTGAAGGCCGAGGGTCTGCCGACTGAGGCGCTTCCCGTCGGTAAGGCGCGCATCGCCCGCATGGGCCGCGACGCCACGGTGGTGACCTACAGCGCGATGGTCCACGAATGCCTCGCCATGGCCGAAGAGCTTGCCACCGAGGGCTATGAGGTGGAGGTTGTCGATCTCCGCTCCGTTAGACCGCTCGATACCGATACCGTGCTTGCCAGTGTGGCGCGTACGGGGAGGTTGCTTGCGGTTGGGGAGGCGTGGCCGTGGGGTGGAGTGACCGCCGAGGTGGTGGCCCGTGTGGCCAGCGAGGGGTTTGCTCTTCTCGACGCGCCGCCCCGGAGGCTCAACGCCAAGGACACGCCGATTCCGTATCACCCGAATCTTTGGGGGACGCACCGTCCCACCGCGCAGACGATTGCCCGTTCCATGCGGGAATTGCTTCGTCTCTGATCTTCAAGCCCGCGATGAACTGACCGTAACTTCCAAAAACCGATGCCGCAGATTCCGATTATCATGCCCCAGCTCGGCGAGTCCATTGCCGAGGCCGCCATCGTTAATATTGCCGTGCAGATTGGCGATTGCGTGGAAGCCGACCAGGACGTCATTGAGGTGGAAACCAACAAGGCCGTCATGAGCGTGACGACGCCTTGCCCGGGCCGCGTATCCCGCCTGATCGCCGAGCCGGGCCGGAGCTATCCCGTCGGGGCGGTGCTTGGCTACCTGGAAGCTTCCGAGGAAGATGCCGTTCGCCTTGGGCTTGACGCCCCTGCGCCCGCGCCCGAGAGCCGCGACTTCAACGACGAACGGGGGGCCATCGACGAAACTTCCGGCAAAGCCAACTCGCCTCACCCCGGCTCCCAAGCCGTGCAGCCGACCGTGCGTGGCCTGCCCGTGCCCGCTTACGCCTCGGGGGCCAGCTATATGTCGCCCCGCATGAAGGCGCGCATGAATGAGTTGGGGCTGCATGCCGCGGATCTTGCAGGGATCGCCGGGAGCGGCGCGGCGGGTCGCGTGACCATCGACGATTTCGAAAAGTTCCTGGCATCGCTCGAGCATCTTCAGATTACCCCGGCTTCGAGCATGCGCGTGGCGGTTGCCGACGCCATGCGGCGGAGTTGGACGCGCCCCATCGCGAGTGTCGGGATGGAAGTGGGGCTCGACGCCCTTCTTTCCCATCGCAAACAGGCCAACCCGAAGCCCGGCCCCGCGCTTTATGCGCTGCGGGCCCTCGGGATCGCGCTTTCGGAGAATAGCGCTCCGGCGGGACGGCTCGTGGGCGACAGGATTGTTCACCCGGCATCGATCGACATCGGGTTTGCCGTGGAAGCCGAGGACGGCGTGCTCGTCCCCGTGCTCCGCGCGGTTAACAGTACTCCGTTTACCGAGTTGGTCGTGCGTTACAACGAACTGGTGGAACTCGCCCGCCAGCGGCGGCTTCCGGCGAGCGCGACCGGCGGTTCGATTGCCACGGTGACGAACTTCGGCACCTTCGGTCTGACCTGGGCGACGCCGATCCCGCTCCCCGAGCAGACGCTGGTGCTGGGGCTCGGCGCAGGACGCCTGGTCCCGAGCTGGAACGCGCAGAAAGCGGCGTTTGAACCGGCGACGGAAGCGAACCTCACGCTAAGCTTCGACCACCGGGTGCTCGATGGCGGCGCGGCGGGACGGTTGCTGGTGCGCGTGGCGGCGTTGCTTGGGAAGCCTCAGGAACTCTGAGGCTAAAACGGAACGACAGGATTTTAGAGTCCTTTTGATGTCATCCTCCTGAGCAAGTGGATGGTTTGAGGAGAAGGCCGAGGTGTGCGCCTTCGGCGTTCCCGGCGTCGCGGAGCTCCTCCCTCCGACAAGGGCGCTGCCGCGCCGGTTTTTTAGGCGCATTCTTCCGCGCGCGCTCGTCGCGCGGTTCAGGGAGGGCGGAGCTCTGCGACGCCGCACATGGCCGTAGGCCCTTGTTTTTTCTTCTCTCTTCCGCAACCCATCAATCTTGTTGCTGTCGAAAAATGTCGGCTTCCAACAAAAAACCGGTGGCAACGGAAATCCCATCGCACCGGTTTCGGTTCGATTGTTTGATTCCTTACCGCAGGAACGCTTCGTGCAGGCCGCCGTCCACGGTGATGACTTGGCCGGTGGTTTTGCTGAGGCGTTTGCTGAGCAGCAGGAAGAACGCTTCCGCCTGATCCGCCGGGGTGATCGGCGATTTGGTCAGGGTGCGGTCGGCGTAGAACTGTGCCAGTTTTTGCGTGAGCGATTCCGTCGCTTCGTCGTCGGTGTAAGCGATCTTGTATTTCGCGAGGCTAGCGATGACGCGGTCGCGCGGGAACATGGCGCTCCCCTGCACCACGGTGGCCGGGGCGACGCCATTGACGCGGACGAGGGGCGATAGCTCGATGGCCAGCTCGCGGACGAGGTGGTTGGCTGCGGCCTTGGAGACGTCGTAGGCGACGCTCCCCTTCTTGGCGACCACGGCGTTCGCGCTGGTGGTGAGCACCAGGTTGCCCGCGAGCCCCTGTTCTTTCCAGAGGGCGAACGCTTCGTCGGCGACGAAGTAGCTCCCCGTGACGTTGATGGCGAACGTCAGGCCCCATTTTTCGTCGGGGATGTACCCCTTCGTGTCCGGCGGGACGAAAATGCCTGCCGTGACGGCGATGGAGTCGAAGCCGCCATAGGCCAGGGCGACCTGCGAGAGCATCGCGCGGATGCTTTCGCGGTCGGTAATGTTCGCGCTCAGGCCGATGGCCGGGCCGCAGTTGGAAATTCCGCATCCGGCCACGCCGATGCCGACGCCGAACTTGTTGGTGATTTCTTTGGCGGTCGCCTCGGCTGCCGCCTGATTCATGTCAACGCAGACGACATGCGCGCCTTCTTTTGCGATCCGGTGTGCCACTTCGCGGCCGATGCCGCTGCCTGCTCCGATGACGGCGATGACCTGACGGGCCAGTTCCTTCTCCGCGGGCATCCGCTTGAGTTTCGCTTCTTCCAGCAGCCAGTATTCGATATCGAAGGCTTCCTGCTGCGGCAGGGCGATATATTCGTCGATCGCCTCCGCGCCGCGCATCACTTCTACGGCGCAGTTGTAGAACTCCGCCGTCACGCGGGATTCGGATTTGTCCTTGCCCCACGCGATCATACCGAGGCCGGGGATGAGGATCACCGTCGGGTTCGGGTCGCGCATCGCGGGCGAGTTCGCGTGCTTGCAGCGGTTGTAATAAGCGGCGTAATCGTCGCGGTAGGCGGCGAGGGCAACGGCGAGCTTCGTCTTGAGCGCGCCGAGGTCTTCGCCCTGCGGATTCCAGTCGACGTAGAGCGGCTTGATCTTGGTGCGCAGGAAGTGATCCGGGCAGCTCGTGCCGAGTTCGGCGAGCCGCGCGGCGTCGTTGGAATTGACGAAGCGGAGGATCTTCTCGTCGTCCTGCACGGTGCCGATAAAACGCTTCTGCTGCGAGACCTGGCCGCGCAGCCACGGGAGGATCGCCGCGAAGGTGGCATTGCGTTGAGCGGCATCGAGGGTCTGGTATTTCGCGCCGCCGAAAACGGTGCGGTCGCCCCCTTTGGCTTCGTAGCGGGCTTCGATATAGGTAGCGGCTTTTTCGATCAGTTCGAGCGTGCGGGTGTAGCACGCCTTGTCGTCGTCATCCCACGAGATGAAGCCGTGCTGACCCATCATGATGGCTTTGACGGTTTTGTCGTTGGGCGCTTGCTTCTCGATCTCCTGCATGGCGAGCCCGAGTTCGAAGCCGGGGCGCATCCAGGGAACGTAGGCCATCTCGCCGCCGAAAATCTCCTGCGTCAACGCTTCGCAACGGCGGCTCGCCGCGATGGCGATGACCGCGTTTGGGTGCATATGGTCCACGTGCTTGCCGGAGAGGAAGCTATGGAGCGGCGTGTCGATGGAGGAGGCGCGCGGGTTCAGGTTGAAGGTGGCGTGCGTGTAGTAGCCGACCATGTCGTCTTCCGCCTGGGACTTGAGCCCGGTGTCTTCGCGCTTTGCGTAGAGGCACTGGAGGGCGATGAGTTTCTCCTGGTAGAGCGAAGAGAAATTCTCGCGCGTGCTGGTGCGGAGGTCGCCGCCGGAGCCTTTCACCCAGAGGACTTCCACGGGCTCGCCGGTGAGCGGGTCGTTCTCAATGAGCTTGGAGGAGGTGTTGCCGCCGCCGGTGTTGGTGATGCGCTGGTCGCTGCCGAGCAGGTTGGAACGGTAGACGAGCCGGGCAACCGGATCGAGGGCCGAGGCAGCGGCGTCGTCCCAAAGGAAGTTGACGTGTTTGAATGATGACATAGGGATCAGGAAAAGTGGCCGGGCGATCAGGCTTTTGGGTTCAGGGTGCGGAAGGCTTCGTAGGCTTTCTCCCACGCACCCGCGGGATCGACCGGCTTGAAGACTTCGACGGCGAACGAATCGCGCACCGTCTGGCGCAGGGCGGCGTGCGAAGGGAGGTGCCCCAGCGCGAGCGCCTGGATGAGAACGTTGCCGATGGCGGTGGCCTCGACGGGCCCCGCGAAGACCGTCAGGCGGGAGGCGTCTGCGGCGAACTGGTTGAGCAGGCGGTTTTTCGAGCCGCCGCCGACGATGTAGAGCGTCTGGAGCTTGCGGCCGGTGAGGGCGCGCAGCGCTTCGAGGTTCTGCCGGTAAAGCAGGGCGAGGCTTTCGAGGATGCAGCGGACGTAATCGCCGGGAAGATGCGGGGCGACCTGGCCGGTCTCCTCACAAAAGGTGCGGACTTTCTCCAACATATTACCGGCCTTGAGGAACCGGGGATCGTTCGGGTCGATGATCGAGCGGAGCGGTTCGGCATCTTCGGCAAACTGGGTGAGCTGGTCGTAGTTGAACTCGCGGCCCGCGTCGGCCCAGGCGCGGCGGCATTCCTGGAGAATCCAGAGGCCGGCGGTGTTCTTCAGAAACCGGGTGGTTCCCGCGAGACCGGCTTCGTTCGTGAAGTTAGCAGCGAGCACTTTGCTGTTGATGAGCGGCTCGGGCAGTTCAACCCCGAGTAGCGACCAGGTGCCGGAACTCAGGTAGGCCCAATCGCCATTGTCGTCCTCGGCGGGGACTGCGGCCACGGCGCACCCGGTATCGTGCGAGCAGGTGGCGACGACGCGGGTGTTCTTGAGACCCGTTTCGGCTTCGATCTCCGGTTGCAGTGGCGCGAGCGGCGTCCCGGAGGGGACGATTTCGGGAAAGATCTTTCCCGGGAGGTCGAAGAGGTTGATGAGTTCGCGGGACCAGCCCCGCTGGCGGGGGTTGTAGATTTGCGTGGTGCTGGCGAGGCTTTCTTCCGCGCGTGGCGTGCCGCTGAAGAGGTAGTTCAGATAATCGCCGATGTTCAGGAACTGATCCGCCGCCGCGAGCGCGTCCGCGTTTTTCTCCGCGTCGGCCACAAACTGGTAGAGCGTGTTGATGCTCATGAACTGGATCCCCGTCTGCTCGAAGATCGTCTCCGGCCCGGCTTTTTTGAGCGCGCGCTCGTAGGGGGCGTCGGTTCGCGGGTCGCGGTAGTGGTAAGGAAGGGCGAGTTGCGGCTCGCCCTCGCGGAAGAGGACGTAATCGACGCCCCAGGAATCGACGCTCAGGCTTGCGGTCCCGTCGGCATCGACGAGGGCGGCGGCTTTCTTCAGGCCTTTTTTGAGTTCCTCGAAGATCCCATGCACGTTCCACCGCATTGTGCCCATGACGCGGGTGGCTCCATTGGAAAAACGGTGGATTTCTTCGAGCTCCAGCCGTCCATCTTCGAGCCGTCCAAGGATAACGCGGCCGCTTTCGGCACCAAGGTCGCAGGCGATATAAGTGTGAGACATGGTTATGAGGGTTTGGGAGAATGCAGGCGCGCGGGGATGCCGTGGGTGGTGAGGGTGTCGGGTGAGGCGTCGCTCAGGAAAAACTTCACCGGTTTCCACGCGGTCAGAAAGGAGGGGGCGATGCGGCCCAGCTTGGAGCCGTCCACGCAGAAGGCGGTGGTCTCGGCGCAGGCGATCACCCATCGCTGGAAGGCGGTGATGTCATCCTGCGAATTCCAGAGCCCGGCGGAATCCGCTCCTTCCGCGCCAAGGAACGCAAGGTCGATCTGGTAGGAGCCTAGCGAGGCCAGCGCCGCTTTGCCTGCAAGGGTCGATTGGCGCGGGAGCAGTTCCCCGCCCAGAAGATGGACGCGGACCCCGGGCGAGGGGGCGAGCAGTTCCGCGACCGGGAGGTTGTTGGTGACGACTTCCAGCGAGGGAAGCGGCTCATGCACCAACGCCTTGGCGAGCGTGTAGATCGTGGTGCCTGCGTCGAGAAAGAGGGTGCTGCCTGGGCGGATGAGCGCTCGCGCCGCCTTGGCGATGGTGGCTTTTGCCTCGGCCGCATGCTGCTGGCGTTCGTGGAAAGAGGCAAACCGCCGGTTGTAGTCGGCCAGCGCGCCGCCATAGGTGCGGACGATCTGCCTTTCCGCCTCGAGCACCGCGAGATCCCGCCGTGCCGTCGCCTCGGAAATGCTGAAACGGGCGCAGATTTCCTGAAGCGAAACATGGCCATGCTGCTGCATCCACTCCGCGAGTTGCTGGCGGCGTGCGTTGACGAGATGCAGAGGAACCTTCATCGAAGTGCGAAAGTTATCGGCGTTATATGATTGAAGTCAATCATATAACGCGTGCCGAAGATCCACCAAACATACAAGGTAGTCCGCTCTCGCCGAGAGCGCGGGACATGACGAAGCTGCGCGTTTGGCGTTCATCCCTGCAGGATGCGGCTTGTGAGCGGTTGGATCGGGATGTGGCTTTGAGGGAGGAGCGGGCGTCGATACCTGCGCTCGGCGGCGCGAGCGGGCGACCGGTGCTGCCGCACCTTTCCGGCGTCGATCCGCCGGTTTTTTTCTTCTCTTTTCGGCCCTTTCCCGGCGGTATTTCAGGGGCATCCCTTGCTTATGAACCTCTACGAAACCGACCGCCTTCTCTCCGAGTATCTCCTCTTTCACTACGGTGCTCCCGAGGAGGTACTGCCGTGGGAGTTTGGCCCACGCTCGGCGCTCGGGTTTGCGGTGCGCGCCGTATCGGAAACTTTTGAGGAGGATCAGCCGCTGGATGAAGGTCGCGCGCTCGATCTTGGGTGCGCCGTGGGGCGCTCTTCTTTCGAGTTGGCGCGGCATTGCGGAGAGGTGATCGGCATTGATTTTTCCCACCGCTTTGTCGAAGCCGCCGGGGGATTGCAGCGGAAGGGCGCTCTCGACTACGACCGTGCTGACGAAGGGACGCTCACCACGCGTCTTGTGGCGCGGGTGCCGTCGGAGATCGACCGTTCGCGCGTCCGTTTTGAAACCGGGGATGCGATGGCGCTCCGCGAAGGGTTGGGGGTATTCGACCGGGTGCTGGCGGCGAACCTGCTTTGCCGGTTAAGCGAACCCCGGCGTTGCCTGGAGCGATTTGCGGGGCTCGTCCGGCCCGGCGGTCAGTTGGTCATCACCACGCCGGGGACGTGGATGGATGAGTTCACGCCCCGCGACCATTGGCTGGGGGGCGTTGAGCGGGCGGGAGTGCGCGTGACGACGCTCGCGTCGCTTCGCGAGGCGCTGGAGCCTGCCTTCGAATTGCGCCGGACGAGCGATCTCCCGTTTCTAATCCGGGAGCATGCCCGGAAATTTCAGTGGAGCGTGGCGCAGGCAAGTGTCTGGCGGAGAAAACTGAAGCCCTAGGTCTTTCCTTGCATTTCGGGCTTCGGCCCCGTCAACCGGTTCTCATGGGTTTGCTTTAGGACTGATTGTAAACTCGGGGTTCCAGGTGGAAGGGTCGTTCGGTTGAAACCCTGTCGAACCCTGGACTTTGGATTTTGGGAAGGCGTGATATCGGATGCCTTTGGTCTCTGAATAGGCGTAGTAGTAATCGCTGTCTTCGGCATGTAGCCACCACTCGCCCGATCCATGATTCATCTCAGTGACTTCGAAGGTTAGTAAACTCGACTCATCGGGTATCTCATATCCTCGCCCGGTCACCACGTTCCACGCATTTGCGAGGAGGGGAGTGAAAATAGAAACTCCCATGACTGAAGCGAGCAAAATGACGAACATGCTCCAGCAAATCAGTTTACGTGATTTCATCGAATTCCTTTATTCTCTAGGCGTACGCTTCGAGCCAGTGGCCCCGCTCGCCCCAAAAAATGCACCACCGCCCGGCTGCCTGGACAACATCGAGATGAAATTCCGTGGAGTCAGGATCTTCGGCGATGTGAGTGGTGTTTAAATCAATGTTGTGTGCGGCGGCGAAAGCGGTCGCCTGCTGGAGCAGGTCGCGCCCATATGCGATGGTGTCGAATGGAAGTTTGGATTGGTAGGCACTTTTTAGCGCCTGCTCGCCGATGATGTCGGTGCAGTCGCGCAAAAATTGTCCGCGGAAGGCAAACGTTTCAACATAGCCGCCGGGGCTGCCGTTGGTGTAGCGGGGCACGCCATCGCAGGGCGAAACAAGGGCAAGTGCGCGAAAACCCGTCATCCCGGCGAGGAATTGTTCCTTGGTCAGCGACTTATTCACGCGTTTGTCGAATTGCTGGCGCGCCCACTCGGTAGCCGCTTCGTCGGTGCCCACGGTCGGCACGTTCAGCGTTTCGAATGCGGTGAGCGTAATCGCACGGAATTGGCGAACTTTGGCATTGCGGCCCCAGCACCACGTCGAGTGGAGCTTGCGCCAGAGTTCCTCGAAATCTGCTTCAAAGCCGGGTTTGGCTTTTGGTCCGGGATTCCAGTCTAGGCCCATAAGTGTCGAAGGCGTCCCTGAACGATTTATTCGCTCCTACGAAACAAGCTCGACTAAAGTTTCTTCAGTGCTTTCTCCGCCCGTTCCTTCATCAGGGGATCGGACTTTCCGGGGTTGGGCATTCCGATCGCCTTTTTGAGCATGGCCCGCGCTTCGGCGGTCTTGCCCATCGCGGCGTAGACTCTTCCCAGTTCCACGAAGTAGGCGGGGCGCTCGGCGTTCAGTGCGATCGCCTTCTTCAAGCAACGCTCCGCTTCCTCGTTGGAGGCGGCGGAAACACCGCTGTACATCCATTTTGCCATCGTCCGCTGGAAGGAGGTAAGGTTGGCCAGCTCCAGATTCCAGACGCCAAGGACGTAGCAGGCAAGGTCGTTGTCGGGCTGGAGTTTCAGCGCCTTCCTGGCGTGCGCTTCGATCTGCTGGGAGTAGGCCACCTTCGTGCGGGTGTCGGCGAATTTGGCGAGGCGTCCGTAGCAGATGGCGACGAGCGTTTCCGCCATGGAGTTTTTCGGGTCGAGTGTGACGGCCCGCTCCGCATAGGCGAGCGCGGAGCGGCAAAGCGTTCGCTTGGTCTCCTTTGCGGAGGTGTCGGCCATGGAGTCGTGGTACTGCTTGGAAATCCGGCAGAGGAGTTCGGCGTTTTGTGGCTGGAGTTTTTCCGCTTCGCGGTAGCAGGCCAGGGCGCGGTCGCTCTGCCCGAGCGCGTCGAAGGCGTTCCCCTTGCTGAGCCACGAGTCGAAGTCGTCGGTGGCAAACAGGCCGCCGGGCAGGAGCATCACGAAAAGAAGAATTCGAAGGCGAAGAGTCACGGGAGAGTTGGGTTTTTAGAGCGGTTCACTTAATTGCTTTGCGGCGGCGTGGGCCGTTGCGCGGCCCCTCAAACTCGGGCAGTATGAAAATACAGCCGCATCGCTTGAAAGACCGCGCACCAACCCGCGGCGCTCGCAAATCAACGGCCACATCTTTAAGTAAACCGCTCTAGCGAGCCCAGGGATGGCGGTAGCCGGGCTTTTCACATCGGAACTGCTGGCGCTCCAGGGCGTCTGGAGAGGGGTAAATGGCATAATCAATCGGTCCGCTCGAATAACCGCCTGCGAGGAATTTTTCCAGATGCCGAAATCGGCGCAACACCGGGGCGGCGCACCGCGCCCACGCTGGAGTGATGGCGCGGAGCCGGCGCAGTTCTTCGGTGGGCTCGGCACGAAGGCTCTGGTTGTCGTCAAGGATGGTGAAGGTGGAGAAATATTGCCGCACGTAGCGGATCCGCAGGCCGCTCCGGAGCAGACGCGCCATCCAGTCGGCATCGCCCGCGGCCCGGTACTCCGGGTCGAAGCGGATTCCTCGCTTCAGAAGGGAACTGCGAAAAAAGAGGGCGCAGGTAAAGTCGTAGAGGTGATCGGTGAGGATCATCGAGGGGCGCAACGGGGTGGATCGCCGGAAGGCGAGCAGGTTGCAGTGTTCATCCACCAGGAGGCTGTCTCCGACGACGAGATCGGTTTCCGGGTGGGTTTCAAACTCCCGGTGCACACGCTCGAGCGTCCCGGGGAGATATTGTTCATCGCAATTGAGGATGGCGAAGAGGTCGCCGGTGACTCTGGCCAGGGCGCGGTTGAGGGCTTCGTACATCCCTCGGTCGGGCAGGACGCAAAGCCGGGCGTCTGTCTCCCAGCGGACCCAGTGTTCCAGGTCGAAGCCCGAGTTTCCGTCCTGGATGAGGTGCTCCACTTCCACCCCTTTTTGGTCGGCTACGGAGCGGATCGCGCGCTTGAGCCAGGGCAATTGTTTGAAGCTGGCGGTGAGAATCGAAAATTTCATGATTGCCAAAAGGCGTAAGAAGGCGCGAAAACCTCCGTGATATTACTTGGCTTGGACCGTCCGGCAAGGATGTTGGGATGCCCCGAGCGATTGCTTGATCGAAATGGGTGAATGCTTATAGTTGCGTCCCCCCCGCGAGGCGCGGCGTGGTTGTCAGTTTTTTAATCAGAGTGAACGATAAAGATCGAAAAGAGGGTCGGGGGGACCAACCTGTAGAGACGCGTGTCAAGAGTGCGCCTGTCAAACTGCTGGTGTTCGCGCATACACCCCCTCCTCACCATGGCCAGAGTTACATGGTTCAACTGATGTTGGAGGGCTTCGGTGGGGATGTCCGGGCAGGAGGGGTGGCGAACGACAGGCATAAAATCGCCTGTTACCACGTCAATTGCCAGATCTCCTCGGGGATGGAGGACATCGGCTCCATGCGCTTTGGCAAGCTGTTCCGGTTGTTTCGGTATTGCCTGGAGGCCATTTGGTGCCGGTATCGACACGGCGTTTCGACGTTTTACTACATTCCGGCCCCGGGCAAGCGTGCCGCCATTTATCGGGACTGGATGGTGCTTCTTCTTTGCCGTCCGTTTTTCAAGAAATTCATTCTTCATTGGCACGCCGCCGGATTGGGGGATTGGCTCTCGCGTAATGGGCACTGGGCCGAAAAGTGGCTCACGGTGCGTCTTTTCGAACGCGCGCACCTTTCGATGGCGCTGGCGACGGTCGGCATGCGCGACGGGCTCTGGTTTCGCTCGGACCGGATGGAGATCGTCCCCAATGGAATTCCCGATCCGTGTCCTGATTTTGCGGAGAGGGTGCTTCCGCGGCGTCGGGCCCGGCTCGAGGCGCGTTGCCGGTGGCTGGAGGGGAAAAATGACGTCGAAGAGCCGGTTTACCAGTTGCTCTTTTTGGCCCATTGCACCCGGGACAAGGGGGTGTTCGACGCACTGGAAGGGGTGGCTCTTTATAACGCGGGCAAGCCTCGGCTGCGGGCTCACTTGACGGTGGCGGGGGCCTTTCTGGATGAGCAGGAGGAGCGCGATTTTCGTGAGCGGATTGCCAAGCCCGATCTGGCCGCTTGTGTGACCTATGTGGGGTTTGCGGGAGGCGCGGAAAAGACGCGCCTTTTTGAGGAGAGCGACTGTCTCTGCTTTCCCACTTACTATCATGCCGAAAGCTTCGGCCTGGTAATTCTGGAGGCGATGGCATTTGGGATGCCCTCGCTCACGACCCGTTGGCGCGCGATTCCTGAATTGTTGCCCGAGGGGTATCCCGTCTACGTTCCTCCGCGTGCGCCGGAGAAGGTGGCGGAAATGTTGAACACCCTGCCGTCGCTCGATCTCTCCGAAGCGATGCGGAGGGCTTATCTGGAGAAATTCACGATCCCGAAGCATCTCGAAGCGCTCGCCAAGGCAATCAGGGGCGCTTGAGGCCGAACTCTGACGTTTCCTCGTTACCAATCTCCAGATTGGTAATGCCCCTGTCCCCGAATCTCTGATTCGAAAGCCTCATCATCTCGTCCAGCGTGCCGGAATGGACAGGGTTGCGAAACTGGAGTTTCGAAGACACGGGCGTTCCCAAACAGAGTTTGGGAACGAGGAAAAGGCCCCTTGAGGTCTCTTAAGGCTCCTTGGGGTATTGCACCACGCCGGTGAGGTGCAGGTCGTCGCCCAGCCGGGTATAGCGCGGATCGACGATTCGCGCGGCCAGTGGAGTGGAATCGACGCCTTCGCCGCCGGTGACTTGCTTGGGCCCCCCGAGCAGGAGGGGGGCGACGTAGAAGGAGACCTGCTGGACGAGTTGGTCGTCGAAGGCTTCCCCGAGGGTTCGCGTTCCGCCCTCGATCATCACGCTGGTGATCTGGCGACGCCCGAGTTCGTGGAGGACCTCGCGTAGCGGTTTCCCTGTAAAAACGAGGGTGCGATCTTTGAATTCGTCGGTGAAGAGGGTGGCTTCTCCAGGGAGATTGCCTGAATGGCTGACCACCACCCGCCACGGCTGGCGGGCTCCCGAAACCTCCCGGACGGTGAGGCGCGGGTTGTCGACGCGCAATGTCTCACCGCCAATCAGAATGGCATCCACGAGAGCGCGTTCCCGGTGGGTGGCGGCTCGCGAACGGGCATTGGTGATCCAGCGGGAGGCTTCCGGGGGGCGGGTGATTCGCCCATCCAGCGAGAACCCCGCCTTCGCCAATACCCACGGCATTCCGGTGACGATCCAGTGGTTGAAGGCGAGATTCAGCTCCCGGCACTCCTTTTCCAGGACGCCGTGATGCACCTCGATGCCCGCCTGCCCCAGAATGCCGATGGCCCGCCCGGCGTGGGCGGGGTTGGGATCGAGGGTGCCAATGACCACCCTACGGATCCCCGCCGCTATAATCGCTTCAGCGCATGGGGGCGTGCGCCCGTGGGTGGAGCACGGCTCCAGGGTGACGTAAAGGGTCGCTCCTTGGGCCTGTCCGGGAGTGGGCAGGGCTCTTAGCGCCTCGATTTCCGCATGGGGGAGTCCGGCTTTCCGGTGCCATCCGCGCGCGGCGATCCGAGTCGCACCTGGAAAGACGATGGCCGCGCCCACGGCGGGATTGGGGCTGGTCTGCCCAAGCCCGCGCCGGGCTTCACGTAGCGCGGTTTGCATAAACCGTTCGTCGTCGGGAGTGAAATTGCCGGGCACGGAGGAACTCTTAGCGGATTTTCCGTCGAATCGAAAGCCTTGATGCACGTTCCATGGTTCAGCGGATGGGGCGTTCTGAAAGTGCCAAATTGGCGCTGTCTCTTATGTCAGAAACGACATTGATGTGTGTCTTTTTGTCTCAATTTTCCGATTTTCCATTGGTGGTGTATTTTGTATAACCACATGATTATCAGTAGGTTGTGAATAATTTTTGGTGTTTGATTCAATTGGGCACTCGATAAGCTCTAAAGGAACTCGTTATGCGAAACCTTTTCATAGAGGAGGCTGCAAAAATTATGAACATCATTCGATATCAAGACCCTGAATTGTCGGCTTGGTCGTCCTTCGACCGGCTATCTCAACTGCGCGAAGAAATGAACCGGCTGCTCGATGGTTCACTGGCGGGATACGCCGGTAGTGCGGGCTTGTTCAGTGGCTGGACCCCGGCTTTGGACATTACCCAGGATAAGGACAATGTCTTCGTAAAGGTGGAGTTGCCTGGCTTGAAGAAGGAGGACATCGATATTTCCCTCCACGACGGAATGCTGACGATTGCCGGGGAGCGGAAACAGGAGAAGAAGGTGGGCGAAGGAGAGACCTTCCGCGAGGAGCGTTATTTTGGGCGTTTCCACAGAACGGTAACCCTCCCGACCCAGGTTGACGCGGGGAAAGTCAAAGCGTCTTACCGCGATGGAATCCTTGAGATCGAGCTGCCCAAGGCTGAAGAGGCCAAACCGAAGCAGATCGAAGTCAACGTCTCCTAAGTTTACCCACAACCACGAAAGAACCCATCAACCCGATAACTTTATTTATGAGCCAACTTGCAAAACCTACTGAAAGAACCGCCACTGAAACCAAGGCGCGTCCCTCGACCTTCGCCGTGCCGCGCGCGACCATCCGGGAGGAGAAGGAAAGCTACCTTCTTGAACTGGAGATGCCCGGAGTCCGCAAGGACGGCCTGGAGATTACGGTGGAAAACAACGAATTAACCGTAATTGGCCGAAGAAGCGATTCCGAGCTCAAGGGGGAGGCTGTTTATCGCGAATCGCGCCCGCTCGATTATCGCCGGGTGTTCGATCTCGATCCTTCCATCGATGTCGGCAAAATCTCGGCAAAAATGGATCAGGGAATAGTAACCTTGACCCTGCCGAAGGCTGAAAGCGTGAAGCCGCGCAAGATCGTCGTCGGAGACTGAAGGACGCGGTCCACTCATTGCGGAGGAGCCGGAGCGTCATGGGAAAGCCGTGGCCTCCGGTTCCTTTTGTGTTCTTTCTGGAAAGCGTTCCGAAGGCGTGAGAGGCTAAGCCTGAATTCCGAGGTTGCTCGCGGTGATCTTGCGCAACCTCTTGGGCAGAAACGGCTTCGTCGAAGGCTCACCGTATCAAAGATACGGCTACGCTTCTCCTCAACCGTTTCTGCACCAAGATTTCGCGCAAGCTCATCCGCTCCAGCATCGAAATTCAGGCTGAAGAAAGAAATTTTCGCATGTTCCGAAAGCAAAAAATCAACGTTGGGGTGATCGGCTTGGGGATCATCGGGTCCCAGGTAGCCGCGCATCTGCGTGCCGCGGGGTATAACGTGCCGGTGTGGAATCGCACGCCGAAGACGGAGCCCAATTTTCTCGGTTCTCCCGCGCAAGTCGCCCGGGCAGCGACGGTGATTCAGCTTTTTGTTGCGGATGCCGGGGCGGTTTTCGAAGTTTTGGAGGCGATGGGCGAGACCCTGACGTCTCAGCACACGATTATTTGCAACGCGACGATCGGCCTTGACGCCACTCTGGAGGCGGCAAAGCGCGTTCAGGAGCGCGGGGCGAAATTTCTCGACGCTCCGTTTACCGGCAGCAAAGAGGCGGCTGGGAAGGCGCAGCTTCTTTATTACATCGGCGGCGATGACGAGGTTTTCCTGCCGGTAAAGCCGGTGCTGGAGGTGAGCGGCGGCAAGGGGATTGTCAAGATCGGTGCCATCGGGCAAGCCGCCGTCATCAAGGTGGTGACGAATGTGCTTTCCGCCGTCACGGTGGAAGTGCTGGCGGAGATGCTTGCGTTGGTCAAGGCGGCAGGAATCGCGCCCGAAGTGCTGGCTGAGGCGCTTGAGAAGCACGGGATTCGCAGCGGGATCACCGACATGAAATTGCCGAAGATGATCGAAGAGGATTTTGAGCCGCATTTCGCTCTCAAGCATATGCTCAAGGATGTGCGGCTGGGGCTCGACCTTGGGGCGGAGTTGAAGCTTGATCTTCCTGTCACCCAGACCACGGCGGAAGCAATGAAGGAGGGAATGAACCGAGGCTGGGCCGATCTCGATTTCTCCACACTCATCCAACGTTATTCATGAACACCGGCGATCTTCGTCAACATCTGGCAGCCGGGGGCGTGGCTCTTTTCGACCTCGGGGGGCGCGCGAAGTTTACACTGACGGGAGCGGATCGCGTTCGGTACCTGAACGGGCAGGTGAGCAACGACGTGCGCCGGCTTGACGCGAGCGGCGGCGGTGCGGCGCTGCCCGCCTGCGTCATGAACGCCAAGGGAAAGATGAACGGGTTTGTCTGGATCAGCGCGGGGGCGGAATGCCTCCGGATCGATGCCGATCCGGGGCGGGGCGGCGCGAGCGACCTTGAGGAATTTCGCGAAGCTTTTGGCGCACGCCTGGAGCGTTATATTATTTCTGACGACGTGACGTTGACCGATACGACCGATGAGTTGCAACTGCTGCACATGATCGGTCCCGGTGACATTGCCGAAAAGCTCGGCCCGCTACCTTCGGGAGTGGAGTGGCATCGGTCGCGGCGGTATGGCCTCGATGGAATCGATCTGCTTGGCCCGACAGACCTTCTCGTCGGATTCGTCGGGGCGTGGGACGCCGGGGAAGCCGGGCAATCGCTCCGGGTGGACGCCGAGACTGAGGAGGTCTTCCGCATCGAACAGGGCATCCCTCGGTGGGGAGCAGAGCTGGATGAAAATACGCTTCCTGCGGAGGCGGGGCTGGATGTTTCCGCCATCGACTTTCACAAAGGCTGCTATATCGGCCAGGAGGTGATCTCCCGCATCAAGAGCGTGGGCCGGGTCAACCGACATCTGTGCGGGTTTGTGGCGGGGGAATCGCTTGCAGCCGGCATTTCTTTGCGCGATGGCGAGAAGGAGGCAGGCGTTCTAACCAGCGTTGCGTGGAGTTTTGCCTTGGACAAGGCGGTGGCGCTCGGGTATCTCAAGCGAGGTATTGAAGCCCAGCGACTTGCCGCCGGTTCCACGGAAGTGGAAGTGCGCGGGTTGCCCTTTATCGACTGATCGCCTGACATCGCCTGACTTAATTCGATCTCTCTTTCGCCAAAACGAATGAAATCCTCAATCTCCTCTCTCCTCCGCACCGGTATCGGTTTGGCTCTGGCTTCCGTGGCCCTGGCAAGCACGGCGTTGGCCGACGAAGTCGCGATCTTCGACATCAAGGCGGGTAATGACAAGAAGGTGCAACGGGTGACCATCGAGTTCTACGAAGACGCTGCGCCAAATACGGTGGCCAATTTCAAGAAGCTTGTTCGCAAGAAATTTTATAACGGGCTCACGTTTCACCGCGTTTTCCCGCATCAGATGATGCAGGCGGGGGATCCGTTGAGCTCCCGCAAAGATCGCAGCCGGGTCGGTACCGGCGGCCCGGGTTATACGATCCCGGGAGAGATCAATCGCAACAAGCACCTGCCCGGGGCGGTGGCAATGGCGCGTCTGCCTGATAAAATCAATCCTGCCCGTGTTTCCAACGGCAGCCAATTTTACGTGACGCTCACCTCCATGCCGAACCTCGACGGCCAGTACACCGTCTTCGGGAAAGTCGCGGAGGGGATGGAGGTTCTCGACGCGCTCAGCGCGAAAGCCCCCGACACGAATGACAACCCGGTGGAGCGGATCGTCATTACGCGCGCCCAGATTGTCCCCCGCGAAGCCGCTTCGGCCATCAAGCCGAAGGAAACCGGGGCGATCGGAAAATTTTTCCGGTTTGGATCGTAGTTAACCCTTGCACAAGAGGGGATTCGACGCATATAAAGTGCGTCCCTTTCCCGGGGATCGTTTTTTTGGGTAGGTACCGAAGTGGCCAAACGGGGCGGACTGTAAATCCGCTGGCTTACGCCTTCACTGGTTCGAATCCAGTCCTGCCCACCATCCTCCATTCTCTTGAAGACAGGGAAACGAGCGTTTCCCTTTGTAAATTCCCCTCCTGAAAGACACACGGGCAACGTCGTGCTCTCATGCTGAAAACCGCGCATGTGCGGATAAATGCACATTCGAGCGCCAGAAAGTGCCGCACCATCGTGTCGGTGAAAAAATAGCGAACGATTTCTACCGTCTTCTTCGATGGCCAAGAAAGCGGCATCGAGTTGACGAACTGCGCGATCCTGAGCCGACGAGCAAGGCTTGTAAACCGGTTGCTCTCTGCCTGCGCTGCGGCCTTCCAGCCGCGGAAAGGCCCGGCTGTAGGTCCGTTGAGACTTGAAGCCGGTCATTTTCCACGTTCCAATCTCCGCTCCCATCTTCTCGCACACTAAATGTGCCAAAATATGGTCGACTACTCCAGCTCTCTGCGCTCTCTATATCAATTAGCGCCAATGGCTTTATAGGACGCCCGCTTATCTCCATTCCGTGTCTCTGGGACGCTCGCAGCTAAACCGAAAAGCTCTAACTCGACTGTGCCCCTGCCCTTGAAGAACTCCCCGCCTTTGAAGCAAGCCGCAATTCTATTGCTGGGTACGGGCCTGCTTCCATCCGGAGCGCAAGGCGGTGGCGGAGAGGTCCAGTATTCTCTTTTTACGGGCCGCTGAATTGGCCCGCCTCTCACAGCCCGTGATTCGGAAGGCGCACTCGGCGACGGCCACTGCGGATATTACCGACTTCGTGTTCACTCCGGAGAATTGGGAGCGCTGGTGGAGGATATCTCAAGGCAATTTCATGGCCGTGAATGGGTTGCGGTGAATTGCGAAACGCCCGGGTGTGAGGAAGGCTGGCGCTAGCTAAGGGGCTGCGGCATTATGGGTTTCCTCGGGTTGCCTTGCTTCAGACGGAGGACAGTCAATGAAGCGGCTTTTGTTATGGGTTTGTTGCGGTACTTCGGCGGGTGTTTCTCTTATAGCAGGATTTGGGAGGCTCAAGGATCCAGCGGGTTTTTTGAAGCGATTCGATTCTATCAGATTATCGGCGGCCAACTTGCCGGTTGGGTAGTCTGGCTTTTGATCAGCGTGGAAATCGTGGGCGGTTGCGCCCTATTTGTGCGATCGCTTCACAAAGGAGCGATCCTTGTTTTCGCGTCGCTACTGGTTCTCTTCACTCTTTCGGGAGTTAGTGCCAAACTGCGTGGTGCCGAAATTCCCTGCGGTTGTTTCAGCGCCATTGAGCAGGCTACGCCTTTGGCTGGACCTCGGTTCTGCGAAACTTTGTGCTCGTAGCGCTGCTCTTGGGTGCGTGGGTCTTCGACGACGACATCGTTTCATAGAGGGCCGCCGAGACTAGGGAACCACTGATTAAAGCGAGCCATGCCGTAAGCTTGTCATTTTGGCGTCTTTCCAATCCGATTTTTCCTCACCTGTCTTCAGACAGGCTGCGGAAAATCGACTTGGAAATCCATCCCAACTGCCTGCGCTTTCGTCATACTCCATTTAATCAGC
>JBBCKI010000072.1:0-111820 GCA_037190965.1 Chthoniobacteraceae bacterium
GGTTACACCCCAGTCTCCACTGAGATACTCGCTCATCAGTTTTACTCGTTCGCTCATCGCATCGGTTTGTTTCCAGGGCATCCCCCAGTTTGTAACCCATGTGTCCGGAAGAAACTGTCACCCTTGTGGTCGGAACGGACCAAATCTTCCAACACCCCTGCCGGGTGAATCTCTCTTTTCCTAAGAGCCCGGTGGTTGTCACCACCGGCTAAAATCTTTCAACCCTCCGGGTTGGAAACTTGCCACATCGGCCTGAAACTGAAGCTTCGCAGGCTCGGCATTCCCAAAATCTTTGGAAAAATAGTGATTTTTTCTCGTTCCCAAACTCGGAGTTTGGGAACGAGGGTGGTTTTGAGGGCGGCTATCCAGCTGAAGCCGCCGCCTGTGCGCTCAGCGCCTCGCGGCTGGCGGCGATGACTCCCTCGGTGGTGAGGGATGCCTCGCCGGAGCGGCCCGCCACGCAGAGAAGGAAATCGACAAGGTATTTCCTGTTGGCTTTCTCTGGCGCGGGGATAAACCGGGGGGTGTCGTCTTCGTCGGTAACCACCCTTACTTCCTTCGCCCCGTAGTTGGCGGAGGCAACGCCTTTGGTGCCGTGGATCGTGATTTGCCAGTAGTTCGGTTCCTGGAAACCGAGCTTGGTGGGGGCGAGATAGGAGAAATCGGCGAGAAACCCCGCGCCGTTTTCGAGGCGCGCCATGAGCTGTGCGGAGTCCTTGAAATGCGGGTAAGGCGTTGCCCTGGCGTTCCAATCGCGTGCGGCGAGCACTTCAGCCACGCGGCTGCCGGTCATCCAGGGGATGATGTCAAACGCGTGGATGCCGATGTCGTTGATCGTTCCGCCGTGGCAGCCGGGGATGAAGTACCAGGCCGGGCGTTTGCCGAGGTTCAGGGGATGCTGGGCGGTGACATTGACGGTAACGACTTCGCCAATGAGCCCGGAGCGGACGGCATCGCGTAGGCCGAGCATCGAAGCGGCGTCACGCAGGTCGAGTTGAGCACCAACCTGAAGGCCCTTTTCTTTCGCAAGGCGTTCGATTTCGTTGAGTTCCTCCAGCCGCGTGCAGATCGGCTTGTCGCTGATGACATGCTTTCCGGCCTTGAGGGCGGCAATCAGAAGGCGGCCCCGCTTTTCGTAATAGTCGCCGGTGACGATGACATCGCACGGAACTTCCGCAAGCATTGTTTCGTAGCAGTCGTGGGTGGGAATCGCGACCCCATCTGCCGCGAGCTGTTTGCGGGTGGCTTCGTCCTCTTCGCAAAGGGCAACGATTTCCACCTCGGGGTTTTCGCGGGCTCCGGCAAGAAGATCAAAGATGTGTCCGTGGCGGAAGCCAACGAAGGCAAAACGTGTTTTCATGATTTGGGTTGGATGATTTAGGCGAGGTACGGAATGGTCAGCGGCCCTTGAGGGAGCACGGCCACGCGGGCATCGGGCGGCAGCTTCGCGAGGCGTTCGCGAACCGCTTCGGCAATGTCGGGGCAGGGGGTCAGATGGGCCGCGCGGACCCCTTCTTCGCTCAGCATACTGTAAAGCAGCACCTCGGCGTTGCGTTGGATGATCGCCTGGATCTGCGCGCTCCATTGGTCGATCTCCCGGAAGCCGGGGGTGGAAATGAGAGCGATCAACTCTGCCGGGCTCTTGGCGCGGTGCAGGAGCTTTTCAAAATGGCTGTTGTGGGGGAGACCGTCGGAACACTCGGCGGCCAGGATGATCGTGCCGCCCGGCTTGACGATGCGCGCGGCGGCGCTCATCCCTTTCACCCCCTGGTAGAGATTCTGGTCGAGGGGGTAGCCGCTGGCGGTGGTGATGACGATGTCGTAAGGCGCTTCCTGCCTCTGCATCGCGGAGGCGCGGACAAATTCGATGCCGACCTTGTGCGCGGCCATCAGGTCGCCCGCGAAGATCCCGGTGATTTCCTTCTTTTCATTCAAGGCGACGTTGACGAGAAAGCTCGGCCCGACCCGCAGGGCGATGTCGCGCATTTCTTCCCAGATCGGGTTTCCCTCGGTGATGCCGAAGGCGGAGCGGGGGTCGCCGATGTTGCGCGCGCCGTGGTTGCTCATCACTGTCTCGACATGCGCGACGCCGGGCATGATCCCCTTGGGGCCGCCGCTGAACCCGGCGAAAAAGTGAGGCTCGATAAACCCGGTGATGATCCGCACATCGGCCACGGCCAGATGCCGGTTGATCCAGGCAGGCGTGCCCGTATTGGTGACGCCGAACTGAACGCACGCGTCGACGTTCTCGGGTTCGTGATTGAGCACGCGATAATCCGCGACGACGGCGGGCGTCAGAAGCTCTTCCAGTTCCGCCTGGGTATTGGGGCGATGAGTGCCGAGGCCGTTGAGGAGGATGATGTTCTCCCGGGTGGCGCCCGCACTTTCCAGATATTCAAGCAGCCACGGGATGAGGCGTTCGTTGGGAGTGGCGCGGGTGATGTCGGTGAAGACGATGCAGATCTTCTTGTCCGGCCCGATGGCGGAAGCCAGCGATCCGGTGCCGATCGGCTGATCGAGCGCCGCGAGCAAGGCGGCTCGTTCGTCGGGCAACCCGTTTTGATGGGTCGGTTCGATGACGGTGGTTCGATCTGCGGGGAGCGCCACTTCAAGGACGCCGCGTCCGTAGGCCAGGGAGACATTCATGGTGAGCGGGGAGAGTAACCAAGTAGTCCCGTCTTGGCAAAGCCTCCCTTTTGCCTTTTCGTGGAGGGATGGCTTTCGAAGACAACCGCCTCCTCTTCGGGCATGACCCGGAGCCTCGCCTTATCGCGGTCGAACTTTCGGCCCCCGATGCCGTCGATCTTCTCTTTCGCAAGGAGGACGGCACCCTGGGCAGACGCACCGAACCGTTGCGACCGGTGATCTGGACGGCGGGGAGTGTCCCCGTCGCGCAGGTGGAATACCGGACGCTGGCGGGCGATCTCGCGCTAGGGTTCCTGGCGGAATGCGACGATTGGCCCGCGTTCATCAAGCTCCGCTCGGAGTTGAAGACGGCGGGGATGCCTCACCACGCCCCGGGCGATCCGGCGCACCAGTTTCTCCTTCAGTCGGGCAAGACGCTTTTCAAAGGGTTGGCCTTTGACGATCTATGCCGATTGCAGCTTTGGGTAAAAACCGGGGAGGGCGGGAGCATCGAGGCGGTGGCGCTTGCCGACAACCGGGGGTGGCAGGAGAATCTGACGGTCGACCCGGAGGACAAGGGCGGGGAGCGCTCCCTGCTTGAAAAGTTAAGCGCCGTCATTGCGGAGCGCGATCCGGATGTCATCGAGGGGCATGATCTTTTTCGTTCCACGTTGAATCAGATCGCCGGGCGTGCCAAGCGGGTGCGGCTGAAGCTCCCTTGGGGACGTGACGGGAGTCTCCTTGCCAGCCGCGCTTCGCGGCTCCAGATCGCGGAGAAGACCGTCGGCTACCCGAAATTCACGGCATGGGGGCGTCACTTTGTCGACACCTTCGTGCTGGCATTGACCTGGGATGTCAACGCGCGCGAGTTGGAGGGGACGACCCTGGAGGAGGTGGCGGCCCACTTCCATCTAACGGGCGAACCGGTGACGCAGATTCGCGCACTTTCCGAAATGCTGGGGGCGAGCGATTTCATCCAGGCCCAGATATTTCCTTACTCGTTTCAGGATGTGGTGCTTCGCGGCAAGGCGACGAAGATCGACGCGCTCTTTCTGCGTGAATACTTCCGGCAGGGGCATTCGATTCCCAATCCGCCGGAGACTCGCTCTTTCGAGGGTGGGTACACCGATGTCTTCTTCACCGGCGTCGCGCGCGATGTCTGGCATTGCGACGTGGCGTCGCTCTACCCGTCGGTGATGTTGCAGTTCGATTGTTTTCCCGCCAACGACCGGTTGGGGATCTTTCGCGATTTGCTGCACGACCTGCGGCAGTTCCGCTACGAAGCCAAGTCCCGGCTGCGGCAGGCGATCGAGCCCGGGGAGCGGCATCACCTCGGCGCGCTTCAGGCGGCATTCAAGGTTTTGATCAACAGCTTTTACGGCTACCTCGGGTTTGCGCAGGGCCACTTTGCGGATTTCGACGCGGCGAGCCGGGTGACGCAGACGGGACGCGATCTTCTGCGCCAGATGGTGGAGTGGCTGCGGACGCAAGGCGCGGGGGTGATCGAGATCGACACCGACGGCATCTACTTCACCCCGCCCGCCGGGGCGACCCCGGAGGGACTCCAGGCGGGCCTTGCGGCAACGTTGCCGCCGGGGATCGAGGTCGATTTTGACGCCCGCTACCCGGCGATGTTCAGCTACAAGGCGAAGAACTATGCCCTGTTGACCGGGGAGGGGGATCTCATCCTGCGTGGCGGCGCGTTGCGCTCCCGGGGGTTGGAGAAATTTCAGCGGCTCTTTTTGGAGCGAATGCTGCGCGCGCTGCTGGAGGGAACGCCGGAAAAATTCACCGCGTTGCGGGAGGAGTTCGAGGGGGCGATTCGCGGCCGCAAATGGCCCATCGAGTGGTTGATGAAGTGCGACACGCTCCAGGACTCGCTGGCCCAGTATGCGCGCAAGATCGAAGGAAGCGCGCGGAATCGTTCGGCCGCCTATGAGCTAGCCTTGCGGAGCGGTCGACCGTACCAGCCAGGCGATCAGGTTAGCTATTACATTACCGGTACGAAAAAAGCCGTCGCTGCTTATGAAAACAGCCGTCTGGTGGAGGAATGGAACCCAGCGGAGCGAGATGAAAACGTGGAGTATTACGCGGCAAAACTTAATGAATTGGCGCGACGATTCGCCGAGCATTTTGCGCCACCTCCACAGCAGGGAGAGCTGTTGTAAACAACCCTTCGGGGGCATACGCGCAGGGAAGATTTACGATCCGATTGACCCTATGGATGAAGGCGCTACTCTCCCGTTTGAGGCACACACTCCCCCCGCCAGAAATGGAAATCGTTCCGCCACTGGTTGGCGCGGCGCTTTTTGCAGCCACGATCCTGCATTGGCTGGCGGAGCAGTGACCCTCATCAGGTAGCCCGCTCGCGCCGTCGAGCGCGGTATCGGCTCCGCGTCGTGAGGAGCGAATCCCAACACCAGCAGCCCGTCCTGCGGGGATGAGCGCCAAACGCGCCCGTAAACCCATCCCGCGCTCTCGGCGAGAGCGGGCTACCTTGCCGGTCCTTCCGAATCGGTGATTTTGCCGTCATGCACTCCTTCCCTTCATCGAACGTGCTTGCGTTTTGTGTCATGTTCGTTGAACTGATTCGATGTTCCACTCTCTCATCGCGCTTTGGTTCAGTTGGGTCAGTCAATGGGGTTATCTCGGGGTCATCGTTTTGATGGCGATGGAGAGTTCGATTTTTCCGGTTCCCAGCGAGGTGGTTATCCCGCCTGCCGCCTTCTACGCGGCTCAGGGGAAGATGAGTTTCTGGGGGGTGGTCTGGGCGGGGACATTCGGTTCGTGGCTCGGTTCTGCGATCACTTATCTTTTTGCCCGCTGGTTGGGGCGCGCCTTCATTGCGAGGTTTGGGCGCTACTTTTTGATCAGCGAGAAGAAACTCGAACTCGCGGAGACCTGGATCCATCGCTATGAGGCGGGCGGCATCTTCTTCGCGCGGCTGCTGCCGGTGGTTCGCCATTTGATTTCCATTCCCGCCGGGATCGTGAGGATGAATTTCCTCACCTTTAGCATCATGACCACGATCGGCGCGTTCATCTGGTGCTGGGTACTGGCTTATCTTGGTAATGCGGCATACCAGGCGCAGCCGGACCTGATCAATGACCCGGAAGCAATGATTTCCTTTATCAAGACGAAGTCGCTCTGGATCGTTGGCTCCATCGCCGCATTGGCCGCGCTCTATTTCCTGGTGCTGAAGCTAACCGCAAAGCCCACCCCGGCGGCCGAGGGAGAGATTGGTTAATACCCCGGAAGAGCCCCGGGCTCCCGAATCCTCTTTGTATGTCCAGCTTGCCGCGCGAGTTCTTCCGGCGCGACCCGCTTGTTTGCGCGAAGGAACTGGTGGGGTGCGAGTTGTTCTGGGGCGAGTGCGCCGGGGTGGTCGTGGAGACGGAGGCTTACGCCGCCGTGGGGGATGAAGCCTCGCACGCCTTCTTTCGGCCCAGCACACGCGCCTTCATGGCGGGGAATCCCCCCGGCTCCGCGTATGTCTATTTCAACTATGGGGTGCATTGGATGCTCAATGTCCTCGTCAAGGGGAACGATCTTGAAGAAGACTCGCCGGAGAATGGGATCGTGCTGATCCGCGCGGCGGAGCCGTTGCGAGGTGTGGCTCTCATGCGGGAGCGGCGCGGCAGGGAGTCGCTGCGGGATCTTTGTTCCGGGCCCGGAAAGTTGACCTGTGCTTTCGGGATCACCGGCGCGGATCATTGCCTTGATCTGACGAAGGGCAACGCCGGTTTTCGCCCCCGTGGCGGATTGGTGGAGGTGGAGACCGACGAACGTATCGGAATCTCCCGATCGACTCATCTTCCCTGGCGGTTCCTGCTCAAGGGAAGTCCCTTTGTGAGCGTGAGAGCGGGGAAGGGAAGAGGAAAAACGAAAGGCCAGACCGGGGTACGGTCTGGCCCTTGACAGAAATCTAAGTTTCGACGGTTCGAAAACCGTGACCTACTTGGCGTAGGTCGAAGCGGTCGTCGTCGTGGTCGTGGTCGCGCAGCGCTTGTTGGCGCAGGCACTGAGGCTCAGAGCGAAGGCTGCGGCAGCGAGGATAGTGATGGCTTTGATCATAACTGGTTTGATGTGTTGCAGGTTGCGGGGCTTGTTTAGAGCCACCGGGGGCGACGATGCAACGTTTTTTGCAGGGAAAACCTGATGTTTTTAAAAATCAGGCCGAAAGCGGCCCCGATTCGGCGATTTCCACCTCGGTTCCCGGCGTTACCAGATCAAAAAGCGAGGCCACGTCAGCGTTGCGCATGCGGATGCAGCCATGGCTGCTCGGTTCTCCGATGCGCTCTTCGTGGTTGGTGCCGTGGATGTAGATGTACCGTTCCCGGGTATTGGCGTTGTGCGGCTCCAGACCGTCGAGCCAAAGGATGCGGGAAACCACGAGATCCTCGGGATCCTCCGGGCTTACAAAGGGAACAATCTCCCCTGTCGGGACGCGCCCCTTGAAAACCGCCCCCAGCGGCGCGTTCCCTCCGATCATCTCCGCCACGGCGAATCGCCCCAACGGGGTCTTGAGACTTCCCGGCTCGGTTCCCAGCCCGAATCCCGAGCTGGAAATGGGAAAACTTACCAAAAGTTGCCCGCCATCGAGGAGGTCGAGGCGCTGCGCGGAAATATCCACCCGGATTTTGCGTGGGAAAGATTGCATGGTTGCAGGTTGGTTATATGATTCGAAACCTTTTTACAGGGAGCAATATAAACATGAGCCGAAACTACACCGTCGCAATCGTCGGCGCCACTGGCGCTGTCGGCGTCGAAATGATCCAAGTCCTCGAACGCCGCAATTTTCCCGTGGGCAGCCTCAAACTGCTCGCCTCCGCCCGCTCGGCGGGGAAAACGCAGACCTTCAAGGGGACGACGGTGACGGTGGAGGAACTCCGTGAAGATTCGTTCGCCGGCGTGGATATCGCTCTCTTTAGCGCGGGCGGGGATATTTCCCGGCACTACGCGCCGCTGGCCGTCAAGTCGGGCGCGGTGGTCGTGGATAACTCTTCCGCCTTCCGCATGGACGAGACAGTGCCGCTCGTGGTTCCCGAGATCAACGGGAACGACGTCAAAGGGCATCGCGGGATCATTGCAAACCCGAACTGCACCACCGCCATTACGCTCATGGCGCTCAATCCGCTGCATCGCGCCTTTGGCGTGAAGCGAGTGATCGCGTCGAGCTATCAGGCGGTTTCCGGCACCGGGGCGCAGGCCATCGAGGAACTTCGCTCGCAGGTCGAGTCGATCGCCGCAGGCCAGACGCCCGCCAAGAAGGTTTATCCGCACCAGATCGCCTTCAACGTTCTGCCGCATGTCGATTCCTTCCTCGACACCGGCTACACCAAGGAGGAGATGAAGATGCAGAACGAAGCGCGCCGCATCATGCACCTGCCCGAGTTCAAGGCCTCCGTGACGTGCGTGCGCGTGCCGGTCTACCGGGCGCATTCCGTGGCGGTGAACGCCGAATTTGAGCGTCCCGTCTCCCTGGCCGAAGCGCGCGACGTGCTCGCCAAGGGGCCGGGCCTCCGGTTGCTCGACGACCCCGCCAATAACGGGTATCCGCTGCCGCTCAATGTCGCTGGGCAGGACGACTGCGAAGTCGGCCGCCTGCGCCTCGATTGCGCGCTTGATAACGGCCTCGCCTTCTGGGTGGTGGGTGACCAACTCCTCAAGGGCGCGGCTCTCAACGCCGTCCAGATTGCCGAGTTGATCTAGTGTCCAGTCAACACTAGGATTGCTTTCGATCCGCAGCCTTTTATTGTCTCTGCTTTATGGCGAGCCCAAAAATCGACCCCGCTCTGCACCAGGAGCGGAAGCCGGACTGGATTAAAGTCCGCCTTCCTTCCAACCCGGTCTTCTTCTCCACCAAATCGCTGATTTCTGATCTGAAGCTGGTGACCGTGTGTGAAGAGGCCCAGTGCCCCAACCGTTGGGAGTGCTGGAGCGCGGGAACCGCCACGTTCATGATCGCCGGGGAGCGCTGCACCCGGGCGTGCGGATTTTGCGCGGTCGCGACGGCCAAACCGTTCGCGCTCGACCCCGATGAGCCCCGCCGGGTTGCCGAGGCGATCCGGCGCATGAAGCTCCGGCACGTCGTCATCACGGCGGTGGCCCGGGACGACATGAAGGACGGCGGCGCGGAGCACTTTGCGCAGACCATCCAAGCCGTGCGGGATATGGACTCCGGTATCACCATCGAGGTGTTGACGCCTGATTTCAAAGGGCGTGACGAGTCGTTGCAGATTGTGGCACAGGCCGCTCCGCACGTGTTCAACCACAACCTGGAGACCGTCGAGCGGCTTACCCCCCTGGTTCGTTCGCGGGCCAAGTACGCACTCTCGCTTCAGGTGTTGCGGCGGATGAAGGAACTCGCTCCCGGAATGGCTACCAAGAGCGGCATCATGCTCGGCCTCGGCGAGAAGGAGGAAGAGATCTTCCAGACGATGGACGCCTTGCGCGACGCCGGAGTGCAAATCCTGACGATGGGGCAATATCTCCGTCCCAGCCCACAGCATTTGCCGGTAGTGGCGTATATCGAACCGGCCAAGTTCGACGAATACCGCGACGTGGCTTACTCCAAGGGGTTTGAGCACGTTTCCAGCGGCCCATTGGTGCGAAGTTCCTATCATGCGGCGGAATATAAGACCGCCAAAAGGCCCGATCAGCCGGATCAGCCGGATCAGCCGGCGCAGGCCGTCCCGGCGAAGACCGTTTAGAACACAATGAACTCCAGGGACGGCGGGAGGTTTGACTCGAAAAAGGTCGCGGCACTAATCCCGGCCTATCGGGAGGAGGCGCACATTGCTGACATTGTGCGCCGGGTAAAGGCCCAACTGGAGAATGTCCTCGTCGTCGATGACGGCTCGCCCGACGAGACCACGCCACGTGCTCGCGAGGCCGGGGCGGAGGTGATCACGCACGCGCAGAATTCCGGCAAGGGAGCCGCCATCAAGACCGGGTTTGCCGTATTGCTGGAGCGAGGATTCGACTACGTGATCATTCTCGATGGTGACGGCCAGCATCTGCCCGAGGAGATTGACCGTTTTCTGCAAGCCGCCGCCGGGACCGACGCGGGAATTTTTATCGGCAACCGGATGTGCAAGACCGCATCGATGCCGCTGGTGCGCCTTCTTACCAACCGGTTCATGTCATGGCAGATCAGCCGGCTCTGCGGCCACCCGGTGCCCGATACGCAGTGCGGGTTCCGAATGATCCACCGCGACGTCATCCCCAGCCTTTTTTGCAAGAGCAACGCCTACGATTACGAGACGGAGATGATCCTCATCGCCGGACGCGCGGGGCACCGTATCGTCAGCGTGCCCATCACCACAGTCTACGCCAATGAAGTGAGCAAGATCAGCCCGCTTCGGGATGGCTATCGCTTTTTTAAGCTGATCTCGCGGTACTGAACCGCGTAATGCTTCTACAGCTCGCACCGAAATTCGCTCTTCCGGTGGAAACGGTCTTCGCGGTAATTCACATAGGTGGCCAGCGCGAGAAGGGGGAAGTTATTCCGGTACATGTCATAGCTCAGGTAGAACACTTTCGGGAATCCTGTGCCGGTGGTCTGCGGTTCATCCCAGCTTCCATCGCGCTTCTGGGTATGCAGGAGGTAGGCGACGCCGCGCCGAATTGACCGGCGCTCGATATCGCCGCATGCGCATAATCCCATGAGCGCCCATGCCGTTTGCGAGGGAGTGCTTTCACCGCGTCCTTTCAGCGACGGGTCGTCATACGTGGCCGGGCTTTCTCCCCAGCCGCCGTCGTCGTTCTGGCAGCTTTCCAGCCAATCGCGCGCCCGGACGAGCCAGTCCTGAGTCATCGGCTCGCCGATGGAGCGGATGCCGCGGAGCACCTGCCATGTGCCGTAAATGTAGTTTACCCCCCAGCGTCCATACCACGAGCCGTCGTGTTCCTGGGTCTTGCGAAGATAGGCGATAGCGCGGCGCACCACCGGATTCTGGCGGTCGAAGCCGATATAGCCGAGCAACTCGAGCATCCGCCCCGTGAGATCGCTGCACGTCGGGTCGGTGATCGCATTGTGGTCGGCAAACGGGATGTCGTTGAGCCAGTGTCGGGTGACATCCTTGTCGAAGGCCGCCCAGCCCCCATCGCGGCATTGGAATGAGAGCAACCACGGCAGGGCCCGTCCGAAGATGGCCTTTAATGCTTCCTCGTCTCCCTCGGGTGGGGCGAAGCGGAGCGCCATCAACACCATCATGGTGTCATCGGTGTCGGGGTAAAAATCGTTGCGGTACTCGAAGGCCCAGCCGCTGGCGACCGGGTGAGGGTTCTTGACCGTCCAGTCGCCCATGGTGCGTACTTCGCGCTCGGCCAGCCATTCCCCCGCGCGCCGGATGGCGTCGGCGGCGGCCGGAGATGCGTCGAGACTGCTCTCGGCCAGCGCGATGAGGTTGATGGCGGTGTCCCAGACCGGCGAGAGACATGGCTGGATGCGAAAGTCCTGTGGGTCTTCGACGAAGAGCCCCTGGAAATCGCAGATCGCCTTGGCCAGCAGGGGAGTGCTCCTCTCATCGTGCCCGAGCGCCTGCATGGCGATGATCGAGTTGAGCATTGCGGGAAAGACGGCGGCCAACCCGTCGGACCCTTCACCCATGCGCACCTTCATCCACTCCACGGCGCGTTCCATCGCGAGATCGCGTAGCGGCCTGAAGCCGACCCGGTCGCTCCATTTCAGGAGCCGGTCCACCCGCAGGAAAAAGTTGCGCCACGTCATCCAGCGATGGTCCTTGCTGGGGGTGAAATCGTTCCCTTCCGTGCCCGCCGGGTAAAGCTCGTGGAGTTGCTTTTCCGCCGGAAGCTGGCGAGTCGGCTTAAGATGGTTGAGGATGGCGAGGGGAACGATCATCGCCCGCGTCCATGAGGAAATCTCATTGAGATTGAAGGGAGCCCAGGACGGGAGGAGGACGACTTCGACGGGAATCGTCGGCAGCGATTCCCACGGGAACTGCCCCAGCAACGCCAGGTAGAGCTTGGCGTAGGTGTTCATCCTGGGGATGCCGCCCAATCGCAGCGCCGCGGCGCGAGCCTCCTGCATCCAGGGCGCGTGCGGGGCGTGATCCGCCAGCTTGAGCGCAAAGTACGCCTTTACCGTCGCGTTGATCTCGCTGGGCCCGCCATGATAGATGTTCCAGCCGCCGTCGGGCCGTTGGCGACGCCGGATATGGGCGACGCATTTCTCCTGCAGCACGGGGTCGATCTTGCCCGACCAATGCATGTAGAGGATGTAATCCGAGCAGAGCGTGCTATCGACGATCAATTCCCCGGCCCAGTGTCCGTCCGGGTTCTGCAATCGCAGCAGATTTTGCTGGGCGAGCCTCAACGCCTCCCGAAGCGAGGCGGCATCATCCTGTCCGGCGATCTCATGAACGCCGGGGGAGAGGGGGATGTGCTGGTTGAATGGGCGCGATGCCATGGCGCGAAGGTTTGAAAAGTTTATCGAAAACGAATCGGCGGAGACCAGCCCGTTTCTGACCTGCTCGTGGGGTCAGGGAGTACCCCAGCCTGGATTTTCGACGGGCGGGCTACCCTGCTTTCAGAGCTTCTTTGGCTGAATTCTTTCCGGTAAGATGACCGTTGCCTGCGCTAACTCCGTTGTAAGCGTGGACTTTGGCTCCGCCTTTGATCGGTTGCGGCCGCGCGCCGAAGTTGAAGCGGATGTTCTTCCAAGTATCCCCGCTCTTTGCCTGAAGCCCGAGGCTGGCGGAGGGCTCGTAACCGCAATGAACCATGCAGTTCTCGCAACGCGGGTCACGCGCTTTGCCGTCCACAACGCCGTAGCGATCCCAGTCGGTCTTCGCGAGCAGGTCCGCATAGCTGGCGTGGTGGGCGTCCGTCATCAGGTAGCATGGTCCTTTCCAGCCGCGAATGTTGCGGGTGGGGATTGCCCAGGCCGAGCAGGTCAGGTCGCGTTTTCCGGCAAGAAATTCAAGGTAGATCGGCGTGCCGAAGAACGGGAATTTCCGGCCCCATTCCTCGATCTTCGCGAACTTTTCCACTGTCGCCGCGCGGGTGAGGAAGAAGTTCTCCGGGTTCAGGTTGAGCCGGGTGAACATGTCCTTCTTGGCGGCGTCGTAGTCGTAGCCTGGCGAAATCGTGTGCCCGTCGATGCCGAGGCTGCCGAGAAAGGCGAACATGGCTTCGATCTCCTCCATCTCCGTCTCCTTGTAGATGGTGGTGTTGGTTGCGACCTGGTAGCCGAGAATCTTGGCCATCCGCATGGCGAGAATGCACTCTTTGAAGACCCCCTCGCGCTCCACGATCAAGTCATGGGTCCGCTCAAGGCCATCGAGGTGGACGTTCCAGTAGAGCCAGCCTGAAGGCTCGATCACCGGGCGGGAGGAATCCTTCGGACCTTTGCGGATCTCGGCGGCGTCCTTCTGGGTGATGAGTTCCTCTTTCAGCAGCCGCGTGAGATGCTGCTCCACGGCTCCCGGGCGGCGTAGCATTTCGGCTGCGAGGTAGTCGCGCATCTTCCGGCGCATCAGCATCGCGTTGGTGCAGATGTAGACAATGCGCCCCTGCTCAAGAAGGCCGGAGACGAGTTCCTCGATCTGCGGATAGATCAGCGGTTCACCCCCGCAAATGGAAATCATCGGCGCGTCGCACTCAACCGCCGCGTTAAGGCAATCCTCCAACGGCAGCACATCCTTGAGTGAGGTGGAATATTCCCGGATTCGGCCGCAGCCGGTGCAGGTCAGATTGCAGGTATGCAGGGGCTCAAGCTGGAGGACGGTCGCAAACTTCGGGGTTCTCCGGAGCTTGTGCTTGATGATGTACCCCGCGATCTTGAGTGTGAGCGGTAAGGGGAATCTCATAGCGCGTCGAACATGATGATACGGGCTCGGAGCAGCAATCTTTTTTTACCCGGCGGCAGGCCATGGGAAGCGGGGATGCGCGGTATTTGGTTGTAATTTGTTGATGGAAAGGAACTTGGGGCTTGGGTTGTGAAAAACATACAATCTCTTACGCCAGCACATCGTGTGTCGAAGTGATTCCGGGTTGAAAAAAGAGGCTGGCATTTGACGGAAGTTTCCCATTCTCTCGAAGGGCTGTTGTTCAATCGCTTCAATTTTACCTCCATTGATGAATCCCCGTTTTACTCTTAAGGAAAAAGTCGGTCCTCAGGGACTCGGTGCCGGTGTTTGGAATCTTGGTCCCGGCGGCGACCCGTTCGGCGGCCCGACCCGCGAAGCCATCCCGATTCTCGACCGTCTGCCGCTGCTGGCGGAAGCGGGGATGACCTATTACGAGGCCCATGATTCGGAAATTCCTGCCTCCGACGCCGAAAAGGCCCTCAAAATTGCGGCTCAGAACGGGCTGCAATGCGCGATGTACACGCCGTCCTTTTTTGCCGACCCGATTTTCAAGGATGGCGCGATGACCTCCAACGACGCCTCGATTCGCGCCAAAGGGCTCGTCAACGCCAAGCTCGCCGTCGACACGACCCACATCCTCGGGGCCAAGACGATGGTCTTCTGGAATGGGCGCGAGGGGTTCGACTTCGTGCTCGCCAAGAACGGGCGCGATTCCTTCAAGCGTCTCGTGGAAGGTTTCAATGCCGTTGGGCAGTATGCCAAGGAGAAGTATGGGGACGGCATCCGGTTCGCCCTGGAGCCCAAGCCCAACGAACCGCGCGCGAACATGTATCTCGCCAATGTTGGCGAGGCGCTTTACCTCATCAGCCGTCTCGACCCCGAGATTCAGCCGCTCTTCGGTCTCAACCCCGAGACGGCTCACAGCCGGATTGCCGGGCTCGACTACCTTTGGGACATCGAGTTGTGCCTCGAAGCGGGCAAACTCTTCCACATTCACCTCAATGCGCAGGACGGCCAGCGGTACGATCAGGATCTCCCCTTCGGTTACACGGAACCTCTTAAGGACCTCGCCCTTCTCGTCGTCCTGCAGGACGCCAAGTATGACGGCATCGTCTGCTTTGACGTGAAGGCCCCCCGGACGGACGATCCTGCGAACATTCAGGACATCCTGCATGTCAGCAGCAACAATCTGATCTGGCTCTGGGAGCGCGCGCTGGCGGTGGACCGGCAGAAGATCGCTCAGTTCCGCGCGGAAAATCGCGCAACCGCTTTGTCGGGCTATCTTGCCGAGTGCCTTTACGGGCGCTAGAGCGTTTTTGAGTTAGAGGTTCCCTCGTTCCCAAACTCTGTTTAGGAACGCCTGTGTCTTCGAAACTCCAGTTTCGCAACCCCTGTCCGTTCCAGCAACCCTGCACGAAGTGACAAGGCTTTCGAATCAGAGATTCGGGGACAATGGCATTACCAATCTGGAGATTGGTAACGAGGGAATGGATCGGGGTGATCAGGCGCAATTTGCTGGCCGCGAGTAACTTCCAATCGCTTTGAGAGAATCGCTGGCTGGAATCGCCTGCATCTCCCATTGGCGATTTCAGTGATTTCTCGCTATGCGTTTTTCGTCGGATGCGGCCCTGAAAATTTTCGATGTGATTCTGGAGCTCTATGCTCCCGCTCGCAGCGAAGAGTTGCCGGGCCGTTTCATGGGTTGCGTCCGGCGCCTGCTCGATTGCGAGCATTTATCTTACAATGAATTCGGTCCCGGGCACTTCTGCGGAATCCTCGATCCGGTGATCGATGACGAACTCAATGAAAGGTTCGCCGCCCTGGCCGATCAGCATCCCAGTATTCGGCACATCAACGCCACGGGGGAGCAAGGGGCGGTGAAAATTTCCGATTTCGTCAATTTGCGCGATTGGAAGCGGACGGAGTTATACAACGAATTCTTCCGCGAACTGGATATCAGCCATCAGTTGGCTTTTCTGCAGCCGGAGGGAGCGATTCAGATCGGCTTTGCCGCAAACCGAAGCCGAAAGGATTTTTCCGAGAACGACCGATGGATACTCAGTCTTCTTGCGCCCCACCTTCTTCAGGCGCGCCGAAATGCGCTCGCGCTGGAGAGGGCGAGCCGCGCCGGGGATGCCCAGGGGGGCGGGACCGTGGTGATTCTCAATGAAGGCGAGGTCCTTTATTGTTCGCCGAGAGCTCGTGAGGTTGTGAACCGCTTTTTTGGTCCGATTCTCAATGATCGGTTGCCCGACGAACTGATTCGCTGGGTCAAAAACGGATTGAGAGGCCCCTCACTCGAAGGGCTTTCCGCCGGTTCCCTTCACCCCCTTGTCAAGAAAGGGGAAAACTCCACGTTGACGGCCCGACTGGCTCCCAATTTTGCCACCGGGGAGCATGTTCTGGTTGTCGAAGAGCAATTGAATCAGCTCCCAATCTCGATCTTCACCCAGTTCGGGCACTCCAAACGAGAGTCCGAAGTGCTGGCGTGGATCGCGCAGGGCAAAACCAATCCGGAAATTGCGGTGATCCTGGATATCAGCGCGAGAACGGTTGCTCATCACGTGGAGCGTATTCTTGCAAAAATCGGGGTCGAAGGCCGGGGGAGTGCGGGTCTCTGGGCGCAGGAAATTCTCAGGCGTCATCCGATGCAGAGCGCTTTCTGAGAAAGCGTTTCTTTGCAATAGGCAACTCTGCCTATTTTCCGGTTAAGGGTGCTCTGCTTCAATGACCGGCAAGCAGAGATGCGAAGAGCTAGCATGGAGTTGCTGCACGGAGCATTTTGCCGAAGCTCGGGCGAGTTCATAAACTCGCCCGAGCGCCTTTACCGTCTTTACCGTCTTTACCGTCTTTAACGCCTTGACCGCTACGCGGTTTGAAGGTGACCCAACTACCGAGGTTGCTCGGTAAGTTGGAAATTGATCACGTTAAAGGCGAGGGGACCATTCATCGTTTGAACGGCGGGGGCGGCGGTTTCGAAGGAGAGAATGTTTTTGCCGGGCTTGAGCACGGCTTTCAGGTTCTCCACTCGGATCACAGCGCCGGGTTTCAATGCCACGTTATTGGTGGCCCCGTTGAACCCGATGGTGATTTCCCGCTCGTCGATGCCTTGCAGGATGAACTGGAAGTAACGTTCGACCGGTTCGTCTCCGGGGTTGGTCACAACGACATCGCCTTTGCCCCGGCATCCGCGGATCAGAAGGTCCGGCCGGTTCCGCTCAATCTCATTCCAGCCTTGGGCAAAATAGGGGCCGGGCGGTGGCAGCTCCGGGGAGGAGGACGGATTCAACAGGATGCAAACCAGATCGCCCTTCGGGCTGTTCAGAACGGTCGCCGCCCGGTCTTTGGCGGCCTGAAGGTAGGTCTCGGCACGGTCGGCATAGCCATTCAGGTTGATGTAGAGCGCGCCGAATCCATAGCTCTCCAGCCGTTGCATTAAGGCTTCCGGAGCAAGAAGGGCCACTTCATTCTGCCAGGCCGTCTGGGGGCGTCCCTTTACGTCGCCGAAGGAATAGCGGAGAGCTTTGGTATAAAGGTAGGGCCGGAAATGATTGTAGGATGGAACGCCCGGAATGGGGTTCTCCGGGAAATCCATGACCGGAAGCTGGAAGACCATCGAGCCGGGGCGCAAGTGGGATTCCATCTCTTCGGCAAACGTCCGGTCGCGCTGGACATCCTTCGTGATATCGGCCGGGTCTTCGTTGGCAAAGCGGGGAACCTGGTCCCACAGGGCGATGAGGGCGACGCAGGCTGCGATCGCGACGCGTTTCTCCGTGCTCCACCGGATCGAAACCGCGCCGAGTCGACGGACGGCGTACATCAAGCCGAGGGCGCAGAGGAATATGCTATAGCGAGTCGTGGAGCGGAAGAGGGTGAAGCCCAGGGAGCCGATCCATGCGTTCAGGCCACCCACCGTGGAGTAGATGACGACCCAGGCCGCGAGGAGGAATTCCCACGGTGGTCTCTGGATGGAGTGTTGGGCAAGATTTCGAGCGGCGGAGATAATCAGCCAAAGAAAGGCCGCGATCCCGATCACGCCGAGAAATGAGCCAACCGGGACTTCCCCTTTGAGGATAACCTCTCCAAAATACCGTTTGCCCCATTCGCCGAGAGGAGAAATCCAATATTCCGATGGCGGGATGAAGAGGTCGGCCAGTTTGAAGCCGGAGTATTCCAGATATTGGGCGGAGCGCACGACAGCGCCGGGGTTCGGCCCATTGACGATGCGGGAGAAAAGGGTGTCGAGGTTGACCGTCAGGAATCCGAGCATGGCCACGGTGCCGACAAGCACGGCCAGGAAGGCGCTTTTCCATTGACGGTGAAACGCCTGATAAAGCGCGGCAAGGCCGAGGAACTGGATGAGCATGTGGGTGTAGTAAACATGCTGTACCCCGCTGATGACGGCCACCGCCAGCGCCCAGCCTAAATGGGAGCGGTTAAGCAATCCGCCGCCGTCTTCGTCCTTCGGGTTGGAAAACGCCCAACGGGCCACGACGATGATGAGGGGAATGTGACCCACCCACCCGACGGTAAGATGGTGAAGGCTGCGGGCGAAGATGAAGAGAGAGAACCCAAAGACGATCGCGCCCGCGAATGCCCACTCCCTGCGATATTTGAGAAGCCGGCACGCGAGATAAAACCCAACTGCGGAGCTAACGTGCGCGAGAATCCCGAAAAGGTTCAGCGCGGGGAAAAGGCCGATCCATCGGGCCAGCATTCCCGGGATGACGATATGAAATTCCTCCGTGAAGGGGAAATCATCCCAACTCCCTTCAAACGGCGCGCCGAACGCCGGGATTTTCTTGGAGGCGATGAGCGGGAAGTTCCCTTCCGAGGCGGCCTTGATCGGCGCAAGCTGCGCCCCCAGGACATCGCCGGCAGGGCCGTCCATGCCATATTCAATGGGGGTCTGCCAATCCTTCGCCGACCATCGCCCGTGGAACATGCAGGCGAGGAAGAAGGTAATAATGACAAGCAGGATGATCCGTAGCGTCCCCGGGAATGCGCCTGAAATGGCACCCGGGAGAGGGGATTTCGACATGGCAGGCGACCTCCTCTGGAAATTCTACCGGCGGCGGCTGGCGGGCGTTTTTCTCCGTACCGGTTTGGGCGGGGCGCCGGCGACTTCGGAGGCGAACAGCGCGGTATAGAGATAAGGGAAGCCGTCCAGCTTCTGCCGCGCGATCTTCGCGCCGATGAAGCGTTCGATGGCAGCGACGTGGTCGAGTTCCTCCGCGACGAAAATCGTGAAGGCGTCGCCGACTGCCTGGGCCCGGCCGGTACGCCCGATCCGGTGGACGTAATCCTCCGGGTGCTGCGGGACGTCGTAGTTGATCACGTGCGAGACCCCGGCCACGTCAATGCCGCGCGCGGCGATGTCGGTGGCGACCATGACCTCATACTTGCCCGACTTGAAGCCCGCGAGAGCGTCTTCACGCTCGCGCTGGGTACGGTTCGAGTGGAGAACGGCCACGGAATGCTTCGCTCCCTTGAGCTTTGCGGCGATGGAGTCCGCGCCGATCTTGGTGCGGCAAAACACCAGCGCACTGTCGTAGTTGGTTTTCTCCAGCAGGGCGAGGAGGAGGTCGTACTTCTGGTCCTTGGCCACCGGATAAAGCGCGTGAGTGACCGTTTCCGCGGGCATCCGGCGCGCGCCGATTTCGATGATCTCGGGATCGCGCACGACCCATTTGGTGAGGCCCTCGATTTCGGGGGGGATGGTAGCGGAAAAGAAGAGGGTCTGACGCTCCTTGGGGCAGCGTTCGACGACACGGCGCACCTGCGGGAGAAAGCCCATGTCGAGCATCCGGTCCACTTCGTCGAGCACGAGAACTTCGATGCCGGAAAGATCGACGCTGCCCTGCTCCAGATGATCGAGCAGGCGGCCGGGTGTGGCGACGATGACGTCAACCCCGCTCTTGAGTTCCTCGCGCTGCTTGCCGTAACCGACTCCGCCGTAAAGGAGGCCGATGGTCAGGTCGTTGAAGCGGCAGAAATCACGAAACGCGGTTTCCACCTGTGCCGCGAGTTCGCGCGTCGGTTCCAGCACGAGGCAGCGAGGCTTGTCGCTCCTGTGCGCGCCGAGCTTGGTGAGCAGCGGGAGGCCGAACGCGGCGGTCTTGCCGGTGCCGGTCTGTGCGGAAGCAATCAGGTCGCGGCCTGAAAGGACAACCGGAAAAGCGCGAAGCTGGATTGGCGACGGGTCGATGTACCCCATCGACTGCACCCCATGAATAATAGCGTCGGACAAGCCAAACTCCAAAAATGACATCGTGAATAAATGGAGCAAAGTCAGCCAGCTCTCAAGGGAAATCGCGATTGGCCATAGCGCCCCGGTAACGTGTCGTGCCTCCCCGTGCGACACTTGTGTTCAATGTCTGAACACGGTTTGGAGCGGCACGCGGCGGGCCTCTCTGTAAATGGGCCGTGGCACGGCGGTGGCTTATCAGCCTCCCCGGAACTTTAACACCTCAAGACCCTATGCACACAACCGCACCCATACTGGAAGCCGAGTGTCCGCCGGAACTGGAAGGTCAAACTCAACTGGAGCAGATGGAGGAGCATCCGGAAACTGCCGGAGCTGCCGAAGTCGCGTCCCCTGCGCCGTTTCGCCGGGCGCGCCGCGTGCCCGTGCCTGGCGAGGAGAGCGACGAGGTCCTGATGACCAGGGTTGCCTCCGCCGATGCCGAGGCGCTGGAAAAGTTATTCGAGCGTCATTCGGGTGTCATCAAGAGCGTCATTTTCAAGATTATCCATAATGAGGCCGAAGCCGAGGATGTCCTGATGGAGGTCTTCTTCGAGGCATGGAACGGAGCCTCGAAGTATTCGGCCGCGAAAGGAAAGGCCCTGGGCTGGCTCGTCACAATGGCGAGAAGACGGGGAATCGACCGGCTTCGCAAACGTCAGAGCTATTCGCGAGCCACAGACCGGTTGCAGGTGGAGGTGGAGCATGACCCGGAGGCATGGGTTTCCGGGCGCGATCCCAATGGTGACAGCGAACGTTCGGATGTTCGCGCCTTCATCAAGGCGAAGCTGCTGGAGTTGCCTCCGTTCCAGCGCGACGCGATCGAGCTGGCCTTCTTCAAGGGGATGAGCCAGCGGGAGATTGCCGCTCACACGGGGATCCCCCTTGGGACGATCAAGACGCGGATCGAACTCGGTCTCAAGAAACTGAGCGCGTCGCTGGAGATCCTGGCGAAGGAGTTGTAAGAAGTGAGGATGGTGGGAACCTCGTTCCCGATCTGGAGATCGGGAACGAGAAGAATCCTTCCGGGAGACGTCAGACGTTGAACCGGAACTCCATCACGTCGCCGTCTTTGACGACGTATTCTTTCCCTTCGATCCGGAGCTTCCCGGCTTCGCGGGCTTTGGCAAAGGAGCCGAGGGAGACGAGGTCGTCGAAGTGGACGGTCTCGGCGGCGATGAAGCCGCGCTCGAAGTCGGTGTGGATCACTCCGGCCGCGGCGGGGGCTTTATCTCCGGCGCGGATGGTCCAGGCGCGGGTCTCCTGTTCGCCGGTGGTCAGGTAGGTGCGCAGCCCCAGCAGGTGATAAACGGCGCGGATCAGCGAGCCGACGCCGCTCTCGCTGACGCCGAGGTCCTTGAGGTAATCCTTGGCTTCCTCCTCGGGAAGATCGACCAGTTCACTCTCGATTTGCGCGCTGATGACGACTGCCTCGGTGGCGAGGTGAGCGCGGACGTAATCCTGCACCGCCTTTACGTATCGGGCCGAGGGGTGCATCTCCACCGTGTCTTTGGGAAGGCCGCCTTCCTGCTCCTGCGCGGCGTCGATCTCCGCGGTGACATGCCCGAGGTCGGATTCCGCCACGTTGCAGGCGAAGATGACCGGCTTGGTGGTCAGCATCGTAAATTCGCGGGCAATCTTCTTTTCCTCCTCGCTCAGTTCCAGCGTGACGGCCGGTTTCCCGGAGTCGAGGTGAGGGATGAGCTTTTCGATGACAGCCAGTTCGGCCTTCGCCACCTTGTCGCCGGTGCGGACGGCCTTCTGCATCCGCTCCTTCCGCTTTTGGAGGGAGGAGAGATCCGCCAGGATCAATTCGGTGTTGATGACCTCGATGTCGCGCACCGGGTCTACCGAGCCCGAGACGTGATGGATGTCGCCATCCTCAAAACAACGGACGACCTGCACGATGGCGTCGACTTCGCGGATGTGGCTCAAAAACTGGTTGCCGAGCCCTTCGCCCTGGCTTGCCCCCCGGACAAGCCCGGCGATATCGACAAACTCGATGGCGGCGGGAACGAGTTTCTTGGAGTTGGAAATCTTGGAGAGCGCGGCAAGCCGGGGGTCCGGGACCGTCACGACGCCCTGGTTGGGGTCGATGGTGCAGAACGGGTAGTTGGCCGCCTGCGCCTTGCGCGTCCGGGTAACCGCGTTGAAGAGCGTGGATTTGCCCACGTTTGGAAGTCCGACGATGCCTGCGCTTAACATAAGGGGCCGGAGAGTAGAACCGCTTTGGAAGAAATGCAAGACGGCTGCCGACTCAGAAATTCGAGGATAAAAAAGTGTTTTTCACCTGTCTCTCTGTATAAGGATGTTTTTCGGTGCCTTCGAAAGAATCCAACCATTTTTTAACCGGACCGCGCGGCAGCGGAGTGATCTGCGGTCTGCTGGCGTTCGCGGTTGCCTCTGTGGGAATCGGCTGGGTTTATTGGAACGGGGTTCGGGAAGAGGTCCGTCGGGTTCGCGGGGAGATGCAAGGCGTGGCCCAGATGGCCGCGGAACTCATCGACGGGGATTTGCACGAAGCGGTGGCCCGGGAGCGGCTCCCCGTTCCCCAACAGGGGAATGAAGCACACCGCCTGCTGGTTGATCCGTTGGTGAAGCTGCACCGCGCCCGCCCGGAGATTCTGCATATTTACACGGTGGTGCTCCAGAATGGCTCGCCCCGTTTCATTCTCGATACCGCCGAGATCGGCCGGATTTCTTCGCTTCCCTCGGCGCGCGCCATCCACATGGCTGTGCCTGATCCGGCCTTGTCGGTGGCCCTTCACCAAGGGAGCGTTACGAGTAGCGCGGCTTCCCGGGAATTGGACCATTGGCATTTTATGAGCGCCTACGCGCCCTTCCACGCCGGGGGAAAACAGGTTGGGATCGTGGGAGTCGATCTTCCTGACGCCGAGATTCGACGGTATATTGCCTGGCTTGGGAACGTGGCCTTGGGGGGAGGGGCGCTGGCGTTGACGCTTTCCCTTCTCCTCGGACGGCTCGTGTGGCGGTTGCGCTTGCGCACGTTCGACCATGAGCGAGATCAGCAACAGGCGGCGGATGCGCTGCGCGCGGGTGAGAGCCGGTATCTGACGGTGGTGAACAATCTCATGGAGGTTGTCTTCCAGACCGACCGGGAGGGGCGGTGGGTGTTTCTGAATTTTGCCTGGGTGGAGATTACCGGGTTCGCCATCGAGAACAGCCTCGGCGCGCCGATTTTCGACTTCATCCATCCCGAAGACCGCCCTCGGAGCCGCGCGTTTTTTGACGCCCTCCTGCGGCGTGAGATGAGGGATTGTCATATCCAGATCCGGTTCCTGACGCGTTCCGGGGCGATTTGCTGGATCGAAATTTACGCTCAACCGGGCATTGACGGGCACGGGAGGGTGACCGGTATTTCGGGGACGCTGGGGGACGTGACGCAGCGCAAGGAAGCCGAGGAAAGCTCGCGGCTGAACCTGGAGAGGCTGAAGCTGGCTCTCGGCTCGTCGGACCAGGGCCTGTGGGATTGGGATCTCACCACGGGAAAGGTGGCCTACGATTCCTCCTGGGCAGCCCTGCTGGGCCATTCCCCGACGGAGCTTGTCGATCTGGAGAAACGAAAGAACCCCTGGCGTGATACCTTTCACCTCGAGAACTGGAGCGACGCCGAGGTGGCCTTTCAGGAGTATCGGGAGGGGTGGCGAGAGACATTCGATATCGAGCAGCGGGCCCGGCACAGGGAGGGCGGGTGGATCTGGCTCCGCGTTCGCGGGCGGGTGGTCGGGCAGGATGAGAAAGGGGAGCCCTTGCGTGTGATCGGGACCATCGAGGATATTACTGTCCGCAAGACGGTGGAGGCCGATTTGCAGCGGGCCAAGGAGTCGGCGGAAACGGCCGACCGTGCGAAGAGCGAATTCCTGGCGGTGATGAGCCATGAAATTCGCACTCCGATGAACGGCCTGATCGGTTTCACCAGCATTCTCTCCGAGACGAAGCTCGATCCGCAGCAGCGCGAATACATCGGCAGCATCCGGAGTTGTGCCGATCTCCTGCTCGCGCTCATTGATGACATTCTCGACTTTTCGAAGATCGAGTCCGGGAATCTTGAGTTGGAGAAACGACGCTTCAACCTGCGGGAGTGTGTGGAAGACGCCATCGGGGTTTTTGTGCATACGGCGGCGGTCAAGGAGATCGAACTGGTGTGCGACTTTGAAGGTGACGATCTGGAATGGATCGAGGCCGACATGGCGAGATTGCGGCAGATTGTTGTCAATCTGGTCAGCAACGCGGTGAAGTTCACGCTCCAGGGGGAGGTGGTTGTGCGGGTTTCACGAGTCGCGGAAAGCGGCGGGGTCTGCTTTGCAGTCTCGGATACCGGGATCGGCATTGCGCCGGAACGGCTGTCGAGACTCTTTAAGCCGTTTACCCAGGCGGATTCGTCGACCACGCGGCGTTTTGGCGGCACTGGACTGGGGCTCGCCATCTGCAAGCGATTGGTTGAGTTGATGGGCGGTGTCATCGAAGTGGAGAGCGTGCCGGGCAAGGGATCGACATTCCGGTTCACCATCGCCGCGTCCCCCATTCCGCCAGCGTTGCCGGTGCCGATTCCCGCCGGGTTTGCGGAGGCGAGGGTGTTGGTTGTGGATGACAACCGGCTCGCCCGGGAGGCTTTGGGCCGGCAGTTGTGCCGGTGGGGGTTGCAGGTTTTCGAGGCGGACGGGGCGGAAGCCGCGCTTGCCGCTCTGCAATCGGAAAAGCAGTTCAATCTCGCACTGGTTGACCGCCGGATGCGAGGGGCGGAGGACGGAATCAATCTGGTCCGCCGGATGCGGACGATCCCGGGAGCTCCGCCTGCGATCCTGCTCCTTCCCCACGGGATGGCAGGGCCGGAGAAAAAGGCGAAGCCGCCAGAATTTTCGGCCGTTCTTGGAAAGCCGATCCGTCATTCCCAATTGAGAAACGCCCTGACCCGTGTGCTCGACGAGGCGCAGGCTGGCGAACCCCTCCCTTCCGAGCGGGAAGGTGAGGAGGAGTCCGTCGCGCCCGGGGCCCGCAAACGCCTGCCCGGCGAGGTTCGTCCGCTGAACATCCTGATTGCGGAGGACTCGTCGTTGAACCAGCACATTGCCACGTTGATGCTCAGAAAGCTCGGGTATGGAGCCACCTCCGTCCTGACCGGGAAGGCCGCCATCGAGGCGGTACGACGGGGGATTTACGATGCGGTGCTGATGGATTTGCACATGCCCGAAATGGACGGGCTTGAGGCGACCAGGGAGATTCGCCGGTGGGAGGAGGAGACAGGTAGCACCAAGCGCATCCATATCATTGCCCTGACGGCGGACGCCATGGTCGGCGATCGCGAGAAGTGCCTGGAGGCGGGGATGGATGACTATCTCTCCAAACCGCTGCGGGGGCAGGAATTGGCGACCGCGATTGCGAGGGTCGGAACTGCCTAGGTCAACGACCTCGGCACAATTTTTTTGAAAGGAGCGGATTATTGAGCTGTAAGACGCAGATTTGTCTTGCTTTTAATTCGCCGGAGAATTAAACCCGTTTCCATTGAAACTTAACTCATCGCTGCCAGCGAAAAACACCCCCTGTTTTTCCATGCGATCTCTCGGAATCACACTGGATAACGTATTAACTCCCCCTTTGGCTCCCTTTAACTCCCTGTCATCCTCCGTAAGAACCTTGGTTTCATTTTATCCGTCTTTTTTTTCATTTTAATTCGCCGCCGAATAAACCTCCAGCATCCTTCAATTCCTCCCTATGATGAAATTTATTCCATTCTTCCGCATCGTGATCTCGGGCAGCCTCTTAATGGTATCGCTCGGGAGCTTCCCTGTTCCCGCTCACGCTGCGCAGATCATCACGAGCAGTCCATTTAGCCTCTACTACGGCTATGATAACGTCGGCTCGAATAAGCCGGGTTGGGTCAAAGTTTCCGGCCCTTCTTCTACGGGAACCACGCAAGGGGATTTTACCTTGGCGCCGACCATTACCAGTGCTGCCGTCTCTGATTACGGCTTCATCTTTACCAACGGAACGCCGACTTACCAGGAAGCTCAATATGCCTTTAGCGCAAAATCGGAGACTTTCGATCTCAGTATCACTGGGAGTTACAGCGGACCCAGTGGCGGCAATAACGCGCAGGTGAAACTGGTCATCACCAATATCAGCATCTATGGCGTGAGCTTCGACAACCAAGTGAGTTCGGATATGGCTTTCCAGGAAACGACCCTTGGCCACACGGCCGCTTCCAGTTCCGTCTCTCTTAAAAAGGTTCCGGTTTCGGCCGCAAATCTCCGTCCCCTCAATAACTATATCCAGCTTTCGTGGGATCCGGACGACTTCTTTACCGCAGGCACGAGTCAGAGCCGTTCGTTCACCCTGACGCCCGGCCGGATTGTGGACGGATTGGTAATCGAGGGGTATCTGGAATACTCCTATGATGCGATTCCGGAGCCTTCAACGGCTATGCTGGGCTTTTTTGGAGGCGGCGCTGCCCTGTTCGCCACCCTGCGCCGACGCAAGCACTAGGCCGTATTACGAATATCCAGCCAGGCATTTCCTTCCTGTCCTTTTTCATGATCCGATCCTTCTCTCTTTTCACCGGCAGCCTCCTTTTCGCACAAAGCGTCTTTCCTGCCACCGCTCATGCCCGAAAGGGGCATCTCCTGGCCGAGAACGGCACGACCGCTTACGTGATCACGGTGGCCGAGGATGCCATCGCACCGGAGAAAACGGCCGCCCGCGAGCTAAAGCACTACCTTGAATCCATCACCGGTGCTGATTTCCCGATCGTCACACCGGCAGAAGTCGACGCCACTGCCCCCCAGATTATCGTGGGGGCCGGGCAGCAGGCTCACAAGCTCCTGCCTGAGAAGACCTGGCAGGCCGTGGGAAAGGACGGGATTGTCATCAAGAGCCAGGGCAATCGCCTTGTCTTGGCCGGCAATCGTCCTCGCGGGACGCTCTATGCCGTCTATGAGTTCCTGGAAAACAATACGGGCATCCGCTGGTGGGCACCCGGGGCGACCACAATCCCCAAGCAGCCGTTGCTGAAGATCTCCGCGCAGGACATCGTCTATACACCGCCGTTCTCCTACCGCGAGCACTACTCGCACGGCCCAAGCCGCCCGGGGGACGACCCGGTCTTCGCCACTATTCTCCGCGAGAATGGCCATTATCAAACGCAGAGCGAGGAGTGGGGTGGGCACTATAGCATTCTCGGCTTTGTGCATACCTTCTCGCGGTTGCTGCCGCCGGATGTCTATTTCAAAGATCACCCCGAGTGGTATAGCGACCCCGCAAACAAAGGGGCTCCCTGCACCGCGCAGTCGAAAATGCCCGTGGGTGATACCTTCCAGCTTTGCTTTTCTTCTCCGGGTATTCTGGAGGAAGCGACGCGAAACGCCCTCAAATGGATTGATAAGAACCCGGCGGCCGGGTACATCTCCCTTTCTGAAGCGGACGTTGCTCCTTATTGCCAATGTGCCGATTGCCGCGCCTTTGCCGCACGGGAGGGCTCGGAGGCCGGGATCATCGTCGATTTCGTGAACAAGATCGCCGCAAAAATCGGCGAGAAGTACCCCCACTTCCTGGTTGAAACGCTCGCTTACCATGGCAGCGAAAAGCCACCAAAAACGATTCGCCCGGCAAAGAACGTGATCGTTCGCATGGCCCCGATCGATACCGATTATGGTCACCCGGTGAATAGCGAAGAAAACAAGGCGGTGCGGGACAACCTGAAAGGATGGAGTAAAATCGCTCAGCATCTTTTCATCTGGAATTACGAGACGAACTTCACGTATCTCCTGATGCCGCATCCGAATTGGAATGATATTGGCAACGATCTGCGATTTTTTGCCAGCCACAATGTCAAAGGCTTCTATCAGCAGGGGAATCACTATACCAACGGCGCCGGAGATTTCGTCGAGATGCGCGCCTGGCTCGCTGGCAAGCTGATGTGGAACCCTGGGCAGGATCAGGCCGCTCTGATGAGCACCTTCCTGGAAGGGTACTATGGAAAGGCGGCGCCCTTCCTTCAGAAGTATATTGACCTAGTGCTCAAAAGCTATCATGCCACGAGCAAGCCTCTTGGTTGCTTCAATCCGGATTTTTCCTACCTCACCCTTGATGTGATGAACGAGGCAACCCGCCTCTTCGGCGCTGCCGAGAAAGCCATCGGGGATGATCCCGTACTCCGCGAGCGGCTGGGGCGTACCCGCGTATCGCTCGATATGGCGTGGCTGCAATGTTACCGGTCGCTCAAAGCCGATGCTCAGAAGCGGAATGCCGTATTCCTCGGGCCGGAAGACCTCGTTACAGGGATTGAAGCATTTCGGACCACCGCTGCCCGCTATGGCATTGCGAAAGCCGGGGAGAACTACACGCTGGAGGCGCGCCTGGAGCAGATCGCAAATCCCAAGGAGCCTAAGAAATAGTTATTTTTCCCCGACACCGCCCCGCCTTTTCGCCATATTCGCCTCCTATGAAACCGACTCCCGCCAAGCCAGCTTCACCGCGCGCCCGCCCAACAGGAGGCAAACCGGTGCGCCTGATCGATATTGCCCGTACGGTGGGGGTCTCGTCGCGAGTGGTTTCAAAGGTGCTTTTCCCCAATGGGGCTAACAGCGCTCAGGTTAGCCAGAAAACCGCGGAGAAAGTGCGGGCTGTCGCGCAGGAGTTGGGTTATCTCCCGAATCTCACCGCCAAACAGCTCGCGGGCGAGAGCACCCGGATGATCGGTGTGCTGGTGCAATCTTTCGTGGCTGACGTTTCCTACAAAGTGCTCGCGCAACTGGAAACGTATGCCTCACTGCATGGCTATCGGCTGGTCATCGGGCAGGTACATGATGACGAGAGCCTCGTAGAGCGTTTCATCGCCGACTTCGCCGGGCGGCGGATGGAAGGTGTTGTCTGCTTTGTGCATGAAGTGTTCGGGGCGTCCGAGGCGTTCCGCCGCCTGTGCGAACCGATCTCCAACATGGTATTTATCGGGCCTCCCAAGATCGACTGGGGCGACTGGGTCAGCGCGGATCTTGCCGAAGGGATCCGCTTGATCGTGCAGCACTTGCATGAGAGTGGCCGGCGGCGCATCGCGCTGGTTCAGCCCCAGAGTGACATGGCTCCCTATCTGGAACGAATTCGCGGCTTTTCCTCAATCCTGCAAACGCTCCGGCTCCCGCCGGAACAGTGTCCCGTCTGGACATTCACTCCCCGCGCCGATGTGAAGGCGGTATTCCGGGAGACGCTTGAGGAGTTGCTCGTGCAACATCCGGAGATTGACGCAATTGTCGCTCCCAATGATGTCTCGGCCATGTACGTCATGCAGTACCTGCACCGGCGCGGCATCGGCGTGCCGGAGAAGATCGCGGTCACCGGATTCGATAATTCCGTCGTGGCGGATGCGGCGATTCCTCCGATCACCTCCCTGGACCAGCAGAGCAAGGAACTGGCACAGCGAGTCATCGATACTCTCCTCTCCCGGATCAAAGATCCGCAACGATCCCGGCAGGCGCTTTTGATTCCTCCTCAGCTTTGTGTGCGAGGTTCCAGTCTCTGTACCGAAGAGTCTGTCGCTATGTAAGCCTGTTCCCTGGCTATTGTAGCCTCTCCGCTCTGGCTGTCGACACCGAGGGGAGGGGAAAGCAAGGAAAGCGACCGTTCTTCAGTAGTCACATTCCTTTTCCCCGTTTCTTCCTATGAGTCGTTCCATTTCCCCCTCCCTTCGCTGGCCGGAGAGCTCCTCGCCAGGGTCCACCTTCCGCATCACGCCCTCAAGGCGAGCCGTCGCCTTTACCATCACGGAGCTGCTGATAGCCATCGTGATCATCGGGGTGATCGCCGCCCTGTTGATATCGGCCATTCAGTCCTCCGCCGCCGCTTCGCGTAATGCCAAATGCATCTCCAATCTGAGACAGATCGGCGTGGCCGTCCGTATTTATCTCAATGATAATCGAAACGTGATGTTCCCCGATGAACGCCTCAATCAACCGGCTGACAAGCACGGGCGATGGATCTCGGCATTGCGGGAGGTTCTGGAGATCCCTACCAGTAATGAAAACGGGCAGCTTCAGGGGAACGTCTTCCCCATCTTTATCTGCCCTTCCGACCCAACGCGCGGTGGTTGGCGGAAGGACGGGGGCATCTCCATCAACGCGCTTGACGGCGAGCCCGGGGTGAATGGGGTGCTGGCCCGCAGCTATTTACCCAATCGTTATGTGCTGGCACGGCATCTGGGCGAAATGCCCAAACCGCAGGAGGTCATTATGTTTGCCGATTTCCAGTGGGCCTTGATCGGCACCCGGGCTATTTGGGCTAACGGGGCCAACTGGTTCGAAAACTATCCGCAAAAGTGGCACAACGGAAAGCTCAACTGCCTGTTTATGGATCTCCATGTCGATTCCGTTGCGATTAACGACCTGCGCTGGGGGAAACCGAAAGACTATCTCTGGTATCCGAAGTACCCGGAGCTGCCAATGGCGAAATAGAGAAAGCCGCCGAATTGGCGCTTTTGTTCATCCTCCTTTTCCCTAGGGCAATCTTTCTCGGTTTCTCTTACCAACAATGACCATGATTCCGCCGCCTCCGCTCATCCTCGGCAATGTTTGCTCTGTCTCACAGCGCCCCGATCTTTACTTTGGTTGGCCGACATTGGCACGGCGAGGGGAGGACCTCTTCGCGTTGTGCTCCGGCTTCAGAACAGAGCATGTCTGTCCTTTTGGCGAGTTGACGCTCTTTCGATCGACCGATGGCGGAGTCACATGGAGCGAACCTCGTTCTCTCCATGACAGTACGATTGATGATCGCGACGGAGGTCTGCTTGTCACCCGCGATGGAACTCTTGTTGCCGCATGGTTCACTTCGCGCCATTGGCTCGAGCAATTGGAGATTTTTCGCCGAAATCGATCCCTCAATAATCCCTTCGATGAAGATCGTCCGCTGAATGATAACGCCGGGCAGCGACAATTAGCTTGGAAGGAACGCGAGAGCCTCGCCACTCCGGAGGTTATCGAGCGCGAACTCGGAGTTTGGACGATCCGTTCCGAGGACGGCGGTGCAACCTGGTCTGCCCCGGTTAATAGCATCGTCAGCAGCCCACATGGCCCCACTGAGCTTGCCAACGGCGATTTACTTTTCGTGGGCAACGATCTTCACCGTTCCAAACGTTGCCTTGCTGTGATCTCAAAAGACGAAGGCCGATCGTGGAGCAAGATTGGTGAAATTCCCCCCAGAGAAGGCGATGCAGGCGACGCATATTGGGAATTTCATGCCGTTCAGGCCAACGATGGACGCGTTGTGGCACAGGTTCGCAATCATCATCCGCAAAACGAAGGTGAAACGCTGCAATGCGAATCGTTTGATAACGGGGCGACGTGGACACCTCTCCATAGCATTGGCGTCTGGGGTTACCCTTCGCATCTCCTGCGCCTTTCTAACGGATGTCTTCTAATGACCTATGGCTACCGTCGTGAAGGCGGAGCCATTCTGGTAAGGATCAGTCAAGACTGCGGCGAAAGCTGGTCTGAAGCCGCGATCCTTCACGCCAGCTTCCCATCGCTGGATATGGGTTATCCCTCCACTGTTGAAATGCCCGACGGTTCATTCCGCTCTCTCTGGTACGCGCAAGTGGCCAAAGATGGCAAGGCCGCCCTTAATATCATCGCGTGGCGCTTTCAATAGCCGATGCCGGCAAGCTCGGTAGTTTTTCCATATGACAGATTCTTTGAAAAACGGTTTCTCCCAGCTAGTGAAACAGGCCTCTGCCTCAGAGGAGTTTCCCAGGCATTCTGAAGCGAGCATGATTTCGCTCGGTGGCGCAAAACTGCTTCTTGCGTGGGGACGAAAACCGGGCGGAGATGATTTTTCAGGCGGATCGATTGTAGGAGTGTTTTCTCATGATGCGGGAAGGTCATGGGATAGCGATCCTCACGTCATACAACAGGTGTGGCCGGGAGTTTTCGACGTCATGTCTCCCAATTTGGTCCGGTCGCCCCGGGGTATTCATCATTTTTTTGCGGGTCGGCTTTCCCTCGAGGAGGGAGAAGATTTGTACTCCGCCAAGCTGGCGATCTTTCAAACCATTTCCACTGATGAAGGGCAGACATGGTCTGCACCGACTATTGTCAGCTTACGTGAGGGCTACAATATCCTGGTCAATGCCCGGGCTCTTGTTCTTGAATGCGGTAGAATCGTAATCCCGATTGCCTTTGTATCCGGACCCATCTTTGAAAAGTATGACAAACAGCGTGTATTCTGCTACTATTCGGACGATGAAGGGCGTTCGTGGAGCGAGAGCAATCATCTCAGTCTTCCCGATGCGGCGCTCATGGAACCCTCGGTTGTCGACTGCCGGGACGGTTCTCTATACATGAGTATCCGCACAAAGCTCGGTTATCTTTACCAGGCCAGATCCAACGATAGCGGGAGATCATGGGTGTCTCTTTCGAGAAGCACCGTGGCCTCTGCTGAAGCTCCAAGCACCTTGATCAGGGGTGCCGGGGGAGAAATTCTTTGGATGTTCTGGTGCAATACCCCCTATGTGCCCGGGAAGAGTAAATGGTTCGAACGGCACGATCTGGCCTGGGCGTACTCTCGCGATCACGGTGGCACTTGGAGCTCTCCGGTGACTATCGAGCACGATAGAAGTAGAAGCTTCGGCTACGTGGACGCAAATATCGTGGGTGAGGAGGTCTTCTTGACGTACTATGACTGGCGCCTTGATAAGACCAAGCCCGATTTCTGGGGGACGAGCCTGAGGCAAAATGTGTTGCCGCTTGGATTGTTCAAGAGTCTGGAGAATTCAGATTAGAGCGGTTTTGAATTTTTCCATAAAGGCGTCCGCTTCCGGATGGCGGGCAAGGGCAAAACAGGGTGCCGAGATCAAGGGTTGCCAAACGGGGTGTGCCCGCATCAAATTGAGGGTTCATGCGCGGTATTTTCATTTCATTCGAAGGCTCTGACGGGTGCGGGAAATCGACCCAGATCAAACTTCTGGCCCGGCGGCTGGAGGAAGCCGGGGTGCGTGTCCTCCTGACGCGGGAGCCGGGCGGGACGCCGATTGGCGAACAGATCCGGCATTTGCTTCAGACCGCCAAGGAGGGGGAGGCGATGGAGCCGCAAACGGAACTGCTTCTTTTTGCCGCCAGCCGCGCGCAATTGGTTCGCGAAGTGATCGAGCCCGCGCTGGCGGAGGGAATTGCCGTTCTGGTCGATCGTTTTTTCGATTCGACGACCGTTTACCAGGGGGTCGCGCGGAAGCTCGATCCGGCCCGGGTACGTGAAATCAATGAGTTTGCCCTCGGTTCCCTGCGGCCCGATCTGACGATGGTGCTTGATCTTGACCCGAAGCTTGCCCGGGAGCGGATCGAAGCCCGCTCTGAGCCGGGAACGCAGCGTGACCGGATGGAATCGCAGCCGCCGGAGTTTTACGAGGCGGTGCGCGCCGGTTATCTGGCGGTCGCCGGAGCGGAGCCCGAGCGCGTGAAGGTGATTGATGCCGGGCACTCCGTGGAGGAGGTGCAGGCGCGGATTTGCAACATCTTGGAGGAGAAATTTCATGGCATTCTCGCCGGAAGCCGCATTTGAGTTCCTGAGCCGCGCTCATCAGAGTGGACGGCTGGCGCACGCCTACCTCATCACCGGCGAGGTCGGCAGCGGCAAGCGCCCGCTGGCATGGAAACTCTCGCAGCGGGTGCAGGCCCGCCCTGAAACCGGGGAGGCGGGAGAAGCGAACACACATCCCGACGTTCACACCATCGAGCCGGAATCGAAATCGCGCCTGATCCGGGTGGAGCAGACGCGTGAGCTGGAGAAGGCGTTGCAAATGCGCTCCTCGCAGGGCGGATTGAAGGTCGGCATCATTTTTGATGCGGAGCGGATGAATGCCGCCGCGTCGAATTCGTTCCTCAAAACGCTGGAGGAACCTCCCTCGCATTCGCTCCTGATGCTGGTGAGCGCACACCCCGAGATGCTGCTCGATACCATCCTTTCCCGCTGCATTCTCGTGCAGTTGAAGGCCCCTGCGGATCGCGAGTTGACGCCGCAACAGGGCCGGCTTCTCGATCTGTTGGCCCGCTTCTTCAAGGAGCCCAACCCGGGGCTTGGCGCGGTGTTCGGGCTGGTGCGCGAGTTCACCGTTCTGCTGGCCGATGCGAAGACGGCGGTGCAGGACGAGGGAGGCGCGGAACTCAAGCGCGAGGAGGCTCTCTACAAACAGACCACCGACGGCAAATGGCTTGAGGAGCGGGAGGATCACTTCAAGGCGCTGGCCGAGTCCCGCTATCTCCAGGCGCGCAATGTCTTCATCGAAACGCTGCTTCAATGGTGGGGCGACGTGCTCCGGCGGCAACATGGCTCCGATGCGCTTGATTTTCCCTCGTATGCCGAGGCAACGGCCGAGCTGGCCGGGCAGCTCCCCACTCAGGAGGTGCTCCAACGGATCGCCGCGCTGGAGGGGCTGCGGGAAAACTTCAATCGCAACGTCCAGGAGCAGCTCGCTATTGAGGTTGCCTTCCTGAAGGCCTTCGGAGCATAAAAATACTCCATCATCAACAACCCCCGAAATCCGCAAAAATCGTATGAAAAGGAAGCTCAACGTAGGAATGATCGGCTACAACTTCATGGGCAAGGCCCATTCCAATGCCTGGCGTCAGGCGGGGAAGTTCTTTGACCTCCCGGCGGAGGTGGAACTGAAGACGATTTGCGGTCGCACGGAATCCAGCGTCGAAGCGGCGCGGCGGCAACTCGGCTGGCAGCAGGCCTCCACCGACTGGCGGCAGGTGGTGGAAGATCCTTCGATCGACATTATCGACATCACCACGCCCAACGACAGCCATGCGGAGATCGCCATCGCGGCGGCGCAGGCCGGGAAGGCAATCCTTTGTGAAAAGCCGCTCGGCATGAACGTCGCGGAGTGCGAGCAGATGGTGGCCGCCGTGAAAAAGGCGAACGTGGTCAACATGGTTTGCCATAACTACCGGCGCATCCCGGCCATCGCCCTGGCCAAGAAGATGATTGAGGAGGGGGTGCTGGGAGACCGCATTTATCATTACCGCGCCCGTTATGCCCAGGATTGGATTGCCGATCCGAAGTTCCCGCTCGTCTGGCGTTTGCAGGCGAAGATCGCCGGATCCGGAACGCATGGCGACATCGACGCGCATATCATCGACCTTGGGCGCTACCTCGTGGGCGAGATCGACGAGGTTTGCGGGTTGATGGAGACCTTCATCAAAGAGCGGCCGCTGCTGGAGAGCACCGGTTCGGGGCTTTCCGCCGCCGCCGGGAAGACGACGGGAGAAGTGACCGTGGATGACGCGGTGAGCTGGATCGGCCGGTTCAAGAACGGCGCGATGGCCAACCTGGAGGCGACCCGCTTTGCCTATGGCCGCAAGAATCACATCACGCTGGAGATCAACGGCAGCAAGGGTTCGCTCGCCTTCAACTTCGAGGATATGAACCGGCTCCAGTACTTCAACGCCGAAGACCCGGCGGATCGGCAGGGCTTCCGGGACATTCTGGTGACGGACGGTTCGCATCCGTTCCTCAACGCCTGGTGGCCCCCGGGGCACATCATCGGCTATGAGCACACCTTCGTGAACACCTTTGCCGATTTCGTCAAAGCCGTCGTGGAGGGCAAGAGCGTCCAGCCGACCTTTGAGGACGGCCTCGCCAATGAGCGGGTGCTCTCCGCCGTGGAAGAGAGCGCGAAGAACCGTAGTTGGGTGAAGGTTGGTTAAACTGGTAAACCCCCGTCCGAAGTCGCTTGAACTCGGCTCGAAAAGCCGTCTTCATGAACGCCGTTTTTTATGAACCGTCTTGAAAATCAGATTGCCATTGTGACCGGTGCCGGACGCGGCATTGGCGAAGCCATTGCGAAACGCCTAGCCGACGAGGGGGCCAAGGTGGCTTGCGTCAGCCGTTCGGAGGCGAACTCCGCCCGGGTGGCGGAAGCGATCAACGCCGCCCACGAAGGGGCGGCCCGCGCCTATGCGGTCGATGTGGCCGACAAGAAGGCGGTCTCCGAGCTGTGCGAGAAGATCCTCGCCGATTTCGGCCGCGTGGACATCCTCGTCAACAATGCCGGGGTGACCCGCGACGGTCTCGCGATGCGGATGAGCGAGGAGGATTGGGATGTCGTCATCGACACCAACCTCAAAGGGGCTTTCAACTTCATCCAGGGGATCATGCGCCCGCTCATCAAGCAGCGTTCCGGGCGGATCATCAACATCGCCAGCGTCGCCGGGTTGATGGGCAACGCCGGACAGGCCAACTACGCCGCCAGCAAGGCGGGGTTGATCGGGTTGACCAAGACGATCGCCCGCGAACTTGCCAGCCGCAACATCACCTCCAACGCGGTGGCTCCCGGCTTCATCAAGACCGACATGACCGAAGTGCTTCCCGAAGCGGTGAAAACGGGGGTGGTCGGCTCGATTCCGGCTGGTTGCTTCGGCGAGCCCGAAGATATCGCAGCCGCCGTAGCCTTCCTGGCCAGCCCTGAGGCGAAGTATGTCACCGGGCAGACCTTGACCGTCGATGGCGGCATGGTGATGGCGTAACTTCTCCAATATGGAACAACTCCTCCTTCTCCGTCACGCCGAAGCGGAAAGCGTTGCGCGATCCGACAAGGCGCGTGTGTTGACCGAAAAGGGCCGCGAACAGGCCCGGCGGGTGGGGCGATTTTGCGAGGAGTATAAGATTTGCCCGGATTTGATCCTGGCAAGTCCCTACGCGCGGACGGACGAAACCGCCCGCATCGTGGCCGCCCGGCTGAAGATGGAGGTGGTCACAGCGGACTTCCTTGCTCCGGGGATGGCCCCGGAGACCGCCTTGGAGGAGTTGCGCGCCTATACAAAGTTCCGCACCGTGATGACGGTCGGGCATGAGCCCGACACCAGCCATCTTGCGGCCTCGCTGCTCGGGGTGGAGGCCGCGAACGCGCTCCATGTCCGCAAGGCGACACTGATCGCGATGGACGTGATGAGCCTGCAACCGCAAGGGGCCGTTCTCGATTTCTTTCTTCCCGTCAAATTGATGCATTCATGAGTACCGAAATCATTCGTTCTTCCTCGTTCGCCGCCGATGCGGCCCGCTTGATCGCCGACGCGGCGCGGGAGGCGATCGCCGCGCGCGGTCTCTTCCGGCTTTCGCTTTGCGGCGGGAACACTCCGCGCGCCGTCTACGCCGAACTGGCGAAGATCGGTCTTCCTTGGGAGAAGGTGCAGATCACCTTCGGAGATGAGCGGTGCGTGCCGCCGGAAGACAGCCAGAGCAATTACCGGATGGCGCGGGAGTCGCTGCTGGGCGTGGTGCCGATCCCCGAAGGGAATGTGTTCCGCATGCGCGGAGAACTGGAGCCCGCCGCCGCCGCCGAGGATTATGAGCGCAAGCTCTCCGCCGTGGCGGATCGGTTGGGCGAGACGCGTTATATCCACGACCTGCTGCTCCTCGGAATGGGGGATGACGGCCACACCGCGTCGCTCTTTCCCGGTACCGCCGCGCTGGAAGAGACGGAGCGCAGCGTGGTTGCCAACTTCGTTCCGAAGTTCGACACCCACCGGATCACGTTCACTTTCCCGCTCATCAATGCCGCGCGTCACGTCTGCTTTCTGGTCAACGACCCGAAGAAGGAGCCGATTGTCCAGGCGGTGCTGGAGAAGAGCGGCGGTTACCCGACCGAGCGGGTTGCTCCCGAGTCCGGGCGAATTACATGGCTTCTCGGTTCCGGAGAGTAATTGGACGACAATCTTTTATGAAGAGCGCTTACGCACCTGGCAGAGTTGAGCTTCTCGGCAATCACACGGATTATAACCAAGGCTACGTTCTTTCCGCGGCCATCGACCGCGGGGTGACGATGATGGGAGAGCTCACCGGATCATCATGCACGGAACTTCGTTCCATCGCCCTGGATCAGTCATTCGAGACGGCTGCGGACCGGTTGGTGCCAAGCGAGGAGCACGAATGGGCGAACTATCCGCTTGGGGTGCTCGATGTCTTCGGGAAGGAGGGGTTGCCGGTCTCCGGGTTTCGCGCGGAGATCGAGAGTACACTCCCGCTGGGCGCGGGGCTTTCGAGTTCCGCCGCTCTGGAAGTCTCGACGGCGAAGCTGCTGGAGAAACTTTTTGGGTTCACCCTCGATCCGTTGACGCTCGCGAAGCTCTGCCGCCGCGCGGAGAATGAGTTTGTGGGAGTCAATTGCGGGTTGCTCGATCAGGTTTCCTCCGTCTTCGGTAAAGCGGGGCACGCCATTTTTCTGGATTGCCTCAAGGAGACCGTGGAACTGACCCCGTTTCCCGCGGGTGTGGAACTTCTCATCACGCATTGCGGGGTGCCGCACCGGCTGAGCGGCGGGGAGTACAACGAGCGGCGGGAGCAATGTTTCGACGCGGCGGCGCGCATGGGTGTTCCCGCTTTGCGCGATGTTACGAGCGCCCAATTGGAGGCGGCACGGGAGAGTCTGCCGCGCCTTTCGTACCTGCGGGCGGCCCATATTGTGGGCGAGAACGAGCGGGTGTTGCGCGGGGTGGAACTGCTGCGTTCGGGCGACGTGAAAGGGTTTGGCGCGTTGATGTTCGCCAGTCACGAAAGCTCGCGAGTGAACTTCGAGAACAGCACGCCGGAACTCGACGTGCTGGTGGAGATTGCCCGGGATCTGCCCGGGGTGCTCGGCTCGCGTTTGACGGGGGGCGGCTTCGGCGGGGCAACCGTCACGCTGCTCGAGAGCGATAAAGCCACGGCGACGGCGGAAGCGCTGGCCGCCCGTTATCATGAAAAAACAGGCTTTACCGCACACCCTTATCTTTGTGCCATCGCCGACGGGGCGAGGTAAACTTTTCACTCCCTCTTCGCGAAAGCGCGGTTACCTTTTAGAGATGGACTCGCCATTGCAGTGCCTGGTCACCGAGATTCTCGATTCCTACCGGAAGGTGGGAGGGATCAACAATTTCGACGGGACGAACCTTCCCTCGAAGTTCGCGATTGCCGAGATCTGTCAGGACCTTCTGCAACTCCTCTTTCCCGGCTTTCTCGATCAGGAGCCGATCCATTCCAAGGAGATGCGCCGGGCGACGGCGTATCGGATCGGCTCGATTGCCGATCGCCTGGCCACCGAGGTTGCCAAGAGCCTCCGGCTCTCGGAGCCCGATTGCCCGCAAGCCGAGGCGGAGCGGGTTGTCATGAAGATGCTCCAAAGGCTTCCCGCCGTGCGTGAGCTGCTGCGGACTGACGTGGAGGCAGCCTACGAGGGCGACCCTGCCACGCGGAGCTTCGACGAGATCATCCTTTCGTATCCGTTTCTGGAGACGATTGCCATCCAGCGGTGCGCGCACATTTTTCATCTGGAGAAAGTGCCGCTCCTGCCGCGTATCATGACGGAGTGGGCGCATGGCCGGACGGGGATCGATATTCACCCCGGCGCGCAGATCGGCTCGCATTTTTTTATCGATCACGGCACCGGGGTGGTCATTGGGGAGACCTGCGTGATCGGGTCTCACGTGAAGCTCTACCACGGCGTTACGCTGGGGGCGAAGAGCTTCCAGAAGGACGATCATGGCCGCATCCTCAAGGGAGGCAAGCGGCACCCGAACGTCGAGGATCACGTCACGATCTACCCGAACAGCACGGTTTTGGGGGGCGAAACGGTGATCGGGAAGGGTACCACCATCGGCGGGAACGTCTTCCTCCAACAGAGCGTGCCGCCTAACTCGCTGGTTTATTACGAGGAGACGCAACTCAAGGTGGTCCCCAAGAGAGAGCGGCATCATGGCGGGCCTCGGGAGGAAAAACCGGAAAAGGCCGAGATCGTCAGCGTGGGGCTCGAAGAGCCTGTTGAGGATTGGGACTGGTCGATCTAATTTCCCCCTGATGCCCAGTAAAGTCTCCGCGCGGTTGAAAAATACCGCCTCGTTCCCAAACTCCGTTTGGGAACGTCAGTGTCTTCGAAACTCCAGTTTCGCAACCCTTCGTCACGAAAGGCCGCTAGGGAGGCGCACGAATCGGAGATTCGCAGACAGGGGCATTCCCAATCTGGAGATTGGGAACGAGGGGGCTAGCTGCAATAACCAGATTTTGATTCCGTGATTTATCTCGATTACAACGCCACCACGCCTCTGGCTTCCGAGGTCCTGGCGGCCATGCTTCCGGTTCTGGAGCGCGGGTTTGGAAACCCCTCCAGCATTCACGCCGCGGGCCGCGAGGCGCGCGCCGCCATTGATGACGCCCGCGACCGGCTCGGGGCGGTTCTGGGCGCGCGGCCGCATGAGATCGTTTTCACCGGGGGCGGCACAGAGGCCGACAACCTCGCGGTCCTCGGTTTGGCAAAAAGCCAGTCCCGAGAGAAAGGGAAAACCCGGCACGTCATTACCGCGAGCACGGAGCATCACGCCGTCCTTCACGCTGCCGCGCATCTGGAGAAGGAAGAAGGTTTTGCGGTTACCTGGTTGCCGGTGGACCGGCATGGGGTGATCGATCCCGATGAACTCCGGCGCGTGTTGACTCCGGAGACGGCTCTGGTCTCCATCATGTCGGCCAATAACGAGACCGGAACGTTGCAGCCGGTGCGCGAAATTGCGACGCTTTGCCGGGAGCGGGGCGTTCTTTTTCACAGTGACATGATCCAGAGTTTCGGCAAGCTCCCCGTGAGCGTCCGCGATTCCTTGTCGGAGCCCGGCCCCGATGCGATCTCCCTTGCCGCGCACAAATTTTATGGGCCCAAGGGGGCCGGGGCGCTTTGGCTTCGGTCCGGCCTATCCATCGACCGGATTGTTTTTGGCGGTTCGCATGAAAACGAACGCCGACCGGGGACGGAAAACGCGGCGGCAATCGCCGGGCTCGCGCGGGCGGCGGAACTGCTGCTGCCCGGGATGAGCGCCGAGCAGGAGCGGCAAGCGGCGTTGCGTGATGCCCTCTGGGAGGGAATTGCGACGGCCTACCCGCGCGCGGTGCTCAATGGGCATCCTTCGGCGCGGCTGGCCAATACGCTCAATGTTTCATTCCCTGGGCTTAACGGAGAGAGCCTGCTGATCAATTTCGATCTCGAAGGGATCTGCGTTTCCAGCGGTTCGGCTTGCATGGTCGGATCAATCCAGGCCTCGCATGTGCTTCTGGCGATGGGGGTTGCCCCCGAATCGGCTCACGCGGCGGTCCGTTTTTCGCTTGGGAAGGGGACGACTGAAAAAGAGATTGAAAAGGTCGTTGCGCGAATGCCTGCAATCGTCGACAGGTTGCAGGCAGAATGAGATCGCTGAACGCCAAAACTTCCCCATTGGTCCCCCGAGTGATCGACTCGCGGCAAGCAAGCCTGGACGGCATTCTGGAGCCGCTTGCAGCATTGCTTCAGTTGCCCGAGGGAGACTTTACCCAGTGCGCGTTGGAGGCTGCCTCCCGGCGCTTATTGGAGCGCGCGGGGTGCCCGGGGCTGGCGGGGCTTGTCAAGGTACGCTGGAATTACCGGCTACGGACCACGGCGGGGTTGGCGTGCGCGAATGAACAGCTTGTTTCTCTCAATCCACGGTTGATCGCTTTTGGGATGCCGGAGGTGGATCGCACCCTGCGGCACGAATTGGCGCATCTGGTGGCACGGTATCGCTCAGGGAGACGGCGGATCGAGCCGCACGGCCCGGAGTGGCGGCAGGCTTGCGTCGATCTGGGGCTCTCCAACGAAAAGCGTTGCCACGACCTGCCGCTGCCCCGTCGCCGCATGCAGGCAAAGCATCATTACCGCTGCCAACATTGCCGCTTCGACGTTTTCCGGGTCAGACCGTTCCGGCGGGCGGTGGCTTGCCTCAAGTGCTGCCGCACTTATAGCGGCGGGAAGTACAATGAGAAGTTCCGGTTGGTGAAGGTCGTGTCAAATCCGTAGCAGGTTTGCTTTCCCGAATGAGGGATTGAATTCTGGAGGTCCGTCCCTTAGCGAAGGGGGTATTCTCGAAAACCTGAAGATGACTCTATGACTTTTCAGGCTGGGAAATAGGACCTTATGTGGAATACCACTGAATCTATCGTTACCCCCTTCTAAACCCTGGCGAAAGGGTTCTTTGGAGCGGTCAACCCCGCAAGGGAATCCAGTTCAGAGGCGCCGATTTTTTCTTTATTCCGTTCAGCTTGTTGTGGTGCGGTTTTGCCATTTTTTGGGAATACATGGCCTTAAGTATTCCGAAACAAGGGGCCCGATAGGCATCATTTTTCCTGTGTTCGGGGCGGGTGCGTTCCCTTGGGTGACCCAGATTCCGGGAAGGATGCTCGTCGGCAACTTCAGACGAAATGATGCCTCCGACGTTCGAGATGATCGAAAACACCCGGACCGTTTACGAGATCGTGAGGACGGCGCAGAAAGCGGTGTCTTCCAGGGCGTAGTGACGCTATCGGCTCGTCGCGAAGTACCCGGGTTCGTTGCCGGGCTTCCACTTGATGTTGCAGCCAAGGCTGGGCTTTTGATCCGGATTCACAGGTTGATCGGCCAGAACAGCATCGATGGCGGCGCGGAGGTCGTGGCCGGTCGGCGTCTCCTGACGGGGGCGGGTGGAATCCAACTGGCCCCGGTAGACGAGACGGCGGTTGGCATCGAAGAGGAAAAAGTCGGGCGTGCAGGCGGCGGTGTAGGCTTTTGCGACAGCTTGGGATTCGTCGTAAAGCACCGGGAGGGCGAGCAGGCCGGCGAGATCGCGGGTGGGCTCGGGAGCGTCATCGGGATATTCGGCGGCATCGTTGGAGGTAATGCCGACAAATCCCACGGATTTTTGCGCGTAGTCCCGGGCGATTCTGGCAAGCTCCTCCCGCACATGGATGACGTAGGGACAGTGGTTGCAGAGAAAGACGACCATCAATGCTTTGCTCGCGGCGAAGTCGCCGAGGGAAACCGAACTACCGGAGATGACATCGGGAAGGCTGAAGGCGGGGGCTTGGGTGCCGAGCGGAAGCATGGTGGATTGCGTGCGTGCCATGCCGGGATATTGGAGGATTGAGGCTCGTCAGGCGAGAGGGAAAGTAAAGTGAATTGGGGTGTTTCGGGTTGAGTGAACTGTTGGAACCGGTTTACGGTGCGAAATGGCTTATACGGTCTTGAAATTGTCCTGCCCGGATCGTGTAGGGTTGCTTGCGCAGCTCACCGGCTTTGTGGCGGCTCACGGAGGCAACCTTCTGGAGGTGCATCAGTTCACCGATCCTTTGACGAAATGGTTCTTCGCCCGTATGGCGATCGATTCCGAGAGTCTCGGGTTTGATCTGTGTGCGCTCCGCAAAGCCTTCGCGCCGCTTGGCGAAGAGCTGGATGCGGAGTGGACGCTTCGTGATGCGGCCCAGCGCAAACGCGTCGTGATCCTCGTTTCCAAGGCCGATCATTGCCTGACTGATCTTCTCTGGCGGTGGCGAGCGGGGGAGATGCCGATGGAGATTCCATTGGTGATCGGAAATCACGATACGCTGCGGCCTCTTGTAGAGCGCGAGGGCATACGATTTGATAGGGTGCCGGTGACTCCCGAAACCAAGGAGGAGGCCTTCCAGACGATGCAAAGTCTGTTTATGAAGGCGGAGGCCGATGTCGTGATCCTTGCACGCTATATGCAAGTTATCCCCGCCGCGCTATGCGAGGAGTGGCATGGCAAGATCATCAATATTCATCATTCCTTTTTGCCGTCTTTCGCCGGGGCCAATCCTTATCGTCGGGCCTACGAGCGTGGAGTGAAGCTGATCGGGGCGACTTGTCACTATGCAACGCCGGAGCTCGACGAAGGGCCGATCATCGACCAGGAGGTCGTGCGCGTGGAACATTTCCATACGCCCGAGGATCTGCTGCGGCTCGGGCGCGATTGCGAACGCCTCGCGCTGGCACGCGGCGTCCGTTACCACGTGGACGACCGTGTGATGATGCACGGTAACCGCTCGATTGTATTTAGAGACTAGTGTTCTGTAACAAGGTGCTAGCCAAAGTCGGCTGTTGCGAGCCGGGCACTGCGGCATTGCGCCTGCGGGCGCGTTCGCGGAAGTACAATTGGGCTTGCGAGGGGGCGTGGCCCGGTTCGGGTTTGAGGCGGATGTAAGAGCCGTCGGCCTGGAGCTCCCGGGCTTTCACGCGATCTTTCAAAAACGCGGGAAGCATCTCTTCGATAATCGACTTCTGCAGCTTGGGGCTTTCGACAGGGAAGGCAATTTCGATGCGGCGATAGAGATTGCGGGGCATCCAGTCCGCGCTGCCGAGGTAGAGGGAGGGATCTCCGTCGTTGGCGAAGTAGTAGATCCGGCTATGCTCAAGGAATCGCCCGACGATGCTGATGACGCGGATGTTCTCGCTCAGGCCAGGGATGTTCGGGCGCAGGCAGCAGATGCCCCGGACGATGAGGTCGATTTTCACCCCGGCCTGCGAGGCTTCGTAAAGCGCGGAAATGAGCGTTTCATCTACGAGCGCGTTGAGTTTGGCGATAATGCGGGCGGGCTTTCCCGCCAGCGCGTGATCGCGTTCGCGTTCGATCATCGCCTTGAATCGCGGGGCGAGATCAAAGGGAGAGACCAGGAGTTTTTTGAACCCCGGATATTCGGCAGGGCCGGTGAGGGTGTTGAAAAGGGTGGCGACTTCGGCGGTCAACTCGGGGTTGCTCGTAAAGAGACCCAGGTCGGTATAAATCCGCGCGGTGCGCGGGTGGTAGTTGCCGGTGCCAAGGTGAACGTAGTGACGGATGCGGTCTTCGTCGCGCCGGACAATGAGGAGCATCTTGCAATGGGTCTTAAGCCCGACGACGCCGTAGACCACGTGCACGCCGAACTCCTCCAGCTTGCGGGCCCATTGGATGTTGGCGGCTTCGTCGAACCGCGCCTTGAGCTCCACGATGACGGTGACTTGCTTGCCGTTAGCAGCAGCTTCGCCCAACGCGGCGACGATGGGGGAATCGCCGCTGGTCCGGTAAAGCGTCATCTTGATGGCGAGGACGAGTGGATCGGCTGCCGCGTTCTCGATGAACTCGACCACGTCGTCAAACGGCTCGTAAGGATGATGCAGTAGTACGTCCTCCCGCCTCAGGAGTTGCCAGATATCGGTGCCAGGGGGGAGCGCGGGATCGTGCGCGGGATGGAAGGGGCGATCCTTGAGATGGGCAAATGCCTCGTTGGCAAGAAGCGGGACGAGGTGAGTCATCGTGATCGGCCCGTCGAGCGGGTAGAGATCGGCGTTCTCCAGTTTGAAACGCTCCAGCAGGAAGGCTTGAAAATCGGCGGGGCAATCGGCCTCCACCTCCAGGCGGACGGCATTGCCGCGATTGGCGCGCCGGAGTTCCTGCTCGATGGTCCGGAGAAGGTTTTCGGCTTCCTCGTCATCGATGTAGAGGTCGCTGTTGCGGGTGATCCGAAAGGCGTGGACGCCTTCGAGGATCAGCCCTGGAAAAAGCTCCACGACGCGGGCTTTGATGAGGTCGCTCAGGTAAATGTAATCCCACGCCTCCTTTTCTCCGGGGGCCGATTTCTGGCGGGGGAGGGCGATGAGCCGGGGGATCACGCGCGGCACCTGCACAATGGCGTAAAGCGGCTCCTCCTCGCCGGGGCGGCGGGCGCGCGCCATCAGGTTGTGGCTTTTATTGAGGACCTGTGGGAAAGGGTGGCTGGCGTCAACGGCGAGCGGCGTCAGGACCGGGAAGACCTCGTTGCGAAAATAGGTTTGCGCCCACTCGGCAAGGTCGGGCGGAAGCGAGGCGACATGGTGAATGCGGATACCGTGTTTAACCAGTTCGGGAACGATTTCTTCATTCCATAGACCGTATTGCATGGCCACCAGTTCATGCGCGCGCTTCTGGATTTCCTCAAAAACCGTCGCGGGAACCATGCCGTCGGGTCCAATGTCGGCGGCACCGCTGTTGATCTGCTGCTTGATGCCCGCCACGCGGATTTCGAAGAACTCATCAAGATTGGAGGAAAAGATGGTCAGGAACTTGACCCGCTCCATCAGCGGCTGGGTGGCATCCTGAGCCTCCTCAAGCACACGGCGGTTGAATTCCAGCCAACTCAACTCGCGATTGATAAAGTTTTTCGGGGCGTCGATCTCCTGTTGCATCACCATTCTACCTTAGCCTCAATTTCAGATTTGGAACATGTGATTATTGGAATAGGGGAGGGCCTGCCTACGGATCAATCGTGATAATGTGACGATTAGGTGTCAAAACCGGGCCCACCCGGGGAAAACGATTGCAGTCCCGCCTTAAAATCCGGACATTCGGTGCCGTTTCCCGGCCTTCTCATGAAACTCACCCTTCGCTCTGCTGCTCCGGGCATTTTTGCCCTCGGTCTTCTGTTTGCCTGCCAATCGGTGTTTGCCGAAACGCCTTCCCAGATTCCACCCGAATCGCCGACGCCAACCGTCGTTTATACGGGAGGAGGCAAGTGGACGGAGCCAAGGAAAGTGGTGAGAGACTTTTTCAGCCGCCTGAAGTCGAACAATGTGGACGAAGCTTACGACGAGTTGCTGAAAGGGACCAAGATCGCGGAGTCGGCCAAGGATGTTTCGATGCTCAAGGCCAAGACCCGTGAGGCGCTTCAACTCGGCGGTGCCATCGAAGGCAACGATCTGATCGCAACGAAGGAGGCGGGCGAACACCTCGTCAGTTTGACCTATCTCTCCCTTGGCAAGACTTACCCGCTTCGCTGGCGGTTTTATTTCTACAAGGCTTCCGATCAATGGAAACTGATCGACATCCGCATTAGCGATCGTCTTGCGGAGATGCTCGGTGAGCAGGGGGCGGCGGCCGAGACTGCGCCATGAGCATGAGCGGCGCGGTTTCCCCGGGTAAGCCTGCAAATCCCGGTTCGCCCGGTCCATTGAGGATGCTGGGGCAGACCCTCGCGTTCATCCGGTTTTCCCATACGGTTTTTGCGTTGCCTTTTGCGCTCGGTTCCATGCTGGTCGCGGCGGACGGGTTGCCCTCCTGGCGGCTTTGCGGGTGGATCGTGGCGGCGATGGTCTTTGCTCGCACTGCAGCGATGGCCTTCAACCGGCTGGCGGATTGGCAGATGGACAAGCGCAATCCCCGCACGGCGGGCCGTCATAAGCTGGTCTCTTTCCCCGGGGCCGTGGCGCTTTGTCTATTTAGCGCCCTCTGTTTTGTAGGGGTGACCTTTGCGATCAACCCGCTTTGTTACAGGTTGAGCCCGGTGGCTCTGGGGCTGGTGTTTTTTTACTCCCTGACCAAGCGTTTTACCTCACTGTGTCACTTTTACCTCGGGTTGGCGCTCTCCGTCTCACCCGTGGGCGCGTGGTTGGCGGTTACGGGCGGGTTCGCCCTCCCTCCCTTGATTCTCGCGGCAGGAGTGGTGCTCTGGGTAGCGGGGTTTGACCTTATTTACGCCACCCAGGATCATGAATTTGACCGGCGAGAGGGGTTGCATTCTCTCGTGGTTCGCCTGGGCGTCACGCGCAGCCTGGCGGTCGCCCAATGGCTGCACGGCGCGGTGGTACTCCTGCTTGCGGCTTTCGGTGCGGCTGCGGGCCTCGGAATGATTTATTACGGCGGACTCGCGCTGGTGGTGGCGGCGCTGATATATGAGCACCGGGTGGCGCGTCGGGCGGATCTGGATGCCATCAACCAGGCTTTCTTCGTCAGCAACGCTTTCGTCGGGCTGGTCTTTGTGACCGCGATTTTGGCTGACGTGCTTTGTCGATAGAAGAGAGCTCGGAGCAATAAAAAACGGTTCCCGAAAATGAGGGCATCCCTCTTGTTCACAGGAACCGTTTTCGAGATTTTGAAACCTGATCTATTTCAGAAAATAGCGCTTGGAGCGAAGGGTCCCCGTTGTTTTGAAATCCTTGGGGTTGTTTTTCAAATAGAGAACAACAGTGTTATAATTGAGTTCGGTAATATCGGAAATCTCTTTCTGGCTCAGCCCTTCCGGAGATTGGGAAAGCGCTTTGAGAATGCGGCCGCGCACTTCTTCGGAGCTGGTGCGCTTGCGGCGGACCTCGACGACGACTGCCTTGCCGGTCATCCCAGCGATCTGGGCTTCGAGATCAACAACAACCTGGCGGGCGTCTTTTAACTTTTGCTGCAACTCCGATAGTTGACTGGAGCGCAACTGATGAATTTTTGCTTCGAGTTCCTGAATTTGAGATTGGACATCTTTTTCCATAGGACAGGGAGTCAATACCATTGCGATTTGCCTTTCGTCAATGGTAGCCCGCAAATCGAATATGATAACGTTTTGGATTGAACCTAAAAACGGCGTGGATCGGGGCGATCTGACGCAAGATGCGGCCAGGGTACGGGCTCCGCGCAGAGACTGCGCTTCGCTCCGTAAGAAGTAAACCGCTGATCGCGATAAAGCGGTCTGCTGGCCGCGAGTGACTTTCGTCGAGCTCAGCAGCTCATCCCCTCCCATTACCGTTTTTAGGTTGAAACTTTTCAGGGTTTGATGTCCGATAAGGGGCGACGATCAATAAGAAGGCTGGATGTAAAACGACGGTGAATGACGGGTGAATTTACTGGGGCAAGCCTGGGGCGAGCCAGGGCAGATCAAGGAAAACTTGGAAAATTGGGTAAACTGAGGAGGTTTTGAACCTGAAATATTCCGGAGAGTTGAGACATCTGAGAGAGATGGCGGGCCTGGATGAGCCTTCACCCAGGCCGACGATTCGAGTGTTTTTTGATGAGGTCGTCGGCGCGCTGTTTTTGCACGGGCAATTCATGTCTCTCTGGCGTGATCCGGAGGAGGAACACGAAGGAGCGAACCCTACGGAGCAGGAGAGGGTGGATGTTGCCCTCATTTTTTCCCGTTCACCGGGTGAGGTCCCGCTTGCCATCGGGCGCGATCTGGCGGTTCGCCTGGGCGAGGTTACCGAAGCGATTCCCGATGCCGCGGTGATGGTGGTGTTGACTGGAGGGCTTCCTTCGGGCGATTGCGCGATGATGCTCTGCCATGGCGGCGACGGATTACATGGTTTTTTGACGAGTGAAACGCTGACCCCCGAAACTCTCGCCCTGGCGATTCGCATTGCCGCAAAGCGGCAGCAGGGCATTCTGGAGATGCGCCGCATCGTGGCAGAATTGAACTGGCGGGTGAAAGAGCGGACCCGCGAGAATCGCGAAGCCGGAGAGCGTCTGGAAAAGGCGGTGGCGGAAAGGGAACGTGCGGAGCGACGCCTCAGCGAGGCTCATGACGAACTCGGGATTCGCATTCTGGAGCGGACCTCGCAACTGGCTCATGCCAATGAGCTCTTGAAGGTGGAGGTGGCGGAGCGAAAACGGGCTGAGCGCGAGTCGAAGAAGGCGAAGGAGCAGGCTGAGGCGGCCAATCGTGCCAAGAGCGAATTTCTCGCCAACATGAGCCACGAGATTCGTACCCCGATGAATGGGATCATCGGCATGACGGAGCTGGTGCTCACCACTCCCCTGGATCCTTTGCAAAGCGAGTATTTGCATCTCATCAACCGTTCGGCGGAGTCGCTGCTTACCTTGATCAATGATGTCCTCGATTACGCAAAGATCGAGGCGGGCAAGTTGTTGCTGGGTGAAGAGCCCTTCAGCGTCCGGGAGGTGCTGGAAGATGCGGTAAAAACATTGAGTGTGCAGGCTTCGCAGAAAAACCTTCAATTGGTTTTAAGCGTCTGCCCCGAGGTTCCTCTCCTGGTCGTTGGCGATCCGGGGCGGCTTAGGCAGGTGATCCTCAATCTCGTGGGGAATGCCGTGAAGTTTACCGAAGCGGGGCAGGTGATCGTTTCGGCGAGCGCTTCCCTGGCGAGTGAGGAACGTGAGGACCTGGAGGGCCGGGTAGAACTGCGCTTTGAGGTTTCCGATACCGGCATTGGAATTCCTCCGGAAAAGCAGCAGCAGATTTTCGAAGCGTTCACGCAGGTGGATGGTTCGGTGACTCGTCGTTATGGTGGGACGGGGCTGGGCCTTGCGATCGTGACCAGCCTCGTGCAACAGATGGGGGGCGAAATCCAGCTCGACAGCCAGGTCGGCGCGGGGAGCACCTTCAAGTTTGCGATCCCGGTGGATATTTTTCTGCGGGAAGAAGGTTTGCCTTCGCCGGACGCAGGTTTCAAGCTTGGGCAAGAGCCCTATCCGTCCTATACGCCTTTCGGGACAGAGCGACGGGTCTTGATTGTGGAGGACAACCCGGTCAATCAACGGGTCGCGGAGACCATGTTGCTTCGCGGCGGTTACCAGGTCACGATTGCGGCCAACGGCAGGGAGGCGTTGAACGCGGTGCAGAGAGAGGTTTTCGATCTGGTGCTGATGGATATTCAGATGCCTGAGATGGACGGTCTGGAGGCGACCCGGCAGATTCGGTTGCTCGACCGTATCGATGGAAGACTGCCGATTGTGGCGATGACCGCCCACGCCATGAAGGGTGATCGCGAGCGTTGCCTGGAAGCGGGGATGGATCACTACCTGTCCAAGCCATTCCACAAGCGGGAATTGCTGGAAGTCGTCGAACGCTTTGTGCGGCGGTAGACGGTAAAAACGAGAGGCAAATCTCCTTTTCGCGTGATTTTGGGCGTGCCTTATGCTTTCTCGCATGACGTGGTCCGGCTTCCTTCCGGCCCGAAGAGTTCTCTTATCAGCCCTATGAAAAACCAGACTTATTCCATGTTTGCGGCTTCCGTCTGTGCGGCCGCGCTTGTTCTGAGCGGATGCGCCAGCAACGAGCCGAGGCCCGTTCACCGGCAGCCTTCCAAGTACTCCAACAAAGCCAAACACCGGGATGACCGGAGAGACGATCGGAGAGATCGCAGAGACGATCATCGGGATCGCCGCGATGACCGAGACGACCGCCGGGACGATCGCGGTGATCGCAGCGAGTGGAACCGGGCTCCCTCGGTGGGGATGACTAAATCGGAAGTGCGGAGACGCTATGGAGCCCCCGTGGAGGTTTCATCCACCCCGCAGGGAGAGGTTTGGTTTTACACGGCGAGAGTGAGTGGCCGCGATTTCATCCCAATCTACGGTGCCGTGACGCACCGTAGGAATGGAGGCTCGATTGGGTTTGATTCCCATGGCCGTGTGAGCGCCTTCCAGTGGGGCCGCGATTATCGCAACGCCTGGTGGTACTAAAAGCGTCTCTCAAAATCTTTTCCGAATGCACTGGCGCGGCGTCGCTGAGCTTGGGCAGGGGCACTGCGGCCCCAGCCACTGCGCTCTGCTCGTTGCTTCAGAAGCCATGGCGCTCCCATTACCTTTCGGACATTATTTTCGAGAAAACGCTATAAAATCAACTGACCGCCAAGCAGGCTGAACAATAACCGGGCCGTGCCCTCGGGGGAGAGGGGCACGGCCCTTTTTTGGGATTCTGATGGGGATGCCTCCCCGATTTGCCATCTTTTTCCCCCGGTGCACGCCACAAGCCGATTGTTTGGGGGACGGTGAGTTACGGTGTAATGAAGCCAGGGCTCACGGTTTCCCGTTCCGCCAGACTAGCGGTATCGAGGGCTAAGAGGAATCAGGCAGATGCCGCTTGGGGGGTGGTGCAATCCCTTATCCCGACTTTGTTGCGGCCATCGCGTTTCCCGCGATCCACCCGGTCGTCCAGGCTGCCTGGAAGTTGAAGCCACCGGTAATACCGTCGATGTCGAGGAGCTCTCCCGCGAAATGGAGACCAGGGACAATCTTGCTTTCCATCGTCTTGAAGTTGACCTCGCTCAGGCGAACTCCGCCGCAGGTGACAAACTCCGCCTTGTTTGTGCTTTTGCCGGTGACATGGAACTCGGTCGCGGAAAGTTGGTCGGCCAGCTTTAGCAACGCCGGTCGCGAAAGCGCGGCCCAGCGGGTATCCGGGGCGATTCTGGCGGCGAAAACCAGTTGCTCCCAGAGTCGGGACGGGATCGGTTTGATCGGCGTTTTGATAACCGGCGTTGATTGGCGTCGGGCGCGCAATTCTTCGGCGATGGCTTCGCGGGTCAACCCGGGCAGCCAGTTGATTCGCAGGGGAAACCGGTACTCCATGCCGTGAAGCTCGCGTGCTCCCCAGGCTGAGAGCCGCAGGATGACCGGGCCGCTCACGCCCCAGTGGGTGGCGAGCAGGGGGCCGCGCTCACGTAATCGGGTGCCCGGCACGGAGGCTTCCACCGGCTCCACGGAGACACCCGCCAAATCCCGAAGCCACGGCGTTTCGATATGAAAAGTGAAGAGGGAGGGAACCGGGGGTTCGAAGGTATGCCCCAGTGCGACCGCCGGTTCCGAAGAACTCGCGGAGCGGGGGCCACCCGTGGCGAGGAGGAGGCGGTCGCAGGAGATCGTCTTCCCGTCGGAAAGCGTCACTTCAAAGCCTTCGCTTTGCGCCTTTCGGGCGATTTTGCCGGCGCCGCATTGCGACACCAGTTCCACCCCGGCCTCGCGAGCCTCGCCCATCAAGCAGTCGATGATGGTTTGCGAGGAATCGGTGATGGGGAACATCCGTCCGTCGCTCTCCGTCTTGAGTTTGACGCCGCGCGATTGGAACCACTCCACCGTATCGGCGGCCGCAAAGCGGGAAAATGCGCCAAGCAACGCCCGCTCGCCTCGAGGATAGTGAGCCGCCAGGGCGCGGGTCTCAAAGCAGGAGTGGGTGACATTGCAGCGGCCTCCCCCCGAGATGCGGACCTTGGACAGAAAATGCGGCCCTTTTTCCAGCACGACGACCGAAGCGGCGCCTCCGCTGGCGCGGGCACAGGCGATGGCGGCAAAAAAACCGGCCGCGCCTCCGCCGACCACGCAGGCGGAGTAATGATCACGGGAAGGACGCATCCAGGATTAATTAATCTACGAACCGTTGGGCAATCGGCATTCGCCTGCCGATGCCGAAGGCGCGGCTGGTGACTTTGAGGCCCGGCGCGGCTTGCTCGCGCTTGTATTCGTTCAAATCAACTCTCCGGGCAACCCACCGGACGGTTTTCTCGTCAAACCCCCGGGCGATGATGTCGCGCGCGGTCAGGTTTTCCTCGATGTAAAGGGCGAGGATCTGATCAAGCAGATCGTAAGGTGGAAGGGTGTCCTGATCGCACTGGTTGGGCTTGAGCTCCGCGCTGGGCGGCTTCTCAATGCTGGAGTGGGGGATGAGTTCGCACTCCCGGTTAATGTACCGCGCCAGCGCGTAGACCTGCGTCTTGGGCACATCGCTCAGGATGGCGAGCCCCCCTGCCATATCGCCGTAAAGCGTGCAGTAGCCGACCGCCAGTTCGCTCTTGTTGCCGGTGCTCAGGAGCAGGTGGCCGAATTTATTGGAAAGGGCCATGAGCACCATGCCGCGAAGGCGGGGCTGCATGTTTTCCTCCGTGGCGTCTTCGGGCAGTCCTGCAAATTCGGCGGAGAACATTCCCCGGAACACTTTGAATGGTTCCTGAATCGAGATGACGGGGCAGCGAATGCCGAGATTTTTCGCCAGCGCCAGGGCATCGTCGATGCTGCCCTGGGAGGAAAATTCCGTTGGCATGGCGACGCCATGCACGTTCTCCGCGCCAAGCGCGTCCACGGCAATGCAGGCGGTGACGGCGGAGTCGATCCCGCCGCTCAACCCAAGCACGACACTCTTGAAGCCGCACTTGCGAAGATAGTCGCGAAGGCCCAGGGAGAGCGCCGTGAAAAGCTCCCCTGCATCGCCTTCGGCGGGGAAGGCGGGAGCCGAGCGGGTGTCATCAAGGCTGAGAATCGCCGTCGTTTCCTGAAAGGCGGGGAGTTGTCCAATCAGGCTCCCGTCCGGCCCGACCGCGAGCGAGTTTCCGTCGAAGATCAACTGGTCGTTGCCGCCCACGGCGTTGCAATAGAAGATCGGGACGTGGTGCCGGGCCGCCGATGCGGATAGCATCTCGAAACGCCGTTGCGGTTTGCCGGTGCAGAAGGGAGAAGCGCTGATATTGACGATCACCTCCGCACCCGCTTCGACGAGGGTTTCAACGGGGTCGAAATCGTAAAGCCTGCGGGGGAGGTATTTCTCCGTCCAGATATCCTCGCAAATGGTGATGCCTACCTTGCGCCCGGCGATCATCACTGGCGCGACAGTTTCCGCAGGCTGGAAATAGCGGTCTTCGTCAAAGACGTCGTAGGTGGGCAGGAGCGATTTGAAAATTTTGCGGATCGGTTCTCCCTTCTGGAAGACGGCGGCAGCGTTGCGGAAAGGACGGCCCGTTCCGTGGTTGTAGTCGACGTAGCCGGTCACCAGGGGGACGTCGCCGACTTCACGGTGCAACGCGTCGAGGACCTCCAGATTCAGTGGGACAAACTGCGACTTGAAAACGAGATCCTGCGGAGGATAGCCGGTGATCGCCAGTTCCGGCGCGAGCACCAGTTCCGCTCCTTGTGCGACAAGTTTGCGGTAGGCGTCGAGGATCTTGCTGAAGTTCCCGTGAAGGTCGCCGACGGTGGGGTTGATCTGGATAAAACCGATTTTCATGCTGCGGCGTGCAAAGGCTTAAAACCGGCGCGGACCCGGCTTGGGAGTGCGGGGGGCGGATGTCTCGTATCCGCCGTTAACGGCCTTCATCCCGCCGTCCACAAAAGTTTTATAAAACTCGAACAGGACGGCGGTCACAAAACCCGCCAGAATGACGAGGATCAATTTCTGAAAGAATGAGTTTTGCATGGGTGCGCCGCCGATCATAGCGGAGGCGGCGCGCCGATGTCACCAGAAACCCCATTGGCCGGTCTGCATAATGTAGAGGCCAAGGATGAGGTTTGTGATGGCGTGGGCAACGACGCACGCGGCAAGGCTGCGGGTGCGGATGGCGATGAGGTTGTATAACGCGCTGGTAATGAGGGCGGTCCAGAAGTCCTGCCCGGGTTGGAACGTGAAGGTCTTCAGGCCAGGTAGAAAGTCCGGGGACAGGTGCGCAAGCCCAAAGCAAAGAACAACCGCCAAGAACGAGAACCGCGTGGCGGTGCCAAAAGGAACCTTCTCAAAATCCTCACGGATGAGATACCGGAGCAGAAAGCCGCGCCAGAAAATCTCTTCCAGGAGCGGGACCACAATGACAAGCCGCGCGAAGCGAAGCGCGAGACTTCCCCAATAGGTGGGGGAGCCATGGACAAAGACGTTGGGATCGAAACCTTCCAGTCGTGGAGCCGCGCCGAAAATTTCCTGGGGAGAAATCCAGATGCCTAGAACGAGAATTGCTATTCCAAGCGTCCATGCCCAATCTTTCCCCTGTTTTGGCCAGCTTAACGAATAGTACCGCCAGTAGAAGGCAAGTAGGCCGCCGCACACCAGCGTTTGCAGCGGGAAGATCCAGTATTTCGGCTGCGCGAGCAGGAACTCCGTGCGTCCCAAGCCCTGAATCCACCCCGGCAGCATCATGAAAAACATGAACGCAAAGAACGGAAAACAGAAAGCCCGTAATGCCGGAGTCATGAGGGGCTCGGCAGGCGGCTTGGAGGCTTGGGGTGCTTGAGCGGGAGTCATGGCGCGGGTAATCTTGAGGAAAGCGGCGAATAATACAACTTTTCTAACAAACGGACATGGCTGACGTCGATCCCGAGAAGATTCTTGCGGAGCTGGAGGCGGCGCGGTTGGCGGCTTCATCCCGACGCGCCAAACCCGGTCGAAACGCCGTGCTCGTGGTTATCGTGCTTCTCATCCTTGCGATAGCTTCCATCGCGCTTTGGGTCCTGACGCTGATGCTCGACGGGCTGCCAAGGCCTGAAAGGTCTGAGGGCAAAGGCTCGCCCTCCGCAGCCGCGCCCGCCGTCGGGAAGGCTCCGTGACTTTTATGAAAAATCTCCTTTGCCCCAGTCTGTTGAAGTTCCTAAAATCGTCATCTGCCGGGCTGAACTGGGCCTGATTCAAATTTCCTGTTTACCCGCTAACACCTTATGGCAAAACCCCCTTCCTCAGCCATCGGCGTTGACCTTGGCAGGCACTCGATGAAAGCAGTGCTTCTTGCGCGCAAAGGCAATGGCCGTCTCTCGCTCACCCGCTTTGCCACGCGCGATTTGGCCGTTGAGCTCCATACCGCCGATGAACTGGCTGCCAACCTCAAGGCGTTGCTCCAGGAGCTGGGGGGGAGCGCAAAGGCCTGCGGGATCGCCATTTCTTCCTCCGACTCGTTTTTGCGCATTATCGAGCAGCCCGAGATGGAGCCGGAAACCCTGCGCGATGCACTGCGGTTCAACAGCCAGATGCTGCTTAACCAGGATTGCAAAGATTTTGTGCTCGATTGCGACCGGATCTCCGCCGATTCGTCCGGGGGAAACAATGGGTCCTCGCGCTATATCGTGGGAGGCCTGCCGAGAGCGCAGGTGCAGGTGATCCATGACGCGTGCCTGAAGACGAAGACCCCGATGACGGCGCTGCAGCTCAGCCCAATGGCGGTTTTCAACGCATTCGAGTTTGCCAATGAGGAAACCTTCAATACCCAGGGGTTCGTCCTTGTCGATATCGGCCATCTCTCTTCAGAAGTAATTGTCGGGGCAAAGCGCGAGTTGATTCTGGCCCGAACACTTGGCTACGGCGGCAACCATTTTGTGGAAGAGTTGATCTGTCACGGGGCGTCGGGTCCCGAGGAGGTGGCTCAGGCGCTGGCCGAGGAGGAGGTGCTTACCATCGAGAATGCGCGGCTTTCGCTCACGGAGCTTGTCCGTTCGATCAGTTCCTCCATCGGATTCGTTGAGGCGCGGCATGAGGTGGCGATCCCGAGAGTTTTTATTTCGGGCGGGATGGCGAAGTCACCCGCGATTCTGAAGATTCTCTCCGAAGAACTGCAACTCCCGTGCGAAACATGGGACCCCTTTGCCAAATGCGAAGTCGCTGTTCCTGCGGCACGCAAGGAGGCGTTGGGAGGGCAGCTTCCGGTATTAAGCGCGGCCTGCGGGGCGGCGGCGGAAATTTTGAAAGGACGTTGAGGGGAACTCATGGCGCTACATCTTAATTTTTATCACGAAATCCAGCGCGAAGCTCAGGCCCGGGCGCGGGACCCGGTGAAACTTGCAGGGTTGGCAGGAGCGGCGCTGGCGGTCCTGCTTCTCGCCTACTATGGCTACCGGAGCTACGCCGTGAGCCGTGTGGAGGCCAAGCTCGCCTCGGTCCAGAAAGAATGGAAACGGCTCGAACCGGCGCAGGCTGAGGCCAAGAAGCGCGAGGCTGAGCTTTTCGTTCTGCAAAAGAGCAACAAGGCATTGGTCGATCGTCTTCATGGACGCCTCTATTTTGCCCCTCTGCTTGACAAGATTGCGACAGCCACGCCCCCCACGGTCCAGATCACTTCGCTTGCCGCTGATTACGCCGATCCTGAGAAACCGGCAACGGTCCTGGTTTCGGGCATCGCCGCGGGGCTCCAGCCACGGAGCGCCGCCGAGGCATTTCGTCTTGCGCTGGAGAAAGAGGTTTCAGGGCAGTATCCGAAAGCGACCGCCAGCTTCGACGCCAACTCACTGGAGGAGGCTGAGGAGAATATCGAATGGAGCGGGGAATCGCTTCACACCGCCCGTTTCAAAATTCGGCTGACGCTTGAGGGTCGTCCGCCAGCAAAAGAAGAGGCACCCCCGGCCCCCAAGAAAGCGAAAACCAAATGAATCTGACCAAGGAACAACTTCAGAAGGCCGCGCTGGGAGTGGTGCTCGTCCTTGTCGCCCTGTATGCCTATTTCAGCATGCTGTTGGGGCCGCTCGGAGCGCGGGAGAAGCGGGCGCAAAAGGCGATGGACGCCCTTGCGCCGAAGATGAAGGAAGCAAATACCCAGATTACCCGGACCCGCTCCATCGAAGCCGAAGACCCATTTGGAGCGGCGGCTGGAATCGCCCGGGAGGCAATGGCGACGCGCATCCCCGACGGGGCTGCCATCGTCTGGTTGCCGCAAAGACTCTCGGAGTTTTTCCATAGCCAAGGAATCAAGAAGATTACCTCCAAAGCGGAAGCCGAGCAGGATGATCTTAGCTTGCCGGGCTACCGCCTTTCGACCTGGCAGGTTAATATCGCCGAAGTCGAGTTTGTGCCTTTTGCCGCTGCCATCGCCGCGATGGAGAACCAGGAGGGCTTGGCACAGATCACCTCCCTGCGGATTGAGACCAATGCCGCCAACGTTCAATTCCAAAACGCCAGCCTGAAGTTCTCAACCCTGGTTAAAAAGTGAAAATCCTCTCTTTTCTTTCCCTGCTGTCATTGGCTTTTGCCGTGCTTCCCGCCAGCGCTCAAACGGTTGAAGATCTTCAGATCAAAGAGCGGTCGTTTTTTACGGCGTCAACGGCCAGAAATCCGTTCTTGCCTGTCGGTTGGGCAAAGCCTGAGCCAATCGTTCCTACGGTGGGTAAGCCTGTCAACCCGACGGCCGTGGTGTCGGATGCATTCTTCAAGCCGGAGCGCTTCGTGGTGACCAGCATTTCCATCGGCGCGCTTCCGCTGGCCTTGATCAATGGGAAAACTTACGGCGAGGGCGACCTCATTCCCGTGGAGGCCGGGATCAACGTGCAGGTCTATGCCATTCGCGACGGGGAAGTGACTTTGCGTTACCAGAGCAAAACGATCGTTTCGGCGATCCAGAGCGCGGAGGCCAAGAAGCAAAGGCCGAAGCCGAAGCATTAACGAGCGGAGCGGCCTACTTCATAAAAATCCGCCGCGACTTGCGCCGGGGGGCCAATCGCCCCTATCGTTGGGTTCCTGTCTCCCAAGCCAGATTCCAACAACGATATGTCGCCTTCTCTTGAATCTCTTTTCGACTTCACCCGGTTTCAGAGCATTTCCGCCGATGCGAATTACACCCCGCAGGTGGCGGCGTGTGCGGAATGGCTGAAAAGCCGTTTCCTTGCCATGGGGTTGGAGGCGAAGGCGTACCCGACTGCCGGGCATCCTGTGGTGCTGGCGCGCAATGTGCCGAGGGCGGATCGTCGCACAGTGCTCATCTACGGGCATTATGATGTGCAACCGGCGGATCCGCTCAATGAGTGGACGACACCTCCCTTTGAACCTCGCGTGGAGAATGGCATGATCTATGCCCGGGGCATTGCCGACAACAAGGGGCAGATCATGGCGCACATCCTTGGTGTGGAGAAGGCGCTGGCCGAGAAGGGGGATCTCCCCGTGAACGTGATTTTTCTGGTGGAAGGCGAGGAGGAAATCGGCAGCGGGCATCTGGAAGCCTTCCTCAAGGAGCATCGTGAGGCGTTGAACCCCCATGTGATCGTCATTTCTGACACCAGCATGGTCGCGCCCGGCGTCCCTTCGTTGGACTATGGGTTGCGGGGTGTTCTGGCGATGGAGGTTCGCCTGCATGGCGCGGCGACGGATCTGCACTCCGGGAGCTACGGCGGGATCGCGCCGAATCCCGCGATGTTGCTCGCGCGGCTTCTCGCAACGCTTCATGACGAGCAGTTCCGTGTGGCGGTGCCGGGCTTTTATGACGCGGTCATTCCCGTTCAGGATTGGGAGCGGAAGGAGTGGGCTCAACTGCCGATGAGCGGGGAGGAGGATTACAAGAATGAGATCCGTTCTCCCTCCCTTTTCGGGGAGGCGGGATACACGCCGTTGGAGCGGCTCTGGGCCCGGCCCACGGCGGAGGTCAACGGAATTGGCGGCGGATACCAGGGGCTGGGAAGCAAAACGGTGATCCCGCGCGAGGCCTTTGCGAAGCTGACCTTCCGGCTCGTTCCCAACCAGACCCCGGAGGAGATCGAGGAGAAGGTGATCGCCCATCTCAAACGGCATTGCCCACCGGAGGTGCGGCTGGAGATCAGCCCCGGGCATGGCGGTGCACCGTTCTTGTGCGATCCGAAAGGAGCCAACAGCCTGGCCGCGGGTCGTGCGGCAATGCGGACCTGGGGTCAGGATCTGGCACTGATCCGGGGCGGGGGTTCGATTCCGATTTTGCAGACTTTCCAGCGGATTCTCGGCGTCGATATCCTGCTTATCGGACTGGCGTGGCCGGGGTGCTGCGCGCATGCTCCCAACGAAAACTTCCCCGTGGAAAGCTTCGAGACCGGGATCCGCTTCAATCAGGCGTTGCTGGAAGAGCTAGCCGCAGGGTAGCGAGGGCGCGGGAATTTTGCGCGGCGGGGGCAATCTCGCCGTGCGCCGCCGGGGCGGGTTCTTACGCTCGTGGCATGATTAAGACTGCGTTGACGCTGACAGGGGATCAATTGCAACGGATGGCCCGCTATGTGCGCCATCGGATCGAGGGGATCGAGGCCGCCCGGAGCCATGGGTGGATTGCCGACCGCGAACGGTTCGACCGGGAGTGGAACGATGACTTTTCGCACAGGAGCCGGGAGAGTGCGGTTTTTGCGAAGTCCAACGAATCGCTGAACATGGTTGGCTCCGGGGTTGACTATATCCGCTCCCGGATCATGGAGGAGATCTTCGGGAGCAAGCCGTGGTTTTCCGTCGATTCGAAATCGCGCCGAAGCGGCGGGGCGGCGCTTTCCGATCAGGTGGCGCGGCATCTCCGCTGGAAGCTGGGTCAAGATCAGATCAACTTCGAGGGAGTGGCGGTCGATCTGATCACGCAGGCCTGCAAGATGGGGGAATGCGTGGCCAAGATTTTTTACAAGACTGACGAAGAGAGCTTCGAGCGGATTGCCTCGATTTTGTGGGATACGGAAACCGCTTCGCCGGTACTGACCCCGGAGGGCGATTTTATTTTTGAGGAGGACGCGCATCTTTCAGGGCAGAGGAGTGGCGAGTCTGAGGCGGAATGGAGACCGGGGCAGGAGGGTTCCTCGGCGGCGCCCAAGCCGTTGCCACCCGGAACCTGCTGGAAGGAGCAGATTGTCTCGGAGCACCGGGTCCATTACACCGGGGCGAAGGCGGTGCCCATGCACTTCAAGGACTTCTATTGCCCCTTGAATGCGCCCTCGATCCACGAGGCCGACTTTGTGGCGCACAGGACTTCCATGCGTCTGTCGGATTTGTGCAGGCATCTCGGCATTTCTCCGGAGACTTTCGCTGACCGAGGGGAGGAGAACTATCTCGCGCGGGCCTTGGAGCAAATCCGACGGGCGGGCGCGCGCGCGGAGACGGGGGCGGAACAGCCGCGGGCGGGAGAAGGCGAGGAGCCGGATGCCGCCGAAGCCGATCCGGAGTTCCGGCTGGTGGAGGCTTACTTTCAATTCGACGCGCGGGACGATGGCCGCTCCTGCCGGATCTTCATGATGATGGCGTATGACTTCGATCTACCCATCTTCTGGGACTACAGCGCCAACGTGACTCCGGGCGGACGCTATCCGTTCGAAGCCGTGGTCATCAACAAGGAGCCGCATCGTTGGTACGGGAAGAGCTGGTTCAAGAAGTACGAGAAATTTCAACAGTTGATCGACAAGCTCCTCAATCAGATCCTTTATCGAAATGAGCTCGCGGCCAATCCCGTCAAATTCCGTCGCAAGGAGGCGGTGGTGCAATGGCAGGATGATCAACCGTTCGAGATCGGACCGGACAAGGTGTTCGATCTCAACGACGGCTACACCGCTGACGACGCCTTGCAGACGGCGAAGATTCCCGAGTTGGACGAGCAGACGAAATATCTCCTTGAAACCGTGGTGTCCAGTTGGCGGACCCGGTCGGGAGTGACGACGGCGACACAGGGGATGTTCGGCGGTCTCCCCTCGGAGCATACCGCCACGGGGGTGGCGCAGATCGTGGAAAGCGGCACCACGATCTTCAAACCACAGGTCCTGGACATCAAGCGGGGTTTGGAGGCCGTGCTCAGGCAGTTGGTGACGCATCAGTATACCTGCCAAACGACGGACGAGACGTTCACGTATATGGAGGGGAATGAACGTGTCCAGGGGACGCTCTCCTGTGAAAGCGTGCGCAATCTGGATTTCAATATTGAACTGACTTTGACGCGCGCTCGCCAGATCCGACGGCTTGAAGCCGCGCGGGTGGGGGCGGAGTTCTTCAGTAAATTCCTGGCCGTTCCCGACGAGTTCAAGCCGGTGGCGGCTCCGCTTTTCGCGACGATTTACAAGAACCTCGAAATCGACAACGCCGACGACTATTTCCGGCAGGCTGTCGAGATTGCCCGGGAGCGGGACAATGAAACGAAGGAGGCACGCGCGTGACGCCGGAACAGAAGATGGAGCGGGTGGCCGAGATCGCTCAGGAATTGACGCTGCTCAATCGTCTGCCCGCGGAAGGGGCGGCGATTCTGGACCGCGAGCTGGAACGGCTCGTGGCGTTTCATACCGAGAAATGCTGCGATTGCAGGCTCCCGCCCGAGCAAAGCGCGATGCACCGGGAGGCCCGTGCCCTCGCGCGCGGTCTGCTCGGGTTTTTCGACAAGCGGAAGACCGCGCTCAAGGACGAGTTGGGCCAGTTGCGGCGATAGGTACAGTAACCACTCCGGTTGGAACAGCCGCTTCGGCAGCAGGCTGCGTTGTCAACATCAAGCTGTTATCTACGGATAGCAGCTTGAGTTTCCTCCTTGCCTGGGAAAAGAATCCGGCGGTCGACGCGACTCAGCGTTGACTGGATACTAGATCCCGTTCCTCCTGCGGCGGAGCAGGAACGCTGCAAGAGCCGCGCTTCCGGTCAAAGCCCACGTCGTCGGTTCAGGCACCGCAGCCAGGATCGTATAACCGCCAAGATTATGGTAGCCGGTGTAGTTATACGCGTCGCCTTCGTTCAGGAAATAGAGCGCTTCGAAGCCGCCGGTGTCGGTCGTGACCCAGGCATCGCCATCCCAAACCTGGAAAACTCCTTGACCAAGGAGAGTTGTCAGGTCGGAGCGGCGATCGCCATCCCACGCGAAAAAGCCGCCATCGAGGCGCAGGAGATTATTGGTGCCGCCATTCTGATTCATAACAAGGTTGCCGCCGAGGGAAAACAGCGCCTTGTCCGCGATCGTAATGGTATTGTCACTCCCGAAATTTCCGAAAGTCAGGTCCCCGGAGTTATTCCAGATGGAGCCCTCTCCGGTCACAACAACAGTATTATTCTTTGCATTGGCATTCGATTCACCGATGCCGGTGCTGCCGCTCTCCAAAAGGGCTCCACTTTCAACCTTCAGGCTTTGCCAGCTGGAGAAGCTTCCGACACTCAGGACCGTCGTGCTCCAGGAGGTTCCCTCTCCTTTTACCGTGACCGAGTGCCCGGTTCCCGAATAACCGACCGTTCCGGTTCCGCTCGTCACGGTAGCTCCGTTCTGGATGGTGATGGAGTTGGATGTCCCGGACCGTGCGCCAAGCTCACCGGAAAGAGTCACCTGAGTCCCCGGTCCCGTGATGAGAATCGAGTTGTTCACTGCCCTAGAGCCTCCTCCAGCACGAATAATGGCTCCGTCTACCGTAGCACCGTCTTGAATTGTCAATGTGTTGTTGGGCCCGGCCTCTCCCACTGTTACCGATCCGGTGAAGGAGGTGCCAGTGCCGGTAATGAGCATGGAGTTTGAAGAACCAAGCGTACCGCTGGCAATGAGGGTGGCGACGCTTGTGGAACTCACGACGACCGCCCCATCCTGGATGGTCAGGGAATTTCCTGTGCCGTGGCTACCGACCCGGAATCGACCGGTCGTGGTGATGCTGGAACCGGATCCACTCACCACGATCGAATTGCTGCTCCCCCTGACGCCGTCATTCCCTCCACCAACGTAAATATCACTCGCGGAAGTCCAGGAACCGCCATCTTCGATAGTCAAGGAATTATTGTTCCCGAAAGCGCCGATTTGATTGGCACCGTAATTGGTAGTTACCAAGGTAGAGCCGGAGCCTGAAATGAGGGCCGTATTGTTCTTCCCTCGACCGGCGGTATTGCTGTTGCCCCATCCAACCACGAAAGACGAGAAAGTCACTGAGGCTCCATCCAGAATCTGCAACGAGTTCGAATCGCCCTCCTGCCCAATACTGGCATAAGTACCCGATAGAACCGTGCCGGATCCCTTCACCGTCACCGAATTACCGTTCGAACCCAGATTGTAACCGGCTGAAAGCCCTATATTGGAAGACACCAGCCCGAATCCGAAATACCCCCCATCCTCAACCGTCAAGGAGTTATTGCTCCCATTGTAGCCTATTAAAACGTTGCCGTTCCCCGCAAAACGGGAACCCTCCCCGGTAACCTTGAGCGAGTTTCCCCCGCTGGTCTGGTTATATCCGAGGCTCGCCAAACTGTCTCCCACCACGGCGGAGCCGTTGCGAATAATCAATTCATTGTAGGATGTGGTGCTTCCCGTTGTCATTGCGCCGGAAAAAGTTTTGGGAAACGCTTCCGTATCTCCAATGATATATTGTGCCTTGTCTACCTCTGTGCCTCCTGAATTCATAAGCTCTGGCACTGAGTTATCCACGCTGACAATTCCTGCATGGGCTGGAGTCATAATCGAAGACACCGCCAGGGAACTGAGAGCGAGGGTTACAGCAAAGGCACGAGAGGAAATTGAATTCATAGTCACTGAGAAACTCTCAGATTTTAGAAAACTGCGCCGCGTGGGGAAGAAAATTCCGGCATGCCTCTGGGGATGGTGTATCGAAGCATTTGCAAGTTCTTGATATCGAGCATCTTGCATTCGAGGTGGCAAGAATACGTAATATTACTTAGTTGGCTTGGATGGTCTGCTCTGCCGCCTGGCGGACGGTGAATACCTCCGGATCAGGTTGTGTCCACGATTTAGTTGCCTTTTGGCAATTCGTGACTTGGACGACTTACACCGTCTTGGCCGCAAGCGCTTCCCATTCCGCCGTGAGGCGTTCGAGGTCCTCGGCGATGGAGAGGAGATCGCGATTGAGTTGCATGGCGTTCCCGCCGGGGGCATAGCTCTCGGGTTTCTCCAGTTCGGCGGTCAACTCCCGTTGGCGGCCTTCGTGGTGAAGGATCTGCATCTCCAGTGCCTGCACACGCTTCTCGTGCTCGCGCTTGGCGGCGGCGACGGCTTTGCGCTGTTCGGCTTCCGCGCGTTTCTGTTGCCGGGTTTCGCGCATCGAGAGGCCCGGGGCGTCGGTCTCCTCAGTTTTCGCCGCGCTCGGTTTCTCGTCCGGCTGGGCGTTGGAAAGTTTCTCCCCGGCGGTCAGGGCCGAGCGCGCGGATCCGGCGCGCGTTTTGTCGAGGTAATACTGGTAGTCGCCCGCATAGGGGGTCAGCCGCCCTGCGCTGATGTGGAGCACGGTCCGCGCGATCGACCGGATGAAATGGACGTCGTGGCTGATGAAGATCAGCGTTCCCTCATACTGCTGGAGCGCGCCGATGAGCGCGTCGATGGAGCCGACATCGAGGTGCGTGGTCGGCTCGTCCATGAGGAGGAGGTTTGGGGGATCGAGCAGCAGCTTCACGAGCGCGAGGCGCGTTTTCTCTCCGCCGCTCAGGACGGCCACCGGCTTGAAGACATCGTCGCCCCGGAAGAGGAAGGAGCCGAGCACCGTGCGGGCGGTCTGTTCGGAGGGCGGGTTGGCCATCTCCTGCACGCTTTCCAAAACGGTATGCCGGGGGTCGAGCATTTCGACCCGGTACTGCGAGAAGTAGCCGACTTTTACATTATGCCCCAGCGTTCGTTCTCCGTTCTGTAGGGCAAGCGTTCCGGCGAGTAGTTTGAGAAGCGTCGATTTGCCCGCGCCGTTGGGGCCGACGAGGACCGTTCGCTGGCCGCGTTCCGCCTCGAAGTTCAATCCTTTGTAGACGGTCAGGTCGCCATAGGCGTGGTCGACGTCTTTGAGTGTAATGGCGCGAACGCCGCTGCGGGGCGGCTGGGGGAAGCTGAAGTGGACGGTCTTCTGCGCGGCAAGGGGAGCCTCGATCTTCTCCATCCGGTCGATCTGCTTGAGCTTGCTCTGCGCCTGGGAGGCCTTGCTCGCCTTGGCGCGAAAGCGGTCGGCAAACCGTTGGAGCGTCTCGATCTCTTTCTGCTGGTTTTTGTACGCGGCGAGATGCTGCTCCTCGCGGGCGGCTTTTTCGGCGACGTACTTGTCCCAGTTGCCCCGGTAGCGGTTGAGCTTGCGGTGCGCGATCTCGACAATTGAACCGACGAGCGCGTTGAGGAACTCGCGGTCGTGGGAAATCATGAGGATCGCCCCCGGATAGCTTGCGAGGTACTCCTGAAACCAGACGAGCGATTCGAGGTCGAGGTGGTTGGTCGGTTCGTCGAGCAGCAGGAGGTCGGGCTCCTGCACCAGGAGCCGCGCTAGATGTGCCCGCATGATCCAGCCGCCGCTCAACGCACGGGCGGGGCGGTCGAAATCCGAGGTGCGAAAGGCGAGGCCTGCAAGAATCCGCTTGGCCTTCGGCTCCAGTTGCCAGCCGCCGTGCTCATCGAACACGGCGAGCGCTTCGTGGTGTTCGGGCGAGTCATCGGGCGTCGTTTTCAGGGTGCGTTGCGCCTTGGCCAGTGCCGGGTGAATGGCCATGGCCAGTTCCAGCACCGTTTCTTCACCGACCGGGGCGCTTTCCTGCGGCAGAAAGCCAAGGGTGGCGGCGCGTTCCATGGAGACGCGCCCCTCGTCCGGCGAGGCTTCTCCCAGGATCAACGAGAAGAGGGTCGATTTGCCCGCGCCGTTGGGACCGACAAGGCCCACCCTGTCGCCACGGTTCACCTGAAGGGAGGCATTCTCGAAAAGAACGCGCCCACCGAAACTCTTGCTGACCTGAGAAATTGTAAGCATCGCGAAAGGCGATGACTCTCGCGAGGATGAGCTTCGGGCGCAAGCCCCATCAGCGATTCCTTGATGAGCTGCTCGTTTCCAGCAATGGGGCCAGCGACCCGTAGAGAAGACTCTCGTAGATCGCGTAGTAAACCGGCGAATCTTCGCTTCGGGCCAGCATGGTTTCCAGCACATTGCGGGCAAGCGCCTGTTTGCCCTGGGCGATGTAGCAGGCGGCGATGGTCAGCCCTGCCTGCTGGTTGTAGCCGTCGCAGGCTTTGAGGTCGTCAGCGGCCATTTTCCAGGAGGTCGTGCCGCCAAGGACGGCTTGGGCGGTCTTGTAGGCGGGCCGGTCGCTCTTGTATTCGAGGAATGACTTGAGGAGCGCCGCCGTCTGCGCGGTGTCGCGCCCGCGCGCCGCACAAAGAAACAGCGTCGCCCGCCCGGTCAAATTCCAGGGTCTCATGGTGTCGAACCGTTTCGCCGCCTCTGCGGCAAGTTTCCATTCTCCCACCAGGGGGGCAATCCGCGCCGTGCCGCAAAGGTCATCGGCGTGAGCTGTGGCCGGGTCGAGATCGAGGTCGCTATGAACGGTGATGGCTTGATATTTCTCCTTCATCCCATGCTTGAGATAGAACATCTCCAGCCATGGGTTGGTGCTTGGGTCGCCGGTGAAAGAGCCGTAGGTTTCTTCGGCTTCCTTCAGACTGCCTGAACGCTCCAGAGCTCGGGCTGCCGCGATTTTGGCTCCGGCTCCTGACCGGTTGCGGAGACGGACGAATTCTCTCTCCCGGCCAAAATAGTCCGGGTTGTAACGCGGGCCGAGCTCCAGAAAGAGCCGGGTTGCCGTTTCATTGTCTCCTTTCCGGGCGGCGAGATGGCACAGACTGCTCAACGCGCGGAACCGGGTGTGTTTGTCATTGGACTTCATCCCGAACTCGAACCCCCGCCGGACGCGATCATAGTCGGCCATGGAATCATCGAAGAACTCATCTCCAAAATCCTGGGCTTTCAACTGGATCAACCCCGCATAAAGCAAGTCACCTTGCGCGTCGGGGAAATGGTCTGCAGCATCAGCGGCGAAGGTTTCGAGATCGTCGTGGTCTCCGCGCCACTTCGGCAGCAGAAAGTAGCCTTTGCTGTTGTAGAGAGGATAATACTCCCGGGCGACGGCGGCCCCCTTTTCGAAATATCGGTTCATCTGGGAGAAGCTCCAGCTCTGCCCGAGGGCGACCGTGAGCCATATCCGGAAATATTCGGGGTCATCCACCTTGTTGGCATCGATGCTGGTCAATACCTCTTCGGCTTTATCGAGGCGGTCGCTCATCTGCTTCCATCCCTCTTCGGTGACGGTGCTTGCCCACCCGTACCCGCGGGCTTCCCAGGCATAGTCGGTCCACCAGTCCGCCAGCGCGGTGCGGGCAGCGGAAGATTCCGGGACCGCCGCCGCCCATTTCTCCAGATCTTCCCGGCGCTTCCCCCATCGATCCTTGCCGGCGCCCTTCTGCAACGAAAAGGCCCTGTAGAAGGCGGAGAGCTCTGTGTTCGTATCGTCGAGCCGATAACCTTTGGCCTTGATGGATGCTACGAGCGATTCCAGACCCGCGTAGTCCGCATTCTTCAAAAGGGCTGCGGCCCTGCCTTGGGCGGCATCGCGTATTTCCTGGCTTGCCGCGGAGGCGCCGACCGGCAGATGCATCGCCACAACGAGCGCAATGGCTCGAAGCGTGGAGGTAAAAGCGCTCTTTAGAAATTCCATGCGTTTTTCTCTATAAATGATACCGCAAAAATGATAAACCATTAATGAGAGGGGAAGCGATTGCTGCCAAGCTCACGAAACCGGGGGTGGAATAGGGATTCAGGGGCAAAATTCGTGAAAAATGGGGATTTTTTTGGAATGCGTAAAAAGGGAGGTCGCCACAGGTTTGGGGTGAGCTTCACTGGGATCGCAGGAACGTCCGGCGGATAAAAACCCGTGAGGAGGCGAGCGATTGAGGCCGTAAACGGTGGAATGACGAAAAAATTTTGAGAGAATTGTCAGTTCTTTCGGGTTATCTCCCGTAATAAATGGCTCTCTGCCAGAAAGAAGGAAAAGTTCGAGGTTCATCTTTTCCCGGGTAGGCGTATGGGCAGTTTTCGTTGACGCGGATAAGGGAAGATTGTTAGAACGCGTCCCGGCTTTTATCGAAAAAGATAAAAGCAAGCACTTGAAACTTGGGAACCCTCGCCGTCGCAGAGGAAAAGCACGGCTTAAAAAATCCGAATATCTGCACATGAACAACGGAACACGCCTCTTTAAACAAACCGCCCTACAGGCAAGGGCCCGCTCTGCGGGTCGCGCGTTGGGTAGTACACTTTCTGCCGCGGTGCTTGCCTCCGCAATGATGGCGGGAAGCTCGGCCTTTGCCGCCGACATCGTCGTTGATAATCCTGCCAGCCCGTTGGTTCTGACCAATTCAGAACAGATCAACATCGAGAACGTTTATCTTCAAAACGGTGCTGAAATTCAGGGAAACGGTACCGCCGATATTCTCGCCAGCGGAACCTTCGCGCTGGAGAGCGGCAGCGTTCTTCAGGTAGGTCTCGGTGGAACTGCCGGGCTTGAGAAAACGACAGCAGGATGGGTTACGCTGACAGGGTCGAATTCCTATACCGGCACCACGGAAGTCTTTGGAGGGACCTTGCAGATCGGTGACGGGGTTACCGGCTCGCTCAATAGCGCCAGCGCGGTCAATATCCGCATCAACGCGCGCGTTGAACTGAACCTCGCTTCAGGCAGCACTTTTGCCAACAACGTTTACATCGAGAAAGTAGGCGGGGACTTCGGGAATTTCGTGGTGAATTCCTCGGGAACCACGACGATTTCCGGAGTAATCTCCGGCGGCGGCGGCTTCTTTCAGTTGAACTCTGACGGTCACACGATCCTGACCGGCGAGAATACCTCCACTGGCGCGTATGGTGTCGAGGGGGGGACATTGCAGATTGGCGACGGAACCACAGGCTCGATCAGCTCCGCTGCCTCTGTTTATATTCATGACTCTGCTCAGCTCCTGATCAACCTCGCGGACAACGGGGTTTTCGCTAATGACATCGGCAACGGTGGCTTGCTTCAGACGATCGCCAACGGGACCAATACTCTCGCGGGAGCGATTTCCGGCACGGGCGCATTTATACAGTCCGGGTCCGGTACCACGATCCTCACCGGGACAAACACCTACACGGGATATACCGCAGTTAGTTCCGGCACGCTCCAGATCGGTGACGGCGTCAGCGGGTCGATCAATGATTTGAGCGACGTCTATGTGGAAGAGGCCGGCTCGCTGGTTCTCCACCTGCGTAACGACGGCATCTTCGGTAGCGACGTTTACAATGATGGCAAGGTCTTCACCTCTGCCTCCGGCACCAACACGGTCTCCGGCGTCATCAGCGGTACGGGTTCTCTGACCCAGAACGGCAATGGAGTTACAATCCTCGACAACCAGAACACTTACAGCGGTGCCACCTCGGTGCTGAGCGGCACGTTGAAGGCAGGCGCTGATTACGCCATCTCCTACGAATCCGCGGTTTCGGTTGACGCAGGAAGCACCCTCGACTTGCGGTATACCGACCAGGAGATCGGCTCCCTGTCCGACGGCGAGAACGGCGGCGGGACCGTCCGGATCCGCCGTGGCGAACTCAGGACCGGCTACGACAACACCGACACCACCTTCAGCGGTTCCATCACCGGCTGGCGCGGTCGGTTGGTCAAGACCGGCAATGGTACCTTTACGCTTACCGGGGCCAATACCTACACCGGCAGCACGGTTGTTGCCTCCGGCACGTTGCAGATCGGCGACGGCGTCAGTGGTTCGATCAGCGCCCAGTCCCGCGTCTACATCGACAGTGACGCCAGCTTGGTGCTGAATCTCGCTGACGGCAGCGAGTTCGAAAACCGCATCCGTAACCGGGGCTCGATCTTCTCGATTGCCGACGGAACGACGACGATCTCCGGGCGCATCAGCCGCGGCGGCGACTTCTACCAGGCCGGTACCGGAACGACGATCCTCACCGCCAACAACACCTACTGGGGGAATACCTACGTTCAGAGTGGCACTCTTCAGATTGGTGATGGATCGACTTACGGGTCCGGCATCTCCAATTCGGAATACGTTCAGGTTGACGCGAATGCAACGCTCGCCATCAAGCTTGCTCATAACGACGAGTTCAACAACGATGTGACCAACAACGGCACAGTCCGTTCCATCGTTGGCGAAGTGGAAATCGTTCCAGATGACTGGGTTCCCGCGGTCAATAACATCTCGGGCCAGATTGTTGGCACGGGTGGATTCATCAAAGAAGGCAAAGGAACGACGGTCTTTACCAACGCATACAATGATGATCCCTCGTATGATACCGCGCATTACTACGCAGGGGATACCGAGATCCGTGAAGGGACGTTGAAGACGGACGGGTTGTGGAACCTCAGCATCTATTCCAAGCATAACGTTTCAGAAGACGCCGTGCTGGATCTGAACGGGTATAATCAGAATATCCGGGCGCTGACTGGCGCCGGTCGTGTGGAGAATATCGATGGCGATCTCTACATCGGGTATTTGTATGACTTCGACGAAGAGGACTGGGTGATCGGGGAGTCGAGCGATTATGGTGTGTTCGACGGCGTCCTGGCCGGATCGGGAAATATCTATAAAGGCGGTTACGGCCTCTGGGCTCTCAACGGGGAGAACACCTTCGACGGTTACCTGGAGAATAATGCGGGGGCGATCGCGCTCAATGGCTCCATTGAGGCGCAGGTTGACAACAACGCCTTCTTCTTCGGAAACGGCTATGTCGGTGGTGGCTTCCACAACCATGGAGAACTGATTGCGCTCGATTACGAGACCGGTAATCCGGGAACTCTTACCATCGGTGAAAACTTCGAACAATTCGACGACTCCATCTACTACGTTGCGGTCAAGTCGGCGAAGAACCACAGCAAGGTCGAAGTGCTTGGAGAAGCTCATCTCGACGGCACTGTCGTTCTGACTTCGTTTTCCAAATACAAGCCCAAGCGCGACGACAAGTTGACGATCCTCACCGCTGACGATGGCGTCGAAGGTAAGTTCGACAAGCTCGAGAGCCGGCTGCAGAAAACGATGCTCAAGCCGAAGCTCGTCTATAAAGACGACAAGGTTATCGTCGAATTCCAGCAGCGGAAGTTCGCGAGCCTCTCGGGCCTCACGCCGAACCAGAAGGCAGTCGCTCGCGCCCTCGACAAGGACTCGAACCGGAAGAGCCTCAACAAGCTGTTCGACAAGCTTAACGACCTCGATTTCGACGACGTCCCCGGCGTTCTGGCAAAACTCTCGCCTGAGCAGTTCGCGGCGATCTTCAACATCGGGTTTGCAACCTCTCAGTTGCAGTTCACCAACATCGAGCGCCGCCTCGACGACGTCCGCCGTGGTAAGGCTGGCTTCAGCACGAACGGCCTCGCGTTGAGCAACTCGCATGGCACGCTCAATTACGACGGCATGCCGATCGTCAACGAGAAGAACGGCCTGACCCTCGCGGGCTGGGACGGCAAGAGCGTCGTCGGCAAGCAGACGGTGGCCCCGGTCATCTCTGAGAGCCGCTGGAGCTTCTTCGCAACCGGCAGCGGCGAATGGGCGGACGTGGAATCCACCCGCAATGCTCGCGGTTCCGACTTCCGTACGGGCGGCGTGAACATCGGTGCGGACTACCGCGTCAACGAGAACCTCGTTCTCGGTATCACGGCGGGTTACACGAATACGACCTCGGACCTGTTTGACGGCGGCAAGATCGACGTCAACAGCGGACGCGGCGCGGTCTACGGCACCTGGTTCAACGATGGGTTCTACGTGAACGCCCTCGCGGGCGGCGCGTACAACTCGTACGACACCAAGCGCTCGACCTTCGGCGGCAAGGCTCATGCGAGCCCCAACGGCGGTGAGTTCGACGCGTTGCTGGGTGGTGGTTACGACTTCTGCGTCGGCGGGTTGACCGTCGGGCCGATCGCTTCGTTGCAGTACACCTACCTCGGGCTGAGCAGCTTCAATGAATCGGGTTCCGATGCACCGCTGCACTTCCGCTCGCAGCATCAGGATTCGTTGAAATCCACCCTCGGTCTGAAGGCGGCTTACACCTTCAATATCGGGAGTGTGGCGATTACGCCGGAAGTTCGCGCTCAGTGGGTGCACGAGTACCTCGACAGCACCGCTGCGGTTGAATCCAGCTTCGCTTCGGGTGGCAGCACGTTCACGGTGAACGGCCCGAACATCGGTCGCAATGGGGTCCTGATCGACGCGGGTGTTTCCGCCCAGATCACCCAGGGCGTCTCGGTGTTCGCTTACTACACCGGTGATTACGGCCGCACGAATTACACTTCCAATAGTGTGAACGGCGGTTTCCGGATCAACTTCTAAGCGAAGAAATCCCTGTTGGTTGATTGTTGTGAAGTCCCGCCCCTTTAACCGGGGGCGGGGCTTTTTTTTATCCCGGATTGCGGAAATCCGGAGCGCCCGGTGGACCGTATTCGCCGGAAAGCACGGTATCGGCTTCCAGCGCCGCTCCAAATTCCGAGTTGCCCGTACGCATCGGAGGCGATAGGTTCGCGCCCCATTTCGTCGGATCCGCCTCTTCTCCCGATTGAGAGAGGATGTTTTCCGGCATATCTCGCGCGCTATTCACTTCCGAGACAAAATGAAACTCCGTCAACTCATGCAGGAGAACCGGCTCACGCTTGGGCTGGCGTCTCCGATGATTGCGGGGCAGCTCGGGCAGATGATGATGGGATGGGCCGATACGATCATGGTTGGGCGGCTCGGGGTCGTGCCCCTGGCGGCTTGCGCTTTCGCCGTCATGGCGGTGCATGTCTTCCTGGTATTCGGTTTCGGGTTGATATCGTCGGTGTCGATCCGTGTTTCGCACGCATTTGGTGCAAAGAAGCCGCGCGAGACGGGAGAAGTCTTGATCGCCGGCATCTTGATGGGATTGCTGACCGGCTTGGTGATGGTAGGGCTGATGTATTTGGCTGTTCCATGGCTCCCACTCCTGGGGCAAGATCCTCAGGTGCTTACCGAAGGCCGTGGCTTTATGCTCCTCCTCGGGTGGTCGATCATCCCTGCGTTGCTGACGATTGTCGGCAAGGATTTCTCCGAGGCACTCTCACGTCCATGGCTTCCATTCTGGATCATGATGGGCGGTGTGGGGCTCAATATTTTCCTGAACTGGTTGCTCATCTATGGCCGTTGGGGCATGCCTTCCCTGGGCCTCGCTGGTGCGGGTGTTGGTACTCTCGTGGCGCGCATCGCGGTGGTAATCACTCTTTTCGCAGCACTCTTCCTTGGCAAAAGCTACCGACCTTACCTCGTTAAAAGCATTTCGCGAAGCGATCTTTGGCACCAGCTTGGCTCGCTTTTCCGACTTGGCTGGCCCTCGGCGTTGCATCTGTTGGGAGAGGTCGGCTTGTTTGCCGCAGCAACCTTGATGATGGGGTGGATCGGAGTGACCGCGCTGGCCGCGCATCAGGTGGCCCTTACCTGCGCCTCGACGGCCTTTATGTTTCCGCTCGGGCTTGCATTCGCCGTCACGGTGAGGGTTGGGCAATCCCTGGGGGCGCGCGAGTTGCACCGCATTCGGCCGATCACCTTCGGGGCGCTGGGGATTGGGGTGTTGATGATGAGCAGCTTCGCGTTGTTCTTCATCACCGGCGGGGCATGGCTCGCCCGTTGGTTTGTGGATGACCCTGCGGTGGCAGCCCTCGCCACGATGTTGTTGATGATCGCCGGGTTCTTTTCGCTCTTCGACGGCTGCCAGATCATCGCGATGGGTGGTTTGCGCGGCCTGGCTGATGTGCGCGTGCCGATGATCTTTGTCTACGTGGCCTACTGGGCAATCGCACTCCCTTCGGCGTACTCGCTCGCTTTCCACGCAGGTTGGGGGGCATCCGGAGTCTGGGTCGGCCTGCTGATCGGGCTTTTCTGCACCGCAGTGGCCATTGTCACCCGCTTCTGTCTGACCAGCGGGAGGCCCGTGGCTTTCTCCGTGAGCCGCGAGGCGGCGGAAGTATTCTAATCATCCACGAGCTGATCCATCGTAATCAACCATTCGCTTTGCTTGCGGTTTCCGGGTGATTCGCGCATGTTTGGGTAATGCAAGTGACGTTGTTGAAGTCGAAGATTCACCGGCCCGCCGTAACCGGTGCCAGTCTGCATTACGAGGGGAGCCTCACGATTTCGGCGGATTTGGCCGAGCAGGTCGGGCTTTTGCCCTATGAGCGAATTCTCGTGAGCAACATGGGCAACGGGGAGCGGTTCGAGACTTACGTGATCTATGGAAAACGCGGAGAAGGGATCATCGAGCTGAACGGCGCCACCGCTCATCTCGGCAAAGTCGGCGATCGGCTCACCATCATGAATTTTGGGTGGTACACCCCGGAAGAAGCGGCCGCCCACAAGCCACGCGTCATCGTCCTGAACGAACGCAACGAAGTGGTGCGTGAGGGAATTCAGAACCCTTCCGCTCTTCAGCCTGTCGGCTGAGGCCAGGTGATCGGGGCAGAGCCCCGTTGCTTGCCTTTGGAACGCGTTTGCCATGAAAGGATTTCTCGAACAACCGGTATTGACCACGGAGCGCCTCCAGTTGCGGCCTTTCGGCCTGGAGGACGCCCCCGACGTGCAGCGGCTCGCGGGGGCTCCCGAGATTGCCGCCACGACCCTTCGCATCGCCCACCCCTACCCGGTGGGTGCCGCGGAGGTTTTTATTTTCGGGCAGGAATCGGCATTCATTGATGGTCTTGGAGCGACCTTTGCCGTTGTCGAAGCCACGACCGGCACCCTTTGTGGCTGTGTCGGGCTGGGATGCGATCGAGAGCATTCCCATGCGGAGTTGGGTTACTGGATCGGCGTTCCCTACTGGGGGCGCGGTTATGCGACCGAAGCCGCCCGGCGAGTCCTGGCCTTCGGTTTCTCTCATTTCGGGCTGCACAGGATCGCCTCCCGGCATTTTGCCTCCAATCCCGCCTCCGGGCGGGTGTTGCAAAAGATCGGTATGAAATACGAAGGTCGTCGCCGCGAGGCATTCTTTAAGCAGGGACGCGGCTTTGAGGACAGCCTCGAGTACGGCTTGCTGAGCCGGGAATGGGCGGACTCGATCCGGGGCGGTTTAGAAACGCCGTAACGCTCTGCGCGCGGGCGAAACCCGAAACCTGATCGGGTGAATGTCCTCTCAAAACTGTTCGATTTAGGAGCATGGTATTTCTCTCCCGGGCTCTCCATTCCGGAGGGAGTGACCCCGGTATCGGGTTTTAACGCGCAACGTTATCTTGGCCGGTGGTACGAAATCGCCCGGTTCGATCATTTTTTCGAAACGGGTTTGAGTCGCGTGATGGCGGATTATTCGATGCGCGAGGACGGATCCATCGATGTGTTTAATCAGGGTTTCGACGCCCGTAGGTCGAAATGGCAGGAGGCGCGGGGGATTGCGCGCTTCATGAGCACCCCGGACATCGCGAGCCTGAAGGTCTCGTTCTTTTGGCCCATCTGGGGCGCTTATCACGTCTTTGCCCTCGACCATGCGGACTACCGGTGGGCCATGGTTGCCGGGGCAACCCACTCCTATCTCTGGATCTTGAGCCGGGAGAAAACCATGGAGCCTGACCTGCTGGAGTCTTTGCTCCAGCAGGCTCGGGCTGCGGGGGTCGATACCGGCAAACTGATGCTCGTCGCTCAGGAGTGAGGCGCCTTGGCTAACCAGTCCGCCACGGCTTTGCATTCCTTTCTCCCCAGCCGGAGGAAAGCGGTCTCAGCCCACTGCGCCGGTGTGGTCCGGTGCTCTTCATCCGTTAAAGCCGAGTCCGCCCCATTCGCGAGGAGGATCTTGACCAGAGAAAGCTGCCCATGCCATGCCGCCGCGTGGAGCAGCGTGCCTTTTGACTGGTCGGCATTCCGCCCATTGACCGGCAGCCCTTGCGTGAGCATCCATTCCACCACGGTGGTCTGCCCGGCTTGGATGGCGGCGACGGCGGTGGCCGGGTCGCGGGCGATCTCCGGATCGAACTCCGCGGCGGCCTGGAGACGCGCCAGATCGCCCAGCGCCGCGTAGACCCACGGGGGAGCTTCCGCTCCCTGTTCGAGCAACAGGCGGAGGAGAGGAGCGGTCTCGGCAACGGTTTCAGGGCCAGCCGAGACGATCGACTCCAGAGGCGTCTGCCCGAAGCGGTCTTTGCGGTCAAGCGGTGCGCCAAGGGCGAGAAGCCGTTGCGCCGCTGCGGTTGTGCGCGCAAAGCGGATCGGCGAAGCAAGGCTGGGGAAGGCCCGGGTCACGCTCTCCGGATCGCTTTTGAGGAAAGCTTCGACCCGGGCGTCATCGCCCAGCATCAACGCTTCGGGCAGGCCGATGAATGCGCCGCGTTGCACGAGCGTCTGCGCCATCGCTCGCCGACGGTTATGCAGCGCAAGGAGCAGCGGCGTCCAGCCATCGTAAGACGCATCCTTCCCGTCGATGTCTGCCCCGGCGGCGATCAACCAGTCGAAGATCGGCCGGTTTCCGCGTTCGATGGCCACATGCAACGCCTGGGGAGTCCCTCCCCAGAGCGGGTGAGGCGCAGGCTGGCTGATAAGTTCGGGATTTCCGGCGACCATCGTCTTGAGAGAGGCAAGGTCCTCACCCGTGCTCTCGCTGATCGCGCGAAGAAAACGCCGGGGCAGGTCATCCTGTTCCGGAGCGCGCTTGCCTCCTTTTCCGGTGAGAAAGGCGATCATCGGGTGTCGGCCCCGGTCGATGGCAAACTCAAGCGGGGTCCAGCCGTCAGCGGCGGGAGCGTTGATGTCCGCGCCGAATCGCAGCAGCACTTCGGCGGTTTCCGGCGTGGAGGACCATTCCCCGCAATGATGCAGCGGCCGCATTTCTTCCTCCTTCGGGTTGACGGCTTCGACATCCGCGCCCGCTTCGCAAAGAAGGCGGACGATCTCCGCGCTACGCTCGGGGTGCCTGCGGTTGCGACAGGCCCAGTGTAGCGCCGTCATCCCTTCGGGGTCGGTCGTCTTCGCGGCCTTCGGGTTCTGCTGCAGGCATTCACGCACGCGGTTAAGGAGGCCGAGCGTGCAGGCGGTCCAAAGATCGATCTCCGCACCCCGGCGAATCAGTTCATCCGCCACCGCCTCGCCTTCCGGGAAGGCCCCGTAAACACAGGCCGCCCGGTAGAGCGCGGTGCGACCCTCGGCGTCGGGTTGGTTGAGCAATTCGGGCTCGTCCTCGATGCGGCGGATGACCTCTTCCTTCAGGCCGCAACGCGCCAGCGACGGGAGATCGGCGTCGGTGCCGTGGTCTACCAGCAGTTGGGCAATCTCATGCATGCGAGGGCGGTGCCAGACGCACTTGAACGCGATCCCTTCCACGGCGGTTCCTTCCCAGCGCGGCGACCAGGGATGGCTGTTGGTGAGCTCGGGGTGCTCGTGGAGGAGCCGGTGCACGGTGTCGATTTCACCCTCGTTAATGGCGTCGAGAAAACCCTTCGCGGCTTCGGGAGCCACTACCGGGGCAGGGGATGCAGGGGCTGCTGGTGCTCCGAATCGGGAGAGAAGGCGCGTTTCCCTGGCGTTGCAGGCGGCGTATTCCACCGCCGTAAGCCACTGTGGTTTGCTGGCTCCAGTGTGATCGGGCGGAGCCAGCATCGCTCGGAGGCTCCAGTCGATGCGGCTCGATTCCCTCTCCAGAAGATGCCGCAGCAGCTTGAAGTGCGCGCCCTTCCACGATTGCACGGCATGGAACAGCGGTGTTTGCGTGCCGGTACCATCTTCGCGGGGCTCCGCCCGGGCGTTGATATCCGCGCCGCGATCGAGGAGCAGATCGACGCATTCGGTTTCGCCAAAATCAATGGCAAAATGCAACAGCGTGGCTCCTGCGAGATCGGGATTCCCGCGCCCCGCAAGTTCAGGGAACCGACGGGTGATCAGGCCGGGATCGGCATCGAGAAACCCAGCCAACCGGGCGCGGTCGCCGCGCAGGATGGCGAGGAAGACGTCGTCCTGGTGCACCGCGCCGTGCTCGATGAGAAGGTCGAGGCAACGATGCCGCGAGGCATTGCTCCCCCGAACATACGTCCACGCAGCATGAAAGAAGGGTGTCATCAGGCCATATTTGGTGGGGATCGGCTCGAAGGAGACATCGGCCCCATGGGCGAGGAGATACTCCAGCCCATCGACGTCCACCCCTTCGCAAACGGCAAAGACGATCGGCCCGTAGTTGCCGCCGTACTGCCCATTGGGGTTGGCCCCGACTTCGATCAGCAGATCGGCAATCGCGTACCGGAGGGCGCGGGTGTTGCGTCCGCCCCCGCCGCAGATGCCGCGAGCAAGGGCGAGATCGAGGTCGTGCTGGCCGGGAGTGGCTTGCTTCAGAATCTCTCGCACGCGGACAATGTCCTTGCGGTTGGCCGCGCTGACCAGCGTGTCGGAGGCCTGGAGAATGATTGGCGGGTTCACGACCGCTTCCACATACGCTTTCAGCGCGCGCCAGCTTGGGAACCCATATTCCCTGGCGAGGGCGAACTGGGCTTCGGTGAGCTTTGTTGCCGGGGAGGCAACTCTCAAGGTTTTGAGCCGTTGCTTGGCTTCATTGCGGAGCCGCTCCAGATTGGGGCGAATGGGGAGCGAACGCTTCGATGGCGTTGGCGTCGGAGACGATGAATCAGATTTGGACATAAACCTTCCTTCCAAGGGTGCCCGATGTCCGCGATCCCGGGCGGGAAGTTAGGTTGTTTGTTTGTCGCAAACCGAGTAGGCTTTGCCCTTTACGCGGACCGTTGGTGTCTCGAATCACCGGGTTGGATCATTTGTGAAACCGGCGGCAACGGCAAGGGAAAAATCCAACGGTGCGGTAGCACCGGTAGTCCGCTCGCGCCGCGAGCGCGGGTTTGACTTTCGTGTCTCCTTGAAAGTCGCATCCCAACAAGTATAGCCCGTTCGGCAGGGATGAATTCAAACGAGCCTCCTGATCGTCTCCCGCGCTCTCGGCGAGAGCGTGCTACCTTGGCCCGTCCTGCAAAGCACCTCTCCATTTCCAGGATCGCCAAGGGACCTGTTTCGACGGCAGACTCCCTCCCGTGCTTTTCGAAGAAATCGAACTCCTCAACGACCCCGAACCCCGGGGGGCTGCCTTCAACATGGCCCTGGACGAAGCCCTGCTTTTTCATGCGCACGGGCAGAGACCTCTTCTGCGCGTTTACCGTTGGGTCAGGCCGGCGGTTTCGTTCGGGTACTTCGAGAGGTGGGAGCCTGTCGTGGCGGCAAGCCCGGAGCGCGAAGCGATCCGTCGCTGGACCGGCGGGGGCGTAGTCCTGCATGGAGAGGATTGGACCTACTCGGTAATTGTCCCCCGAAGTCATCCGTTTGCCCGGAATCGTGCCACGGAATCATACCGGGTTCTGCATGCGCTGCTGGCGAAAGCGATGGAGGCGGAAGCCGGAGGACTGGTCCTTACCCCTGAAGCCGCCGAAAAGCGATCCCGCGCCTGTTTTGAAAATCCGGCTCAATATGATCTCCTGCGCAACGGCGAGAAGATCGCGGGGGCGGCTCAGCGGCGTTCACGCCTCGGGCTCTTGCACCAGGGGAGCGTGCAAGGGGTTTCGCTACCCTGTCAGTTTGCGGAGCGGTTTGCGGCGGTTCTCGCGGTACGCATCATTCCCCGTGCCGTCACCTCGCAGGAATGGGAGGCCGCGTTGCAACTGGAAGAGGCCAAATACGGCACGGAAGCGTGGAACCGTCGGATTGGCTAGGTTGTGTGTACGAATTGAGAAAAGTGAGCCTTCGGTTGCAAGGATTGTGGCGTCGCGGAGCTCCGCCCTCCGTTGGAGGGTATTTCACTCTGGAAGCCTTCACCCTGCGCGCGCTTGCCGCGCGGTAGATGGAGGGCGGAGCTCCGCGACGCCGCCTATGGCCAAAGGCCCTCTATTCAACGCCTGCTTGTGCGGCCTTTTCTTGACCGCACCGATCTTTCCAAATTCGTAAACACAACCTAGCCTTACCTTCCGTGTAAAAAAGCCAAGGCGCTTTTGGCCGCGCGAGTCCCCGTGGCAAAGCATCCTTGCATGAGATAGCCGCCTGTCGGGGCTTCCCAGTCGATCATCTCGCCCGCGACAAACACGCCGGGGCGTTGCCGAAGCATCAGGCCGTCCGTCAGTTCCTCCCCGCGAACCCCTCCTGCGGAGGAGATTGCCTCCGCGATGGGGCGAGGGGCACTGAGCGGCAGCCGGAAATCCTTGGTTTCCGCCGCGAGCGCCTCGGCGGAGGCAAACGGCTCGCGGGTTTCCAGCAGGGCAAAAGCGGCCTCGCTCAAACGCCAACGTCCCCGCGCCTCCGCGAGCCAATTCTTCCGGAGGGGGCCGAGGCGCGCAAGGAGGCTTTTTGCGCTTGAACCGGGCTTGAGATCGATCGACAGAACGGCCCCTCCCTGTTGCTTTGCTGCCGTTCGCAAAGCCGCGCCAATCTGGTAGAGAGCGCCCCCTTCCAGGCCGTAGCGAGCAATCATTAGTTCGCCCGTGGCTTCATGATCGCCGCAACGCACGGCAATATTTTTGAGCGGTTTACCCTCTGCTTTGGCAAGAAACTCCGGCGTCCATAACGTCTCCGAGACTTCCCAACCGCAGTTCGCCGGTTCGAGCGGGGCAATCGAAATGCCCAGCCTTTCCAGCGTGGAGCACCATTGGCCATCGGAGCCGGTTTCCGGCCACGATCCGCCACCCAACGCAAGGATGACGGCATCCGCTGAGAAGAGAACGGGGTTGTCGTCCACGGTAAATTCCAGAGAGATTGGCGTCCCTGGGAGGGCATCCGCGATGCCGGTCCAGCGGTGGTTCATGGCAAACTTCACACCAACCCCCCGGAGTCGCTCGATCCAGCGGCGCAGCAGGGGAGCCGCTTTCAGGGCCTTGGGATAGACCCGTCCCGTGGAGGCTGCAAAGGTTTCCACCCCCAGGCCCGCCGCCCATGCACGTAGGGCGTCCGCGTCGAAATCCGCTAGCATTGCCTCCCACTGGGGCGGGGAAAGCCCCGGCCCGGAGTAACGTGTTACAAACTGCTCGCGAGGTTCGGCTTTCGTCAGGTTCAACCCGCCGCGTCCGGCCACGAGGAACTTGCGTCCCACGGAACGCTTTGCGTCAAAAAGGGTAACTTCCGCATTGGCTCCAGCGGCTTCGGCGGCCACTTCTGCCGCGCGCAAACCGGCCGGGCCGCCGCCAACCACTGCAATCTTCATAGACCCCGTAGTTCACAAGGGTCCACACGCCGCGTCGAGCATCTTGTGGAGCGGTTTCTCCGCGATTCTCATATACATGGCGGAGTCCAGCTCCCAAGCGTGGCGCAAGGTATCGAGATGGTCGGCGGGCAGTACGGCGGGGCGGGGTAGCGAGGGGTCGTACGGCAGTTCCAGCGTCACCATCGCGGGGGCGCTGCCGTCGGGGTAACGCAGCCCGTAGCCGCACCATTGGCCGAGCGAACCGGGGCAAACCTGCGTTTCGAAGCCCGGGTCGGGTGCGTCCTCCCAGACGCGAAACCGGTACGGCGCGCGTTCTTCTTCGCTGAGCGCCTCCCACATCGCTCTGGCGAGGGGCGTGGATTGCGGCCCGTCGGCATCGATCTCCGCCAGCGCCCAATGCAGGCTGACGATGCGGCTGGGGCGCATTTCGATAATCAGGTCGCGCAACGCACGGCTCTCCGGTTCCGACCACGGGGCGGGTCCCGGCGGCTCTTCGCTCGATGGGCTCCAGTTCGTTTCACAATTGCGATTCAGGTCAACCCGGTTGGCGTTGTACCGGCTGTTGCGCGCGTATCCGTCGGGGTTGGCCACCGGAATGGCGGCAACGCCGAGATTAGGTGCACCCGGGCGCAGGCGATTTTCCAGAAAGGACTCAAGAACGAGCACCGTCGCGCGTTCGTCGCCGTGCAGCCCTCCGATCAGGAGCGTTCCGCCCGCGGGATCCCCTTTGCCATGGAGAAAAAGATCCCGTCCTTCTACCGATTGCCCGTAAATTCGGGTGAAAAGGGGGGTTGAGTTACCGAGGTTCCGCCCGGAAAGTGTCATGAGCATGAGTAAACAGAAAAAAATGCATGCCGTCATCCGCGCGATGCATCCACGTAAGGTGTTCCGCATCAGCCGTGGCGCAAGGACGGAAATCACGAACGTTTTTGTTCGAATCACCGCGCGGGGTGTTTCCGGCTATGGCGAGGCCTCCCCAAGCCTCTTTTATGGAGAATCGGCGGCGGGCGTCCTCGCGCGTTTGGAGGCGGCCCGTCCTCTGGTTGAGGCGTTGGAGATCGAGACCCCTGGCGACATCGCCCTCGCGTGGTCGGACCTTTGGCCGGTGGTCTCCCCGTCGCGCGCGGCGCAATGCGCGCTCGATATCGCCCTCTGGGATTGGCTGGCTCGAAGCCGGGGGCAAACCGTGGCGGAACTCGCGCTCGGCAGGCTGCCCGGCCCCGTGAAGAGCTTTTGCACCATCGGGCTTTCCGATTATGAGGAGTTGGACGAAAAAGTTCGGGAACTTCACGGCTTCCCCGCGATCAAAATCAAATCAGGCACGGAGGCGAGCCTTGATCCCATCCGGTTCGTTCGCGAGCGAGTAGGCCCGGGACCGGCGATTGCCGTCGACGCGAACTGCTCGTGGGCGGAGGCTGATATCCCGATGCTCTCCGGCGAGCTCTCCCGTCTCGGGGTGGTCTTTTTGGAGCAGCCGCTCCCACCGGAGCAAAATGGTCGGATGCCTGCGCTTGCAGCTGCTTCGCGCGTCCCCATCATGGCGGATGAAAGCTGTGTCCTTCAGGAGGATGTGGAGCAGATCAAGGGGGTGTTCGCCGGGTTCAATATCAAGCTCGTTAAATGCGGTGGGCTCACCCCGGCGTTGGCGATGTTGCGGCGAGGGCGCGAACTGGGCCTCCGTGTCATGGTCGGCTGCATGCTCGAAAGCAGCCTCTTGATTTCCGCCGGTGCCGTGATCGCTCAGGCGACTGATTATGCCGACCTCGACGGCTCCTGGCTGCTGGCGGATGATCCCTTCGTTGTTCCCGGAACCGAGGCCGGATTGCCATTGAGCGCCGGGATTCTCTCTCCCGGGGCGGGAACGGGCTTCGGGGTCGAGCCGGTCGAGGGATTATTCCAGGAGTTTTAGCTGGACGTTCTAAATCTCGGTGGGTTGGGCAGGCTGGGCGGCGGGAGCAGCTTTACGAAACCGGGAAGCCACCGCAAGGCAACCGCGCACGGCCGTTCCGGCCAAACCGCCGATACCGACAAAGCCGATCAAGTTAAGCGCCCAGGCCTGCTGGGTCACCGTCAGCGGAAGGCGCGTAAAATTTTCTTGAGCTCCCTTCTCTAGCAGCCTGATGCCGGCTGTTCCCGCAGCCACGAAAAGGATGGCGCAAACGAACAGAACCCAGCCCTTGCGACCCCGGCTTGCCAGGAAGGTCAGAACTGCTGCTGCGGCGACGATGAGGCCGATAAAAGTCAGGGTCATTTGGATTTCAGAAGGTTGACGAGCCCCTCGGCGAGGAACCCGATTCCGAGACCGATCAGTGCACCGAAAGGAACGGTGAAGAGGGAGAAAACGAAAAACTGGACGATGATGCCGCCCGTTGTCGCCTGAACAGGAGCGCCTTTATAGGCGGTGATCAGACCGATGATGGTATAAGCCAATCCGGCCAGCGCCCCTACGATGGAGATTTGTTTTCTAAGAATCATGAGCGTGAAGGCAATTCGCAAGAATGGCCCTGGCACCTGCCAAGATTCCAAAGTCGTGGGTAGGATACAATCGGAAAATACGGGTTAAACCCTGGCAACCGTGTTGTTCTTGAAGAACGTCGGGACAGTCAGATTCGCCGGTCCTTGTTTGGAGGTGGGATGGGTCACCAGACGGCAGATCTTGCGCGCATGCTCCCGAGGGTCGGTGTAATACCAGGCGGGCAATGGCCGGAGCCGATCCAGGAAGCTCTCCCACTGAAAGGAAATGAGGGAAACCTCCGTTGGAATTCGAATTCCCTTCTCCAAAAACCAGCTCATGGCCACCAGCGTGTCCATTGCGTGGGAGATCAGGATGGCTGTGGGATGCGGCCTCTGGGTGAACATGCGTTGCAGGCGCGAGCGAATTTGGTCCACCTGGCCGGAATGCTTGACCACCCGATGGGTCGCGGCGGCCGACCCGATTCCTTGAAAGGCTTCGACAAACCCTGCTTCCTCCGCCGCTTCGCCAGCCGAGCCGAGGTTTCGCATCATGTAGACGATGTCGCGATGGCCGAGCCCCAGGAAAACACCGGCTGCGTGTCGGGTCACTGCCCGCAGGTCATCATTGACGAAGGAAAAGGTAATCTGGGGAAAGGTGTTTCCCATCATCACCAGTTTCAGCTTTCGATCTTGGAACCAGCGCTGGACGGCGGCGGAAGCCTTGGCCAGGATCCAATAATCCGCCTGGGCTTGCCGCACCAGTTTCTCCAGCACGGCTCCCGAGCCTCGCCCTCCCAACCGCAGCTCTACCACCAACTCGAAATGAAAGCCGTGACGGTGGAATTCCTTTCGCATCTCATCGATCACGATCAGCGGCCATGAGGAGACGGAATCCGGGTTTTCTCCAAAAAGCAAAACCACCCGTTTCTCTTGCGATCTCGCAGCGGTTCCGGAGAAGCCGCCGATGATCTTGGCAGGATGTCCTCGGGTAATCCGCAGCAGACCCTCGTCCTGGAGAGCATGTAGAGCTCTCCGAAGGATCGGGCGGCTGACATCGAAGGACTTGCATAACACGCGTTCCGCGGGAAGTTGCATGGCCCAAAGCCCCGCGCGAATGGAATCGCGCAGACCCTCGGTGATTTGATCCACCAGGGTCGTTCGTTTGAAGTCAGGCTCGCCGGGATTCGTCATCTTCAAGGCGGCAATTAAGGTTATGGATTCGTGGTGGGCAATGGAATTTTCCACGGCTTTACGATGGATGCACGGAATGCGGCCGCTCTTAATGGCTCAAAACACGATGAAAACCACTGAAGATCATGATGGCGGTAACGCTTCCCTCCTGGCCGGTGTCGGCAAGAACGAGATCACGACCCGCAGGGCGGCCGCACTCATCCGCGATCCGCTTTATGCCAAGGCTTTGGTGCTGGCCGATGGATCGAAGGAGATCGTCATCATCACGATGGACGTGGTCGCCATCGGGGGGATCTGCGATGTGAGCGACGCCTTCCTGCCTTCATTGCGGCGGCGCATCGAGGCCGAACTGGGTATTCCCGGCAATCGTGTCATGGTGAACGCCTCTCACACGCATCCTCCCGGCGAAATTGTTTGTGGGGAAGAGGAATTGATTGAGCGGACTTTCGATGCCGTTCGGCAGGCGCGGGGAAGCCTTGTGCGGGTGGTGATCGGCGTCGGTTCCGGATCCGAAAGCCGGATCAGCATGAACCGCAATCTGAGTCTCAAGGACGGCAGCCATTGGACGATTCGCCACGCCAATCCATGCCCGCCGGATGAGGTCATGGCCGACATCGGGCCGTCGGACCCGGAAGTCGGCGTCCTTCGGATCGACCGCGAGGATGGCGCCCCTTTTGCCGTGGTCTATAATTTCGCCTGTCATCCCTTGTTCGGGGATGCCATCGGGAGCGTGACGGCCAACTACCCCGGTGTCGCATCCCGGATCATTGAAGAGCATTGGGGTCACGAAACCATGGCCTTCTTCCTCCAAGGCGCCGCAGGGGATGTCATTGACGTGGAGTTCAAGGATTTCCACCGGGCGAGGGATGTCGAGCCGATGGGCATCCTGCTCGGGTTGGAGGTTCTCCGTGTGCTCAAGCGAGTTTCACCCGGGAGTTCCACCATGGAGATGATATCCGAGTCCCTCGAACTTCCCCGAAAGGATGATTTTTGCGACCGGATGGCCAGTCTCAGGAAGGAGAAGGAGGAACTTTTTGAGTCTCTCCGGTTCACCAGTCTGAATTTCGCGGATTTTCTGTCGCTCTATCATCAGCAAACCCTCAATGCCAATTTCCCTTCGGGGTACGCGTATCACTATCTTCGGGAGGCAAAGCAAGGGGACGAAAAGCGCGCGCAGATGGATCGCTTGAACCGCGCGAATATTGAGAAATACCTAAGTAACATCCAGGCGATGGAACGAATGGCAAGGATCTGCGACGATCTGGCGACCTTGCGGCGGCATCAGATCATCAATAAGGAAAGCGGAAGCCAAACCATTACGGCAGAGATTCAGGGAATCCGAATCGGGAGTGCCGTAATCCTGACTGCTCCGCTGGAGGTTTTAACGCAGGTGGCGCTCAACGTCAAAGCGGCGTCCCCTCACAGGTATACCTTCATCGCGGCCTTCTCCAATGGCTATATGCACTACGGCCCCCCGTCCACCGATTACGACAAGGGAGGTTACGAGGTGACCGAATGCTTTCTGGCGCCGGAATGGCAGGCGCTTTTCGAGTCCAAAGCGCAGGAAATTCTTCAGCGGTTGTAGCCGCTTTGCCTGGGGCGTTCAGACCGCGACGGAGGGAGGCGGCGCTTCATCGGTTTCCACTTCATCGGCTTCTTCTTCGCTGGCATCTGCCAGGGCGAGAGGGGAATCGTGGACCAAGCTGTCGAGCACCTGTTTCAACTCGATCAGCCGGATCGGTTTGGCAAGAAAGGCCACCGCGCCGGAGGCTGTTACGTAGGGGTGATCCGCCGTCAGCTTTCCTGAGAAAAGGATGATCTTGGTCTGCGGGAAACGGGAGAGAATGTGATGGCAGACCGTCAGGCCGTTGAGGCGCGGCATCATGATGTCCATGACGATGATGTCGGGCTGGAAACGATCGACGTTTTTCACGACATCGATGCCGCCCGACGTGACGGTTGCCACTACCTCTTCGTTGCAATGACGCACGTAAGAGGCAAGGGCGGAGGCCAGCTCCCTGTCATCATCGGCTATTAGAACACGCACGGAGGTACTCTGTAGAATTTTCCGTGCCAGATTGGCCTTATTCCTTCAACCCCGAGAGAGACATGCCTCGGATGATCTGTTTTTGGAAGAGGAGGAAGATGATAATGACCGGGAGCGTGCAAAAGACGCTGACGGCAAAAGTGAGCCCGTAGTCCGACGCATAGGAGGTCTGGAAAAGGGCAATCCCGACCGGGAGGGTATAGCGGTCGAGGGAATCGAGGAAGACCAGCGGCGCGAGAAAGTCGTTCCACGAGCCGATGAAAGTGAAGATGCCAAGGGTTGAAAGCGCCGGGCGCGCGAGAGGAAGTGCGATGGACCAGAAGATGCGAAGAGGGCCCGCGCCGTCCATTGCGGCGGATTCTTCGAGTTCTTTCGGGAGATCGACAAAGAACTGGTGGAGCAGGAAAACGCCAAAGGCCCCGGCTCCCGCAGGGACGATCAGCGCGAGCGGCGTGTCGAGCCACCCAAGCCAATTGAGGATCAGGTAGACGGGGACAAGCAGGATTTGCCCGGGCACCATCATCGTGGCGATCAGAAGGGGGAAGAACCATCGCTTGCCGGGCGGTTGTAGCCGCGCCAGCGCGTAGGCCGACAGCGACGAAACCGCAAGAACGAGAAAAGTCACCGAGCCGGAAATGAGAAAACTGTTAAAAAACCAACGGGCAATCGGGATCTCCTCCGCGTTGCCGAGCACCGTGCGAAAGTTATCGAGCGTCCATCGCTGCGGAAGGATGCTCTCGAAATGGATGATCTCGGATTCGGGCTTGAACGCGGTGAGAAAGATCAGCGCCACCGGGGCGAGAAAGAGCAGCGCAAGGAGCATGACGAAGAGTTCCAGCAGGCGGGATTTTCGTTTCATCGTTGTGACCTTCCTAGGCGGAATTGGATGGCGGCGAACACCGCGATGATGAGAAACAAAAGCCAGCTCATCGCCGCGCCATAGCCCATCCGGTAGTGGTTGAATGCGGTTTCGTAGATATATTGCACCAGCACCCGAGTGCTTAGTTCCGGGCCGCCGCGCGTGACCATGAAGGTCTGCCCGAAGACCTGGAACGCGCCAATCAGGCCCGTGACGACAACAAACAGAAGCACCGGGCGCAGTAGCGGGAGGGTGATATAGCGGAACTGCGCCCAGCGTCCCGCCCCGTCGAGGGAAGCGGCCTCGTAGTAAGACTCCGGGATCTGCTGGAGACCCGCGAGTAGCACCAGCATGGAGCCGCCCACCGTCCACCAGAGCGTCATCAGGACAATGGAGGGCATTGCAAATCGAGGGTCGGAGATCCAGGGGATCGTGATGCCGATGCGCCCCAGCCACGCGTTGAAGAGGCCGAAGTCATTGCTGTAAAACCAGCGCCAGAGGATGCCGACGACGCTCACGCTCATCATCGTCGGGAGCAGAAAGGCCGCGCGGTAGAACCCCTGCCTGCGCGGGATGTTATTGAGGCACACCGCGATGCCGAGCGCGAGCGCGAGGGTGCAAGGGACCGCCAGTACGGCGAAGTAGAGAGTCGCCCTCAGGGCGCGCCAGAAATACTCGTCATTCAGTGCTTCGGTGTAGTTGGCCAGCCCGGCGGGCGCGGGCGGCGCGGGCGAGAGCATCTCCCATCGGTAGAAGCTCAGGCCGAGGCCAAAGATCAACGGCAGAATCAGGAAGCCCACGAAAAGGATCAGGTGCGGGGCCAAAAAAAGGAGCGACGAGAAGCGGCGAGTGCGAGAAGTCATGGCGCGGGGGAGCGGGCCGGGGCGGCGTTCTCCCGGCGATCGCGCTCAATGGCTTTGTTGATGCGCCTTGTGGCGATTTCGAGCGCCTCTCGGGCCGGAAGCGTGCCGCGCAGGGCGCGCTCAACGGCAAGATCGAATTCGGTGAAAAATTCGAAGATGAACGGAACGCGCGGAGAGTATCGGACGTAAGGGATCTGCCGCGCGAACGCGCTCTGGATGCGCATGGCGGCAAACTCCGGAGTCTCGCGAAGGCTGATGCGGACGGGAATCTGCCCGGCGCGCGCCCATTGAAGGCTGTGGTCGGAGAGAAACGTGATGAAGCGCCACGCGGCTTCCCGTTTCCTGCCCGCAAGCCCGGGGCTCAGGCAAAGCCCGTGGGAGTCGGCCCAGGTGGCAGCTTGTTTTCCCAGCACCGGGAGGGGTGCGCCGCCGAAGTCGAGCTCCGGCTGTTTCTCAAGATCGGAGAGGAGGAAGAGCCCCTCGAAAGTCAGGGCGACGCGCCCCTGCCGGAAACCGATCCAGGCGTTGAAGTTCTCCGGTCGGGGGGTAAGCCCTTCGCGGATGAGCCCGGCGCAGAACTCCAGCGCGGCAATGTTGGGCTCGGAGTCGAGCAGGCAGCGCTGCCCGTCCTCGCTGACCAGTCGCCCGCCGAATTGGGCCATGATCGCCATGAGGTTCGTGCGGAACGTGGTGAAGACGAACCCCCACACTGGCGCGCCGTCGGCGTTGCGGTTTCTGAAGTGTCGGAGCACGGCGAGAAATTCCTCCCGGTTCGTCGGCGGTTGCGTGAAGCCGCCTTCGCGCAACAGCCGTTCGTTGGTGAACATCCCCAGAGGGTGAATGTCGAGGGGGACGGCCATCTGGACGTGGTTGATTTCCATGGCTCGCCAGACGTTGGGGTCGAAATCATTCACCGGTAGGGGCGGCAGGGGGGCGGGCCCGGCAATCAGGGGGCCGAGCGGTTCAAGCAGGTTGGCGCGCGCGAATCGCGGGAGGCTGCTGGCGTGAACCACGAAGACCTCCGGGGCGCGTCCGCCGAGGCTGGCGACGAAAAGTTTGTTGTAGTAGGTGCCCCAGTCCATGCGCTGCATGAGCACCCGGATATCGGGATTCTGCTGGTTGAACTCGCGGATGATCTTCAGCATCGTCCGTCCGTCGGGCCCGGTGAATCCGTTCCAGAAGCGAAGCGTGACAGCCTCGGAAGCGGTGGTTCCGGGCCGTTGGAGAAGGAAAAATCCTCCCGCGAGCAGGGCGAGCAACAGGATGACGCGCAGGAGTCTCATTCGGAACTCACTTCGCGGCGGGCCTTGCGTTTGCGGGCGCTCGTGCGACGTTTTCATGGGCTCGGGGAGGCCCGGGTGTCGCCATCAGACAAAGATCCAATGACGAAGAAGCAATTCCATCACCGGTTCCTGCTCCGCCTGCTGGCGGCGACGCTTGCTATCGCCGTGCCGATACCGTTGGTCTTTGCCGACCGGGCCGGTGCGCCGGACGCCATGTTTTGGGTGCAGAACCCGGTTTTTCCGGCTCCTTCACAGGACCCGTGGGTGGTGCAGGGAAATGGCCGCTTCTACGAAGTGCGTTCCGACGGATTGCGGATTCTGGTGCGCACCTCGGATCGATTCCGCGATCTGATGGGGCAGCTTTCCCACGAGGTTTGGAGGGCTCCCGCTCTTGGGCCGAACTCGCAGAACGTCTGGGCTCCCGAGATGCATTGGTTGCAGGGGAAATGGTGGATCTTTTATGCGGCGGATGACGGACACAACGCGAACCATCGGGTCTTCGTGATGGAATCCAAAACGGCGGATCCCGCCGACGGTTTCGTGGATCGCGGGCGTTGGGAGACACAAGGCTGGGCCATCGACCCTACGGTTTTCGCCGGAGAGGACGGGGCGCTCTACGCGCTTTGGTCGGGCTGGCCGGGCAACGCCGATGGCCAGCAGAATCTTTATATCTCCCGGATGCGCGACCCCGCGACCTTGATGGGAGAGCGGGTGCGGATCGCCGCTCCGACGTTGATGTGGGAGCGGATGTCGCTGCCGGTCTGCGAGGGGCCGCAGGTGTTGAAGCGGGGCGGCCTGACCTTTGTGGTCTACTCCGCGAGCGGCTCGTGGACGAAGGATTATTGCCTGGGAATGCTGGTCAATCGCCAGGGCGATTACATGAACCCGGACGCCTGGGAAAAACTCCCCATCCCGGTGCTGACCTCCACGGACGCCGTCTGGGGCGTGGGGCATTGCGCCTTCCTGAGTTCAAAGGAAACCGGCGATCTCATCTTCTACCATGCCAAAACCCGGCAGGCGGCGGGTTGGGAAGACCGCAATGTCCGGGTGCAGCCGTTCAGCTGGCGCGAGGATGGTTTTCCCAGCTTCGGGAAGCCGGTGAACCCGGGGCTGCCGGTGGCAATTGTTCCGGGGGGATAGAGCGCCTCTCCAAAACTCGATAATTATTTCATCATTTGATTTCCGTTTGCATCCACGAGGATCGGCTCGTAAGGCCACTTTGACTTATCCTGGTAGATTAATTCCTTCGTCTTCACATTGAGGTAAACTGATGTGAAGCGGGGCTCCCCCTTGGCGTCGATGATCAAGTATCCCCAATGGCCGAGTTCATTATCTTTAGGTTCCGAACCAGTGATCTTTGTCAAAATTTCTATGAGTTCCGGCGTGTCCCAATGAAGTCGGTCGCCCTGCGTTCGGAGTCGAATGCCAGTCGCTTCTCCATCCTCAAACCGTTTGGAGACAAAAGGATGTTCGAAGGCGGTCTTGAGTGCGCCAAGGATATCGGCGGGCGTCATTGAAACCTCGAGGCGCTTGCCTTCAATAACGGGAAAAACGACGTTTACTGTCGCGGTGTGAAGCAATTTCCTTTTTGGCGTTAAGTCGGCTTTCCATGTTTCGCCTTTCAGAGAGCAACTTGAGTACGTCCAACGCATGGCACCGATACCGGATACCTCAAAGTGCTTCTTGAAAGTGTTTTTGAACGAACTTTTATTGAAAAGTTCAACGCCCTTTTCGTTCGCTTTAGCCTCTTCCTCAGCCCAAACCTCACGTGCGCTCCTGGCTCCTTCATCCTCGCGGCTGGAGATGATATTTCCCGTCGTGTAGTCAAAACTATAGGCGGTCTTATCAATCATGACCAAATGAAACGCTTCTCCACTGAAACCGGTTGGTTCTGACTGAATTCTAGGACGCCAATCGTAATGGCTTGTGGAATCTTCGAGAAGGGCGGGCTTTTTGATGAGTTCCCGTACTTCGTACTCCTTCAGTAGTTTTCCCCGATCGTAGAACGCAATCGCCAAATCTGTGTGCTTTTCCTGATCGCTTGCTCAGGGGCCAAACCGGACAAAATATTTTCCATCCTCCGAGAGGTAACCTTCAAAGGTATACCATCCGTTCGTTCGCCACAGTTCATGGAACTCTCCGTCTTCGGTAATCTGATAGGCGACGCCAAAGGCGTCGCGTTCGGTAACGAAATTTTCGCCTTCTTCCCGCCACTTAGGGGGAACCATCTTGAACAGGAAATTACCGCGCTCAGTGGTTTTCACCCACGGAACAGGCATTGCAGGACTGTCTGCAATGGCATCGATTTGGGTGATCGTCCAAGCAACAGCAATGAATGCGATGAGGGGAAGGCTCTTCATTCTTTCTACAACGTGCCGTAGGCGGAACGTAGAAGAAAGACTGCGGAAATGAAAGCCTATAGGGGGGCGTCTCCTGGACTGGAGGGGCGGTGTGGTGGTTGGGACTCTGGGCCGCCGCGCTACACCAACTCTTCCAAAAACTTCCGCCCGTCGAACGGCTCCAACTGCTCCAGCTTCTCCCCGCGCCCAATGAACCGGGTCGGTAGCCCCAGTTCATTCTGGATCGCGATGACAGTGCCTCCTTTGCCGCTGCCGTCGAGCTTGGTGACGATCACACCGGTAAGGCCTATCGCCTGGTTGAACTCCCGCGCTTGTTGAAGGGCGTTGCTGCCGGTGGTGGCGTCGACGACGATCCAGACTTCGTGCGGCGCGGTTTCGTCGTGCTTTGCGAAGATGCGCTTCACTTTGTTGAGTTCCGCCATCAGGTTCTGCTTGGTGTGCAGGCGGCCTGCGGTGTCGCAGATGAGAAATTCGATGTTCTTGCGCGCTGCGGACGAGTAGGCGTCGTAGCAGAGCGCGGCGGGGTCGGCGTTGTATTGCCCCTTGATCATCTCCACGCCGATTCGCTCCGCCCAGACGCCGAGCTGCTCGATGGCGGCGGCGCGGAAGGTGTCGGCAGCGGCGAGCATGACGCTGTGCCGGCGGGACTTGAGGTAATGCGCCAGTTTGGCGGTGCTGGTGGTCTTGCCGGTGCCGTTGACGCCGACCATCAGGATAACTTTTGGCTTGGCGGGGAAGGGGCGTAGCGGCGGGTTGTCGAGCGGCAGGACCTTGGCGATCTCGGCACGGGCCACTTCCACCACATCGTCGGCGGTGACTTTCTCGCGGGCTTGCAGCGCCGTGAGAATCTTCATCGTCATCGGTACGCCGAGATCGGAGCGGATGAGCGTTTCTTCCAGTTCGTCCCAGTCCACCGGCTTCCCGGTGAATTTCTGGAGGATGTTTTTGAAGAACCCGAATGCCATGGTGAAAATCAGGCCGAGGCCGAACCGCCGCCTGTTCTGGCAGCGCGAGAAGGGCGAGGGAGGTCGGCGCGAATGCGGTCGAGGACACCGTTTACAAACCGGCCCGAATCCTCGGAGCCGAACCGCTTGGCGATCTCAATGGCCTCGTTGATGGAGACGACAGGGGGCACTTCAGGGCAGAAGAGCATCTCGTAAATGGCGATGCGGAGAATGTTGCGGTCGACGGCGGCGATCCGGTGGAGATCGTAGTTCGAGGCCGATTTGCGGATGCGCTCATCGATGGCTTCCTGATTGGCCAACACCCCTTCGGCGAGATTGGTGCCAAACTCCCGAACTTTCTTATTCGCTGGGCGCAAATCCCAGAAGCCCTCGACGGAACCGGCGTTGATGTTTCCGTTAAGATCGCGTTGATAAAGAAACTGAACGGCCGCTTCGCGGCCTTCTCGGCGTGCTCCCATGATTAAAATTTTGTCACTCGTTTTGAGTTCGGTAAGAGGTCAAAGATCGGCTCGAAACCGGGCGCGGGCGCGCGGCATGAGGATAAATGTTCTGGAAATCGGCGGATTAAGACTCGGGATAACGTTGCTTGATATCCCCGATGACTTGGGTGATCCGCACCGCGGCCCGGGCGGCTTCCGTTCCCCGATTGAGTTCGGCGCAAAGGGTACGGGCACGCGCTTGCTCTTCATTTTTGACGAGGAGAACCTCATGAATGACGGGAGTGCGGAAACGGAGAGCGATGTCCTGGATCGCGTTGGTCACCGACTGGCCGATCAACTCGGCATGCGCGGTTTCCCCCTCGATGATGACGCCAAGGGCGATCAGGGCGTCCATCCCGCCGCGATGAGCAAGTTCCTGCAAAACCACGGGAATTTCAAATGCCCCGGGGACTTCAAAGAGGGTGACCTGGACATTCGGAATGAGGACTTCAAGCTCGGCGCGGGTGGCCGCGACAAGGCCCTGGACGTATTCCGGATTGTACTGGCTTGCGACAATGCCGAACGACTTCCTCTGGAACGGCGCGAAACGCGGGCGATTGGGGATGATGTTCGACATAGGTTTGAAAGTGGTTAAAGCGGCCCGACTTTAGAGAAGTCGCTGGAATCTGCAAGCACCGCCAAAGATAAAAATGATTAAAGAAGATGCCCCATTTTGAGCCGTTTGGTCTCCAAATATTTGGCATTGTGGGGGTTTGCGGGCGTGCGGATCGGGACGATCTCGACGATCTCCAGCCCGTATGCCTCCAGCCCGATGACCTTTTTTGGATTATTGGAGAGAAAACGCATCTTCCTCACGCCGAGGTCGGCGAGAATCTGCGCACCGAGGCCGTACTCGCGCAATTCGGCGGGGAAACCGAGGCGTTCGTTTGCCTCCACGGTGTCGAGCCCTTCTTCCTGGAGTTTGTAGGCGTGAATCTTTGCGGGCAGCCCGATGCCGCGCCCTTCCTGCCTCATGTAAACAAGAATGCCGCTCTCAGCCTTCTCAATCTGTTGCAACGCCGCATGGAGTTGCGGCCCGCAGTCGCATCGCATCGAGCCGAAAACGTCGCCGGTGAGGCATTCGCTGTGAACGCGCACGAGAGTGGGCTCGGTTTCCGAAATCTCGCCTTTGACGAGTGCCAGGTGGTGCGCTCCGTCGATGACCGAGCGGTACATGTGGAGCTGGAAATCGCCGTAGTCGGTCGGGAGATTGATGACCTGCTCGCGCTCGATCAGCTTTTCCTCCTTGCGGCGGTAGGCGATGAGGTCGCTGATCGTGCCGATCTTGAGGCCATGTTTTTCCTTGAACTTCAACAGTTCGGGCAGGCGGGCCATGGTTCCGTCATCGTGCAGAATCTCGCAGATGACCCCGGCGGGCTGAAGTCCCGCGAGGCGGGCGAGATCGACGGCGGCTTCGGTGTGGCCCGCACGCTGGAGCACCCCGCCGCCCTTGGCCTTGAGCGGGAAAACGTGGCCGGGCTGGACGAGATCGGTCGGTTTGGCCGCTGGATCGACAAGGATGCGGATCGTGGCCGCGCGGTCGACGGCGCTGATTCCGGTGCCAATGCCGTGCGCGGCGTCCACCGAGACGGTGAAATCGGTCTTCTGGCTTTCACGATTTTCCAGCACCATGCGCTGGAGGCCAAGTTGTTCCGCGCGGCGGGCGGTGAGGGGGGTGCAGATCAACCCGCGCCCGTGCATCGCCATGAAGTTGACGGCTTCGGGCGTGACTTTTTCGGCTGCCATCAGGAGGTCGCCCTCGTTCTCGCGGTCGGCGTCGTCGGTAATGATGACCATCTTCCCGGCGCGGATGTCGGCAAGCACCTCTTCGATCGTATTAAACTGAATCTCCATCGGAATCTCTATTGATAGGCCGGAAAGGGCGGGCTTGCACGTAATTCCGGCAGTTTGCGCTAAAACCCCGGGGGGCGATGAAAGGTGAGGAGCGGTTCGCCGGGGAGATGACCTCCCGGATAGTGCCTCGGCAGCCCGAAAAAGGCGGCAAGGGTGGCGGCGACGTCGGTGAAGCTCTCGCGAATTCCCAGCGGGCCGGTGCGCCCGTCGTAATGCGCGAGGATGGGGACTTCCTCCCGGGTGTGATCGGAGCCGGGCAGGGTGGGGTCGTTGCCGTGATCCGAGGTGATGAGAATGAGGTCGTCGCTGTCCGTTTCTTCGAGAAAATCGGCTAGCCAGTCGTCGAAATGTTCCAGAGCCCTGGCGAATCCGTGGGGATCGCGCCGGTGCCCGTAGAGGGTGTCGAAGTCGCTCACGTTGGCGAAGATCATCCCGTCGTTGGAGGCGTTCCAGAGGCGAGTAATGGCCTCCAGGGTTTCGCGGTTGGAGTCGGTTTGGTGATCCCGGGTAACACCGCTGTGTGCAAAGATATCGCTGATCTTGCCGATCCCTTCGACCGGGAGGCCCGCTTCGGCTATGGAGTTGAGGATGGTGTGCGGCGGCGCGATGGAGTAATCGTGTCGGCCCGGGGCTTCGGTCCAATGCCCCGGTTCCCCGGAGAAGGGGCGGGCAATCACGCGGCCGATGTGCCATTCATCGCAGAGACGGCGGGCGATGCGGCAGATTTCATAAAGACGGGCCAGCGGCACGGTGTCGACGTGCGCGGCGATCTGGAGGACGGAGCTGGCAGTGGTGTAGAGGATCGGTTTGCCCGTGCGGCGATGTTCCTCTCCATGGCGGGCAAGGAGGGCTCCAGTGCTTCCCATGCTGTTGCCGAGGAATTCGACGCCGGCATCCCGGGTGATTGCGGCGATGAGCGGTTCCGGGAAGCTTTCGAAGGTGGCAAAGGGAATTTCGGTGATCGTCCCGGCAAGCTCCCAATGGCCGCTCGTAGTGTCATTGCCCGCGGAGCGGGGGCGCATCCGTCCGTAACAGCCGGAGCACTTGCGGGCGGGCGGATCGAAAACGCGCCCTTCCAGGACTTCGCCCAGGCCGAGGGAGAAGAGGGTGGGTAGATCGAGATCGGGAACGGCGATCTTCAGGTGGCCCAGCGTGTCCGCACCGGGAGCGTGAAAACGGTCCGCGTCAGGAGCGTCACCCACGCCGAGCCCGTCGAGAACAAGGAGGAGCGCTCTCATGATTGCGGGATGGGGCGGAAAGAGGAGGGCATCGAGCCGTTGTCCCAAAGCGGCGGAAAACCGCCGCACTCCAAGACGCTCCCGCGCTCCGTCACGCACCAGACAGGCGCGGAGTGTCTGGGAGTGCGTACGTGAAGTGCTGCTTTGTCGCTACTCTCTCTCTTCAAGGCCATGCCTTTGCGGGTTTCGTTTGTGTTTCCGGGCCATTGGCCGAAAGAAAAAGGGCTCCGGCGCGAACCGGAGCCCCTCTTTAATTCATTCGGATTCGGATGAACCTGCTTTATTCAGCGGATTCCTTGGATTCCGGAGCAGCCTCGTCGGCGGCGGGCTTGGCCTTCTTGGCGCGGGGCTTCTTGGCGGGCTTCTCAGCCACTTCTTCAGCGGCGGGAGCTTCCACGACCGTGGTCGAGGAGGCCGAGGAGACGGCCAGCGGCGCTTCCGTCACGACCTGATCAACCCACTCGAGGTAAGCGATCGGCGCGGCGTCGCTCTTGCGGTAGCCGAGCTTGATGATGCGGGTGTACCCCCCGTTGCGCGAGGCGGAGCGCGGTGCAACCTCCGTGAAGAGCTTGCGGACGGCGGCTTCGTTGTGGAGCAGGTAAGCCAGCGCGGTACGGCGGGCATGCAGGGTGCCTTTCTTGCCGAGCGTGAGCATCTTCTCCGCGAGCGGCCGGACGGCCTTGGCTTTCGCCAGGGTGGTCTGGATGCGGGAGTGTTCGATCAAGCTGACGACCTGATTGGCCAGGAGGGCGTCCCGGTGGGAAGCGGTTCTCCCGAGTTTGACGGTCTTTTTCTGATGGCGCATGTCTAAATCGACTGTAAGTAGTCGCGGTTAAATGAGTTGGATGGATTACCGGGTGTAGCTCTCGCTGCTCGGGGACTCGATGAGAGCGGTGTCGAATTTCATTCCGAGCGCAAGGCCGAGCTGCGTGAGCTTTTCCTTGATCTCGTTGAGCGACTTCTTGCCGAAGTTGCGGTACTTGAGCATCTCCGCTTCGGTCTTCTGCGCGAGTTGGCCAACGGTCGTGATGTTGGCGTTGTTCAAGCAGTTGGCGGCGCGGACGGAGAGTTCGATCTCGTTGACGCTCATGTTGAGGAGCTTCTTGAGAGCGGCGTTCTCCTGGCTGACTTCCTTCGGCGTTTCGTCGAACTCGACGGCGTTTTCGTCGTAGTTGACGAACGGATCGAGGTGATGGCGCAGGATGGCCGAGGCCTGGAGGAGCGCGTCCTCGGGCTTGATGCGGCCATCGGTCCAGACTTCGAGCACGAGCTTGTCGTAGTCAGTGCGCTGGCCCACGCGGGTGGCTTCCACCGCGTATTTGACGCGGGTAACCGGAGAGAAGATGGAGTCGATCGGGATCACGCCGATCGGCATGTCCGGATATTTGTTTTCGTCGCCGGTGGCGAATCCACGGCCAACTTTGAGTTCGAGTTCGGCTTCGAACTTCTGCTTCTTATCGAGCGTGCAGATGACGAGGTCCTTGTTCAGGACTTCGATGCCGGTCACTTCCTGGATGTCCCCGGCGGTGACGGCGCCTTCCTTGTTGACGGAGATCGAGAGGCGGCGGGATTCGTGATCGGCCGACTTGAACTTGACCTTCTTGAGGTTGAGGACGATGTCGGTGCAGTCTTCGACGACGCCCGGCAGCGTGGCAAATTCGTGTTGCGCGCCATGGATGCGCACGGTGGTGATGGCGGCGCCTTCCAGCGAGGAGAGGAGCACGCGGCGCAGGGAGTTACCCAGCGTGTGGCCGTAACCAGCCTCGAACGGTTCAGCCACGAACGTGGCGTAGGTATCGGTGGCATTGCTCTCGTCCTTGACGAGAGTTTTCGGCATTTCAAAACGTCCTAAACGGATCGGCATAATGGCAAGTTGGCAAGTGGGATCGGGAAGAGAAAAAGCGGCTCTCCGGTGCGGTTTGACGGTTTAATGGTCTAACGCACGGGCCGCGGGACGGTCTGTTTCAAAGATCTTCTTCTGTTCCTTTTCTTCTTGTTCTTGTAATCCGCCGGGTTACCCCTGGCGCAGATGGCTCGTGATCATGAGATCGGAGCCCAGGGACCAACGGCGGCTTCTTTATTGCGCTTGGGAGGGGCGAAGAAACACCAAGTTTCCCCGGTTGTCCACCCGAAAATGCTTGCGCTTTGGATTTCGGGGAACCGCTGACCTTTGGGATGCGGAGAACCGTAGGCCGGGGAGGGGTAATGCCCTGGAACGGTTTTACTCAAACCGCTCTATCCAAGAGAAAGAAGCGCCTTTTCCGCGACCGAGGCGGTGGTTTCAAGATCGGAATCGGAGTGCGCCAGCGAGATAAAACCGGCTTCGAACTGCGAAGGGGCGAAATAGACCCCGCTTTCGAGGCAATAGTGAAAATAGCGGCCAAAGGCGGCTGTGTCGCTTCGCTTGGCGTCGGCGAGGCTCAGGATCTCGCCCCTGGTAAAGAAAAGGCAGAACATCGAGCCCACGCGATGAAAGGTGAAGCCTCGACCGCCCTCGACGCCGGGCATCCGCTTCAAGGTGCTCCGCACTCGGTCCTCGAAAGCCGCCCCGATTTCCTCCAGCCGCGCCCATCCGTTGAGGCGCTCCAATTCGCGGAGCTGGGCAAGCCCGGCCGCGAGGGCGAGCGGATTGCCGGAGAGAGTGCCCGCCTGGTAGACCGGGCCGTCGGGCGAAAGCATGTCCATAATCTCCGCCCGGCCACCAAACGCCCCGACGGGAAAACCGCCCCCGATCACTTTGCCGAGCGTCGTCAGATCCGGCGTCATCCCGAACAGTTCCTGAGCGCCGCCGCGGGCCACGCGGAAGCCGGTCATTACCTCGTCAAAGATAAGGAGCGCACCATACTCCGTCGTGAGGCGGCGTAGGGCCTCCAAAAAGGCGGGCGTCGGGAAATAGAGCCCCGCGTTGCCGGGGATCGGTTCCAGAATCACTGCCGCAATCTCGCGCCCTTCGCGCCGGAACGTCGCCTCCAACGCGGCGACATCGTTGAATGGAAGCGCAAGGGTCAGATCGGCAAAGGCCTTGGGCACGCCCGCGCTGTCGGGCTGGCCGTGGGTAAGCGCGCCGCTTCCCGCCTTGACGAGCAGGGAATCGACATGGCCGTGGTAGCAGCCCTCGAATTTGACAATCTTGTCGCGCCCCGTGAAGCCGCGCGCCAGCCGCAGGGCTGACATGGTGGCCTCCGTCCCGGAATTGACCATCCGCACCTTCTCAATGGAGGGCACCCATTCGCAGATCAACCGGGCCATCTCGACTTCCAGGGGATTGGGAATGCCAAAGCTGACCCCGCCCGGAGCCGTCTCGCGGATCGCCTTGAGGACCGGCTCGGGAGCATGCCCGAGAATGGCAGGCCCCCAGGTGCCGACGTAATCAATCAGCTCATTTCCATCGACGTCCCAAATATGCGCTCCGGCCGCCTTTTGGATAAAGAATGGCTCCCCCCCGACTCCCCGGAAGGCGCGAACGGGCGAATTGACCCCGCCTGGAATAAACCGCCGGGCTTCGGCGAAGACGGCGGCCGAGGCGGAATGCCGGCGGAGCGGGAAGTCGGGCAGCGTACTCATAAACGAATACCTTACGCCTAAGAAAACGGGGTGGTAGTCGATTTTTTGAGGAAAAACCGCAATAAATCCGTTGCAACTTTCCGTCAAGTTGGGCAGTTTGTCCCTTCCTTACAGCGGCGGGGTAGCCAAGTGGTAAGGCCGGGGTCTGCAAAACCCCTATTCGCGGGTTCGATTCCCGCCCCCGCCTCCATCCTGATTTCATCAGGCTTGGAGCCTGTAAATGGGCTTTGCAAACAACAAAGCATATAACGGATCCGGCTCAGTCTAAGGCTATCCAGATGCGTCTGATTTACCTCAAGTAGCCCGTCGTTCACTCCGAATCCAAAAGACCGATCCATCCGGCAGGAGGATGGTGATCGCTTCGACGAAATCCGGGATCTCCTCGATATGGTCAAATTCAATGGCGCCGACATCCGGCACACCATGAAGCCGAAGCGCCTGCCGTCGTCGATTGGCCTCCGGGACGCGCTCAAGGAATGGCTCAAGATCGGGACCCGGCCTGAGGACGGTCCCGCGAATGATCGGGTCTCCACCAACTTCTGTGGATTGAATCACTCACCTTGGCAACTGTGAAGGTGAAGGGCTCTTGGCCCAGTCTCATGCACCCTCTCCCGGCTAGTTCTCTTCCCTCATCGCCATGTTTTTCGCTGCCAAGCAAGCCACCCAAACCAATGAAGCAGTACCTGCCGTAGGCTCCGAAGGGAGTGGGCCTCGGATATCTCGCCGCATTCGGCTGAGCACTAAGCTTGTCGCAGAGAATCCCGCCGGGTATCATAAATGTCGTAGCTCGGATGCTATCGCGGTCGGGGGTGCTGGTCCTATAGCCGAAGCCCGGACCAGCTCCGCCGTCAAGGCTGGGGCCAATGTTGGTGAGGTTTTGCAGGAACTCGTGCTGCCAGAAGAGGCGGACTTCGGGGATGGTGACAATCTTCTCCGAGGCGTTCCGGGTGTAGCGATGCGGCCGCCCAAGTTGGTGCGGATGCTATTGGCGTTTTGCTGGGCGACGCGGAGGTCTAGGCCGTCGGCACCGGATTCCGTGAAGGGCGCGACGCCAATATAGTTATATTGCACACTGGCTATAGGGCCGAAGGTGAAGCTTCCGGCGATCCCATCGTAACCGGCACCGAGGTAGGTGGTGAACTGGCCACCATTCGGGGTGCTGCGGGCGGTGCGGTAATGTTGCCGAACTCGATGGAGCGGCGGGCGCTGTAGTCGTTGTAGCCGCCGATCATGGCGTCGGTGTAGAAGTCGCTACCTCCTGTGTCGCTTGAACCCGTATGGTGTTCAATTCGCAGAGAAAACCCTTGAGATTGGAATGAGGTAGCGTTTTGAAGCGAACCGGCGATACGGTTAACAGGCCTGAATGGAGCGTCCTGTGAGTTTGAAGGTACTTTCAAATTTTCACCGTGTGTGCTGGCCGTGATGTGACCGATAGTCAGTATCGCTCGTGAAGAGTTCTGTTTCCGCTAATAGAGGAGGGTTATTGATGCTTAAGAAGCAAGGAGCGCAATTGTCCGTAGATCTTTTATTCATGGGCTTTACAGTGGTAGATCGCGACTCGAATGAGTGGCTGCCCTATCGGGATTTTAACCCGTTTAGGACTCTTCGCACAAATGCGTGATTTCTGATATGAAGCGGAAGGAACTGGAGGTCGGGCGATTTGGCATGAATCAGCGATGTTTTTTTCCAGCACTCTAAGAACGTGTTCAGTTTCACCAAGGCGTATCCATGTCCATAGATTTGGTTCCGCCCCGGCGGCCCGAAGTCGGGCGATGATCTTTTGGTCCTCCTCATCGCGTGAACCGGGGATCAGACCCCATAAAAATCGAGCGACATAAAGCTCTCACCATTGGAACGTGGGGATCGGCACCGCCTTCCAACAGAATTTCGACCACATTCGGCAGCTTGCAGGTAGCGGCCAAATGCAATGGCTCGCGCGACGGGGGAATATCGGTTGGGATCGAGTCCTCGGCCCAGCAAGAGTTGACCCGGCGTTTGGCCTGCTTTCGCAGGTATTCCAAGCCGGGATTGACAGGCAGCCGCTTGCGCGGCTCGTTACTGCGCTTTAAGATAGAGCCCTTTGAGGTCTTGTCTGCTACCTCGATTACTCGATGATTTTCAACTCGGGCTGAATAAGCCGAAGCTGAGGCTCGGGCGGAAGTTTTCCTTTCAACCGGGCAAGAAGGAGAGAAGTCAGTTCATGCCCTATTGAAATGTTGAGTTTGTCAACCGTGGCAAGGGGGCGCGATGTCTCCCAATGGCCGTCCGGGCTTTCCTGCCAGTAGTTATCGTAACCTACGATGGCAATGTCCCGGTTTGGTTCTTTGCCGAGAATGCGACAGGCGGCGGCGAGTGCATAGCAATCGCCGTCGGTGAGGGCGAGGAGGGCGTCCACCGGCTTGGGGCCCTTGAGATGCTCTACAAGGTAGCCGGCCATGAGGCGTGCTCGAAGTTCGAAGTGTTCCTGGGTATCGACCTGAGGATTCCAGAGATTGGGGTACTCGGTGACGGGAAGCAACTCCAGCCCGTGTTCGGTAATGGCCCGTTCGAAACCGGCGGCGCGCTCGCGAAGCCATTTCGGCTTTTCTCCTTTCGGTGAGGCGGGCCAGACTCTCAGGAGACGCCGCCGCCCTCGGGAGATCAACCAGTTCGTCAACTCATAACAGCCGGCGGCGCTGTCGGAGGCAACGGTGTCGAACTTTGCGAGGTCGGTAAAACCGTAAAAGACAACCGGAACGCCCTTATCCCGCAGGGCGATGGCGAGTTCAAGGCTTGCAGAGGGGTGGAGGGAAGGACGCAGGACGACGAGACCTCGTGGCGGATGGGCGATGAGGGTCTGGATCAACTCGTTCTGCAAAAGATCGATGTGCAGTGTCAGGGCATGCATCCGCGCGCCGCGGAGGGAATCGATAAGGCCAATCTGGATGTATCGCTCCCAGCCGGTTTGCGCTTGGGAGGGGAGGTGGTCGGAAGGGGTGTCGGTAAGGTGAGTCAGGATCGCGACGGTATCCGCCACCAGGCCGCCACTCGGTTGGGCGGGGCCGACGATAATGCGGCGGCGATTTTCGTTGTAGCGGAGAAGCCCCTCTTGCTCGAGTGCTTTGACGGCAGCTCGTACCGTGGTGCGTGAGACGTTAAGAAGCCTGGCGAGTTCATTTTCAGCGGGCAGTTGCTCCCCCCGGAGAAGCTGGCCTTGATGAATCCACTGCTTGAGGGTTCTTACCGATCGGGCTTTCGGCGAGCTGTTCTTGATGACCTGATTTTCCACTCGTTTAACTGTCTATGGCGAATTGCGTTGCAAGACAATAAAAATCATCAGGTGGTCCTCTGAGGTAAGATTCTTTCTTTGGGTGAGATAATGCTGGTGCAATGCGCGATTTTAATGTACCAAAAAGAACAATTGTTTAGAAATTGTCTTTTCTGATTCCCTTGACGTATGAGTCCGTCCCCCGTTCATTCGTTGTCATCCTCTCTGCTGGAGCCGATTGAATCGGCCTCTGGGCCGATGTGGCGTTGGGTTGAGAGTTGCGGGCTTCGCCATGAGCAGCAGGTGCTCTCCTTAAGAGTGAGGGACGAGTGGGGCGACGGGTTTTGCGATGCCAAAGGGAACCGGGCGCCATCGCAGCGGTCACTGGAGTTCCCGGAGAAGGTCTTCTTGTTGCGGGGGGTGGAACCGTTTGAAGCGGTGGAGATTCGCCCGGTTACAGAGCAATGGCCGGTTCAGGGTGAAACGGTTTCTTTCCGACGGTCGGGGGAAGTGGGGGTTCTCACCAATGGGCGGTTTAGTCTGGAGGTGTGGATGGGGAATGAGCAGGCTGCGCCATTGGACCGGGGGCTCACGGGGCCGATCATCCGGTTCCAGATCGGCGATGGAGCATGGCGCGGCACCAGTTTCCTCGACACGCGCAGGAAAGTGGTTTCCCAAGAGGGAACTGTGGTGGAAGAGGGGCCAATCCGCTTGGTGTACCGTTATCGGGTCGGCTTTGGCGGAGGGGGATTCTATACAGCGGAGTTGACGGTGGATGCCGGGGCGCTGTTTGCCCGGGTGGACGAGCATTTCGAGCCCGGGGCTTCTCAAGCGGGGTGTGGCGATCAGGTCGTTTGGGATTTCACGGCAGACGATTTGCCCAAAGCGTTTTATGCGCTCGATTCCGGCGCGGGCTTCAAGAACCGTCCCGTGACCTATCACTATGATACCCGGCTCGCCCGCCTTGCAGCCTGGACGCAGCAGTCCCAGCATCTCGACTACGTGGACGGGTTCGCGCTCGGATTCCGCCAAGGGGACGAGGTTGTCGGCTTTATCACGCTGGAAGGAGGTGGCTGGAAGGGAGGCAAACTGAATCATCTGGAGGCGTGGACGAGGCGTTGGTTGCCCGGCGTTCGAGAGAGTCGTCGTGACCTCCCAGCCAGTGCCAAGGCCGACAGCTATCCTGGGCCGGAGAGAGTGGCGGCGCGCGGGGGCGTGGTGTGTGAACCTCACTTCAACGTGGAAGGGTGGATCGGATCCGGGCGGCGCTCTTATGCCCTTGTGTTGACAACTCTGCCGGAGATCACGCCGCAGACCGCAGCGGATGAGATTCCACTCGGGCATTTCGATGTGGTTCCGGTGCGTGAACATTATCGGAGCCAGCAGAGCTTGTTGCGGCGGATTCATATTCAATACGGAGTGATGCCGCTTCAGGCGATTTTGGGGTCTGTCCTCTCATGGCCGGAGGAGGAGAACCGCGAGTCGATATTTCACTATCCCAACTCCGTGTTGGATCTTCATTTCGGCAAGCGTGTGGAAGCTTCCCAGGCAGCGCGGGAGATGGCCGATTATCTTGCAGCGCGTGTCTACGGTTTCTGGGAGGGATCGGGGACCGCCTATTCCAATCCGGTGGTTAGCCGAAAGATCGCTCCGGAGATGTTCCGTTACGAATGGCTGGTGAAAAACGGAACATTGACGGAAGACGAGCGACGGCTGCTGCGGGCTCATTTTGCGTTCCTGACGCTGCTGTTCGAGTCTGAAAATTATTACACGGGCGACGCTGCCATGTTGCCTTCCGAGGATCGCGATTCCACGGAGCCTAGCCTCGCGGGGATGGCGAATCAGAACTTTTATACCGACACCTTCAATGTACTGGGTGTCAGTGCCCAGGTCTTTTATCGGCATCCTCGCGCGGAGGTCTGGCGGGCGCGATTTGCGGAGCAGTGGGGGAAGCAACTGGCTTTCCATGTTTACCCTGAAAGCGGGGTTTGGGAGGAGAGCCACACATACTATGAGCATGTGCTTCATACCGTGCTGCCTACCCTGCTTCGCAGGAGGACGGATGGGTGCGATGACTTTTTTGCCGATCCAAAAATGCAGAAGTTGGTGAGGGCTGCGCTTTGCCAGCTTACCCCTCGGGATGCCTTCCTCGGCGGGAGGCGGTGTCTGATCCCTTTTGGCGATCATGGGGCCGAGCCGAAGCCGGCCCTTTTCCGCGAGTTCGCGGAGGCGTTCGAATTGACCGCGCCTGAGCTTTCGGCTCAATTGGCCTGGGCATCGCGGGAGTTCGAGGGAGCGCCGGCCGGCGAGAAGGAGTATCGCCCCCCATGGCAGAATGAGGCGGTGCAGGGATTGGGGATCTTGTTCCGCAGCCGGGATGCGAACGGGGAGGAGGCTCTTTTTGCGTTGCGAAGCGGGGCGGCGTGGGGACACCACCATAACGACGACGGGAGCTTTCAGTTCTATGCAAAAGGGCGCTCGCTGGTGGTCGATTCCTGCTTTGGGAACAACCAGCCGGAGCGGCGGAAGTTTGAGGCAACCGGACATAGCCGGTGGTCGCTGCGGGATGTCGCGCCGGTGAATTTCTACTGGCGGTTCAATCGCGGGTGGGTCACGGAATCAGTTCTTGAGGGGCGGTTCCCGTATGCCCGGAGCTTCAGCCCTGTTTACACCGTCCGGGGCGGAGCGGCATTCGCAGAGGCCCTCACGCCTCCCGTCCTGCATTGGCGAACGGTGGTGCAACTTGGCGCGACAACCTTTCTGATTCTGGATGAGGCGAACTCTGAGTTTCCGCAGGTGGTGCATTTCCACCTTGCGGGAGGCGGTGCCGTGCAACGGGAGAACCGTACGGTGCTGGAGTTCGAGAGCGGAAAGCTGGAATTGCTTCCTCTTTGGGGCGCTACGAAGGCCCCCGTCTTGATCGAGCGGGAAGCGCCCGGCGACAAGTTGCCCGGTGTTTTCCGGTCGAGCGAGGTGACGTTCGATATTGGGCATGTTTCCTCGGCGGCCTTTCTCCTGCATGCGGGGAACGCGGACGAAGAGCTCAGGATCGAGGAGGTCAATGAAAAGTATGAGCTGGGATTTTCAGGAAGAGAGCTGGTGCTTTCCCGGGATGTCACTGGGGAAGCCGGTGGCGCACTGGTTCTGAAAGACCGGGTCAGTGGAGAGTTTTTGATTTTGGATTTTAACAACGATGTCTTTAACTAATCATTCCAAGATCCCGATCGCCGTGGTTGGGTTGAATTTCGGTCGCCATATTATCGATAGTCAACTATTGAGCGGCCCGGGAGCGCCCTATTTTTCGTTGGCGGGGATCTGTGACATTGATGGAAGGCGGGCCGCCGAGTCATCGGCGGCGTTGAATGTGAAGGTGTATGCCGACTTGGACGAGATCCTCGCTGACCCCTCGGTTCCTGCGGTGGCGCTGTATACGGGGCCCTTTCGGAGGGGCGATCTATTGCGAAAGATCATTCGGGCCGGGAAGGATGTCATCACCACGAAGCCATTTGAACTGAATCCTGAACTGGCTCTCTCCGTGATGGAGGAGGCGCGGCAGACTGGGCGCGTTGTGCATTTGAATTCCCCGGCCCCGGTCTACCCGATGGATATTTGCCAAATCCTGGATTGGCAGAAGCGCTATGACCTGGGTCAGCCGGTGGGATGCCGCGCGGATGTCTGGGTGCAGTATCAGGAGGGCGCCGACGGTACATGGCTGGATGATCCGGAAAAGTGCCCGGTCGCGCCGATTTTTCGTCTCGGAATCTATCTGATCAACGATCTCATTGCCCTGTTCGGACAGGCGGACGAAGTGCAGGTGTTCTCCTCGCGGTTGACGACGGGACGCCCAACGCCGGATACGGCGCAACTCGGTATCCGGTTTAAGAATGGAGGGTTGGCTAACATCTTCGCCAGCTTCTGCGTGAAAGACGGAGACCATTACCGGGATGGGTTGACGCTCAATTTCCAGAACGGAACGGTCTATCGCAATGCGGGGCCGGTCCGTAGCGCATCGGCGGACAATGGTGTTTCCGAGTTATCGCTAGTGATTGCGCGGGGGAATGAGCGCGTGCTGGCGGAGCAGACAGAGGTGAGTGCCAGCGGGCATTATCGCTGGGATCTCTTCTACCGGGCGATGCGGGGCGAGCGGCTTGAAGGAGAGATTTCCCCCGAGCAGGTGGCGGGAGGCTTGAAGGTGATTCGGGCAATGGCTCAAGCGGCAGAGAGCGGGCGGTCCGTGCGTGTTGAATAGCAGGAAGCCACGATCTTTTATGGTTGGAATTGATCTCGGTTTTTGTTGGGCATTCGGGTCTTCTTCCGTGCCGGAAGATGAGCTGCCTTATTTGCGGGATTGCGGCTTCGATGGCATCGAGCTTTGGCCGCAGGCATTGGAGCAGTTCGGAGTAGCGCGCTGGGCGCGGACTTTGCGTAATGAGGGCATGAGGGCGTTGCAGCTTTGCCCTTATTTCAACTTTGTGGGAGGGCCGGAGAAAGTTTGGGCGAGCCGGGAGATGTTTTTCCGGTATCTGGAGATGGCGCAGGAGCTGGAGTGCAGCCGGTTGCGTGTTTTTACCGGGCCGCCCTGGGGTGAAGGAGTCGTGGGAGCAAAGGCTGCGACCGAGGCACAGTGGGCTTCCGCGATTGAGAACCTCCGTGAGTACGGTGAAGTCGCGGGGAAGGCTGGCGTGGAGCTTTGCCTGGAGTGCCATGAAGGAAGCCTGATGGAAGACGCCCCTTCGGCATTGCGCCTCCTGCGTGCGGTGGACCACCCCGCGCTGACGACGAATCTACAACTGCCGTTGCTCAATGAGGCATGGGAGCGAAGCCTGGAACTCCTCGGTGCCTATACGTCGCATATCCACATTCATAACTGGACAGAGGGGCTTGGGCGCGGGGAGCAGACCTATCTCGGTGAGGGAGCCTTTGATTGGCTGCCCGTCATTAATCGCCTGGTGGGCGATTTCGAGCGGTCGCTATGTCTTTCCGTGGAGCATCCTGATCATGGAGGAAAATCGACGCTCCGTGAAACAGCGCGCCGGGATGGAGCAACGCTTCGTCAGTGGCGGCGAATAGCGGAGTACAAAAAGGTGCAAAGTTTATCAAAGGTTCTTTTTTGTAGAAATTAATTGACCTTGTATTTTTTCGGTGTCACGATTTCCGCTGGTTGGTCAAAAAAGTTTTCACTTCGGAAACTTACTTGGTACTGCTGATTATGAAAAAGCCAAAATCCCCCCTCTCTTCTGCCAGTAAACTTGCTTCCCTCATTATTGCCGCTTGTCCGATTCTTCCGATGACCGCCATGGCGGTGGATGCGAACTGGAACGGCTCCTCCAACAGTGTCTGGACGAATGGCGCAAACTGGGTAGGCGGAGTCATGCCGAATGGAAACGGCGGGACGGCCCGGTTCGTCGACGGCGGGAACGGGAACACGGTTATCGATCTGACGGCGTCGCAGCAGACGATTTTCACCCTCATCTTCGACTCGGCGAATGCGGCCTCCTATACGATCGGGGCCGGCGGCGTCGGATCGCAGTCGCTTCGGCTGTGGGATTCAGCCTTCATTACGTTGAATTCCAACGTCACGACGAGTCAGACATTCAATGCCAATCTCTATCTCGGCAGCAGCACCGGGGGGCATTGGTTTACGATCTCCAACCATAGCACGGCTCCCGGCCAGCTTTTGACTTTTGCAGGCGATATCATCGCCAATACCGGGAATAATAGTGCCAGAACGCTGGCCTTCGTCGGAGCCGGGGATATTGCGCTGACCGGCGCGATCAGGGATGGCACGAACGGGCCTGTGCGCCTGACGAAGACCGGGCCGGGCGACCTGACGCTATCCGGCGCCAATAAATACTCGGGGGAGACGGTGGTGGGGCTCTACATGAATGCGGTAGGGCAGAACCCCTCGAATTCCCTCGGTGGAGGAACGTTGCGTCTCGACTTTTCCGCAGCAGGTGCCCCTTCGCAGGATATTCTTTATAACGGCATCACCAAGGGACAAGTGGTTCTGGGCGCCGGGAACCTGGAAATGATTGGAAAGGCTGGGGCGAACAATAGTCAGACCGTGGGCAATCTCGTTCTTTACGCGGGACTTTCCAACGTTTCCGTCAAGGCCGGGGAGGGTGGTAAGGCAGTTTTGAATTTTGGGAACATCGTCTCGACCACGAACCCCAGCCATTCGCAGTTGAACTTTGACATCGGGCCGGGAGTCCAGGATTCGACCAACGGCATTACCACTACCCAGTTGAACAGCAACGGAGTCCTGACGGCCGGAGCCTCCGTGGCAACCGTCAATCGCACCGATTGGGCGACTAATGCCACGAATACAGCAGGCGGCAACATCGTTGCCTATACCGGCTATACCTCGAATACCCCCACGGGATTGGGAACCGACCGTGCCCAGAATCTTGACTATGTGGTCGACACGACCTGGAGCGGTGGATTCAAGGAGATCAATACCCTGCGTTTCAATAAAGAGAACGCCGCCGGGTTCACGAATACTTTGACGATTGCCGCGGGGTCGACGCTCGCTTTGCGGGGGCACGCCATGATGGTGACGGCAAATACCGGCGCCAACGATGTCGTAATCAATGGCGGCACCCTGATGGGCGGGGGAAACCGAGGCCTTTCCATCTACCAGTATAACACGGAGAATGTGCTTCGGATCAACTCGGTCATCGCGGATAACGGGAACGGGGGGAATGCGGGGTTCGTCATCATCGGGGGAGGAGGGAAGGTGCAGTTGAACGGTGCCAATACCTTTACCCAAGGGGTTTTGGTGAACGAAGGCAGCACCGTGATCGCTTCTTCGGAAAGCAATCTCGCCGGGAACAACGGGACGTTGACGGTTTCCTCAGCCACCACGAGCAGCAAGAACGTCACGATCACCGGGGCGCCTGCCGGGTTTGGCGTCGGGAGCGCCTTATTGGGCAGCGTCGTTGTCAGTTGGAACGGAACCACCGCGACCCTTGCTGATTTCCCGACGATCGATATCTCTTCGCCATCGACCGTTTCGTGGGCGACTTCGGCGGCTGTGAGCCTCAATGGCGGGACACTGGCCGTCACGGAATCCTTTACCATGCAGCAGTCGAACGCTGCGGGAGCGGTCGGGGGCGCTGTAGCGGTGAACCGGAACATTGGTCTCGGGGCCTACGGCGGAACGATCGACGTGGCCAGTGGTAAGAACCTGACGGTGACCGGGGTGGTGAGCAGCCAGGCGACGGACGAACTGGGCGGCTTGACCAAAGCCGGTGACGGCACCCTTACGCTTTCTGGCAACAACACCTATGTCGGCGGCACAAAACTGAAGGCCGGGGTGCTGGCGCTCAATAGCGCCGGAGCGTTGGGAACCAAGGGACAGATTGAATTCAATGGCGGCACCTTGCAGTACGGGGCGAACAACGCCACCGATTACTCCAACCGCTTCAGTGACAAGACCGGGCAGGCATTCAAAGTCGATACCAACGGGCGCGACATTACCTTTGCCTCGGGACTGAAGAGCACGGGCGGCGGTCTTGCCGTGGGTGATTCATCCGGTACGGGAAGCCTTACCTTGACGAGTGCCAACAGTTATACCGGCGAAACAACGGTGGCTGGCGGGACGCTGAAGGCCAATCTGGCCGGAGCGATTGCCAATAGCTCCGCAATCAACGTCAATGCAGGGGCAAGGCTGGACCTCACCGCGATCTCGAATTATTCGACTGGCGCGGCGCAGCGCTTCGGCGGCAGCGGGACGGTGCTGGCACAGTCACTAACGATTCAAGGTGGCTTCCAAACCCATGACGGCGCTTATGGAACCGGGACGCTCAATGTGACCAACACCGGCGCGCTCACCTTCGCCAATAATGCCCATTACACAATGAATATTGGGCTGACAGGGGCGGATTCCCTTGTGGCCAGCGGTGTCGTGAAGCTGGGCGTTGTTTCCAGCGACAGGATCACCCTGAGCCTGAACCTCACCGGCCAGGTGCTTGAAGGAACGATCTATACCTTCATGACCGCAGGCAACGGGTTGCTGGAGAATAACGGGCTCTTTGTCTATAACGGAATAGCCCTCGGCGATAATTCGG
>JBBCKI010000073.1:0-40053 GCA_037190965.1 Chthoniobacteraceae bacterium
ACAAGCGCGCGCAGGGCGAAATAGCAACACCTAAAACGGAGGGCGGAGTTCCACGACGCCGCACTCCTTGCAACCGAAGGCTCACTTTTTTCCTCTATTGATAATGGCCCTCGATTTACAGAACGAACCAATCTTTCACCATACTAGCCGACATCGCTCCTTATGACGTTTCAAGTTTCGATTTCGGCAAATCCTCCGTTCCATCTGATTTCTGGAAAGACCGGAGAAAGCGGCCCGGGGTGGTCCGACAGTATTCCTTGAATACCTTTGAGAAGTAATAGACATCCCCAAAGCCCGCCGCCTCCGCGGTTTCCTTGATCGTCCCGCCCTGCCCTAGCAGGTGCCGGGCGTGGTGAATGCGCGTGGAAGCAAGATACTGGCGGAAAGTGACACCATAGTGAGCCCGAAAGCGGCGACTGAGATGATCGGGCGAAACCCCCACCTCCCGCGCCAACTCATGAAGCTGCAACGGCTCACGAAACCGGGTCTTGACGATGTGGGCCAAGCGCTGAATCGGCTCCAGCCGGAGATCCGCCCGGGGCTGCCCGCGTTGATGGAGCAGGCGGTCGGCCTCAATGAGCAACCCGCCCAAAAGCAACTCGGCCTTGCGCTGCCAGTGAAGTTCGCGCCGGCAAAGCTCATCCCGGATTTGACGAAGAAGAAGCGTGCATTCCAACCCCGGAAGGGGCCGCGAGGCATCAATCCCCAATACTCCCTTGCGATACGTGGCACAGATCACCCCCGGCAGGGAGGCCATTGTTAGCCAAAGAGACTGGTATGCTCCGGAAGGACGCGCATAAGTTTCATAATGCCAGGCCTGCGGCTCCACGAGCACGGCGTCTCCCGGGTGAAGAACAAAGGTTTCCTCATGGCTGACAATGCGCATTATTCCGCCGACACAGAACGCCAACTCGCCGTACTGATGGACGCCGGGAAGAATCAAAGGGGAAAAACCTTGCCCGCCGACGGACCCGGGAGGTACCGCCCGGCAAAGATGCAGCCGACATTTTTTGCGTTGCCTCAGGGCGAGGACTTTGCGAAGCGCCAGCATGGGAATCGCGGTTTTTTACAAAAACATATCGGCTACGTCCATTTCATTCCCGCGTTTCAAACGGCAGAGTCGCTGCATGTCCACCACTGCCATTTCCAACGCCAAACCCGCCCTCCTCGGAGGTACGCCGGTCTTCCCGCATTCACTTGAATTCGTCTGGCCGATTCCCGACGAGGCGACGGCAGTTGCCATCGCCGAGCTTTACCGCAGCGGCCGTTGGTCGTGGAGCGGCCCGTGGGAGAAGCGAGCTGCCGCGCTGCTCGCCAAGACACATACGGCCAAGCACGCCATGCTCCTTGCCAATGGGACGGTGACGCTGGAAGCGGCGCTGCACGCACTGGGCGTCGGCCCGGGCGACGAGGTGATTGTCCCCGCGCTGACATGGGTCGCCACTGCCATGGCCGTCCTCTACGTCGGCGCCACTCCGGTCTTTGTGGACGTGGAACCGGGAACGCTCTGCCTTGATGCCGCGCTTACGGAAGCTGCCATTACCCCTCGGACGAAAGCGATCATCCCCGTTCATCTCTACGGCGGGATGGCGGACATGGATGCGATCATGACCCTCGCCCGCAAACACGGTCTCAAAGTGGTGGAAGACTGCGCCCATGCCCAGGGGGGCATGTGGGACGGCAGGGGCCTGGGAAGCATTGGCGACGCCGGCTCCTTCAGCTTCCAGCAGAGCAAGACGGTTTCCGCCGGGGAGGGTGGGGCGTTGATTACCAACGACGATGAACTGGCCGACCGCCTCTTCCGTTTCAAACATATCGGTTACGGGTCCGGCTCGCGGCAGGGCGGGGCTAAGCAGGGGCCACCGTCGGGGCTGGTCTGCCACAACTATCGGGCTACGGAGTTTCAGGGCATCACGCTCTGTCCGCAGCTTGAGCGGCTCGAAGAGTTGACATGCCGGCGCAATGCCAATGCCGATTTGCTAACCGGGCTGCTGGAGGCAATCCCCGGCCTGAAGGTGCAAAAACGGGGCCGCAAAGCGACCCAGGGACGGCAGAGCTACTACGGCCTGCTCTTTACTTTCGATCCCCGCGAGTGGGCGAACCTCCCCAAGGCGCGGATCATCGCTGCGGCAGCGGCGGAAGGAGTGCCGCTTGGGGCGACCTATGGTCCGGTCTATCGGCACGTTCTCTGGAACATTGCGCCGGAAAGCTACCGGATCCACGGCGACTGGCGGGACGAGCACGGCCCCAACTGCCGGGTGAGCGAAGAGATCGGCACGCGCCAGGCCCTGGTACTGTTGCATTCCTTCCTTGATCTGCCCGAAAGTGGCCTGCAAAAAATTGCGGAGGCTTTCTACAAGATCCAGCGGCATGCCGCCGCCCTTTCGGTCTGATTCCCCTAAATGAGCACTCTCGTTGAAGCCGGTTTTGGAAGGGCTGATATTTCCCCTCGGCTCGGAGTGGAGCTTTGCGGCTACGGCCCATGGCTCGACCGCCATTCCAATCTCTGACCGATTTACCCAATGCCACTTAACGTCACCGTATGGGGCGAGTTTTGCCATGAAAAGAACAACCCAAAAGTTGCGGCAATCTATCCTCATGGAATCCATGAAACCCTCGCGACGCTTTTTCGCGAGGACCCGGAAGCGCAAGTCCGCACCGCCACCCTTGATGAACCGTGTCACGGTCTCAGCCCCAAAGTCCTGGAACAGACCGATGTTCTCGTCTGGTGGGGCCACATGGCCCACGATGAGGTTGCCGACGACGTGGTTGAACACGCCCGGAAACGTGTCCTCGAAGGGATGGGGCTTATCGTGCTTCACTCCGGGCATTATTCAAAATTATTCAAAGCATTGATGGGGACCACCTGTTCCCTCAAATGGCGCGTCGCTAATGATAAGGAACGGCTTTGGACCATCATGCCACAGCATCCCATTGCCCAAGGCATTGGCGACTACTTTGAAATCGCATCGGAAGAAATGTACGGCGAACCCTTCGGTATTCCCAATCCCGATGAACTGATCTTCATTTCATGGTTTACCGGCGGCGAGGTCTTTCGCAGCGGGGCAACATGGCAGCGGGGCAACGGCAAGATCTTCTACTTCCGCCCCGGACACGAAACCTACCCGACGTATTTCCATCCTCAGGTTCGGAGGATTATCCGAAACGCCGTCCAATGGGCGTCCCCAACGGTTAGGATTCCGGACAAGTGCCCCAAGCACGCCCCACTTGAACCGTTGCCCGCACTTTCCCAAAGCGGGTCGTGATCAAAACCCTAGGCTCCACCATTCCGCTCCCGGAGGCGGTGGTTCCCAATTAGGGATGGTATAGCCCATCTGTTGAAGCTGCTGGGCTGTGAAGGTGTCGCTGTTGGCTACGGAACGCGTGTGCCGATCCGGTCCGAAGTAGCGGTCATAAATCGTGCCCCCTTCGTCTCTTGCGCCAAACAAGGTCTGACCCCGTCTGCCAAAGCCTTGCTGAAGAGGGAATGTTCGGGCTGGGCGTGAAGGAGATCGGGGCCAAAGTCCGGCAAAACTACAATCGAGTTCCAAAATATCTTGATAAGAATAAAGGCACGGCAAAAATGCAAGATACCGGAGAATCTCGCAGGATCTTTCTACCGAAATATTCACCATTATGAAATCTGATGAACATTCCAATGACGGAGACTTTGACATCAAAGCGTTCAGGAGTGAACATCTTCGGGAAGCCAATCTAGCGGACGTAGACTCCATTCTAGATGTACTAATCTCCACCAAAGAAGCATCGCTTTCGAATATAATCAGCGATCATGACCGGGATCGGCCTTTTTGGGCCGACCGTTGGCTGCGCTATATTCGTGATGGCAGCAGTGCGCAGCATTCTCTTGGCGATGGAACTGTCCTTCTTTACGAGAGAGACAACCGTGTATCAGGATTCGCTGCGTATCACCATACCACTAGGCATGGCATAAATGCTGAGCTACAAGCTGTCTACGTTTTAAAGGAAGAGCTGGGTCAAGGTTTGGGAACAAAGTTGGTGGAAACTATTGGAAAGCGTCTTTACTTGGAGGGGGCGCGATCAATGTGTGTATGCTATGACCCTCGAAATCCGTACAAACAGTTTTATTTGAAACTCGGCGCAGTTGAAATAGATCCAAACTGGGCGATCTGGCGTGATCTAAGCAGGTTCAACCGATGAATTGCGAGGCTCAAATAGCGACGAATTTGCCATTCGGGTCAGACCTTGAAACTTGAAAGGCTCTCCAATTTCTCGATGATGATGGCGGCCTAGGTTACTTAATAACACGATAATCGAAGGCGGGAGTTCGGTATCGGCAGGCTTTTTGTTTGTTAATCGCAATAGTCGAGCGTCAAATAACTCGCCAACGATCAGCGGCACTAGCTCCTCCCTCCAGAGCCGCCCCCGCTCTCCTGCTACGGCCTGATTCTGATGTTCCGCCGGAGATAAGTCGGCACGTCGAGATCCTGGCCGTCCACGATGGTTGGCTCGCTCTTTTCAAAGCGTCCGCGCGTCACCGGTTCGAACTTCAAGGTTTCCTGCAAGGGCGCTTTGGCGGGTGAGCTCGGCTTTTTAACGGGCTCCGGCGGCTCCGATCTCAGGAGACGCTCAGGGATCACCGGCTTGGGCGCGATGGGTTCGGGGGCCTTTACCTGTTCCTCCGGGACTTCCAGGTTTTCCAGATCCGCCAAGTCCTCCAAGCTTTCTTGAACCGCCTCAATCACAGGCTCTGCCGCCTGTTCGATCACCGGCTCAAGCGGTTCCTCTTCCACCTCAACCTCGGGCGCAGCCGCTTCAACAGGAGACTCAGGCTCCGCTTTGGGAGGTTGCGGTTTCAAGAACGACGCGGAAGGATGCAAGGTTCTCCCGGGGACGGGACGCGCCACGCGGCTCTGGGAAGGGAAAAGCCGGGCGCGGGCGCTTTCGATTCCGGGAATCTCGGGCGTTTGAGGCGTTTCGACAGCCTCGGCAACTTCGGCAACCTCCTCGACGTCGCGGATTTCCTCAGCCTTGGGCTCTTCATGCTCACGGGGAGCTTCGGGCTCGTCGCCAAAAAGTGTTGCCTGAGCGGTCGGTGTGAATTGAACCGGGGATTCTTTAACCTCTTCCTCCCCCTCGAACTCGACCGCCTCCTCCTCTTCGATAAATTGCGGTTCCGACTCCTGCTGCTCCTCGCTCTCGCTCGGGTTGATCTCTTCCGCCTGAATCACCTCGACGGGCTGTTGCCGTTCCGCCGCCTTCTCTTCGACCACGACGACGACCGGTTTTTCCACCGGGGGCGGTGCAACAACACTGGCCGGTGCCGCCTTGGGGGCTTGGCGCACTGCTTCCTCCTGTGCCAGCGAACTGAAGATCGTGACGGTGATACGCCCCGCAAGTTGCGGATCGACAGCCGTGCCGAACAGGACGCGAGCCCGATCATCCACGTGCCGATTGAGCTCCTCCATCAAAAGCTGGACCTCGTTGAGCGTCAGTTCCGGGCCGCCGCTGACCTGCACGAGCACGGTGTCGCAATCGCGCAACAGGCGGCCTTTATCCATTAGCGGATTTCGGAGGGCGCGCGCCAATGCGTCAAAGGGCCGGTTGCTCCCTTCGGCCTCGCCGTAACCAAAAAGACAGCGGGCGTTAATGCCACGCAATACGGCCTTGAGATCGTCAAAGCCGAGATGAATCAATCCCCGGCGGCTGATCAACGCAGTAATGGCGGCGACACTTTGAGCCATCGTCTGATCGGCTGCCGCGAACGCCTGCGCAATTCCGGCGCTGGGCGAAACGCCGTCGCCCATCCGGTCGTTTTCAAAGCAAATCACCAGATCCGCGTGCGCCCCCAAGGCACAGAGCGCCTCCCCGGCCTGCGCGATGCGGCGCTTGCCTTCAAACGCAAAGGGGAGCGTAACCACCGCGATGACGAGCGCCCCCGCCTCCCGCGCTTGTTCGGCAATGACGGGAATCGCGCCGGAACCGGTACCGCCCCCCAATCCCGCGAGAAGAAACACGGCATCCACTCCGTCCAATTCCTTACGCACCTCTCCGGCGGCTTCTTCTGCCGCAAGGCGACCCAGTTCCGGATCGCCCCCGGATCCAAGCCCGCGTGTGGCGACGATCCCAAGCTGGATCTTTGATCCCGCCACGGAGGCGGTCAGCGCCTGGGCGTCGGTGTTGGCGGCAATGAGGGCCGCCGGGTTGACTCCATCAAGCACCATCCGGTCAAGCGCATTGCCGCCCGCGCCCCCAAGGCCGATGATTTTCAAGGTTCGGCAAAAGCCGGATGCACGCCGCGCGGTGAGATCGATCATGGCGAAGTCTTGGTTGAAATTACGTTTAACGTCCGAAAATCTTGATGACCCGCTGTAAAAGCCCCTTCTTCTGGGGGCGGCTGGCGTGCGCCGCCTGGGCATAACGCAACAGGCCGATGGCGGTCGCGAACTGCGGGTTCTCCGATGCCGCCGTCAGCCCCGCGGTGGAATGGGCGTGCACGACATGGACAGGGATGTTGAACACTTCCTGCGCCAGCTCCTGGATCCCGCGAAGCTGCGAACAGCCGCCCGTCAGATAGATTCCCGAGCCGAGCATCTGAAGGAACGGCTCCCGCTCCAGAGAATCTTTGAGCAGCTCGAACACCTCGCGCATCCGGCAATAGATGATCGTGTTGAGCATCTCCCGTTCGATCTCGCGCCCCGCAAAGCCGGTCTCGTCCTTGAGATGAATCGCCTCGCCCGAAACGGCGCCGAGGATGGCGCACCCTTCATCGAGCTTCAGCCGCTCCGCGCGGGCCATGGGAATCCGCAGGCCCATCGAAATATCGTTGGTCACGTGATCGCCGCCTACCGCCAGCACGCCGCTTTGCTTCACGGCTCCTTCCACGTAGACGACATAATCAGTCGAGCCGCCGCCGATATCGATCGCCAGCGCGCCGAGGTCCTTCTGCTGCTGAGTGAGCACCACCTGCGCGGACGCCAACCCCGTAAAGACGACATCCTCCACGTCGAGCCCGATCTCCTTGACGCACCGGACGGTGTTTTTGATCCGGTTGCCGACACCGTGAATGATGTGAAAATCGGCTTCCAGCTTGCGCCCGAGCATGCCGATCGGGTTGAGCACTCCTTCCTGCCCGTCCACATAGTAATGCTGGAGGATGGTATGCAGGAAGAGATTGGGCTGCGGGATGCTGACGTCGCGCGCGCTGACGGCGACATCCTCGTAGTCAGTCTCGTCAATCTCGTCGCGCTCCTCGGGGAGATTCACCGCGCCGCGATTGTTGAACGACTGGATATGCGCCCCCGTCACGCCGACGAAGACGCTCTTGATCATCACGTCGCTCTTCTCCTCAGCATCGGCCAGGGCCTCGCGGACACACTTGTGCGCCGTTTCGAAATCGACAATCTCCCCCTTGCGAACTCCCCGGGACGGAGCCTGGCCCACCCCAAGAATCTTGATCGGGCCGGTGGCGCTGGCTTCGCCCACGACGACGCAGATTTTGGAGGTACCGATCTCCAGGCCAACGAGAATGCTGTCTCTTCCCATGAGTGTGCGGGTTCTGAAACGATTGGGGTCTAGTACCTTGTAACAAGGAAAATGGCGCATAGAGCGCCGGATTTTTGGTTCAGGGCAAGGCGGAAGCCCGAGGAGCTATCTGAAGATAACACCTTGGGCTGACAACGCAGCCCTGGGCCAAAAAGACAAGCTAGATGCGTCATTTTATCTGTTACAAGGTACTAGCTAAGGGGCTGAGTTACTGACGGGAGCGGTCAGAGGAGGTCTGCTTATTCCGCGCCGAAGAGGTGGATTTCGAGGTGGACTTCGCCTTTGTCGATGAGGAAGCCTTGCGGGGAGAAGCGGTGGGCGCGCTCGGGGCGGCCTTCTCTGCCGCTTTCTCCGCCACGGGGGCGGCCACTTCGGGCGCGGGCACAGGATTGACGAAAGTGACCGGGATGTTCCGCTCCACCATCAGGTTCACGGTCTGGATCTCCATCCCTCCGTGGTCCTGCGTCACCCCTTCGACCACGGCGCTCAGACGGTCGAGATGCCGGTCGATATCATCCAGCGGGAAGGAAATCTTCGCCCCTTTGCCGTCGGTGATGACCATGCAGTACCCCTTGGAAAGATCGATACTCTGGATCAGCACGCGGCCTGTCTCCCCGTTGATGCGGATCAAATCAAGCGCCGAGCGCAACTCAGGCACCTGCACCACATCCCCGGAGAGGAAATTTTCCGGCTGCACACCGTAGATGACCGGCAGGCGGAGGTATTCCGGCAACTGACGCTTCGGCTTGAAGAGCGAGCCCTTGGCGTCAATGAGAAACGAGGTCTCAGCCGCCGCGGGGTCGGGCACTCCGACGTCCGCCAACCATGCCACCGGGCGGCGTTCCGTCATTTCGATGGTGATCTTGTTGGGGAGCGTCCGGCGCAGTTCCACCTGCTCCACCTGGGGCAATTCCGCAAGCGCCGCGCGCGCCTTGGCAAGGCTGATGCTAAAAATGTTCTCACCCACCTGCAATTGCGTGGCGGCCAGCACCATCTCGCGGGTGAGCGCCTGCCCGTCGTTGTTGATCTCCACCACGGCGAGGTTGTACTCCGGGTTTTCCCAGAAAAAGCGGCGCAACCCTTCGCGCACGCCATAAATCGACCCGCTCACCACCATGGCGAAGAGGATCACCTTGCAACTCCAGACAAGGATGCGCCGGTTCCTCTGGCTGTTGGCGAGCCGGGAACGAATCTTCACCTCCAACAGGTTTTGATCGCGACGAGCCCCGGGCCGTCGACGGTTGGCAGCGGTTTTTTTGCGGGAGATCATGCTCGGTAGCGGGAAAGGGAAAGGGTTGCGATGCGTTCGCAGAGTTGCGGGAAAGAAATGCCGATCGCGGCGGCCGCCTCAGGCAGCAGGCTGGCGCGGGTCATGCCGGGGATGGTGTTGATTTCAAGCACCACGGCGGAACCATCCTCGCGCAACAGGAAATCGACGCGGGAATAAACCTCCAGCCCGAGCGCACGATGCGCGGCAAGCGCGGTTTCCTGCAAACGACGCGTGGTCGCTTCATCGAGCGGCGCAGGGCAAAGATGATCCGCCGCGCCACCCGCCTTGGGATCGAGGAACGGGTATTTATTGGCGAAATCGTAGAACCCCTGGTGAGGGCGGATCTCGATGATCGGCAACGCCTGATCGCCCAGCACCCCGACGGTCAGTTCGCGCCCCGGGACAAATTCCTCCACTAGCAGTTCCCCATAACGCGCGGCTTCAGCCACGGCAGGCGCGACCTCCTCGGGCGTCTTGACGATGAAGATACCGACACTGGAACCCTCCTTCGGAGCCTTGATGACGTAAGGCAGCGGCAACGAGGGAGTCTCTCCCGCGCGCACGACTTCGTATTTGGCGGTGGGGATCCCGGCGTCCACAAAACGGCGTTTGCTGAGCACCTTGTCGAAGGCGAGTTCGCTGCCCCTGACTCCTTCGCCCGTGTAGCGGATGCCGCGCCCGTCGAGTTCGCGCTGGAGCGCGCCGTCTTCCCCGTAGGTGCCGTGAATGTTGTTGAACGCGAGGTCGATCCCGGGCGGCAGTTCAAACCCCGGCCCGGTCACGTCGATTTCGATTACCTCCGCCGCCAGCCCGCGCAATGCCTCGGCGACCGCCGGGGCGGACGCGAGCGAGACCGGCCTCTCGGATCCGGGGCCGCCTTTAAGGACTGCAATGCGCTGTTGGGCAAGTTCGCTCATAAAAAAGATTCCGACTGACCGATGATCTGCACCTCCGTCTCCAGGGTGATCCCCCGGGCATCGAGCGCGGCGGCCTTGACCCGGTCGATCAACTCCAAAACTTCGGCAGCCGTCGCGCCGCCATCGTTGACGATAAAATTCCCGTGGATCTCGGAGACGCGAGCGCCACCGACCCGGCTGTTCTTGAGCGCAAGCTCATCGACGAGCTTGCCCGCCGGGCAGGGGGCCGGATTCTTGAAGATGCAACCCGCGCTTGATTCCCGGGGCTGGCTGGAACGCCGTTTCTGCATCGATTCATCGAGCAGGCGCGCAATCTCCTCGGGCGAGCGGACTTTCCCTTCGAACGTCGCCGAAAGCACGTACTGGGTCTTGAGATCGGGCACGTTGCGGTAATGCACCTCCAGTTCGGCGGGAGTCTTCGTCAGAATATTCCCCTCCCCATCGGTGACCCGCAGGGACACCACATGGTCGAACGTCTCGTACCCCATCGCGCCCGCGTTCATGCGCAACCCGCCGCCGACACTGCCGGGGATCCCCTCCATCCACTCCAGACCGCCGATGCCCGCGGCCCGCGCGGTCATCGCGACTTCCTTGAACTTCACGCCCGCCCCGGCGGTGATCCTGAGCCCGTCGTAGGAAATCTGGCGGAACTCTCCGCGCGAAGGCCGCACGACCACTCCGGCGATGCCACCGTCGCGAATCAACAGATTGGAGCCACGTCCAATCACCGTCAGTGGAATCCCCTCCTGACGGCAGTAAGCCGCGAGCCGGGCGAAGCCGGATTCCGTCTCGGGCTCCGCCCAGAACTGCGCGGGACCACCGACGCGCAGCGTGGTGTGCTTGGCCAACGGCTCGTAGAGGCGCACCGCCCCCTCGCCCATCGCCGCCTGCAAGGCATCGACGCGCGCGAGATCACGGGCAAGAATCGCCCCCAACTCGTGAATATCCCCTGCCCCGAGGCTCAGGATGCAATCGCCGGATTCCAGCAACCGCCCCGCTTCGAGCACGAGCGCCTTGCGGTCGGGCTGATAGTGCGCGCCCTGGTGGCCATGGGCGACCATCGCGTCCACGATCGTCTGCCCGCTGACCCCCGCGATGGGCGGCTCGCTGGCGGGATACACATCGGTGAGAAACACCAGCGCGGCGTCATCGAACGCCTTGCCGAATTCCTCTTTGAGCGCGAGCGTCCGCGTGTAACGGTGCGGCTGGAACAGGCCGACCACCCGCTTGCGCCCGCTGGCGCGCGCCGTGGCCAGCGTGGCCTTCAATTCGCTGGGGTGATGCGCGTAGTCATCGACCACCAAAAAAGCATTACTGCGGTATTTGATTTCAAAACGCCGCCGCGCCCCCCGGAACGAGGCAAGCCCCTCGGCGATCGCTTCAAACGGCACGCCGATCTCCGACGCCAGCGCAATGACGCTCAAGGCATTGCTCGCATTGTGACGTCCCGGCACGTTGAGAAGCAGATCCCCGAGCTTTTCGCTCCGGCGGAAGACTTCGAACCGGGATTGAAAATCGGCCACGCGCAGATTGGCCAGGCGGTAATCGGCTCCATCGGCTTCACCATACGAAACCGTGCGCGCCTGGCCGGAGCAAAGGCGGGTGGCATGGAAGTCGTCCGCGCAATAGACCAGCATGCCTCGCGTCTGCCCGATCAGCTTGTTAAAAACAGCGTCGATGGCTTCGAGGTTCTCGTAATAATCGAGGTGCTCCTCTTCAATGTTGAGAATCACGGCGTGCTCGACATGGTAGTTGGCCAGCGTGCCGTCGCTCTCGTCGCCCTCGGCGACAAAGTATTCGCCCTCGTTATCCCAATGCGCGTTGGTCCCGAGAATCGGGATCTCCGCGCCGACGTAATGGGAGGGCTTCACCCCGCCCACACGGAGCACATGCGCCATCATGGAAGAGGTGGTCGTCTTGCCGTGCATCCCCGCCACGATGATTCCCCGTTTGCCGTGCATGATCGCCGCCAGGGCGTCGGCCCGGCGCACCATGCTGATCCCAAGCCGCACCGTCTCGTCGTATTCCACATTCCCCGGCCGGATGGCGGAGGAAAAGATCACCAGGTCGGCATCCCGGACGTTCACGGCCTCCTGGGGCTGGTGAAAATCGAGCCCCAGCGCCCGGAGCCGGTTGGTCTCCACGGTGCTGACCTTATCCGAGCCGGAGACACGGTGACCCAAAGCCAGCAGCAAGCCGGCAAGGCCGCTCATGCCCGAGCCGGCCACGCCGATCAGGTGGATGCGGAGTTCTCCGCCCACCAAAATTTCTGCCAAAATCTGGCTGGTATCCCTCATTCAAAAAGCGTCTTAAAAAGATCGTTTCAGTTTCTCACTAATCTGCTCAACCATCGTCGCCACACGCTCCGCAGCATCGTCGGGAAGCAGGCCACGGCAGCGTCCCGCCATGGTCTGAAGCTGCCCGGAATCGCCGGTAAGATTTCGAATCACCGCCGAGAGAGTTTCGCCCGTTGTATCAGCCTCTTTCAATAGCGTGGCAGCCCCCGCCCGCGCAAATATTTCCGCATTAAGTTGCTGGTGATTTTCTGCCGCATAAGGGTACGGGATCAAAATGGAGGGCAACCCGAAGTGGGCAATCTCCGCGAGGCTTGCCGCGCCCGACCGGGCAATGACGAGGTCGGCGGCGCTGTAGGCGGCCTCCATGTTGTGACAAAACGGCGCGACATGCGCGGGAAGGGACGCTTTGTGATAAGCCGCCTTCATTTCCTCCACTCCCTCAGCACCCGTCAGGTGGATAAACTGATGTTTACCGCCAGAAAGACGGGGCAGCGCGTCACGGACGGCTTCGTTGATCCCCCGGGCCCCCTGGCTCCCACCCATTACCAGCACGGTGCGCCGGTCGGGCGTAAGCCCGAAAATCCCCAGAGCCCGATCCCGGGGCACCCGGTTCAGGAGCGAACGGCGAATCGGCGTCCCCGTCAACTCGCAGCGCGCGGAGCGGAAGTGACGACGACACTCGCCAAACCCGAGCAGCACCCAATCGGTCAGCCTCGCATTGAGACGGTTGGCCTTGCCGGGGATGGCGTTGGACTCATGCACGAACGTCGGGATGCCCCGCAGCTTCCCCGCGAGGATCGGCGGCGTGGAAGTAAAGCCGCCCATTCCAAGCACGGCGTCCGGCTTGAACTCGGCAAAAATCTTGCGGCATGGCTTGAGGCTCGCGTTGAACTTCGAAAGGAATGTGAAAATGGCGGGCGAGAAGAGCTTGGGCATCCCGACGCTCGGAAGCTTTTCGAAGCGGAAGTCGCTCCGTCCCTTGATGGCGAGGGCATCCACCTCTTTTTCGGAGATGAAGATCAGGACTTCGTGCCCACGCTCCTTGAGCACTTCGCCCACGGCGAGCGCCGGAAACAAGTGTCCTCCCGTTCCCCCTCCTGCAATTGCAACTCTCATACTAGACTATGTCAGATCTATGTCAGATTCTCGGCGTGACTCGCGTCGGGATTCTCACCGCCGTTTTGACGGTGTGTTCGCTATCTCCCTGCCGGTAAATGTTGATCAGGATGCCGGCGGCCAGCATCGAAAACAAAAGGCTCGATCCCCCGTAGCTGATAAACGGCAGCGCGATCCCCTTGTTGGGCAGCAGCGCGGTCGTTACCCCGATATTGAGGGCGGCCTGAATCCCCATCATCACCACCAGGGCGAAGCTGAAGAGCGCGCCGAAGCGGTCGCGGGCATTCATCGCGATGGAGATGCCGCAAATGATCATCGCAATGTAGCAAAAGACCACCATCAGGGTGAAAACGAGGCCAAGCTCCTCGCCGATCATCGGGAAAATAAAGTCGGTGTGGGCAAACGGGAGGTACTGCATTTTCTGCCGCCCGTTCCCAAGCCCGAGGCCCCAGAAGCCCCCGGAGGCCAATGCGATCAAGGCTTCATACTGCTGGTAACCGCTGCCGCTCTTGTGCAATTCGAGATCCATGAACGCCGTCAGGCGGCTGAGCCTTTGCGGCATGCTGATGGCGATGAACGCCAGCCCCCCAAGTCCTCCGCCCACCAGCAGCATCAGGTGAGCCAGCCGCGTTCCGGCGACAAACATGGTCGCCGTGGCCGTCGCTCCGATGAGCGCGGTCGTGCCGAGATCGACTTCGCAAGCGATCAAGGCCATAAGGATGCCGATGATGGCCAGCGGGTAAACAAACCCCTCCAGAAAACCCCGGGTCGTCTTCGCCGGGCGTTCCGCAAACCAGGTTGCAAGAAAGGCCACGGCTGCCACCTTTCCGATCTCGGACGGCTGGAAGGAGAAACCGGCGATCTTGATCCAGCGATGAGAACCGTTGATCTCGGGAAACAGGAAGCAGGCTGCAAGGAGCACCACCGCCGCGCCGAAGATCCATTTCCAATACGTCTGCCAGAGATGATAGTCCGTGCAGGCCGCCACGATACACGCCACCACCCCGATACTGAACCACATCGCCTGCCGCTGGACGAAGTAGAAGGGATTGCCATGCGCATCGGTGGCAAACGCACCGGTGCTGAACAACATTACGATGCCGAGCACCAGCATGATGACGATGGACAGGACAAACCCTATGACAGTCTTTCTCATTCCGACGGGCTTGGCTATTTAATCTACTTAATCTATTTGGCCTTTGCGGGGATATGCAGCTTCTGGCCGGGTCTCAGTTTGCGCGGGTCGTCGATCTTGTTGAGCTTGAGCAGATCCTCGTAATTCACACCGAGCTTCTTCGCGATCGCCACGGGGTTCTCTCCCTTGACCACCGTATGCACCTCGCCGGAATCCCGGACCACATCGGACACAGGCGCCGTGGAAACCCTGCGGACTTCCGGAGCATGGGCAACCGCCGCCACTGCCGGGGCCGGAGCCGCGATCTCGCGGGCCGCCACGGGAGGTGCTGCCTGTTTTGCAGCGGCAGCCATCGTCGTGGTTGTCGCCGTCTCCTGGCCGACAAGCCTGGCCGTCTCCTCAGCCGGGGTGGCGGTACGGTGAACCTTGACCTTCTCGAAGGTGATGATGCCGCCGATCGCAACGAGGTGCAGCAGCACCACGACTACGAAGGCGCTGGAGAGCCGCATCGTCGGCTCCTCCTCTTCATCCTCAATGGCCCGCGAAGCGGGTGCCCGGCGCACGGCGGTGGCCCTTAGTTTCCGTTTGGGGATCATCTGACGCAGTTTCATAGGGTGCTGGTATTGAAAAATTAGAGGGCTTGAACGAGTTGGCGGAACTGGTCGCCGCGATCGGCGTAGCTTTTGAACATGTCGAAGGAAGAGGTGCCCGGCGAGAGAAGGACAATATCCCCGGCGATGGCTTTCCCGCGCGCAAGCCGCACGGCGTCGGCCAGATCCGCCGCGCGGATGCACGGAATCTGCGATCCCCAACTCCCGGCAATGCGTCCGGCCATTTCGCCGATCAGCACGACGCAACGCGTCCTGGAAGCCACGAGGCCGGTGAGCGTATCGAACTCGAACCCCTTGTCTTTCCCGCCCGCGATGAGCACCACAGGGCGAGACTCGGAAAGGAGCGCCTTCTCAAGCGCGTCGAGATTGGTCGCCTTGGAGTCGTTGACGTAATCGACGCCATCGAGCGTGCGGACCAGCTCGCAACGATGCGGCAGCGGCTCGTAGGTCGAGAGCGCCTGGAGCATCGGCTCGAAGGCAAGCCCCTTTGCCGCGCCGACGGCAAGCGCCGCCATGAGGTTCTCGGCATTATGGAGACCTCGCAGCCGCGTCTCCGCAAGGCGCAGCACCGGCTGGCCGTGGAAATGAATCACCCCGTCGCGCAGGTCGAGATCGCCCCCACGCTCGTAGGCGCTGAAGGTGATGGTGCGCGCCTTGAGCGGCGGCAGCTTGCTCCCATATTTGACGATGGCGAAGTCGCTCTCACGCTGGTTCTCGAAGATCCGGAGCTTGGCCGCGTAATACTCCTCCATGGAAGCATAGCGATCGAGGTGATCGGCCTCGAAGTTCAGCCAGACGGCGACGTCCGGGCGAAAATCGACGATCGCCTCAAGCTGGAACGAACTGACCTCCAGGGTCATCACGTCGAGGTTGCGGCTCTCGCCAACACGGGCCGCGAACGCCGGGCCGATGTTCCCCGCCGCAAGGCTCCGCATCCCGCAGGCGTTGAACATCCGCTCCACGAGTTGCGTGGTGGTGGTCTTGCCATTGGTGCCGGTGATCGCCACGACAGGGCAGGCACACAGTGAATAGGAAAGCTCCAACTCGCCGATCAACGGCTTGCCGGGGTTGGTGGCTACAAAATTGCGAACCAGCGGCACGGCGGGATCGATCCCCGGGCTCAGCACGGCGAGATCGTAGTCACCGCAGGGGGCTTCGGCGCCCGACCCCAAAAGGACTTCGATCCCCTCCCCCCGAAGCCGATCGGCGGAAGTGCGCAGGGAATCGCTCTCGCCGCTGTCGAGCACGCTCACCCGGGCTCCCTCCGCCAAAAGCAGACGGGCAGCCGCCTGGCCACTGGAACCAAGCCCGAGCACCGCGATCTTTTTGGATGTGTAGGAAGCAGGCATTTAGCGAAGTTTCAAAGTCGCCATACCGAGGCAGGCGAACATGAGGGAGAGAATCCAGAAACGAACGATGACGGTATTTTCCTTCCACCCCATCAACTCAAAGTGATGGTGAATGGGCGACATGCGGAAAATCCGCTTGCCGGTCAGCTTGAAGCTGAGCACCTGAAGGATGACCGAAAGCGCCTCGATGACGAAGATCCCGCCGACGACCAGCAGCAGCAACTCCTGCTTGGTGCAGATGGCAACAACCCCGAGGACGCCGCCAATGGCGAGCGCGCCGGTGTCGCCCATGAAGACGCGCGCCGGGTGGCAGTTGAACCAAAGAAAGCCCATCCCCGCGCCCACCAGCGCCATGCATAGCACGGTCAACTCGCCCGCCTGCGCGTAGAACGGGATCTGGAGATAAGTGGCGACCTTGGCATTGCCCGCCGCGTAGGCGAGGATCGCATAGGCAAAGGCGGAGGTGATGGTGCAGCCGGTGGCGAGCCCGTCGAGCCCGTCCGTCAAGTTGACCGCATTGGAAGTTCCCACGACGACCAGCGCGAAGAAGAAGAAGGTAAAGAGCCCCAGGTTAGCAACCAGCGGCTCCTTGTAGAACGGCACGAAAAGTTCGCGCGCCTGCACCTGCAACGCCGGGTTGAGCAGGAAGAAGGCGGTCACAATACCCGCAAGGGTAAACTGCGCCACCAGCTTGAGCCGCCCCGGGAGCCCGTCGGATTTCTTTTTCGCGACCTTCAGGTAGTCATCGATGAATCCGATGATTCCCAGCCAGAGCATGGAAAAGAGCGCCAGCCAGACGAACTGGTTGGTGGGCCTTGCCCACAGAATGGTGGAGACGGTCACGGCTCCGAGCAGGAGCACGCCGCCCATCGTCGGGGTGCCGCGCTTGCCGCCGTGCAGTTCCGCCAGTTTGTGCACCTCCTCCTTGGTGCGAATCGGTTGGCCGACTTTGAGCGAGATCAATTTGCGGATCACGCGATTACCGAAGATCAGGCAGAGGAGAAAGGCCGTCATCGCCGCGCCGAGCGACCGGAACGTGATATACGTGAACACGTTGAGGCCGCCGAACTGATCGCTGAAGTTATGTAGATAGTAAAGCACTCGGAAATCTTTCAGGAAGCGGGTTGCAGATCGGCAAAAGCGGAATGTTCGAGCACCCGCTCCATGCGAGCCGAACGGCTCCCTTTAAGGAGCACAAGATCGCCGGGACGCGCAAGCTCCGCAAGAAGCACGGCGGCGGCAGTGGTGTCGGAAACATGATGAACGGAGCCCAGGCCAGTTCCACGCGCGGCATCCGCGATCCAGTCCGCCTGCGCGCCGACCGCGATCAATGCGTCGATCTTCGCCTTGGCGGCGGCTTCGCCGACGGAACGGTGCCCCGCTTCGGCAGCCGCGCCCAGTTCCCCCATGCGCCCGAGCACGGCAATGCGCGCGCCCTTGGCAGGCATCGAAACGAGCGTCTTGAGAGCGGCGATCACCGAATCAGGATTGGCGTTGTAACTATCGTCGAGAATGTGAATCCCCCGGATCTCCTTCTGCTCCAGGCGGCCCTTGGTAAGGCGGCTCTCTGCCAGCCCCGCCGCGCCTTCCGCGAGCGAGACCCCGAAAACCGTCCCCACCGCCAGCGCGAGCAGCGCGTTCTCCACCATATGCAAACCCGGCACCGGCAGATAGACCTCCGCCCCGGTCCCTTCCGCAATCACCTTGAATCGCGTTCCCTCGAAGCCCGTTTCCAGCACCTCGGCGCGCAACGCCACCGACTCATCGCCAGTGATCCCCGCAAGGAGAGTGGCCGCCCGGCTGCGCGCGGCGATGGATGCGCTGTAATCGTCGGCGGCGCTCAACACTAGCGATCCGCCTGCCGGAAGCGCTTCGGCCAGCATCCCTTTTTCAAGGGCGATGGCGTCGCGGGTTCCCATGAACTCGATATGGGCCACGCCGATGTTAGTGATGATGGCGGCATCCGGCGCGGCGATGGCCGCAAGCGGCGCGATCTCTCCCGGATGGTTCATCCCCATCTCGAACACGCCGATCTCGTCGGCGCGGCTGGCGCGCAGGATCGTGAGCGGCAGGCCGATATGGTTGTTGAAATTCCCCTCCGTCTTCACGACGCGGTATTTCGCGCCGAGCACGGCGGCGGTGAAATCCTTGGTGCTCGTCTTGCCGCTGCTCCCCGTGATGCCAATGACGCGCAACGGCAGCGAGGCGCGGTACGCCTTCGCAATCGCCTGCAAGGCGGCAAGAGTATCGGCCACCCCAATCACGGTGAACGACTCCGGTAACCCTTCGACCTCAAACCCCGTATCGACAATCGCCCCGGCGGCCCCCAGTGATGCCGCCTGCGCGACAAAAGCGTGGCCATCGAAGTTCTCCCCGCGCAACGCGAGGAACAGATCGCCGGGCGCAAGAGCTCGCGAATCGGTGCAGACACGCGTGATCGTGCAGGCGGGATCGCCCTGCACCAGCGTGCCATTTGCCCATTGGGCCAGAGTTTGGAAGGAAGTGGAATCCATGCTTACTGTTCGAACTCCACCGGCTTTGCTTCAACGGCAAGTTTTGCGATGGCGAGATCGTCGAACGGGATCGTGTGATCGGCGAACTCCTGGTAGGTCTCATGGCCTTTCCCGGCAATGAGAACGATGTCGCGCGGCTGCGCCAGGGAGATGGCACGGTAGATCGCCTCGCGGCGGTCGACCACCACTTCATGGTTGGCACTCCTGAATCCCTTCTTGATCTCGGCGACGATGGCCTCGGGATCTTCCTTGCGCGGATTGTCGGAAGTGACAATCGCCCAGTCCGCCAGACGCTCCACGGCTGCCGCCATGAGCGGGCGCTTGGTCCGGTCACGACTCCCGCCGCACCCGAAGACGACGATGAGCCGCCGGGGCTGAAGATCGCGCAGCGTCTTCATGACATTGGTAAGCGCGTCATCGGTGTGCGCGTAATCGACAAACACGCGGAACTGCCGTTTCACCGGCACGGGCTGAAGCCGCCCGGGCACCGCGGGCGCATCCGCGAGCGCCTTGACGGCGGTACGGAGATCGACCCCGAGGGCCGAGGCTCCCGCCAGCGCGGCCAGCGAGTTGTAAACATTAAACGATCCGATAAGGGGCAGCCTGACGAGGTATTTCTTCCCGTTCGCCTCCAGTTCGTACTGCGTTCCGCTCACATCCATCTTGATGTTGTTGGCGCGAAAGTCGGCACGGGCGTTCATCCCGTAAGTCGTGGAGGGATGACCCGCCGTCGTCAGACGCGCGAGGAGCTTCTGCCCCCAGCGGTCGTCGATATTGATGACCGCCTTCCCCTTCTTGTGAGGCTGTTCGAAGAGACCGGTGAAGAGCTTCGCCTTCGCCTCGAAGTAGGCGTCCATCGTCCGGTGATAGTCGAGATGGTCCTGCGTAAGGTTGGTGAAGACCGCGACGTCGAACTCGGTATTGCGGATGCGATTTTGCTCCAGAGCGTGCGAAGAGACCTCCATCACCGCCGCGCGGCAACCGGCGGAACGGATCTGGAAAAGAAGCTCCTGGAGGTCGAGCGACTCGGGCGTGGTGTGCCGCGCGGGCAGGATACGCTCCCCGATTTCGTAACGGACGGTGCCTATCAACCCGCTCCGCAGCAACACCGCTTCGCAGAGATGCTTGAGAAGGAAGGCCGTGGTTGTTTTTCCGTTGGTGCCGGTGATTCCCGCGGTCTTCAGGCCCAGCGCGGGGCGTCCGTAGAACTCCGCCGCGAGATCGGCCAGCGCTTCGCGGGCATTGTGAACCACGGCCTGCGTGGCACGACGGGCCGGGTGCTCCTCTTCGGAGACGACGGCAACGGCCCCGCGCTCCACGGCGGAGTCGATATAGGCGTTCCCGTCTGTTTTTTCCCCGGCAAGCGCAACGAAGAGAGAGTTCTTCTGGGCGCGCCGCGAGTCGTAGCAGATCGAGGTGATCTCCCGGTCGGTGGAACCGATGACCATCACGGTCGGAATTTTTGAAAGTAGTGCTTTAAGTTGCATCGTATGGCCCTCGGGACCGGATCACCTTGCGGTTTGAGTCAGTTTAATGGTGGCAGCCCCGGGGTTCAGGTTTGGGTTGGTTTCCAGATCGGGCTGGAGCCCAAGATGCCGAGCCGATCGTTCGGCGATCTTGGCGAATACCGGAGCAGCCAGCGTACCGCCGTAGTTTAAATTGCTTGGAACCTTGGCGTCGTCCAGCAAGACCAGGATCACAAATTTAGGCTCCTCCACCGGCATGAACCCGATGAATGAAACCACGTACCGGTTGTCGTAATAGCCTCCCCTTTCGTTGGCCTTCTGAGCGGTACCTGTCTTTCCTGCGACGGAAAAGCCGGGCACGTTCGCCATTTTTGCCGTGCCGCGCTGGCTGACGACATCATTCAACGCGAGTTTGACTTTATTCGTCGTTTCGGTCGAGACCACCTGCCGCACGACGGAAGGGGCAAACGGGACGACTTGTTTTCCTTCGTCATCGAAAATTTCATCGACGATCTGCGGCATCATCAGGTTGCCGCCGTTGGCGATCGCGCTCATGGCGGCGACCATCTGGAGCGGCGTCACCGCCACCCCCTGCCCCATCGGGATCCGGGTGATGGAAATCTTGCTCCACCCCGAACTGTAGGGAGAGTGGACAATGCCGGGGATCTCCCCCGGAAGCGCGATGCCGGTGCGCTCCCCGAAGCCGAAGCCGCGGATGTATTCGTAAAAACGGTTCTCGCCCATTTTCATGGCGAGCTTGGCCACCCCGATGTTGCTCGATTTGACGAGGATGTCGGCCACGCTCAGGTCGGGAAACGGCCCGTGCCCATGGTCGCGGAGAACCTTCCCGGCATAATGGAAACGCCCCCCTTCGCACGGAATTATCGTGGAGAGGCTCACATCGTTGTCGTTGAGCGAGGCGGCTGCGGTGACGATCTTGAAGGTGGAACCGGGCTCCACCAGGTTGATGATCGAGCAGTTCTTCATCGCCTTGGGCTCGCTGGTCCCAGGGCTGTTCGGGTCGAAGTTGGGGTAATTCGCCATCGCAAGGATCCGCCCCGTCTGCGGCTCCATCATGATGGCGCACGCCAACTCCGGAGAGTACTTCTTGTAGGCGGTCTGCAACTCCTCCTCGACGATGTTCTGCAACGCCATGTCGACGGTCAGCCGGGCGTTGTAACCGGGGCGCGCCGGGCGCTCCTGTCCACGGTAGGGAACGATCTCCCGGCCCAGGCGGTCGCGCTCGATAAAGCGGAACCCGTCGTTTCCACGCAGGTACCGGTTCATCGTCAGTTCAATCCCCTGCACACCGTCGTGCTCGCGGTTCATGAACCCGAGGACGTGGCTGAGCATCGGCCCGTTGGGATACACACGGCGGGAATCCTGCTCGAAGTAAATCCCCCGAAGCTTCTCCTTCTGGAGCCGCTGAGCAATTTCCACGGCCACCTGCTCCGTGACCTCTTTCTTCAGGATAAGGTAACGACGCGGCGTCGTGATCTTTTGCTGCACCTCGGCAACCGGCATCTCCAGGAGGTCGGCAATGGTGGCGGCGACCCGGGCGGGGTCCGTAATGTGGCTCCCGTCCACGATCACCGTCTTAAGCGGCTCACTGACAGCAAGAATCTCGCCGCGGGAATCGACGATCGTTCCCCGCGGCGCGAAAATGGTCTGCCGGTTGACATGCCGCTGGGCGGCAAGCGCTGTGTACTCCTCGTGCTTGGTCACCTGGAGGTAGACCAAACGGGCGGAAAAGCCGCTGAAGCAGCCGGCAAGGCCAAAGCAGGCAATCATTGCCCGACGTTTGGCGATTTTGATCATCGGGTTGCCCCCTGGTTGGACACAGGGACGATCTCATCGCCCGCCAGCGCAAGCGCCCCGGAGGAACGGCTGAAGTTGACCTGCACGATCCGCTCGGCGGTGATCGGCACCATCGAAATGAAGCCATCGTTGAGCCGCTTTTGCAGCGCCGTACGGGAAGAAAGCGTGGCGATAGGCGAACGCAACGCGTCGTTCTGGATCCTCAACGTTTTGAGTTCCTTCTCCAGCGCGGAGATCTCCTTGCCCCGGGAAACATCCTGGTTCTTCAGGTAAACCCACGACATTCCCCCAGCCAGGACGATGAAAGCAAGGAGCAGCCCGGGCGAGAGCGCCCGGATGGGAACCTGATTCTGATGGCGGCGACGGTTGCGTGACATAGGAGCTACCTCTGGTTTCGGATGGCTGCCACTCCGCGCAGCTTTGCGCTGCGGGAACGGGGATTTTGAGTTTGTTCCTCCTCGGTCGCCGTCACCGGCTTGGAGGTCAGGAGTTGAAATTGAAATTCTGGATTACGGCGCGGCGCGGGCCACTCTGGGCGGTCAAGCCACTCGGTGCTCCCCGCCTTGAAGAACGTTTTGACGATCCGGTCTTCCAACGAATGGAACGTGATCACCCCGAGCCTGCCGCCAGGGTTAAGCCGCTGAGAAAACGCTTCGAGCGCGTTCGTCAGCACCTCAAGCTCCCGGTTCACGGCGATGCGCAACGCCTGGAACACCTTTGTGGCCGGATGCGTGCGCCCCCGCCGGGGGAGCACTTTCTCCACGCTCTGGGCGAGGTCGAGCGTCGTCACGAACGGACGCTCCGCGCGGTCGCGCTCGATCTGGAGCGCCACACGCCGGGCGGCGGACTCCTCCCCGAATTCGCGAAAGATCCGCACCAACTCGTCCACGGGAGCGGTGTTGACCAGATCGGCGGCGGTGAGCGGCCCTTCCGGGTTCATCCGCATATCGAGCGGTCCCTCTTCCTGAAAACTGAAACCGCGTTCCGGCGCGTCGAGTTGCCGGGAGGAGACGCCGATGTCGAGCAACGCCCCGTCGATTCCCGTCACGCCGAGGCGATCGAGAACGCTCCCGATCTCCTCAAAGTTGGCGCGAACCGCCGTAAACTGGTCACCGAATGGCGCCAACCGCTCCCCGGCGAACGCCAGCGCCTCGGGGTCCTGATCGATCCCGATCACGCGCGCGCCCGCCTTCAGAAAGGCTTCGCTGTGGCCCCCGCCGCCGAGTGTCCCGTCGACAAAAAGCTTCCCAGGCGCGGGCGCAAGAAGCGCCAGCGTTTCGGCCAGCAAAACTGGCTGATGATATTGGAAGCGTTCGGTTTTCAAAAAACTCCTTTGCCGCAACCCGGGGGTTGCGGCCTCTGCAAATTCGGTACTCAGATGGATCATAGTCCAAGCTGAGCGGCCAAGTTCTGGTAAGTCGCGGCTTCGGCCAGCTTGGTGGCCTCCCACCGCTCTGGACTCCAAATCTCAAACCGTCCCAAAGTACCCACGAGGACGGCTTCCCCTTTTAGCCCGATCTTTTCACACAGATCGGGGGGCAGCACCATGCGTCCCTGCTTGTCGGCGCTGCACTCTCTGGATCCCCCGGAAAACTGCCGGATAAACTGCTGCCGCTCGCGCGGACTCGCAGCCGTCTGGCTCTCCAGATCGACCAGAATCTTCCGATACTCTTCGGGCGGGAGCGCAAAGATAAACGACCCGGTGCTGTCCAGCCTGAGGAAAAACTCGTCCCCCTCGCCCGAACGCCACCCAGACGGGATCGTGATCCGGTTTTTCGGATCAATCCCATGCCGGAACTCGCCGGCAAAAAGGGTCGATTTGGGAGCGTTGAGCGCCATCGGGTTAGGTGAAAGGTCGGTTTAAGTCGTTCGGTGTCGTTTTAAGGTCGTTTGGGTGTGTTCAGGGAGGCTGCGGCGAGCAATCTGGGCAGCTACGCCATTTTGCACCACAACACCCCACTTTGAACCACAATCCCCTCCAAAGGGTCAAGGTATTTCCCCGGTAGGGGAACTCCCGATCAGTTCGATTGAGAATTGCGGAAAGCCCTAAAGGGGGCACCCCGCAATCCGCAATTGCCTCCCTCTTCCCCCTCTTCTATTTTAGGGCCTTGAACGAGAGCGCCACGCCCACACCGCCCAGTCTTAAAACCGTCTTCCGCGTCTTTTCGTACCTTCGCCGGTACCCACGGCTTGCGATAGGAACGCTGCTTTGCGCTATCCTGATGACCGTGATGGTCGTGGTCTTCCCCATGGTGACCCAACTTGCCATCGACGATATCAGGGAAGGCCGGGGAGACCGCTTGACCCTTCTGACCCTCCTCTCGCTGGTCGCGTTTTTTATCCAGCACGCCGCCAACACTTTTCGCATCCGGTTAAACAACACCTTCGAGCAAAAGGTGATCTTTGACCTCCGGAGCGACCTCTACTCGCATATTCAACGCCTGCCGCTCCTTTGGTTCGACAACCGCTCCACAGGCGATGTGATGACGCGGCTCCTGGAGGATGTCACCTCAATGGAGCGGCTCCTGATCGACGGCATCGAACAGGGAGTCGTCGCGATGCTCCAGATCGTGATCGTGGCCGCGATGCTTTTCCTCTACGACCCGCAGCTCGCCTGCCTGGCGCTTGCCCCGGTGCCGCTCCTTGCCGGGGGTGCGATCTGGTACACCCTGACGTCGAAGAACCGATACCGGATCCACCGCAAAGCCGCCTCGGCGATGAACTCGCTGCTGCACGACAACCTGGCGGGCATCCGGCAGATCAAGACCTACGTGCGCGAAACCGAGGAGCACGCCCGCTTCAACGGCGTCAGCAACAAGATGCAGGAGGCCTCCCTGCTCGTGATGCGGGCATGGTCAATCTACAGCCCTTCGATGGAGTTCCTGGCTTCCTGCGGGATGGTGCTCGTGATCGGGTTCGGAGGGCACGCCGCCCTTGCAGGCACGATGTCGCCGGGCGAACTAGTGGCGTTCCTTATTCTCGTCCGCTACCTCTATGAACCGGTCGGGCGGCTGCATCAGCTCAATCAGCTTCTTCAATCAGGCCGCGCCGCAGCCGAACGGGTCTTCGAGATTCTCGACACCGAGCCGGAGCCGCACGCGGTTGCCGCGCGGCGCAATGCGGAGGAAATGGCTCGCGCCCAAAAGGAAGCCCGGTCTGTCCGAGGGGATGTGCGCTACCAGAACATCTGTTTTTCCTACTCGGACGAATCACCCATCCTGCACAACGTTCACCTTCACGCCCAGCCGGGCCAGACCATCGCGCTGGTGGGTGAGACCGGCGCAGGAAAATCGACCCTCGTGAACCTGCTCAACCGGTTTTACGAATACGACACCGGCGAGATCCTCATCGATGGCCGCCCGTTGCGGGAGATCCCCAAGGACGTGCTCCGCGAAGCTGTCGGGCTCGTCACCCAGGAGAGCTTCCTCTTCAACGGCAGCCTTCGCGACAACCTACGCCTCGGCAAGCCCGACGCGACCGACAAAGAAATGCTGGAAGCCGCCAATGCCGCCAACGCACGCGGCTTCATCGACCGCCTCCCCGAAGGACTCTCCACCGTCGTGGGCGAGCGCGGGGTAAAACTGAGCGTCGGCGAGAAGCAGCGCGTCTCCATCGCGCGCGCCCTGCTTAAAGACCCGCCCATCCTGATCCTCGACGAAGCCACCGCGAGCGTCGATACCGAGACGGAACGCCAGATCCAGCAGGCGCTCGATCGGCTGATGGAACACCGGACCAGCTTCGTCATCGCCCACCGCCTCTCCACCGTCCGCCACGCGGACCAGATCCTCGTGATGGAACGCGGCCGCATCGCGGAGCGCGGAACGCATGAGGAACTACTGGCGCAATGCGGCATCTACGCGAAGCTCTGCCGGAATAGCTTTCTGGGGATCGAAAAAGCGACGCCCCTCGAGGAGTTGGTATAACGTGGGCTGGGGAAATTGAGGTAGCCCGCTCGCGCCGTCGAGCGCGGGTATCGGCTCCCTTGGCTCAATGAGGCCCCCTCCCAATCCATCAGCCCGCCCCGCGGGGATGGGCGCCGAACGCGACTCTTTCATCGATACCCGCGCTCGCGGCGCGAGCGCGCTACCGGTGCTTCCGCACCAATTTACTCCTCCAGGTGAGAGAGAAACATGCGCCGGATGACCTCCTCGATGGGAATCTCCTGCACGCTAATGTCGGTAACCACATGCTGCGCCAGGACGGCGCGGCAGATTTCGGCCACTTTGGCCCGGGGGACCTTGAGCTGGACGGTTTGCGCGGTTTGCTCGGTGATCTCGCCGAGCGCCGTGAAATCGGTCAAACCTCTTTGCTCTCCTCCGTCCTCAAAGGTAAAGCGGACGATCTTCTCCGTGGAGAAGCGATCAACCACCTGGCTCAGCGGCCCATCGAAGAAAATCCGCCCATGGTCGATGATGATGACGCGGGGGCAAAGCTCCTCAATGTCCTGCATGTAGTGGCTGGTGAGCATCGTGATGATCTGATGCCCGGCGTTGTACTTTTTCAGGAACTCGCGCACCTTTTGCGCGCTTGCCACATCGAGACCGATGGTCGGCTCGTCGAGAAAGAGGACACGCGGCGAATGGAGGAGCGCCGTGATGAGCTCCATCTTCATCCGCTCGCCCAGGCTCAATTCGCGCACCATTACGTCGAGCTTGTCATTGACTTCCAGCAATTCGGCAAGCCCGCCGACAATGCGGGTGAACTCCCGCCGCTCGATGCCGTAGATGGCCCGGTTCAACTCCAGCGATTCGCGAGCGGGGAGATCCCACCAGAGCGAGTTTTTCTGGCCGAGGAGCAGGGAGAACTGCCGCTTGAACTCGTCGCGGCGTTCCCAAGGGGTATAGCCGAGGACGCGGCATTCGCCGGAGGTCGGATTGAGCAACCCCGAGAGCATCTTGAGCACGGTCGTTTTTCCCGCGCCGTTGGGGCCCAGGAAGCCGACGAACTCGCCTTCCTCGATGGAAAAACTGACGTTGTCCGCCGCCCGCGTTTCGTCATAGCGCCTGCGTGCAAGCCCTTTGACGGCGCCCCATAGCCCGGCTTCCTTGCGGTAGGTGCGGTAAACTTTGGTCAGGCCTAGGGTTTCGATTGCGGACATGGGGCTGGGAATACCGAAAAGGTAAGATGGTGAAAAAGATTAAGCTGAAATCATGCTGGAGCGAGTGAAATCCGGGCACGAAAAAGCGTCCCTGGTGGGTATTGGACCCGCCAGGGACGCTTTTAGTGCCCTTTCGGACGCTAAAGTGTCGCTAAACCAATCAGCGCATCAACAGGACCGCCCGGGCGCGTTTGATCTCGCGGGTGATCTTGCGATGGAACTGGGCAGGGAGGCCGGTGACGCGGCGGGGCAGGATTTTGCCTGCTTCGGTCACGAAACGCCGAAGGATATCGGGATTCTTGTAGTCGATGGCTTCCAGGGCGATGTCGATGCGGCGGCGCGGCATCGTGCGGTTGGCCCGGCGGAAGTTCGAGCGGCGTTGAGGAGTCTTCGGCTGCATAATAGTGGGTCGGGGTGGTCGTTATTTGACTTCCCGGTGAAGCGTGTGGCGCTTCAGGAAAGGGTTGTATTTCTTCTTTTCGAGGCGGTTCGGCGTATTCGGGCTCTTCTTGTTACGCGTGGAAACGTAACGGGAAACCGTGCCGCCCGCTGCTTTCGCCTCGGTGCATTCGAGAATGATGATGTCTCTGGCCATAATTTACTACTCCTTCAAATCGGAAGGCGCTTCTTCTTCGTCGCTCTCGGAGCCGCCATCTTCTTCAGTCAACCCGAAGAGGGAGGTTACAGGCTGCCGGACGCGCGTTGCTTTGCGCTGTTTTTCAATCTGAGATTGGCATTCCACGGTCAACCGGGCAAACGGAATCGCTTCGAGCCGGGCGTGGGGGATCGGTTTGTTGCTCATCTCGCAGATGCCATAGGTGCCGGCATCCACGCGCTTGAGGGCTTCTTCGATCTCGTAAAGGGCGTCCTGTTCCTGCGAGAGGAGGCTCAAGGCGAAGTCGCGATCGTAGGCATCGCTCCCGGCATCAGCCTGGTGCATGCCAAAGGCGCTCGCTTCGCTTCCTTCCGCACGGGAGCGGAGGTTATCCTTGGCCACTCCGGCCATGGAATCGAGCATTCCGTCGCGTAGCGCGAGCAGGCGTTCCTTCTGTTTCTTCAGGAACGGCGAAAGCTTCGCATCGGCTTCGGATTCTTTGATCTCGGGGGGGCGGAACGTGTCGATGGAATTGGAGGGCTTGTTCTTGGACATGAGTTTTCCAGGTTTGGCTTCCGGCGAAGTCGGAGCAGCAGCCGCCTGTGACTTCTCAGCAGCGCTGGTGCTGCCGGAATCGTCAGGGTCTGTCGAGTGATCTGTTTTCGCTTGTGCCATTAGTATCGGGGCTGCCCAAAAAATTGAGCGCGAATATGTAGCGGCTTTCCCAAAGGGGTGCAAGGGGAATATCGGCCAAATATTTCAGCCCGGGTTTCTCTGAAAAATGCAGGGAGGGGTGGTATTCGAGGTTGGTCCGAGGTTTGTCCGTCTTCAGTTCGCCGGATCCGTTTTCAGGAACTGGCGCTGGTGTAGCGGGCGAGCGCAAACTTCCAGAAAAAGCGGCTTGCGGCCAGCACAAAACAGGCCCCCAGCGCCAATTGTAACAAAGGGTAAAAGACCGGTCCTGAAAACGAGCCCATCAGAAACCGCGAAGGGACGTTGGCGACGAGGATGATCGGGATGATCCAGGAAAAAATGAGCTTGAAGATGCCGTGAAACACCACGTCCGGGTAGCGCCCCAGCGCGAAGGTGTTGAAGTACCCGGAAAAGAGCCCCTGCGCGCGGACGATCCAGAACGAGGCCGTGGCCAGAAAGAACATGACCGAGTAGTGAACCGCCACGCCGAACCCGAGTGTCCCAAGAAAGAGCAGCACCTGCGATGTCTCGGGCCGGAGACCGAGTTTTGCCAGGGAAAGCGTAATAATCCCGATGCTCACCATGCCGTTGACAACATTATCGAGGCCAAACTGCCGCGTGGAGACGGCGAACTGCGAATCCACGGGAAGGAGCAGCATGAAGTCCATCTTCCCGGTCCTTACCAATTCGGGAATGTTGGCCACGTTCACAAAAAAGAACGCCTGGAAAATCTGGCCGATCAACTGGTGCGTTCCGAGCAGCAGGACCATCTGCCACTTTGTCCAATCCCCGATGGATTGAACGTGCTGGAAGAGCACCTCGATGAACACCATCTGCCCGCCAAACCAGCAGATCTCCACGGCGATCCAGAGGAGGAAGTTGGCCTTGAAGCTCATCTCCCGGATCAGGGAGTTGCGGAGCATGATTCCGTAGATTTCGAGATAACGGCGCATATGCTCAGCCTCCCACGGCCTGGTACTTTTTGACTCCCCGGCTCCAGAGCCACTGCGAAGCGAGCCACATCAGGAACACCCACGTGGCCTGAATGACGAGACCCGTCCAAAGCTCCCACCCCTGCACTTTCTCCATGAACACCTGGACGGGAAAGAACATCTGATAAGGGAAAGGGAAAAACATCAAAATCTTCTGAAACCAAGGCGGCATGATATCGATGGGGAAAGTGTGGCCGCTCAGGAAATATTCAAAAGAATAGACGATGAAAACGAGCGTACTGATCTCCAGCAGCCAAAAGGCCATCAGCGCAACGGTGTAGGCAATCAGGAAGGAGATGGCCGCCGCCATGCAGACGGAGAGAAAGAAAATCGGCCAGGTCATCAGGCTCTTCGGCAGCGTCACATAATCGCTGAACCAAAAGAACACCAGAGCCAGCGGCACGATCGTAATGAAGGAGTAAACCAGCCGATACGAGAGAAAGAGCGAGACGCGATAGGCGAGATAATTAAGCGGTTTGACAAGAAACGCGCTGATCTGCCCTTCGCGGATGTCGGCGGCGATCTGCCATTCGTCCTCCGTGGGTGTCACCAGATTATCCACCACGAGCACCAGGATGAAATACCAGATCATCGAAGCATAGTTGTAGGACGCGATTCCCCCGGTGGTTTCGGAAAAAATGGCGCGCCAGATAAACACGGTCCCCGCCAGCGGCAGCAGCCCGAACATCGACCGGAACAAAATATTCCAGCGGTAGACAAAGGTATTTTGAAGCCCGATGCCGAAAGTCTTGGTGTATTTCAAAAACATCGGTGGCCTACGAAATATTGAACCCTGAATCGCGCTCCAGCATCTTGGCCTCATCCTCCATTCGTGTCGCGATATTTCGCAATTCCCGCGCATCGCTACGGAGTTTTGTGGCGAGCCGGATGCGCTCAGCGGCAGAAGCGCTTTGCATCCCCTTATTCTCCTTGGCGCCGTAACCAGGCGACTCGTCGACTTCTCTCACTAGCATTTCGGCTTTCTCGTAATCAGCTTGGACCTCTTCTCTAAGCGACTCGCGGGAATCCCGAAGTAACTCATGAGGAGAAATTTGAAGGGTTTTGCAGATTTTTTGAAGAAATTTCTCCCCAGCCTCGCGAGCCCCGGTCTCAACATTGCCGATACTCGACACGGCGAGCCCACTAAGCCGTGCAAGTTGTTCTAGAGTAAGACCCGCCTTTTTTCGATAAAAACGGAGGGAATTCTGGGTTTTCTTCAAATTCTTCAAAATTACTTGCGGCTCTTCATTTTTTCTGCAACCCTAACGAAATGATGGTAACGGGTTACTCTGCAAAAGCAAAGCTGAAGAAAGCCGGGTGGACCCATCAGGCCGCTGCCGCCGTGCTTGGCGTCCATCGCGTGCACCTGACTTACGTTTTAAATGGCCAGCGCAAGTCAGAACGCCTCCTGCGTGCCATCTCCGCCCTTGCTGACGCTCCCGCCAAAAAACAATGAGCATGATTTCCTCCGTGCCTCCCTCCATCCTGGTTGTGCTTGTTGAACAAAGCGCCCGAACGCTGTCAGCCGTTCTGCCGATTCTCGATCCGCTCAAAATGTCGTCGGACGATCTCAGCAGGTTATTTGCAGAGATCCATACCGTTACGACAGAAATAGAGGTGCTCAAAATGCGCGCAAACCGCATTCGCGAAAACAGACGCGGCACCTGATGTGTTACTCCGTAATCATAAAAGGTAAATCAAAGCTGGCTTGAGGATAAGTTTTCGGTAAGCTCCCGCCTCGTATGAGAATTCTAGGACGGAATAGGAGAATTTCAGGAGGCGTCGCAGCACGCTTGCTTTTTGTTTGCGCCCTACTGGCGACAGTCGCGCTGGCCTATTTCAAGAAAGAAGAGATCAAGGAAAGAGCTGCCGTGATCCGCTCGAATTGGGAGCGAATGCAGTCCCGCTCTTCTGAATCCGAATCAGAATCGGCCACGGAAGCCCCCTCCCCTCAGCCCGAGGTTGACGCCTCCCCTGAAACGATCGCACCTGCCGCACCGGTCGAGGAGCCCACTCCGACGCCCACTCCGGTTCCGACGCCCACTCCCCCGCCGGTCGTTATTGAAGAGAAACTGGATCACGATGCCATTGCCCGCTCTCCGGCGTTGTGGCCCAAACAGGTTGGCCTGACGAAACCGGTGGCCTTCCCCATTGTTTTTAACGGGAGAGTGGCTGGCGAGGCCAGCGTTCCCGCCGGAACGATGCTGGTCCTCTCACGCGTCATCGCCGGGCCTGCCGGGGAAGTTGAGGTCGTTTACCAGGGGAGCAAGCGAACAATCCCGGGGAATTCGACCGATCTTATCCAACGTGCGACCGCGATGAAAAACGCCGCTCCGGCCCAGCCTGCGGGAGCCATGGCGGCACGACAAGCGGTAGGGCCTTCCGCGGCAACCTCCGCCTCTGCGGCAGCCCCGGCTCAGCCGTCCGCGCGTTCCGCCAACCCCGCCGAAAAGATCTCTCTCGAAGTGGTGCGAAAGAAACTGACCCGGATTGAGGGCGGGGATTGGGACGACAAGAAAGACCGAATCTCGCTCCGGGTGAAATTCGCCAACTCGGATTCGAAAGTCGCCTTCAAGAACTTCCAGGCCGAAGTTTATGTGTTTGCCCAGAGCATTCTTGACCCGAAGATGACAAAGTTGGTGGGGGCAGAGAAATTCCCCTTGTCCCTCGAACCGTTCGGAAAACACGAGGTGTCCACGACGGAGTGCGTCACCGCTTATGATACGACCGGTGCGCGGTTTGGTCACCAGTATCAAGGCTGGATCGTCCGGGTCCGCGACGACAAGGGTGCCCTGATTATCGATAAGGCGACTACCCCAACCCTGAGCAAAAGCACGGAAAAGCTCATCAAGCTGCGCGTGGATGAAGAAACGACGCGCTAAATCAGGCGCCTTTCTCCCACTCCATCACGACAAAGTACGGCACGCGCCGGAATCGATCCGCAGTGGCGGGGTCGCCTCCCTCTTGCGGGGCCGGTTCCGCGTAATACCGAAGGTTAAGCCCCTGTTCCAGCAGCAGGGACATGTAGAGGCTTTCGGGGCGATGCCAGTTCCGGATTTGAATACCGCGCCAGCCAACCCATTCCGCGCGTTCCTCAAGATAACGGTCGATACGGAAAGACGGGGCGCCTTCCGCGTCACAGGTCCAGCCCCCACCTACGGCGGCGGTGCTGAAGCTGGTGAGATTTGCGATGAGAAGGGTTCCGCCGGGACGTAGAACCCGCGCCATCTCGGGGATCGCCACGGCGATATCGGGAATGTCGATCAGGGTGAGATAACTCACCACGAGGTCGAAGGATTGATCCGCAAACTCCAGGCATTCCGCACGGCCGATACGGTAGTCCCCTTCGGGATCGCGGCTGCGGGCATGCCGGATAAATGGCTCCGTCGGGTCGATGCCCACGGGACGAATGCCGCAGGCTTCCAGCATTCGGCAAAAGCGGCCTTCCCCGCAGCCGACATCCAATGCCGTCCGGAAATTCCTCCCTTTGACGCGCTCGAGCATTGGCGCATCCAGCACGAAAGCACGGCTATAGTCCCCCTTTTCGCCCATATCGGCGATCCAGGCTGAGGCTGATTCTTCCCATCCGTCAGACATCCGGGAAGAAAAGCACGAAAATGGAGAAATAGGAAATCGGATCTCCGGCGGAGGATTGGCCTCCTTTCACCGAAACGTCACGTCGGCGTCACACAGTTGTCACATACGGCCTTCAGCTTCTGCGCCGTACACAGGACACAAATCCCAAGACAACAAACCTAACCTAACCTTACCCAACCTGACGCATGACGAAATCCATCCTTCCCTCGCTGACCACCGCCGGGGTGCTCGCTTTTGCGGCGCTCGGCAGTCCAGCGTTTGCCCAAGATAGCGGCGCGCTGCTCGACGCGCTGGTCCGCAAGAATGTTCTCTCCGCACAGGAGGCTGAGGACATCCGGGCCGATCTGGTGCGCGAGAACGCGGCGACGACCGCCGGCAAGATCCAGCTCGGCAGTTCGGTCACCGAGATGAAGCTCTCCGGCGATCTCCGGCTTCGCTACCAGTACGACAATCGCAAGGCCGTAGACGTGAATCCGGACGGCCCCGGCGTCGGTTTCCCGCAGCACGGCCAACAGCGTTCACGGGAACGGTTCCGCCTCCGCCTCAACGCCGACTTCAAGCTCTCCGATCAGTTCTTCGGCGGCGTGCAACTCCAGACCGGAAGCGCCGCGGACAGCGCCAACCAGACCTTCGGCAGCGGCTTCGGCAACTACAACATCTTCATCAGCCGCGCTTATCTCGGCTGGCAGGCCACCGACTGGCTTACCCTCGTCGGCGGCAAACAGCCGAACCCGTTCTATACCACCGACCTCGTCTGGGACTCCGACATCAACCCGGACGGCTTCAGCCAGAGGATTGACTTCCACAAGCTCTTCGCCGCGGGAGGCTCCGAGACGGTCTCTTACTCCGACGGAAAGTCGATTTCCAGTTCCACCTCATCGGTGCGCATCCTTCCTCCTTGGGAGCTTTCGCTCGTCGCCGGGCAGTTCATCTTCACGGATAACAACGAGGACGCCTTCGACAACGATTCCTCCACGGATGCCTGGCTCTTTGTCACGCAGCTCGTCGGCAGCTACAAATTCAATTCGGACGTGAAGCTGACGGTTGCTCCGGGTTACATGGCTTATACGGCGGCGGACGTCACCGGCGTGAGCAACGAAACCTCCTTCAACCTCGCCGGGGGAACGCGGAACCTCTCGATTGTCACCGCACCGGGCGACCTGGCATTCAAGGTTGCCGGGCTGAAAGCCAAAGTGCTGTGGGATTTCGCCTATAACACCGAGGGCAACGCGCGGGCCAGGGAGATCTACGCGATGAGCGGTCTGCCGGGCGTTTCCGAACACTCTTCCCGGGATAACCTCGCCTGGCTCGCCGGTATCCAGATCGGCGAGAACAAGAAGAAGGGTGACTGGTCGCTCATTGCCAACTACCGGCAGACCGGGTTTGCCTCTGTCGATCCGAACCTGAACGATTCCGACTTCGCCCTCGGGCAGTTGAACACGCAAGGCGTTAAAATCGGCGCGGCTTACAACCTCACCGACTTCTGTGTCCTCGCGGCCACCTACTTCGATGCCACGAGCCTTCGTAAGAATCTCTATGGCGGCGAAGCCACCAAAGGCAACAAACTGGCGTATCTCGGTTCCGTCCGGATCTTCCAGCTCGATCTCAACGTGAAGTTTTAATCCGAAAACCGATGTTGGAGCGAGTGGCATTGTGCAAGAGCCTGGAGCAGAAACGGTTGAGGAGAAGCGCAGCCCTATCTTCGATAGGGCAAGTCTTCGACGAAAGCGTTTCTGCCCAGGAAATTGCGCAAGGCCGCCGCGATCAACGTCGGTTTTCGGTTCAATCCCAAGTGGGGCTCATGAGAGCCCAGAAAAAAAACGGAGCCCGGTGTTAGTGTGTGGCACCGGGCTCCCTACTCTCTCTCGAAAAAAACCAAAAACGCTCGATCTATGAAAAACCTGATTACCCTCGTTACCGCGCTCGCGTTCACCGCTTCTGCCGGCATGGCGGAGCAACTCGTCATCAAAGGATCCGATACGCTCGGTGCGAAGCTCGTCCCGCAGCTTGCCGAGATCTTCAAGTCGGAAAACCCCGGCACGACCTTCAACATCGCCGCCGAAGGCTCATCCACCGGCTTCGCCGCATTGATCGACCAGACGGCCCACATCGGAATGTCCAGCCGCCGCGCCAAACCGACGGAGATCTCGTCGGCCGCCGCGAAGGGGCTCAACCTCAAGGCAACCATCGTGGCCTGGGATGGGATCGGAATTGTCGTTAACGGCAATAATCCGATCAAATCGCTGACCAAGAAACAGGTGGAACAGATCTTCGCCGGTGACATCACCGACTGGGGCGCCCTCGGCGGAACTCCGGGCAAGATCTCCATCTACACCCGCAACACCTCCTCGGGCACATACGCCGACTTCAAGGAGCTGGCGATGAGCAAGCGCGACTACGCGGGCTCCGCCCAGAAGATGGCGGGCAACGAGCAGATCGCCTCGGAGGTCGCGAAGAACGCGTCGGGCATCGGCTACGTCGGCCTCGCCTACCTCAAGACCCCGGGAGTCAAGGTAGTACCGGTGGACGGAGCAACGCCGACGCACGACGCGGTGCGGTCCAAGGCATATCCTTTCTCCCGCCCGACCTTCTACTACACCAACGGCGAACCAGCCGGAGCGGCCAAGGCGTTCATCGACTTCACCCTGAGTTCCAAAGGCCAGAAAATTGCCGAACAGGTCGGTTTCGTCTCGGTGAAATAACCGGGGCCGGGAAAGAGGTTTCCAAATAAGACCCGATGGTTAAACTCAGCACCTTCCTGCCATGAAAAGCCCCAATCGCTTCGACCGGCGACGCCTGCGGCTCGATCACGTTGTCCAGAGATTCTTTGGCGCCAACGCGCTGCTGGCGATCGTCGTGCTCGGGCTGATCACCCTCTTCCTCATCCGGGAGGGGGCGGGGTTCTTCCCGCAGAATCTGCAAAACCTTCGGGTCTATCGTCTCGCGGGGCTGGAGTATGTCGATCTTATGCGTTCCCAAGTGGACCGGCATACGGCCCTCAATCGTTCGCTGCAAGATCTGCGTCTGCGGCAGCTTCAAGCGCTCCTGGCTAAAAACCAGGATCTTGAAGCCGCCAATGCGCAGCTTGCGGCGTTCGATCAGTTTGCCGAGGCGTTTGACGGAACGATTGATGAACTACGGGGAATCGCCTCCGACCTGACCGACGTGGCTTCCACCACCAAGGAGAAGGTGAAAGAGCGGGAAAATGCTCTCGAAAAACGCCGCTTCCTCCAACGCGAAGGAAAAGCGGCAGAGGCCGCAGAAGTCCCCGTCGAGACGGTGGACTTTGCCCGCGAGGTGCTGCCGCTTCGCGAAACGCTTCCCACCTGGCGGCAGGCCAGCGCGACCTTCCGCACCGCGATCGCCGGGCTTCTGACTCACCCGCCCGCTCTGGCGAAAGGAAGCAGCCCGGAACTTCAGGATCGGTTGGAAAAGTTCAAGGAAGCGACCACCCACTATCTCGCCTCGTTCCCCGAGACGGAGCAGAAGCTGGAGCAGTGGAATCCCCTGGAACCGGTGCCGTGGTATCGGGCCGTGACTTCGTTCCTTTTCGGCAAGAGTTGGATCACCAATAGCTTTTGGCAGGATGTCTACGGCGTCATCCCGCTGCTGAGCGGCTCGCTGATGGTCTCAGCGATCGCGCTGTCCATCGCCGTGCCTTTCGGGGTGTGCGCCGCGATTTACGTCAACGAAATCGCGGGCGCCAAGGAACAGCACTTCATCAAGCCCGCCATCGAGTTCATCGCCGCCATTCCCTCGGTCGTCCTCGGGTTCTTCGGCATTGCGGTTCTCGGCGAAGCGCTCCGGGCCGCGACGCAATGGGAGGCGTTGAGCTGGATCAGTTTCTTCCCCATCGCCGAACGGCTCAACGCGTTTACCGCCGGATGCCTGCTCGCGTTCATGGCAGTTCCCACCATCTTCACGCTCGCCGAGGACGCCTTGAACAGCGTCCCCTCCGCTTTCAAAGAAGCCAGTTACGCGCTTGGCGCTTCCCGCCTTCAGACAGTCTTCCGCATCATTGTTCCCGCCGCGCTCTCCGGAATCATCTCGGCGGTGCTGCTCGGGTTCGGCCGGGTCATCGGCGAGACGATGGTGGTCCTGCTCTGCGCGGGCAATCGGATCGCGATCCCCGACTTCGCGAGCGGACTGGGCGCGGTCTTCGAACCGGTCCACACGATGACCGGCATCGTGGCCCAGGAAATGGGCGAGGTGGTGCGCGGCTCCATCCAATACCGCGCTCTCTTCATGGTGGGGCTTTTCCTCTTCCTTCTCTCGCTCATCATCAATTGGCTCGCGCAGGCCGCCGTGCGCCGCTTCAAGATTTCCATCGGCTAACTCGTCATGAATTCCGAACCTGCCAGTTTTGTTGTTACCGCCCCTCCCGACCGGGAGAACCCTTTTGAACACAAACCTTCCCTCCGTCATTTCGTGGAGAAAGGACTGTTTAGCGTCATCCGGCTTGGCACTTACCTCATCCTCGCAGCCGCCGCTTTCATCTTTCTCCAGATCGGGATCAAAGGAGGACGCACGGTTTTCACTTCGCAGGCGCCATTCATTAACGTCGAATTCCTGACGCAGAAGCCCTCCACACTCTATGTTTTCGAGTGGGAGGGAAAAAAGATGGAGCTGGGCGACGAAGCCTTCCGCGCTTTCAAAAAAGAGAAAGGCGTGGAGGATATCTCCGCCTCGACCTATGCCTATTCAGCGGGCGGCATTTTCCCGTGCCTGGTCGGGACGGTGCTGCTGGTGATCGGCTCGATGACGGTGGCCCTGACGCTGGGCGTCTTCAGCGCCATTTATCTTAGCGAGTACAGCCGGCAGGGATGGGCAATCCGGTTGATCCGTCTGGCCATCATGAACCTCGCGGGTGTGCCTTCCATCGTCTTCGGCCTTTTCGGGGTGGGGCTTTTCGTGATCTTCCTGAAGTGGAACGTCTCGCTCATGGCGGGATGGTTTACCCTGGCGTTCATGGTGCTGCCGGTCATCATCACGGCGGCGGAAGAGGCGCTCAAGGCGGTGCCGCAAGGGTTGCGCGAGGCCTCGCTCGCGCTGGGGGCCACCAAATGGCAGACCATCCGCACCAGCGTGTTACCCTACGCGCTGCCGGGGATTCTAACCTCCTCGATTCTCGGCATCGCCCGCGTCGCCGGGGAGACCGCGCCGATCATGTTCACGGCGGCCTATGTCGTGCGCGACGAGCTTCCGTGGCAGGTGAGCCGCTGGAGCGACTTCTTTTTCCAGGGGGTCATGGCGCTCCCGTATCACATCTACGTCGTCAGCTCGAAGATCCCGCAGAACGAATACACCGAACGGGTCCAGTATGGCACCGCGTTTGTATTTCTCGCCGTGGTCATGCTGATTGCGCTCGGCTCGGTGATCCTCCGCATCCGCCTGCGAAGCAAGTTGAAATGGTAGCTGGTTTCACAATGACTACACGATTTATGGAAGAAAAGACTCAAGCCATACGCCCGGAACCGGCGCCAGCCGGCCCCCCTGCGGGAGCTGCCCGGACCGCGGCCTTGCCAGCCGCCATCGAAGTCGATGATTTCGACTTTTTCTACGGCTCCCACCAGGCGCTCCATGGCGTCAAGATGACGATGCCTTTCGGAAAGGTCACGGCGTTCATCGGCCCTTCGGGATGTGGCAAAAGCACGCTGTTGCGTTGCTTCAACCGGATGAACGATCTGGTCCCCTCCGCACGAATCAGCAAAGGGGCGATCCGCATTCACGGCGTCGACATCAACGGGCCGAACATCGACCCGATCGAACTTCGCAAGAAAGTCGGCATGGTCTTCCAGAAATCGAATCCATTCCCGAAGTCGATCTACGAGAACGTGGTCTACGGGCTCAAGATCCAGGGAAAGACCAATCGCGCGCAGCTTGACGAAGTCGTGGAACGCTCCCTGCGGCAGGCCGCGTTATGGGACGAAGTGAAGGACCGCTTGCACCAGAGCGGCCTTTCGCTCTCCGGCGGCCAGCAGCAGAGACTATGCATCGCGCGGGCCATCGCCGTGGAACCGGAGATTCTCCTCATGGACGAACCGTGCTCTGCGCTCGACCCGATCGCCACCTCCAAGGTGGAAGAGTTGATCTTCGAATTGAAGAAGCATTACACCATTGTCATTGTTACCCATAACATGCAGCAGGCGGGGCGCTGCTCCGACTATACGGGCTTCTTCTTCATGGGGCGGCTGATCGAACTCAACCGCACGGAAAAGATTTTCACCAATCCTTCGGAAAAACAAACGGAAGACTATATTACCGGCCGCTTCGGTTGAGCCCTGAATCCTGACTATGAGCCATCCCTTTGAAGAACAGCTAACGGCGATCCGCGAGACTTTGCTGTTGATGTCGAGTCTCACCGACCGCAACCTGACCCTTTCCGTGCGCGCCCTGGTGGAACGGGACAACAGCCTGGCCGATTCCGTTGAGACCGAAGACTCCACCATCGACCTGCTGGAGATCGAAGTTGACGAGAAGGTCATCACCTATATGGCGACCCACGGCCCCATTGCCCGCGACTCGCGGCTGATGCTCGCCGCCTCAAAGATCTCCACCAACCTGGAGCGGATCGCCGACCAGGCCACCACCATCGCGCGGCGCGCGCGGGCTCTCAATGCCGAGCCGCAGCTCGCCCCGCTGGTCGACATCCCGGAGATGGCCTCGCTGGCGCAGCGGATGCTGCACGACGCGATCACCGCCTTCGTGGAGGGAACCTACGAAGCGGCCCGTGACATCATTCCGCGCGACAAGGAGGTCGATGACCTCAACCGCCGGGTGGCGCTCGAGTTAACCGAGCTGATGATGCAAAACCCGGGGAATGTCACGCGCGCGGTGAATCTGATGACCATCGCCAAGGCCATCGAGCGCGCCGCCGATCATGCGCAGAATATCGCGGAGGAGGTTTACTACCTCTACCGCGGGCTGGATATCCGGCACGAGCATGGGCGCGCGGCGGAGGGTTGAGCCGCGACTGGCTGTGTTTACGAATTGAAAGAAGTGAGCCTTCGGCTGGAAGGAGTGCGGGGGGGGGGGGGGGGGGGGGGGGGGGGGGGGGGGGGG